>NZ_GL622183.1:628662-1228662 GCF_000185265.1 Streptococcus oralis ATCC 49296 | reverse complement strand
TCTCTCAATTCCTCTGCACTTAACTTGTCTCGGTTGGGAATAAAGGGATCTAAGTCTGTGGCATGGGTCAGAAGTTGCCGTATAGTGATATCAGGATAATCACACTCCGGTAAAAAATCCATCACCGGTCGATCAATATCTAATTTGCCCTGCTGCCACAAGAAGATAAGAACCGTCCCCACTCCAACGACCTTACTCACACTAGCCAGATCATAAACCAAATCGCTCTCCGTCTTTAAGCCCAGTTCTGGATCACTCAATCCCAGATAAGACTCTTTCCATTCACCATCCTTATAATACGCAAAAGAGGCCCCGGGATAAATCCCTGCCTCGATTTGATTTTCTATTTTTCTTAGAATTTTTTCCAACTTCATGCTTCTTCAAACCACAATTCAATGTTATTGGTATCTTTACCAAGGAAGAATTTTTCAGACTTAGGGACAAAGTAGCCTGTCTTTTCAAATTTCTGACGAAGACTGGTTAGATCAAAATTCTTGACTAAAAATTTTAACATCGTCAGGTCCCAAGTGACATTGTTTTCAACAGCCAAATCTTGTCCTTGCCCTTTAGTAAAGATGATTGCTTGCGCTACTCCTTCAGAATCAAGTAAACTCTCTGTCCCTTCAGGCAAACGCAACTCCATAGAAACCTCAAATTGGCTCAAGTATTTTATACTTGTATTTGAATAAAATTCAGGAACAGTTTCCAGTAGAACCAGATCTCTTACATCATTTTCCGCATGAACAAGGATCACATCCTCTTCAGGTGAAACAATCTCAAAAGCATACCCTCGGTTTCCTTTAAATAGGCGAGGAAGAGACTTCATCTGAGAAAGAAGAGCTTCAATTTCAGAAGGATTCTCAACCTTTATCAAGAGTCTAGCTAGCTTCTTAAGCCCTTCAACTCTGCGTGTTCGCATGCTTGGAGCCTCTTCTAAAATCAATCTCTCCGTAGCTGTCTGGTCGCCTAAGGAAAGAAAGGCAGACTCTTCCAGCAAAGGTTTCATCCCCAGGGTTTCAATGTAAAAACTTTCATTTAATTTTCGATTATTAACTTTCAAAGTCGGAACGATCCGAACAATCTCATTCACATTCATATATTCCTCCAACTCTTTTATTTTAAAGGATTTTCGAATATTTTACAAGCCATATCTATTTTATTTAGAAATTTTACAAGAAAAAAACTGGGATACCCCAGTTTCATTTCTTATAGGTAAAGTAGTTTGAATAGTGCTACTGCTGCAATACCCGCTGCAATTGGAGCTACAACTGGAACCCATGCATACCACCATTTTGAATCACCCTTGTGTTGACCAAGAACTGATTTTGGAAGGAGTTCGTGAAGAAGACGTGGTCCAAAGTCACGAGCTGGGTTCAAACCAGGTCCAGTAGGTCCACCAAGTGAAGTTACCAAGGCCATCACTAGGAAACCAAGTGCCAAGTGCGCAACTGAGATCCCAGCAGCTGTATGTGGAGCTACTTGAGCTTTCACTGCCAATTCACTTAAATCAACAGTTTGTCCAGCTTGAGTAGCCATTTGTTTCATGTATTGAAGAACCTCAGCACCAAAGAAGTTTTTAGTCAAACCAAGTGCTGCAAAGAAAAGAACAAATGAACCTACAAACTCATTGAGGAATCCGTTAACAGTAGCTGCAAAACGTGATTCTTTTGTACCGTGGTCGATGCTTGAAATTGTTGAGAAGGTACCCAAGATATTGTTAGGGTTCTCTGTCTTCAAGTAGTAAGGACGGTGAGTCGCTACAACCAAAGCTTGACCAAAGATTGCTCCCAAAACTTGTGCTAGGATGTAATATGGTACTTGCTCCCAAGAGAAAAGTCCACTAACAGCAAGTCCAAGAGTGAAAGCTGGGTTGATGTGGTTACCAGATACATTACCAAACATCAAAGCTGGGATCATAACCCCCATACCATAACCAACCGCGATAACGAGCCAGCCACTTTGGTGACCTTTCGTACCTTTAAGTTCAACGTTAGCAACTGCACCATTACCAAGAATGATCAAAATAGCAGTTCCCAAGAATTCTGTGGCATATTTAATAGCCCATGTAAAATCCATTTGATAGATTCTCCTTAAATTTTTTTAGACAATCCTTATTCTATCAATTTTTAGCCCTTTTAGCAATATCTTTTCTAAAAGAATCTATGGAAAACGCTTTATTTAACTTATCTTTAAGAAAAGGACAAAAGGAGTCAAACTCCTTTCATCCTAATCGTTATTCTTGACGTTGACCAAAGTCTACAATCATCTGCTCCATCTCTTGGCGACTCGGAGTGGTCAGCATATAAAGGTAGTCCCCTTGTAGCTCTGCAAAAGCTGCTGGCATGATTTTTTTGACCTTGAATTGCTGGCTGTACTTAGCAAGCAAGTCTTCTTCTGAATAGACATAATTTGCATTGGCACGACGTGATGTAGCTAGACAGTATTGAGGTTCAAACTCTGATGCTGGGAACTCTTCTCCTGCGACAATAGCTGCATAGCCACGATAGAGGTCCAAAGAGTGAGCAAAGTTATAAACATCAATGGTAAAGCCACCTGCAGGACGGTTATTGTACTCAATGGCAATGTAGTCGTCCCCGTCACGGAAAAACTCGATATGGAAAAAGCGTTCTCTCATTCCAAATTCTTTGACAATGGCCTCACCATACTTGCGCAGTTTGGGATCCATATCCTTAAGCACATAGTAGGAATTGTCCATCTTATAAATCATGAGATCAAGTGGTGTATGGGCGTAGTCAAAAGTCGTTGAAAAGACGATATTACCATCCTTGTCCACAAGTCCGTCAAAGGTACAGATTTCGCTAGAAGTGACAAATTTTTCAAAGAAATAAACGGTTGAATGATCCCATTCAGCCTTAAAGTGATTTACATCTTCTTCTGTCTCAAGTTTAAAGGTTGCTGCCGCTCCCACTCCATTGTCAGGTTTGGCAATCATTGGTAGACCGATTTCGTTCACTGCTTTATCCACATCTGCTTCCGTATGGATAACAGCTCCAGGTACCACAGGGACGCCTGCTTTTTTGAAAAGTTTCTTCATCTCAGACTTATATTTGGTCTTTTTGAGATCCTCTGGTTTGGCACCAAAGACATTGAATTGCTCTCTGAGTGTTGCGTCCAGCTCAAGCCAGTATTCATTGTGGGACTCGATGCGGTCGATAGAACCATGCTTGTAGAAAAGAAAGGCAACCGCACGCTTGACTTCGTCTATATTCTCAAGATTATCTACACGGAAATACTCGGTCAAGCTATTGCGCAAAGGTTCATCTAGTTGTTCGTAAGGTTCTTGACCAATCCCCAAAACGGTAATGCCTTTATTGGCTAGCTCGATGGTAAACTGTTGGAAGTTTTGCGGATAGTAGGGAGAAATAACAAGGTAATTCATAGGCAACTCCTTTTATAGATACAGGTGTCCAAGAAAATAGGGCATTTGTTTACGCCACCATTCCCAGTCGTGGGCGACATCGTGTCCCCATTCAGCAAACCAGGCTGGAATTTGTTTCTGGTCAAAGGCTTCTTTAAGCTTGTAGAAAGATGGTAGACCGTCTTGTTCCCAGGCACCAAGTCCCGTACAAACGACGATTTCTGCCTGACGGTAACGATCAATAAACCAGCCGTCGTTTTGATTCCAGATATAATCTACAGGTGAGTTTTGGTAAATAGCATCATCATTGTAGTAATCGCCAACGAAGAAACGTGCGTCGTAAACACCACTGAGGGCAATCACCTTGGTAAAGACATCTGGATGCTGGAGGAAGAAATTGAGTGCATGGTAGGCTCCCATGGAGCAACCCGTCGTCATCATCCCATCAAACCAACCTGTCTTGTGCTTGATAAAAGGAATCGCCTCCTCAATCACATAGCGTTCGTAAGCTCGATGCATCTCCGCTTGGTCATGACTATTTTTCCAAGTAGCCAGCCAGCTCTCACTGTCAACACTGGATAAGGTAAAAAACTGAACACGGCCTTCCTCGATAAAGGAAGCACAGGCGTCAATCATGCCAAAATCATAGTATTCGTTGTGACTACCACCAGATGAAGCAAAAACAACAACTGGAATCCCAGCATGTCCATAACGGTTGAGGTACATTTCACGATTAAGATTGCCACTCCAGTGGCTAAGCTTTTCAATATGCATTGGCTTTCTCCTTTCTTAACTTACCATTTCTCTGCAAAAAATCGGAGACAGTCTGGTAAATTTTCCGACCATGGAATCTCACTATGGATAGCACCAGACTGAACTTTCAAGACAAGATTATCCAAGCCTACTCCACCTGCAATCAAATCACGGTAATAGCGAAGCGACGAATCGATATAGGCTTGCTTAATATTGCCAGCCATTAGGGTCTTGTCCGTATCGTCTGCTTCTTCTGTTCCTACATAGATGAAAATGCGCTGTTCAGGCGACAATTTCTTGCGCTCGATATAGCGGTTAAAGGCTTCTTGGTGAAGCCAGTTGGCAGATGAGAAGACACCTAGACAACCAATTCGGTCTTGGTACTCTAGTCCGATAAACTGGGTAATATTGCCTCCTAGTGACGAACCAATCATAGCCGTGTGCTGGCGATCAGCTTTGGTTCGGTAGGTTTCATCGATAAAAGGCTTGACCACCTCCATGACAAACTCGGCATACTCCACACCCTTACCGCCAAACTGCTGGCCTGGGATAGGAGATTCTTGAAACTTCCAAGCCGCATACTCATTCATCCGTCCCATGCCGTCATTATCTATGGCAACGACAATCATGCGACTGATGTCAGGATTCCGCTTAATGGCTGGAATAATCTTCCAAGAGTGTCCGATATAGGACTCCTTGCTGTAAAAGACATTTTGTCCATCATGAAAGTAAACAACAGGGTAAAAACGGTCTGTGTCTTTCTCGTAGTCCTTTGGCAGGAGCACACGCACACGACGCTCTTTTCCTGTATAAGGAACCTTGAGTTTGTGTTCTTTCATTTTTAAGTAAAAGTAGGAATGATTCATTGTCAGAAAACTCTCTATATTCAAAATTTTATCTTATTATACCACAAAAATAGAAAAAAAGTCAGTAATTGTCCATTTTAAGGATAAATAACTAACTTTTTTCATTTAATATTCTAAATTCTTCTGGGTTTTCTGATTAGAGGAAATTGTCAATCAATTCATCCACAGCATCTTTTTCAACCTGAGGTGTAATCTTAGTGATCATAATCCCTGCCACTGCTCGCTCAACCAAGCCTTCAACATCCATGCGTTTTTCATACTGCTCAGCATTCTCTATCTTAGGATTAGTCTTAGGACGATCAGGCGCAAAAATAGTACAGCAGTCCTCAAAAGGCTGAATTGAAATTTCAAAGGTATCGATTTCCTGCGCGATGTCAATGATTTCCAACTTGTCCATGGTAACCACGGGACGAATGATTGGAGTGCTAGTCACAGCGTTGATGGTCTGCATGCTTTCCAAGGTCTGGCTGGCTACTTGACCAAGACTTTCCCCATTGATGATAACTAAACCATTTCGTACCTCACGGATTCGGTCGGTAATGCGCATCATAAAACGACGCGTCAAGGTCATGAGGTAGGCTTCTGGCGCCTTAGCCTTGATTTCCTCTTGAATCTCTGTAAAAGGTACCTCGATAAACTGGATATTGCCACCAAACTTGGTCAATTTCCGAGTCAAATCGTGGGCTTTCTTGAGGGCACCAGGACTGGTGTAAGGTGGGCTAGCAAAGTGGACGGCTTCAATATCAACCCCTCGTTTAAGGGCTAAATAACCTGCTACAGGTGAGTCAATCCCTCCTGACAACATAAGCATACCTTTACCAGAACTTCCCACAGGTAATCCTCCAGCTCCACGAAAAGTTTCATAGGAAAGATAGGCAGCCTCCTCACGAATCTCAACCTGAAGATTAATATCTGGATTTTTCATCTGAGCTTGCACGTTTGGAATAGCCTCGAAAACAGCACCACCAAGAGTTTGATTGAGTTCACGACTGTCGAGTTCAAAGTTGTGGTCGCTTCGCTTACTAGTGATTTTAAAGGTCATGCCTTCCTTATAGATTTCCTTCATAATCTCTTGGACAGCAGACTTCAGAACGTCCACTGACTTTTCAATCTTATACACAGGAGAAAAATTTTGAATTCCAAAGACTTGTTTGAGCGATTCTGCAACTGCTGTGTAATCTGCTCCATTGAGGTAAGCGTGGGCACGGTCGCGATCTGCGGTTACCTTAACCTGGGGATAGATAGACAAAACGTCTGAAATATTATTACGAAGTTTATTAATGAAACGCATACGATTTTTGTGCTTGGTTGACAATTCTCCGTAACGAATCATAATTTCTGAATACTGCATAAATGCTCCTATCTTACTTTTCTAGTTTGATTGTAAATTAATTTTAGCTTGGTCAAGAACTGCTCGACCTGACTCATGTCATTTTCCAAGTCTAGGCTTAGGCGAACAGCTGACTGGGCCTTATCCTTGTCCACTCCCATGGCAATCAAGGTCCCTGCGGGTTTTCCTGCCTTGGACGAACAAGCAGAGGTTGTCGAAATGAAAATGTCATAGTCTTCAAAAGCGTGAACAATGACTTCACCACGAACACCTTTAATCCCAAAAGTCAGGATATGAGGGGCAAAGTCATCCTCATCTGAAAAGACAAAAATATCTGGATAATCCAGAAGGGCTTGACGAATGACTGCCTTCATTTGCCCTGTCTTACTAGCAAAGATAGCTAACTTTTCCATAGCCAAACGGAGAGCCTTGGCTGTCGCTGCAATTCCAGCAACATTTTCAGTTGTCGAACGAGAGTCTCGCTCCTGACCACCACCAGTTAAAAGAGGCGTAATCTTCTTACCAGACTTGATATAGACAAATCCAACACCTCTGACACCATGAAACTTATGACTCGAAAAGGTCGCAAAATCCACTCGATCAGTTAGATAGTTTTCAGTTGGAATCTTAGCAAGTGCCTGAACTGCATCAACATGGAAGGAAATAGTTGGCTTATCTGCCAAGAGTTCTGAAATAGCCTCAATAGGCTGGATAGAGCCGATTTCATTGTTAACTGCCATGATGGAGACGAGAGTCGTATCAGGACGTATCAAATCTGCTAATGCTTCAACATCCACAAATCCTTTCTCATCAACTGGAGCAAAATCTATCTCAAAACCTTGACTTTTCAGCCATAGAGCTGACTCCTTGACTGCTGGATGCTCAATAGCTGATACGATGATGTGCTTGCCATACTGGGCTTTTTCAAAGGCCACACCCTTGATGACCCAGTTATCCCCTTCTGTTCCACCAGAGGTAAAGAAGATTTCATCACTCTTCTTCCCAATCAAATCTGCAATTTGCTGCCGGGAAGCATCTAAAATTCGTGTTGCCTGATCTCCCAAACGATGGAGACTAGACGGATTTCCTACAATTTTTGAAGCAACCTGCATGTAGGTTTCAAGTGCTTCAGGATAAGGCTTAGTTGTCGCCGAATTATCAAAGTAGATCATGTTTTCTCACGCTTTCTAAAATCACTCCTTCTATTGTATCACGAAAAGAGACCTGCGACAAGAAAGGGAGGTTTCTCTTTTTTTAAGATTTTTTTAAAGAAATGAGGTATAATAAATCATAATTAAAGGAGAGTATCATGTCTAACTATCGTAGAACTTCAAAACCAAAAACAGAACACATCAAAAAGGGATTTACTGTCTTTCAAAAAACGATTGCTACCATCGGTAGTATCCTTGGCCTAATCACCGCTACTATCACCATCATGAACGCTATGGATAATAACAAAAACAACAAGAAAGAACCGACGACAACTCAAACAACTGTTGTCAAGGAAATTCAAAAAGAATCCCCTCAGGAAAATACTACTCCTAACAGGGACAACACTTCTACTAAAGAAAATACCCCACAAGAAGAAACTTCCCAATCCAACAAGAAAGAGGAGAAAAAAGAAGAACAGAAAACAACAACTCAGGACTCTTCCACACCTGCTACAAATAAAGAAACAAGCGATAATGGAACACAGTCAAATACGACGAGTTCTGAAACTAAAACGAACCAGTAATTACAAAAATAACTTCTTTCCAAATTTGGAAAGAAGTTATTTTTTTTATTGTTGCAATACTTTTCGTGGTTTGGTTCCCTCAGCTGGACCGATGACACCTGCCATTTCGAGTTCTTCCATAAGGCGGGTCGCACGATTAAATCCAACCGACAAACGACGCTGAATCATCGAAGCACTAGCTTTCTGGGTTTCGATAACCAAAGCCTTAGCTTCTTCAAAAAGCGGATCGCCACCAGCTTCACCGTCAGAGAAATCTCCTTCATTTTCAGGAACATCTCCTGGGTCAAAGCTGTCATCGTAGTCCGCATCCGCCTGAGCCTTGATGAAGTTTACGATGCGTTCAACATCATCATCTGAGATAAAGGATCCTTGTAGACGGACTGGGTGATTTTCATCGATTGGTTTAAAGAGCATATCTCCTCGACCGAGCAGTTTTTCTGCTCCATTTTCATCCAAGATGGTTCGTGAATCTGTACCTGATGAAACTGCAAAAGCCACACGAGATGGAACATTGGCCTTGATAAGGCCAGAGATAACATCAACCGATGGGCGCTGTGTTGCGAGAATCATGTGAATCCCTGCGGCACGCGCCTTCTGTCCGAGACGAATGATGGCATCTTCTACTTCCTTGCTAGCCACCATCATGAGGTCTGCCAACTCATCCACAATGACAACAATCAAAGGCAGAGGTACTTGTTTGTACTCAGATTGGCTATTAAATTCCTCAACCTTGGCATTGTAACCAGCGATATTTCGTACTCCAACCTTAGCAAAGAGTTCGTAACGATTTTCCATCTCATCCACAACCTTTTGCAGGGCCTTGCTGGCCTTGCGTGGATTTGTCACAACTGGAATCAAGAGGTGAGGAATGTCATTGTAAACCGATAGCTCAACCATCTTAGGATCGACCATCATAAACTTGACCTGATCGGGTCTTGCTTTCATAAGAATGCTAGCGATAATACCATTAACTGCGACTGACTTCCCTGATCCCGTCGAACCTGCAACGAGTAGGTGGGGCATCTTGGAAAGGTCAAAGGTGCGAGCCGTTCCATTAACCGCCTTCCCTAGAGGAATTTCGAGGAGATTTTCTGGTTTAGTCTGAGACTGTTCCCAGAGTTCTCGGAAGGAAACGGTCGCAATTTCAGAGTTAGGAACCTCAATTCCGACTAAGGATTTACCAGGAATCGGAGCCTCAATCCGAACATCCTTGGCCGCCAGAGCCAGCGCTAAGTCGTCTGCCAGATTGGAAATGCGGTTAACCCGTACACCAACGGCCGGCTTGACTTCATACTTGGTAACTGATGGTCCAATTTCAGCCCGTTCCACCGTCACCTTGATACCAAAGCTGGCAAAGGTTTCTTCTAGGATTTTGATATTTTCTCGAACAATCTTCTTTTCCTTGGACTGATCTTTTGGTTTATCTGGCGCAAAGAGTTGCAAGCTTGGTAGCTTGTATTCGAGGGCTTCCTTGGCAGAAAAATCAACCTGTACCTCTTCATCCTCAAAGTCTTCTTCCACATCTGAAACGTCAAAATCAGCTTGAGGGAGGATAATCTCCGGTTCGATCCACTCTTCCTCAGGAATTGGGGGGAAATCGTAGTCTGGTACCTCTGATAAGATTTCTCCCGTTTCAGGATCTACAGGAGGAAGCGGTAATGCATCCTGTTCTTCTTGTTCTCTCTGAATTCTGGCAGCTTCTTCAGCTTCTTGACGAGCCTTCTCTTCTTCTCTCTTGATGAAGCGTTCCTGTTTTCTCTGTTCCTGTTTTTCCATGAAGGATCTGAACTGAGCTCCAATAAAGGCTGCAACATCATAAATAGACCAAGGACTAACCAAGAGTGCCCCAACTAGAATCAAGAGAACTCCAATAAAGTACGATCCGATATTTGAGAAAAGAAAGGATATGGGGATATAGAGTCCAACACCAAGCAAGCCTCCACCAGCGAAGCTAGTCACTCGCATACCAGTCAAGTCCGTCATAACTTGAGACAGGGTCCCTTTTAGAACTGACTGCTCCAAGCCATATTTCCAAACCAAGTAGGCCTCAAAAATCAAGAGCAAGCCAGCGAAGATACAAAGAAATCCTGACAGAAGCCCCTCTTGCTTGCGGATCCATTTAAATAAAAAAAGATAAATGAGTAGGGCACCAATGGCCACATAGGCCAAACTTCCGACCACCAGTCGAATGAGATTATAAAGGGTGATACCCGCCGCACCAAGCTTGAGGGCTGCAATAATCAACAATAAAGCAATCCCTAAGGAAATCAACATCCTCTGAATAGCCTGTTTTCTTTCGAGTTCTGCTTTAGACGGTCTCCGTCTTGTTTTTGTAGTATTCTTGTTTGCCATTCTTCTATTATATCATATTTCATAGGCATTTCGAATAGAGAAAAAGATTGCACCAAATGGTAACAATCTTTCTATTCTAATCCTTTTTATGCTTGTGGCTTGCGTAGGTAACCATAAACCACACCACTTACAATTGCGCCAACCAAGACAAAGGCAAGGTAGAGAAGGGCATTTGAAGTAAGAGCAATGACGAAGATTCCTCCGTGTGGCGCCATGAGTTTGATACCAGCAAGACCAACGAGTCCGCCTGCTACTGCCGAACCAAGGATGAAGCTAGGAATCGCACGAGCTGGGTCTGCTGCACCAAATGGAATTGCTCCCTCAGTGATAAATGACAAGCCCATGATGATGTTTGTCAAACCAGAGTTGCGTTCTTCTTTGGTAAATTTATCTTTGAAAAGAAGGGTTGCGACAAAGATAGCAAGTGGTGGCACCATTCCTCCAGCCATAACTGCTGCCATGGCCACAGAACCACCTGAAGAAACAGTTGCTGCAAGCGTACCTGTACCAAAGACATAAGCAGCTTTGTTGACTGGTCCACCCATGTCAACAGCCATCATGCCTCCAAGAACGATACCAAGAAGGACAGCTGAACCTCCTCCAAGACCGCCTAGGAAGTCATTCATAGCAGTGTTGATTGCTGCCATTGGGATGTTAACAGCTAGCATAACAAATCCAGTCAAGATTGTTCCAAAAAGTGGCAAGAGAAGGATTGATTTAGCACCTTCAAGTGAACGTGGCACTTTTACGTATTTCTTGATAGCGAGAACCAAGGCACCTGCGATAAATCCACCAACAAGTGCACCTAGGAAACCAGATGAGACACCTGCAAGAGTTGAAGTTGCTTCACCTCCTGCAGCATAAGGGATTTTACCAAAGGCAAAACCTTCTTTGGCAATAGCACCAGCAACGAAACCAGCTACCAAACCTGGTTTTTCAGCGATAGAGTAGGCTACGTATCCTGCAAAAACTGGAAGCATCAAGCCAAAGGCTGCTCCACCAATTTTCATGAACATAGAAGCTAGTTCATGGTAGGATCCGAGATTGCCAAGACTATCTTGTGGCACACCAAAAGCTCCGTCGATTAAGAAGGCGAGGGCAATCATGATACCACCACCGATAACGAATGGCAACATTTGAGATACACCACTCATCAAGTGTTTGTAGAAAGCACCACCGATACTTTGTTTTTCATTAGATGCTGTTGCAGCTTTTGCTCCATTTGCAGCACGATAAACTTCAGCATCTCCTGAAAGAGCCAAATTGATCAATTCTTCAGTCTTACGGATACCGTCTGCAACTGGACGGTTAACCAAAGGTTTACCATCAAAACGATCCATTTCTACTGCCTTGTCTGCTGCGACGATAACAGCTTTAGCCTTGCGAATGTCCTCTGCAGTCAATTGGTTCCCAACACCACTAGCTCCGTTGGTTTCAACCTTTATCCCAACACCCATTTCAGCAGCCACTTTTTGAAGGGCTTCTTGGGCCATGTATGTGTGGGCAATACCTGTCGTACAAGCCGTAACAGCAACGATAAAGTCACCAGATTCATTGGCAGGTGCTTGAACAGGCTGCTCAGCTGTTTCTGAAGCTTGGTCAAAGAGTTCGATAACTTGATCTGCAGATGTTACTTGACGAAGTTTGTCAGCGAAACCTTCTTTCATCAAGTATTGAGACAATTCTGCCAAGGCTGCCAAGTGAGTATCATTGGCACCTTCTGGAGCTGCAATCATGAAGAAGAGGTCTGTTGGTTGCCCATCCAAACTTTCATAGTCAACACCCTTATTTGACTTTGCAAAGAGAACTGTTGCTTCTTTGACAGCAGAGTTTTTACTGTGAGGCATAGCGATTCCGTCACCCAAACCAGTGGAAGTGAGAGCTTCACGCGCTACAATTCCTTCTTTAAAGGTTTCAAAATCCGTCACGTAACCGTGATCTACCAAACTTTTAATCATCTCTTCGATAACAGCTGTTTTTTCAGTTGCCTGTAAATCCAGCAACATGACATCTTTTCTCAATAGGTCTTGAATTTTCATCGTTTTTCTACCTCAACTTTTTCATATGTTTCTTTAATAAATTCCGCTGTTGCCAAGTCATCCGAGAAGGTCGTTGCTGTTCCACAAGCTACTCCCCATTTGAAGGCTTCTACTGCATCTTTAGATTTGACAAATTCACCTGTAAACCCAGCAACCATAGAGTCACCAGCTCCCACTGAATTCTTGACTGTTCCCTTGATAGGTTTTGCGAAGTATGCTCCCTCAGATGTGACAAGAAGAGCACCGTCGCCAGCCATGGAGATAATAACGTTTTGAGCTCCTTTGACCAGTAACTGACGAGCATAGTTCTCGATTTCTTCTAAACTTTCGAGTTTCACTCCAAAGATAGCTCCAAGCTCGTGATTGTTTGGTTTAACCAAAAGTGGCTGGTAGTCCAAACTATCAATCAAGGTCTGTCCTTCAAAATCACAAACCACTTGCGCACCAGTCTGGCGTGTCAAGGCAATCAAATCTTTGTAGATAACATTACCTAGATTCTTAGCACTTGAACCTGCAAACACCACCGTATCTTCTGCAGTCAAACTAGACAAAATAGCTTTCAACTCTTCTAGCTGAGCTGGTTCCACAGTTGGACCTGTTCCATTGATTTCTGTTTCTTGGTCTGCTTTAATCTTGACATTGATGCGAGTATCTTCTGCTACTTGGACAAAATGCGTTTCGATTTCCTCTTCTGCCAAAGTATCTGTGATAAATTTACCAGTAAAACCTCCGATAAATCCAGTCGCTGTATTTGGAATACCCAAGCGCTTCAAAACACGGCTAACATTGATTCCTTTCCCACCAGCAAACTTATCATCACTGTCCATACGATTGACACTACCGACTTGAACTTGCTCCAAGCGCACGATATAGTCTATGGATGGATTAAGTGTGACTGTATAAATCATACTTCTATTACCTCCGTTTTCTTCTTAATAGCCTGCAAGAGCTCATGCCCTTGACTTGTGATGACAATAGCGCGTTTAAGTGGTGCTACCTTGGCAAAGCAAGTTTGACCAATCTTTGACGAATCGACCAAGACATAAGTCTGTTTGGCATTCTCCAAAATAGCACGCTTAACGGCTCCCTCCTCCATATCAGGAGTCGTATAATAACCATCGTCCACACCATTCATCCCGATAAAGGCACGGTCAAAGTGCAATTGGTTAATTTGATTAAGAGCAACTCCACCGATACATGCATCTGTTGCCATCTTGACACTTCCTCCAACCATGACAGTTGGAATCTGTTTTTCAACCAACTGAACCGCATGGTGAATGGAGTTGGTCACAACTGTAATATTCTTATTAACCAATTCCTTGATTAAAAAAGCAGTTGTCGTTCCAGCATCGATAAAAATGACATCTTTTTCCTTAATAAGAGAGGCTGCTTTCTGAGCCAGTAGCTTCTTCTCTTGAAGGTTTTTGACAGATTTTTCTTGGATGGTTTCTTCTTCCTGCAAGGAGTGGGGCAATTCTGCTCCACCATGGACACGGCGAAGTTTGTTTTCCACCTCCAACTCGTCCAAATCTCTTCGTACTGTCGATTCTGATGTTTCTAATAGACTAACCAATTTTTCTAAGGAAACTACATGATGTTGATTTAACTCCTCTAAAATCAGTTGCTTCCGCTCAGTTTTTAACACCAAATCACCTCCTGTTATCGTTTACACTATTCATTCTAGCACAATTTCTATCAAAGTCAAGCAATTTTTGTCATTTTCTGTCAAATTCTATCATTTTTCTTATTTCCAAAATTTTTATTGCAAGATAAGTGGCTTTATGGTAGACTATTTGAGTAAGTATTGGAAGATTACTCAAGAGGCTTAAGAGGCCGTGTTGGAAACGCGGTAGGCGTGTAACAGCGTGCGTGGGTTCGAATCCCATGTCTTCCGTAGAAAAAAGAAAAACTGCACCTCAATGCAGTTTTTTATCGTTCTAAGAACAATACATAGAAATGAAAGGCTGAGTTACTCTAACTATCACACCACATTTTTGTATCCTAATTCATAAAAAAACAAGTAGTTTATTTTGACTACTTGTTTTTCTTTTAAATCTAAAGATTAGATATTGCTTTTATCTTTTTTATCTGAAGATTTGTCTGTTGATTTATCAGTGGATTTGTTTGAAGATTTATCAGAAGACTTGTCTGTTGATTTGTCATTAGACTTCGTTGAGTTTTTACGGACAATTTTATCATAACCTTCTGTATCATCAAGCAACTCTGTCGCCAAAGTACGGTAATCTTCTTGAGAAATCAGCCAGTTTCCATCCTTATCCTTTGTTAATTTGATTTCAGTATCAAAATCACCAGTAGTGAAAGGTGTATGAGCTAAGTTAGGGTCAACGTCACTGTAGGTTGAGAAATCTTTCTTAAATAGATGCTCAAAAATCCAGTAAGAAACCAATGTTTGGTAACGCTTGATGTCAACGTTTGAACCAGCTTGATTGTATTTACCTAGGTTATCAACACCTCCAATAAGAGTAGTGAGAACTTCCCTTGTAGATGAAGCCAATCCTTTAGAGTGTAACTTCTTAGAGTTGAAGGTAACAGTCGCTGTATTTCCTGATTCATCAACCTTCACGTCTTTAACAGTGTAAGAACTGATATCTTGATATAATCTACGTCTCATCTTCAAGAAACCTGAAATGGTTTCTTCTGGAGTTTCTACAGGGAAATCTTTGTGCCATTGTACTGAATAGGTAGATGCAGGTGAAAGCCCTTCTTCTTTGATTTTTTCACTTGTTTGCACTGCAAAAATGGCCTCAGTCCATTTTTCATAAGTTTCGCCATAAATTTTCTTGAATCGTGCAGAGTCGCTAGTGAGAACAGAGTCTAGGAGAATTTCAGCATCTTTTGTAACTTTCTCTTTAACTTCCGCTGCTTCATCCTTCTTCTCAACTTGTTCCGTTTTCTCCTTGTTGTCAGAAGAAGCTTCAGATGACTGATTAGAAAATGCAGAACATGCACCTAAGACAACTGTTGAAAGTGCTAAGATACTTAGTAACTTGATCTTTTTCATGTTTCACCTCTTTATGAAAATTTACTCTTGGAGACCACCTCCAAGCAGATTTGTTTAGAAAAACACTGGGTTTATCTAACGGAGAATGGGGGATTCGAACCCCCGCGCCAGTTACCCGACCTAACGATTTAGCAAACCGTCCTCTTCAGCCTCTTGAGTAATTCTCCACTAACACACTAAAGTAATAGGATACATCGAAGGATAAAATTTTGAAAAAATCATACTGTATACCCGTTCATAATGGAGCCGGTGGGAGTCGAACCCACGTCCAAACACCTGCCAACATATTTGTCTACAACCATAGGTTATGTATTGTTTTAACAGTCCCTCGACACATAACTCAAGCCTAGGAACTGCGAGTCTATTAATCTCTTATCAAACCACTAGACAAGGCTTGATCGTATCTCGCTAATCATAAGACCTGTCATTGAACACGAGCAATCCAAATCAGGTCACGCCTGCTGGTTTTTAGGCAGCTAGAGCGTAAGAAGTGTTATTTTTTGCAGTTATATTTAACTGAGCGTTTACGTCGCCACACGGGTTGCAAAATATGCCTCATAATGCCTGTCGAATCCGTAACGACCCCAAGATTATAGAACTATTATAACCTATCTTAATAAAAAATGCAAAATCAAGCCAATTCTTTAGAAAAGATACGTTTTCAAAACATCTGATAAGGCTTGATAACCGGCTACACTCAGATGGAGACCATCCGTTGTATAGGCTGATTGAAGTTGCCCTTCTGAATCTGTCAAACTATCATAAATCGACACAAAATCTACCTGCATATAGGCGGATGCTAGAGCCTCATAGGCTTGATTCCATTCTCTGATCTTTTCATTGGTACGAATGTATACTGTCTGCTTGTATTCTTCTCCTTCATTGACCGGTAGAATCGAAAGGAGCTTTATTTGTGACAGTGGATATTCTCGGGCAATCGATTGGATCACACGCTCAAGATTATCCAAGGCTTCATTCATGGAAATATCTTTTCCAATATCATTTGTCCCAATTAGGAGAACAATTTGATCGACAGCATCACCATACAGATGTGCATCAAGATTGTCTAGTAGAAGCCCCGTCTGGTAACCTCGGATGCCTCGATTAACAATCGTCTTGGCAGTCCCGAGTAACTCTTGCAAAGGGTAGTATTCTACAATCGAATCGCCGATAAAAATCATATCTGGTTCTAAAAGAGAAATCTGATTGAGTTCACGATACTTGGTCTGAATCTTTGCTTGCTCTTTTAGAAGCCAATTTTCTAATAACTGTACTGCCACCTTATCCCTCTTTCTCTAACCACTTTTCTAGAATCTGATACACACCCGCCTGGCTGTTAGCTGGAGCTAGGGCAGTTGCAACTGCCTTGGCCTCTTCATCAGCATTTTCCATAGCATAGGCAGTTCCAGCCATCTCCAACATCTCAACATCATTTTCGCTATCACCAAAAGCCATGATCTGTTCCGATGTCAAATTCCAGCGCTTGAGTAATTCTTCCAATCCCCAGGCCTTGTGAACTCCAGCCTGCAGGATATCAATACAGCCATAACCGCTAGAAACAGCTCTTACACGACCATCAAAGAGGTCATTGATTTCCTGCAAAACTGAACTAGAACGTTCCTCACCAACGACCATGCTCATCTTTAGGACTCCTCCAAAGAGGTCTGAGTTTAGTTCATCCACAAAATTAGTCCTTTGGTAAAGTTTTTCAATCATCTCTGGAGTCATAAATTTTTCTAGGTCTGTAAAAACAGTTCCTTCCTTGACAAAACTCCCATTCATACTAGTGACGACGAACTGATCTCGACACTCTCTCCCTTTAAAATGAAGGAGAGCCTTATCAACCATAGCATCATCCCATGTCTGTGCCTGAAGTAGTGTATCATACTCAAATATCCGCGCACCGTTGGCAACAACAAGGACTACCCGATTCGCCAAGTGTTCTAATAATTGCCTCATCCGATGGACTTCATTCCCTGTCGCAATGACAAAACGGATACCTCGTTCATCTAATTGGTCTAAAATCTTTTCTAGACGTGGCAGGTCCAGTTGGCCTCTTGGATCCAGCAAGGTTCCATCCATATCTGTTGCAATGAGTTTAATCGTCATCTCGTCTCCTTTAGGGCGAGTGCCTACCACTTCAACCCCACATGTTCATTCATTTCTTTATAGGCTGTGTCAATTCGTTCCTTGGTCGCCTCATCCAACTGCTCACGGTAAGGTCCTCCTTCAATGAAGTCCTCTAGGATATAGGTCTGATAGAGGAAGAGCGGATAGCCTTCTGGAGAGTAAGTTCCTTTGGGTGTTCGATTGACCCAAGTAGGATGCGCTTTGGCCGTTTCAATCCTTGTCTTTCCATCTTTTTTCTTAATGGTCACATCCATGAGAACACCGCGCTCCGTCCACTTGGCATTTTCCTCATCTTGCATGGTTTCAATGCGTTGATTTGAGAGGAAATTCCCCATGGAGTAGATAATCAGTTTTTTGTCACCATCTTTTTCAACTGTTTCAGTAGGTTCAACGACGTGAGGATGCCCTCCAAAGATAATATCTGCTCCCCAGTCAATCATCTTGTGGTACAGTGTTTTCTGTTCTTCCGTCGGTTCTAGCTGGTACTCAATTCCCATCTGAGGCATGATGACAGTAATATCCGCTTCCTTCTCAGCTCGTTCAATTTCTGCCTTCATCTTATCTTCATTCAGATCAGAAAGATAGCGATTATAGTCCTCTTGAGAGATATACTGCTCAATGCCATTAAAACCGTAGGAATAGGCTAGGAGAGCTACCTTGATACCATTGACTTCCTTGATGACTATAGGTGCTTGGTCTCGGGATTCATGCGTGTAGACTCCGATGGGTGTCATTCCAGCCTTTTCAATAGCTTGAGCCGTTGAAACCACTCCCTCAATTTGAGAATCCAAAATATGATTATGAGCCAAGTCTAGAACTTGGTAGCCTGCATCCTTGATCGCATCCATGACTTCCCCTGGTGCATTAAAGAGAGGATAACCTGCCAAGTAGTGGTCCTTGTTCACCGTTCCTTCAAAGTCACCAATCACCAAATCCGCTTGTTTGAGCCAGGGTTTTACATACTCAAAATTTTCATGGAAATCATAAGTCCCATCTTCTTTTAGAGCTGTTCGGTAGATAGGGATATGATAAAGAAGATCACCGTTTGCCATGATACGGGCTGTCTTTTCGTCAGAATCATTTTCCTTGGATTGACCAGATGTACTTGTAGAATCAACTGTTTGACTACTAGGACTCGTTCCCTTGTTGCCTTGTACTGCTCGAACTAACAAGTTCCCCCCCATGGACAAGGCAACTGCAAGCAGTAACACAATAATAAACTGAGCATTGGTCCAGGATTTATAATTCTGAAAGAAACCAATACTTTTCTCCAACAATCCATCAACAGGTCCATGAGATCGTCTATCTTGTCGCTTTTCCATCTTTATTCCCCCTTGCTTTTTGGTGCAAGTCTTTTCTTTTATTATACCACAGACAAAAGAGGAATACCGTTTATTATATTATTTTTTAGGAACTTCTGCGACTTTCTTTCTCGCCTATTTTGTGTTATCATGTAGAGGTAATGAAAGGAGAGAAAATGTCTGCAATAGAACGTATTACAAAAGCTGCTCACTTAATTGATATGAACGATATTATCCGCGAGGGGAATCCAACTCTTCGCGCAGTTGCTGAGGAAGTTACTTTCCCACTGTCTGACCAGGAAATCATCCTTGGTGAAAAGATGATGCAATTCCTCAAACATTCCCAAGATCCTGTTATGGCTGAAAAGATGGGGCTCCGCGGTGGAGTTGGATTGGCCGCTCCCCAGCTGGATATCTCAAAACGCATTATCGCTGTTTTAGTTCCCAATATTGTGGAAGAAGGTGAAACTCCACAGGAAGCCTACGACCTGCAAGCTGTTATGTACAATCCAAAAATCGTCTCTCACTCTGTTCAAGATGCTGCTCTTGGCGAAGGAGAAGGTTGCCTTTCTGTTGACCGAAACGTACCTGGCTATGTTATTCGCCATGCCCGCGTCACTGTTGATTACTTTGACAAGGACGGCGAAAAACACCGTATCAAGCTCAAAGGTTACAACTCTATCGTTGTCCAACATGAAATTGATCATCTAAACGGAATCATGTTTTACGATCGTATCAATGAAAAAGATCCATTTGCTGTTAAAGATGGTTTACTGATTCTGGAATAAAGAAAATCCCGTTGCAAGACGGGGTTTTGTGTTATAATAGAGGCATGAAAACAAATGATATTGTCTATGGCGTCCACGCCGTCACAGAAGCCCTCCTTGCAAACACTGGAAATAAACTCTACCTCCAAGAAGATCTAAGGGGTAAGAATGTTGAGAAAGTCAAGGAACTAGCTACAGAAAAGAGGGTATCCATTTCTTGGACTTCAAAAAAATCCCTGTCTGAGATGACCGAAGGCGCTGTCCACCAAGGTTTTGTTCTACGAGTATCCGAATTTGCCTATAGCGAGCTGGATCACATCCTTGCAAAAACACGTCAAGAAGAAAATCCACTTTTATTGATTCTGGATGGTCTAACTGACCCTCATAATCTGGGTTCAATCTTGCGAACAGCTGATGCGACCAATGTTTCAGGTGTCATCATTCCCAAGCACCGTGCTGTCGGAGTGACTCCTGTCGTTGCCAAAACGGCCACAGGTGCTATTGAGCATGTACCGATTGCGCGAGTGACCAACCTCAGTCAAACCCTAGACAAACTCAAGGATGAAGGCTTCTGGACCTTTGGAACGGATATGAACGGTACCCCTTGCCACAAGTGGAATACAAAAGGGAAAATCGCCCTCATCATCGGAAATGAAGGAAAAGGCATCTCCAGCAACATCAAAAAACAGGTCGATGAAATGATTACCATTCCCATGAATGGGCATGTTCAAAGCCTCAATGCCAGTGTTGCTGCAGCCATTCTCATGTACGAAGTTTTCCGAAACAGACTATAAAAAAAGTTTCCAATCACTTGATTGGAAACTTTTTTCTTAACTATGTTCTGTAATAAATTTGTAAGCTTCTTGACCAGCAATAGCCCCATCTCCAACTGCTGTTGTCACTTGGCGAAGATCTTTTTGGCGAACATCTCCAACTGCAAAGATACCGTTAACGGCAGTTTTCATGTGATTATCTGTCACAATCCAGCCTGCCTGGTCTTGAATATTCAATTCTTTAACAAAATCGCTAACAGGATCCAAACCGACATAGATAAAGACACCACCGAAGGCTTGCTCTGTCACTTGACCCGTTTTTACATTTTCAAATACGACAGATTCTACTCGGTTTTCACCTTTGATTTCCTTGACAACAGAATCCCAGATAAAGTTGACTTTCTCATTTGCAAAAGCACGGTCTTGCAAAACCTTTTGGGCACGAAGTTCATCTCGACGGTGAACAATAGTGACAGTCTTGGCAAAGCGAGTTAAGAACAGAGCTTCTTCTACCGCTGAATCTCCACCACCAACTACGAGCAAGTCTTGGTCACGGAAAAAGGCTCCATCACATACGGCACAGTAAGAAACACCACGACTGTTCAGTTCTTCTTCTCCAGGAACCCCCAAAAGACGGTGTTTTGACCCAGTTGCCACGATGACAGTACGTGTTTCGTAAACTTGATCATCAGTGATTACCTTCTTAAAGTCACCCTGATCTTCAATATTTTCAACATAGCCATAAAGATGCTCCACTCCAAGGTTTTCAAGTGGTTCAAACATCTTTTCAGCCAATTCAGGTCCACTGATGTTGGCATAACCTGGATAGTTTTCAATGTCAGATGTGTTATTCATTTGCCCTCCTGGCAGACCACCTTCAATCAAAGCCACTTTCAGATTGCTGCGAGCAGCATATAAGGCAGCGGTCATTCCCGCAGGTCCAGCACCGACAATAATCGTATCGTACATTTCGATTCCTTCTTTCTTGTTGTAACTATCTTTATTCTAACTCATTCTTGCTAGTCACGCAAGGATTATGCCTTGAAAACCAAAAGCAAACTCATGACGGCAAAGGATAACACCGGAACGACCAAAACTCCAATCATAATCATATCATAGAGATGAGCTTGGCGAGCCTTAGCTGTCTTGTCCACACCAGACATGGCTCTCAATCCAATCCAAATCCCCAGAAAAATCACGACAAGGATGGTCGTTAAGATCAAACTCTCGAAATATAAAGAAAATAAATGCAGTAGCATGATCTCTCTCGTTTCTATCTTTTTTAAAGAGTAAACTCAGCTAGTCCAACTAACTGAGTTTTCCTTTTTCTATTATATCAAATATAAGTCCGTTTGTAACTAGCGAAGAATTCTTTTGTTCGTTCTTCTTTCGGATGATTGATGATTTCATCCGGTGTGCCAGACTCGATGATTTTCCCTTTATCTAGGAATAAAACCTTGTCTGCCACTTGGGCTACAAAAGACATATCGTGACTGACCAAAATCATGGTCTGACCTGACTTGGCAGCATCTGCAATAGACTTCTCTACCTCACCGACCAATTCTGGGTCGAGGGCTGAAGTGGGTTCGTCCAAGAGCAAGACATCTGGTTTCATAGCAAGCGCACGCGCGAGGGCAACCCGTTGCTTCTGTCCACCTGATAAGTGGCGAGGATAATGGTTTTCACGGTCAGAAAGACCAACCTTGGCCAACTCTTCCTTAGCGATTTTTGTTGCTTCCTCGTCCGATAATTTTTTAACGACAACCAAACCTTCCTTGACATTGTCAAGAGCAGTTCGGCGTTCAAATAAATTAAACTGTTGGAAAACCATAGACAACTTGCGACGAAGGGTTAGGATTTCTTCTTGGCTAATCTGCGAAAAATCAACTTTAAAATTGTCAATCTGAATCGTTCCACTATCTGGAGTTTCAAGGTAGTTCAAACTACGAAGAAAGGTTGATTTCCCAGCTCCAGATGAACCAATCAAAGCCACTACCTCACCTTTTTGAATATCCAAGTTCAGATGATTCAAGACTGTCTGTCCTGAAAAGGATTTGCTTAAATTCGAAATCTTAATCATTAACGAAGGTCTCCTTTCACATCTGTAGACACTGTATCCGGTGCTGAGATAGCCATTTTTCTCTCGATGAAACGGCCGAGGCTTTCAATTCCGATATTGACTACCCAATAGACAAGGGCTACGGAGATGAAACGTTCAAAATAGCGATAATCAGCTCCACCTAAAATCTGAGCTTGGGCAAAGACCTCCACAACACCTGCACTAAAGGCTAGAGAAGTTCCCTTAGTCAAACCGATAAGGGAGTTGATCAAAGTCGGTGTCGCAACTACCGCCGCATTTGGAATAATCACGCGACGGTAAACTTGAGCTCGCGTCATACCCAAACTGCGTGCCGCCTCAATTTCACCGGGATTAACAGAAAGGATGGCTGCACGAATCGTTTCACTTGCATAAGCCGCCTCATTAAAAGCAAAGGCCACAATCGCAAAAAGTGCTGCTGGAATCGCATTGATATTGAGACCAGTGCCCCATTGTTGGTTGATAGCTTTCAGTAACAAAGGAATTCCATAGTAGGTCAACATAAGTTGAACTAGGATTGGGGTACCTTTTAAGAAGCTAACGAAAAAGGCTTGCAAGGGATATAAAATCCTAACACGATTGATCTTAACAATGGCAAAAATTAGGGCAAGTAGCAAACCAAAGAGTGCACCTCCAAGCGTCAACATCAAGGTTGTAGGCAATTGTTGGACAATCCTTGGAATTCCATCAAAGACCGAACGCAAACTAAAGAGCTTACCATCCGGAATGAATTGCATCAAACTTTGGTACCAATCTGATGCTAAAAATGTTGTAACAGTCATAAAAACATCCTCTCCTGATAATGATTCATTCTATCATACTTCTGCGCGCAAGCAAATTATTTGCTACGGGCTGCTCAGACTTTGTCTATCTTCTAGTTTATCACACTTTAAAACAGGGAGGCTATATATTTTACCTATCAAGGAGATAAATAAAAACTATCTCAAACCTAAGTCCTCATAGGTTTTTCTATAGCCAATTTGTTTAACAGCACCATTCTCCACCAAAATTGGACGTTTCAATAACATACCATCACTCGCTAGAAGCTTGGCTGCTTCTTGTTTTGACAAACTTCCCACCTTATCTTTCAAGCCCAGTTCACGGTATTTGATCCCGCTAGTATTGAAAAATTGTTTCACTTCAAAACCGGAAGTTTCCAACCAGTCCAAAATGACGTCTTCACTTGGTGTTTCTTCTACGATGTGGACAGCTTTATAGTTCACACCGAGTTGGTCTAGTTCATTTTTTGCTTTCTTACAAGTTGAACATTTTGGGTATTCGATAAATTCTAACATCTTCTTTTCTTTCTATTTTTTATTTTCTTGAAATGCTGCACCTTCATGTTGCAAGAGCCAGGCTTTCTTTTCGACTCCCGATGCATAGCCTGTCAGACGATTGCCTGACCCCAGCACACGATGACAGGGTACGAGGATGGACCAAGGATTACGCCCCACTGCTCCGCCAATCGCTTGGGCAGAAGCCACTTGCAAGTCTTGAGCTATTTGTCCGTAAGTTACTGTTTGACCATAAGGAATGGCCTGTAAGTAAGCCCAGACCCGCTTTTCAAAATCTGTTCCAATAGGAGCCAGAGGTAAGTCAGATAAATCCTGAACACTGCCTTCAAAATAGGTATCTAAATAGGAAATAACCTGGTCTAGGACAGGATGGCTAGTAACTTCTTCTATCGTTTCGTCTCCTAATCCCCTCTCAAAATGAGTTTGGTCCTGTACCCAAATTCCATACAGATATTGCTCGTCAGCAACTAAGGATAAGGTTCCAATTGGCGACGGGTAGAGCATTTTTGCGTACTTTTTCTGCTTCATTTTTTTAATTTCTGATAGGCCAAACGTTCTCCATCAACTGGAACCTTACCGACCTGACTAAATCCAAGTTTTTCAAAGATATGCTGCATGGCCTTGTTTTCTGCATGCGTATCTGAACGAAAATCTAGGTAATCAAATCCTTCAATCAATCCTTCTAGGAAAGTCTGAGCAACACCTTGTCCTTGGACATCTGCTGCCACAGCGATACGGTGAAAGACCAGATATTCTGATTCTCCCCCCTGCCAACTTCCTTCATAAATGGCTTCATAGGCTTTCTCTGGACTCTTAGTCACAGCAGCATAGGCTAGTAGTTCTCCTTCTTCCAAGGCCACATAGGCTTGACCTGAGATGATATCATCGATAATGATGTCGATATTTGGATAGCCATTTTGCCACTGGTCACTACCAGACTCAGCTAAGCACTTTTTAGCATCCTCCATCACCTTCATAATCGCATCTACTTCGTTTGGAAAAGCTAAACGAATCTCCATCTTTTCCCCTCATTTCTAACTAGTTTCTCTCATCATAGCATAATTTAAAGCTTTCTACAAGCAGTTGAAACTTGACTTTTGTTTTTTATTATTTTATAATCTAGTTATCAAAACTAGATAAAAAGGAGTTGGAAATGAATTCTAACTTTTCCTACCCAAAATGGGAAGACATTCCAATCATTGACCTCTATCTGGATCAGGTTTTACTTTATGTCAATCAAGTCTGCGCCCCTATCTCTCCAGATAAAGAAAAGGGCCTAACCGCATCTATGGTCAATAACTATGTCAAACATGGTTACCTGACAAAGCCAGACAAGAAAAAATACCAACGCAAACAGATTGCACGTTTGATTGCTATCACTACTCTCAAATCTGTCTTTTCGATCCAAGAAATCGCTCAGACACTGAATACTCTACACACTTATGCAAGCTCAGACCAGCTCTACGATGCTTTTGTGGACTACATGAACCATGGGATCGATCCAGAGAATCCTATTATTCAAACCAGCTGCCAAACTGTTAAACTCTATCATCAAACTCTAGACTTAATCCTTAGTAAAGAAGAGGAGGAAATCCAATGAATACCAGCTTAAAACTCAGTAAAAAACTCAGTTTTGGAGAAGAAATCGCCAATAGTGTGACCCATGCTGTGGGTGCAGTTATCATGCTCATCTTACTCCCCATTTCATCCACCTATAGTTATGAAGCACACGGATTTTTATCATCTTTTGGTGTTTCAATCTTTGTTATCAGTCTCTTTCTCATGTTTCTTTCGTCAACCATTTACCATTCTATGGCCTATGGTTCGACCCACAAATACGTCTTGCGAATCATCGACCATTCTATGATTTACGTGGCTATCGCAGGCTCTTATACGCCGGTCGTATTGACTTTGATGAATAACTGGTTTGGCTATCTGATCATTGCCATTCAGTGGGGAACGACCATCTTTGGCATCCTCTATAAAATCTTTGCTAAAAAGGTCAATGAGAAATTCAGCCTTGCCCTTTACCTGATTATGGGCTGGTTGGTTCTGGCTATCATTCCTGCCATTATCAGTCAAACAACACCAATTTTCTGGAGTCTCATGGTAACTGGCGGACTCTGTTATACAGTTGGAGCTGGATTTTACGCTAAGAAAAAACCTTATTTCCACATGATTTGGCATCTCTTTATCCTAGCTGCGTCTGCACTCCAATATATTGCCATTGTTTATTACATGTAAAAAAGTTGAGAATCTTTTCTCAACTTTTTTCTTTACACATATTGATAAAGTACTGGTGCAAGCGAGCATCATCTGTCAATTCTGGATGAAAAGAGGTTACCAGCATATTCTGTTCTTGCGCAGCAACGATTTGATTATCAACTGTTGCTAGAATTTCTACACCCTCTCCAACACTACTGATAATCGGTCCACGGATAAAAGTCATGGGAATCTGACCGACTCCCTTACATTCTGCCTCTGTATAGAAGCTTCCTAGTTGGCGCCCATAGGCATTACGCTCAACTACTATGTCCATAGTCGCTAGATGACTTTCTTCCTGAGAAGTGATTTCCTTAGCTAGCAAGATTAAGCCCGCACAAGTTCCAAAGACTGGTAAGCCATTGAGAATAGCTTCTCTTAGAGGAAGCAACATTTGCTGGTCACGCAAGAGCTTGCCCATGGTTGTAGACTCACCGCCAGGTAATATCAAGCCGGACAAGTCACTCTGATGTTGCTGAAAATCCTCTAGATTTCTGATTTCAACACTAGTGACTCCTAATTCATCTAACACTTTTGCATGTTCTGCAAAGGCACCTTGCAAGGCCAATATTCCAATTTTCATCTATTTTCCTCGCTCAGCCATGAGAATTTGGATTTCATTCTCATTAATTCCAACCATAGCTTCCCCTAGGTCTTCAGAGATTTGAGCCAAAATTTGAGGATTTTGGTAGTTGGTTACGGCTTTAACAATAGCACTTGCTCGTTTAACAGGATCGCCTGACTTGAAAATACCTGAACCGACAAAGACGCCCTCTGCCCCCAATTGCATCATTAACGCAGCATCTGCTGGTGTTGCCACACCTCCGGCTGCGAAGTTGACAACTGGTAATTTTCCATGTTGGTGGACGTATTGGACTAATTCAACAGGGACTTGCAAGTCCTTGGCAGCCACATAGAGCTCATCTTCACGGAGGTTTTGAATGCGGCGAATTTCTTGATTCATCATACGCATATGGCGAACGGCTTGGACGATATCTCCTGTACCCGGTTCTCCTTTTGTCCGAATCATGGAAGCTCCCTCAGCGATACGACGCAAGGCTTCACCCAAATCCTTAGCTCCACAGACAAAAGGAACTTGGAATTCTTTCTTGTCCACATGGAAACGATCGTCTGCTGGAGACAGCACTTCACTCTCATCGATATAGTCAATCTCAATAGCCTCTAAAATCTGAGCTTCAACAAAATGCCCGATTCTGACCTTGGCCATCACTGGAATACTGACCGCTTCTTGGATTTCCTTAATCATCTTTGGATCACTCATACGAGAAACTCCACCAGCTGCACGAATATCAGCTGGAATCCGTTCCAAGGCCATAACAGCTGCCGCACCAGCAGCCTCTGCGATACGAGCCTGTTCAGGGTTCTGAACGTCCATGATAACCCCACCTTTGAGCATCTGTGCCAAGTTTTTATTTAGTTCATAACGATTTTCAGTCATTTCTTAATCCTCATCATTTGTATTGGTAGCTACCATTTCATTTTAAGCCAGATTAGAATGAAGTACAAGATAGAAAAACAATAATTGTCTGGGTACAGATGGATTAAAAAAACTATCTGACCTTAACTTAAGGCCAGATAGTTCATCAAATTTTATTTTTCAGCTGTAAGTGCAGCCATTGTGATGTAATTGTATGGTTTGTTGAAATGTGGCAAGAAGAATAGGTCTGTCAAAGCCAATTTATCAATGGTTACATGCTCTTGGATAGCAAGTGAGAACATGTGGATTCCCATACTGATAGCAGCATCATGTGACACCATTTGTGCACCAAGGATTTCGCGGCTGTCTTTGTCAAAGACAATCTTGATGGCAACTTCGTGGTTGTCATGTTTGATAAATTCTGGTTTTTGAAGATCGTTAAAGCCAGTTTCAGTTGCATTATAGCCTGCAGCTTTGGCTTTTTCAAGAGTCAAACCAGTTGAAACCATGTGAAGACCGTAGATAGAGATACCGTTTGATCCTTGAACTCCGATTCCTTCCAATTCATGTCCACAAGCGTTATAAGCACCAACGATACCAGTACGTACAGCGTTAGATGCAAGAGCGATGTAGCTTGTATCTTTACGAGCATTGTCATAAACAGTTGCGCAGTCACCAACAGCGTATACACCTGGGATAGATGTTTCTTGTTTCTTATCTACAAGGAAGGCACCATTGCGGAAAAGTTCAATCTTACCGTCAGCAAGAGCTGTGTTTGGACGGAAACCAACAGCAAGAACCACCATATCTACATCAAATGTTTCTTTGTCTGTTACCAAGCGTTCAACTTTTCCATCACCTTGGATGGCTTTAACTGTTTGACCAAGAGCCAAGCGGATGTTGTGGTCTTCCAAGTTCTTCGCCATCATTTGTGTAAAATCTTTATCATAGTAACCGTTCAAGACAGTGTCTACGATATCGACAAGCACCACTTCTTTTCCAAGACGCTCGAAAGCTTCGGCAAGTTCTACACCGATGTAACCACCACCAACAACGGCAATGCGCTCAAGGTGTTTGCTCTTGTCTTCAAGTTTTTCAATAACTTCTTCAGCGTTTTGGTACAATTTAACAAATTGTACATTTTCAAGAGTTGCTTTGAATTCGCGGTTGCCCTTAACGATTTCAACACCTTCGATTGGAGGCAAGATTGGAGTTGAACCAGTTGCAAAGATCAATTTGTCATAAGACTCTTTGTGTTCTTTACCTTCAACTTCTGCAGTCACAACTTTGTTATCGTAGTCAATTGAAAGAACTGGTGAGTTCATGTAAACTTTAGCACCTTTTGCTTCCAACTTTTCTTTATCAGAGTAGAAGAGACCTTCTGGGCCATCAATTTGTTCCCCGATCCAAAGCGCCATTCCACAACCAAGGAATGAAATATTTGAGTTTTGGTCAAACACTACGATTTCGTTCTCATGTCCGAAGTTGTCCAACATCGTATTAATACAAGCTGTACCAGCGTGGTTAGCACCAACTACAACGATTTTACTCATAGAAAAATTCCTACCTTTAATTTTTGATTTACCTTTCTAGTATATCATTTACTGTTAGCGTTTACAAGGTATTTGCTCAGAATTCTCTTTTTTTCAGAAAAAAATACACTTAATATTAACAAACCTTATTTTTCTATCGTTTTCATATTAATTTTGAGCATATTTCTTGACTTTTTGTCAAAATTCATTTGTGAAAACGCTGACTTTATGATATGCTAGATACATGGAAAGAAAATGTAAGGGGTTTAATTTTTCTTTAACGACCTTATATTGAATGATTTCCTATAAAGAGAAAGGAGCTGGTAGCTTGCCTCTTCATTCACGTTCTGAACGGCTAATGGGAACAACTATCACGATTTCATTAGTAGATGAACAGGCTGATTGCCTACTTCAAGGAGCCTTTGATTTGCTCAAAGAGCTCGAATACCGCTTTAACGCCAACAGTCAAGAATCCGAACTGATGGAAATCAACTACCAGGCTGGAATCAAACCTGTTAAGGTCCATCCTGACTTATTTGAACTGATTGCTCTTGGGTTAGAGCATAGCCTAGCTCCATCTAGCCATCTCAATATCAGCATTGGCCCCTTGATTCAAACCTGGCGAATCGGATTTGCAGATGCACGGCTTCCAGACTCTAAAGAAATCGAAGCTGTCTTATCTCTAGTTGACCCGCATTTTATCAAGTTGGATCCGACTAGCTCTACTGTCTTTTTAGAGAAAAAAGGAATGAAGCTTGATTTAGGTTGCTTAGCCAAGGGCTATAGTGCAGATAAGGTTGCCCAGTATTTGAAAGAACACGGTGTCACCTCTGCCTTGATTAATCTCGGAGGAAATATCCTCACCATCGGGAATAACCAAGCCAAAGAAGGGAATGCCTGGCAGATTGGGATTCAAGATCCGCGAAATCCTCGTGGCAATCATCTCCTAACGATCCCTGCTTCTAACAAATCCGTTGTCACTTCAGGTATCTATGAACGCCACCTGACAGTAGATGGAAAAGACTATCACCATATCTTTGATAGTGAGACAGGATTTCCTGTCGAAACCGATCTCGCTAGCCTAACGATTGTCTCTGATAAATCCGTTGATGGTGAGATATGGACAACACGCCTTTTCGGAGAACGAAGCGCTTCTATCCTCTGGCAAGTCGAAAATATAGATGGTATTGAAGCCATCCTCATCGACAAAGAGGGACGCCTTGCATGTTCTTCAGGCCTTCAAAATTGTATTATGTAAAAAGAGAAAGGAAATCTCATGCTAAAACTTACTGCCATTGTTGGAACGAACTCTAAACGTTCTACAAACCGCCAATTGCTCCAATACATGCAAAAACACTTTGCTGATAAAGCTGAAATTGAACTCGTTGAAATCAAGGATATCCCTGTTTTCAACAAACCTGCAGATAAGCAACTTCCAGCTGAAATTCTTGAGATTGCAGCTAAAATTGAAGAGGCTGATGGTGTGATTATCGGTACTCCTGAGTACGACCACTCTATCCCTGCAGTTTTGATGAGCGCTCTTGCTTGGCTATCTTACGGTATCTACCCACTTTTGAACAAACCAATCATGATCACTGGTGCTTCCTATGGTACACTTGGTTCATCTCGTGCCCAATTGCAACTTCGTCAAATCTTGAATGCTCCTGAAATCAAGGCAAATGTTCTACCAGATGAATTCTTGCTTTCACACTCTCTTCAAGCATTTAACCCAAGTGGCGACTTGGTTGACCTTGACGTCATCAAGAAATTGGATGCCATCTTTGATGACTTCCGTATCTTTGTGAAAATTACTGAAAAATTGCGCAATGCACAAGAATTGCTTCGCAAAGATGCTGAAGAATTTGACTGGGAAAATTTGTAAGATAGGAGACCGAAAGAATGAAATTTGTTGGACTTGTTGGATCAAACTACGATCAATCATATAACCGCAAACTCTTGGAATTTATTCGTCGCAATTTCAAATTCAAATTTGAATTAGAAGTCCTTGAAATCGACGAAGTTCCAATGTTTAACCAAGACGAAAAATGGGACGAAAGCTTCCAATTGCGTTTCTTGTATAACAAGATTACACGTGCTGATGGTGTTATTATCGCTACTCCTGAGCACAACCACACTATCTCAGCTTCACTTAAATCTGTACTTGAATGGCTTTCATACGAAGTTCATCCATTTGAAAACAAACCTGTTATGATTGTGGGTGCATCATACTATGACCAAGGAACATCACGTGCCCAAGTTCACCTTCGTAAGATACTTGACGCTCCAGGTGTCAATGCCTACACACTTCCAGGAAATGAGTTCCTTCTTGGTAAAGCCAAAGAAGCTTTTGATAACAACGGAAATATCACCAACGAAGGCACTGTTAAATTCCTTGAAACTTGCTTAGATAACTTTGTAAAATACGTAGGAGTCGTTTCGAAATTGAAAAAACCAAAACCAATCGAACCAGAAGACTTGGATTGTGGAAAACCAATTGCTACAACCATTACAGAAGTTGATCCTGACGATCCAGAATGGGTAGAAAAAGTTGCAGCAATCACTGGCGCTGTTTCTGGTGATACCTATGTCAAATTGGACCACGGTATCTTGACCGTTAACCAAATTGATATGTTCTTGAAAGCTATGCCATTTGAATTGACATACGCTGACGACAACAACCAATTCCTCTACTACAACAACGCTCACCAAGATCCAGACACTATGTTCGCTAAACGTGTACCACCTCAATCAGGTAGCCGTATGTCGACTGTTCATGGTTCTCTTCCACCAGCACGTATGAAGAACGTAGAGTGGGTTATCGGAACACTTCGCAACGGAAACCAAGAATACGTTCGTACGATCGTTCCGGGTTCTCCAGCAGGTGTCATCAACACCCACAACTACCAAGCAATGTACTATCCTGATGGATCATACGCTGGAATCAATGAAATTGTCTTTAACTTCCAACCATGGCTTGACTGGTACCTAAAAGAAACGGGTCAACGTTTGGTGGGTGGTAGCGGACCTTTCGCTCCTGCTGCTGGAGGTCATGGAGACGCTGATGCTACTTCTGGCGCTTCTGATTCAGGTGACGCTAGAAGCCACGGTGGTGACGCAGACGCTACTTCTGGTGCAAGCAACTAAGAAACCAAAAAGGAGCCATTTGGCTCCTTCTTTTTTATTTCAACAGAAAAGGGGCTTGTAAATCATCTACAACCCCCTTTCGTTTTATGAGTTAGGATCATCTAAACTACGGCCGTGTAAACCTTTTTCACGTTGTACCTGACGTAGTTTTTCTGGTGTGACGTCATTTCCTTCCTCGTCCACAATTTTTATTCCCTCGACGTGGTGACGAACAGAACGACGATAGCCTTCGATGTACTCCTCACGAAGTTTAGCTTGTTCCACTTTTTCAGCAGAAGTTAAGCCTTCTGTTTTTTTCTTTTTAGCAAGCTCATTGATACGAGCGATTTTTTTCGGGTCCATTTCTTCTCCTTTGTGATAAGATACAGTCCGTTTGACTGAGTTTATTTAGTATTAATTTGGTTGAAACGTGCAAGTTTAGCTGCTTTCTTGGTTAATTGCGCTAAGATTGCCAAACGATTTTGACGAATATCTTGATTGTCGGTCATTACCATAGTATTTTCAAAGAAAGCATCAATAACTGGGCTAAGCGCAAAGAGTTGTTCTAATTGCTGACTTGCAGTTCCTGATAAAACTAATGATTCTACTGCCTCTGCCAAGGCTTTCTCTTCTTCATTCTCAAAGAGAGCAGGATCAACAGTATCAGTTCCTTCGGCTTTTTCAGCCAGGTTGAAAGCACGTGAGAGGGATTCGACAGACGATTTGAAATCTTCTTTCTTGCCTGCTTCTACGAGAGCACTTGCCGCTTCTAGCATATCTGCCACAACAAAGTTCGAACTTGCAAGGACCGCTTCCTTGATATCTTTTGGAGTAGAACCCATCATCTTATCAACACGAGCCTTGATAAAGTCCATGACCTCTGCTTTATTTTCATAAGTCAAACTGTCGAATTTCAAATTATAAAGGCTATCAATCAGCTCATTCATAGCAATGTGCCAACCAAAAGCATCCAAGATACGAACTACACCTTGAGTCGCACGACGAAGAGCGTAAGGGTCATTAGAACCTGATGGAATCAAGCCTACTGAGAAGAAACTCAAAATCGTATCCAATTTGTCTGCAATGGCTAGAACTGCCCCAACCTTGCTCTCTGGAAGTTCTCCGTCAGCAGATGTCGGCATGTAGTGTTCACGAATGGCTGCTGCGACTGCTGGAGTTTCCCCAGCAAGAAGAGCATATTTCTCTCCCATAATTCCTTGGAGTTCATCAAACTCACCAACCATACCCGTCAACAAGTCAAACTTGTAAATGGCTGCTGCACGCGCTAGATCAACTGTTTCATCCACTGACAAACCAGCTTTTTCTGCCAAGAGAATGGCAATCTGCCCCGTACGAATCATGTGTTCACGAAGGGAACCAATCTTTTCGTGGAAGGTGACATTGTTTAATTTTTCGACAAGGTCAGAAATCACCAATTTTTGGTCTTCACGCCAGAAGAATTCTCCGTCTTCCAAACGCGCAACTAAAACTTTTTCATTTCCCTTGATGACATTTCCCAAATGCTCTGCGTTTCCGTTACGAACTGAAATGAAGTTTGGTAAGAGTTTACCGTCTTGATCACGAACAACAAAGTAACGTTGGTGTTCTTTCATCGAAGTCACCAAAACTTCTTCTGGAACTTCAAGGTATTTGGCATCAAAACTTCCCATGAAGGCAGTTGGGTATTCAACCAAGTTCAAGACTTCATTGAGCAAATCAGCATCAATTTCGATACGTACACCATGCTCAGCTTCGATGGCCTTTATTTGGTCAACAATCATTTGCTCACGTTCACGTGGATCTGCGATTACAAACTGCTTACGAAGATCTTCTTCGTAGCTCAATGCTGACTGAATCTTGGTTTCTTGTCCCAAGAAACGATGACCGCGACTCACACGATCGCCCTTGATATCAAGGAAATCCAAGTCAAACTCTTGCTCGTCCAAGAGAACTGTCAAAGTGTGTACAGGGCGGATGTATTCAAAGGTGTTGTTAGCCCAGTGCATGCTGACAGGGAATGTCAGTGACTTCAAGACGCCTACTACACCTGGAACAATGGCTTCAACTGGTTGCCCCACTTCTTCCTTGGTAACATAGACATATTCTTCACCCTTGATTTCACGGAATTCAATATCTTCAACTGTCAACCCTTTTCCACGGACGAATCCTTGAGCTGCTTTGGTGAAGTTTCCATCACTATCCAAGGCGATTTTCTTTGCTGGACCCTTGAAATCTTCTGTCAAATCAGACTGTTTGTCTGCAAGACCAGTCACACGAACAGCCAAACGACGTGGTGTTGAGAAGGTTTGAATAGCTTCAAAAGACAGGTGGTTTTCCTTGAGGAAGGCTGCCATTTTTTCACCTAGTTGTTTTTCGCTTGGAGTTACTACGTAGGCTGGTAACTCTTCAAGACCGAGTTCTACTAATAAGTTTTTTGTCATGTTTTTTCTCCGAAAAGTATCTTTTTATTTTCCAGTTTGCCTTATGTGATTGGCACGCAAGCAACCAACTTCGTTGTTTCATTGCTAAAATTGGAGCCGAAAGTCTCCAATTTTGCCTAGTATCCTTAGCTTCACTAAGGATACCTTCATCACTGCGGCAACTGGATCAAGGCTCACTCTGTTCGCCCATTTTCGTAAACCGTCACTCTCTTTATTCTGCGTCTTCTGCTAGGAGTTTAGCTCGTGTTGCTTCATCCAAAAGTGGGTAGCCTAGGCGTTTGCGTTCTGCAACAAAGGTTTTAGCTACGACACGGGCTAAGTTACGGATACGGGCGATATAGCCTGCGCGCTCTGTTACAGATACGGCACCACGCGCATCAAGCAGGTTAAAGGTGTGTGAACATTTGAGAACATAGTCATAGGCAGGGTGAACCAAGCCTTCTTCCAAGGCACGACCAGCTTCTTTTTCAAACTTATCAAAGTTTTCCAGCAACATTTCTTGGTCCGAAATTTCAAATGAATATTTTGAATGCTCGTACTCAGGCTGGATAAAGATTTCTCCGTATTTTACACCATCAGCCCACTCGATATCATAGACAGAGTCCACTTCTTGGATGTAAGAAGCCAAACGCTCCAAACCATAGGTAACTTCCGCAGTCACAGGTCCAGTTGCCAATCCACCAACTTGTTGGAAATAAGTGAACTGAGTGATTTCCATACCATCAAGCCAAACTTCCCAACCGAGACCAGCAGAACCAGTCGATGGATTTTCCCAGTTATCTTCAACGAAGCGGATATCGTGTTCCAAAGGGTTGATACCCAATTTTTCCAAAGACTCAAGGTAAAGTTCCTGGATATTTGATGGAGATGGCTTCATAACCACTTGGAATTGGTGGTGTTGGTAGAGACGGTTAGGGTTTTCCCCATAACGACCGTCAGCAGGACGACGTGATGGCTCTACATAAGCCGCATTCCATGGCTCAGGACCAATAGCACGAAGGAAAGTGTAAGGACTCATTGTCCCCGCACCTTTTTCATTATCATAAGCCTGCATAAGCATACAACCTTGGTCATTCCAAAATTGTTGCAAAGTCAAAATAATTTCTTGAAATGTTAATTTCTTAGACATTGAATACTCCTTTAGTTTTTATATTTCTTTTTCAATTAATTTCTGCTGAACAAACCAATTTAATAAGGGAAGAGTTTTATCTGTGTTTGCCCATAGATGATAAGAATCGAAGACCGCTTGTACACTACCTAGATTTTCTACCAACTTATCTATTGTCAAAAAACTACGCCAGTATTCGTAAAAAATACTTGCATAGTTCTTATCATAAGTAGAGGAACCAAAATCATTCAATGAATGCCAACCATACTTCTTCTGATAAAGTTCTACGAGAGATTGATTACAAATTTTTTCCGCTTGAAATTCCTCTTCTGTCAAGAAATACTTGCGACTAATATATTCAACCATCCCTTCTTCAAACCAGATGTAAGAGTCGTAACCATCAAAATCATCTGAAAAATGCTCCGACCAATGAGCTAACTCATGTCCTACAATCTGTAAGAGGAAATTTTCAGATAAAGAATGATAGTGACTTTCTATTGCTTGAGTTTGCTGAGAACACTCGTAGTCCATCAACTGATACAAATACAGCTCTTTCCAAACAGTTAAATCAGGCGTCATAACCATTCGTCTATTATTTGTATAGGCAGGAACAGGAATTTCCCTAATAATCTGTGTAGCAGCATTAAAACCTGACCAAATGATGGCTTGCGGTAAATCGTAGACTGCAAGTTCATTCTTTAAAAAAGATTGATAAGCCTCCAACTTTTCAGTATTTCTTAATACAAAATCACGAAATGCAACTAGTTGGCTATCATCTTTTACAAGATAAAGGTTATCCACGACTCTCCTTTCTTTTACACACATAGGCTGAATAAACAAAAGAACCGCATCCGACAATCCTAGGTTGATTTAACCTAGGGGCGTCTGAAACGCGGTTCCACCCTAATTTATTACTTCATTGTTTTTAAAAATACGACAGAAAGCGCCAGTTTCTTACCTTGTTCTACTTGGCTCCCACTACCCCAAGCTCGCTGAAGAACGCCATAAGACTTTCTTTCCTAGCTAGTATTATAGCAGATTTTCTAGCTAGTGTAAACCAAAAATGAGTCTGAAAACAAAGTTCCAGACTCATTTAATAGTAAAGCTTCAGAAAGTCCTGTTTAAGGATGTCTTTTCGCTTTTGGTTTTTTGCCATGTAGATTTCTCTTGGCTTGTTTCAATGCTGTAATAGCATCTTTGACATCTTCTTGGCTCGCTCCTGGATCTTTAAGGAGTTCCTGTGCCTCTTTAAAAGTTAAAAGATAAGCTGCTTTTTCTTTCTTGTCAGCATAGATAAATCTCGCGTTTTTTTCTTGGAAAAGGCGTTCATCCTTGACCAGTTTCTTTAGACTAGAGAAGTCTGTTGCCTTGCCATTTAGTTTACTTTTAGCTGTTGCTAGAGCAATGAGAGATTGGTCAATTTGATCCTGTTTGACTTTAGGATCTACAGCTAGTAAGGCAATTTCTTGGAAGGCACGATCATAAGCTCGACGTACTTTTTCCTTGGCATTAGCATATCGTCCAGTTTTAGTCGTTGCATAGTAAGCTTTCATAGCTTCTTTCAAGGCTGTAACGTTCGAATCTTTTCCATCCAAAGCTTTACCAGCAGCCTCAAGACTAGAGAGAACGCCATCAATCAATTCTTGTTTCAACTTGCTTGACAAGGCTGACTGCGCAACTTGGAAAGCTTGGTCATAAGTTTTTCTCTTATCTGCACTACTATTAAAGTAGCGAGACGTTTCTACCAGTTCTTTTTGTTGATTTACCGCAGCAATCAAGGCCAACTTAGACACAACAGATAGACGCAAAGCATTATTTCGACCTGGCTTCACGAGCAAGGAAACGAGATCTTCAAGGAGTTCATATCCAGTTGGCAAGGTGACTTCTACAGTATAACGACCTGTAGCAACTTTCTTACCAAAGGCGTATTGACCGTATTTTTCAGCAGGAAGAGTGATACTTGTCCCATCTTCTCCTTTCAAAACTACTGTAGTCGTCTTTGGAACTGCTTGGTTGAAGGAAACAGACACTGGTGCATATTCTAGGAGATTTGCTAGGAAGGTAATGGTTTGGAAACTATTTTCTTCCGTCAAGTCGAACTCTTGGGACAAGGCACTGATAAATTTCAATTCTGTTCGGTCATAACTGAAAATTTCTGCTGTATAATGACCAAATTGTAAGAAATGAATCGCTTTTGTCTTGTCAACATCAACATATTGTCCCTTGCTATTTTTGATTCGATAGACGTAGAGGGTATCAATATCCTGATTTGTTTTTGCATCCTTCAAGTCAATTTTAACTCGACCACTATTTTGATCGCGGACAAGTTCAGCAAGTGAGATATAATCTACATTTCCTGCATAATCCTCTACAAGATAGTAAATATTAGCCTTGTCAACATTCTTAGGAAGTGTATAACTACCGTCAGCATTGGCCTTAATCAGATGGGTGTTCTCAAGCGCACGAGTTCCAGACTGGTCTTTCCCAGTTAAAACCATGGTCCCTTTCTGGTCAAATGGTGTGATATAGAAGACTTTTTCTGAAAGGATACCACCTTGACCCACATCTTTTGGTTTGCGAGCTACAAATTCTTGATTTCCATCTTTAAAGCGAATATAACCACTTGTGATGACAGGTTTTTGAGTATCAATCTGAATTTTAAAGGTCGTGTATTGTTCTTTAGCTCCTGGAACGTCTGGTGTATAACTGATAACATAGTCATATAAACCATCTGCAACAGTATTCCCATCAAAATCCTGGCCTCTCCAAGCAGTATTATCTAGAATATAGCTTTTCAGATTTCTACTGTCTCCATCAAAATAATTCTTACGAAGATCCTTTGCATCGCCCTCCCAAATAGGATGTTCATGCTTAGTATCCGTAGCCGCATAAACTGTTGCCCGAAGATTTACCAGATTTCTCAAAGCAACCGTTTTGTATTCAACTAGGTCTTTGTTTCCGTCATCATTTGGAGAAATGGCAATACGGACATTCCCTTTTTCGTCCAACTGAAGAACATGCTTACCTTCAGCATTTTGTTCGATTCCAAGAACGGTAATTCGGCGTCCTTGGCGTTGACCTTTAGACACTAGAAGGTCATTTTGCAAGGTAGCTAGATAGGTAGCATCATTAGAGTAGTTAACTGCAGGATTTTCCTTGTCTACTTCTGTGTAAAATCCATTTTTCCCTTCTCGGACAAGATTGTAAATTGGTTTTTCAACAGCAGGGAGATTTTGGAATTCTCCTCGGAAGCCCATAAATGCAAGACTCACAACATCCCCATCATCTGCTGGATCTACAAATCGAACAAACCCTTCAAGGAAATAGCCATTTGGCATTTGTTTGCTGAGTTCAGCAGCAAATTTTCGAGCATCCACTTTAACAGTGACTGTTTGACTGCTGTGGGCTTTGACCGTCACTTCAGGCCAGACTGTCTCCGTTAGTTTTCGAGGTCGAAGGGTGAATTTTCCATCTTGGACCTCGTCTGTATTGGTATTCACTACCATCTTGAGAGTACGGTCAGTATCTGAAATATTGTGTACAGTGACCTTAAAAGTAAATTGGTCTCCAACATTTCCTAAAGTCACGCTTGGATAACCATTTTCACCCGTTACATAGAGGTCTGTTGACACTGCAGCAGCTGTATCCACAATACCAGAACCTTGCTGACGAGGAGAGGTATAAGTGCCTGTGTCCTTATTAACATGTGGTTTTGCAGTTGACATGATCAAGGCCTTGACAGTCTCTGATACTTGCTCAGGAGTCAATTCTGGATGGTGTTTTTGAAGGTATTCCTTAACCAGAACTGCAACACCCGTAACGTGAGGAGCCGCCATACTGGTTCCGCTAATACTACCGTAGGTATTGTCATTAAAGGATGAGTAGATATTGCCGCCAGGAGCTGTCACATCTGGTTTCAATTGTCCATCGGTAGTCACTCCCCAACTTGAAAAGTCAGATAGCTGATTGGCTACATCGGAAGGGCGATTATCCATCTTACCATTAAAAACAATCTTGTAGTTTCCTGATTTTAAGGCTTCACCATACTGTTTAGAAATAAATACAGAAGGAATTTTCTTTGCTTCATCATCAATAGCCATATTGATGTTTGCACCTTCTACATTATTGTAGATCAATGCACCAACTGCACCGTGTTTTCGTGCATTTTTGATCTTCTCTGAAAAATTCATAGCTCCACGCTGAATGAGGGCAAGTTTCCCAGTTAAATCCAACTTCGCAAAGTCTTCTTCACGACCTAACCCTGCTTCGACGTATTCATACTCTTTTCCCTTTTCAAAATCCTTATCTGACTCAGGTTGATTATAATCAAATTTTCCGTTATGAAGGCCGGCATTTTCCTCTAGACCTTTGACTTCAAAAACCGCTGTTGTCAATGTTTTGTTGTTGACAGAAGCAACTGAAATTGAGTCTTCAACAGTGGATGGATTTCCAACCAAGCCATAGTCTGGGTTTTCGGCTAGCGGTTTTGAATAGCCATTTCCGAATGTATTGCTATTTCCTGCTGAGATAAGAACAGAAACTCCCTTGGCACGAGCCCGTTTGATGGCATCCACAATATCAGAACCAGCATCGACCATAGAACCAGTGCTAGATCCCAAACTCATATTAATAGCATCTGCTCCCAAGGCAACTGCATCATCAATCGCCTTTACATAAAGAGCCGAACTTGTCGTCTTTTGGCGATCTGAAAAGACACGCATAAACATGACTTGGGCTTCTGGCGCCACACCATAAACTTTTTCGCCATTCGGTGCTTCTTTATCAGGGTTTCCAGCAGCAATCCCTGTTACGTGCATCCCATGAGAAGTTCTTTCTGCTTCTTTGATCTTATCTGTTCCGTCAAAGTAGTCATAGGCATAGACAACCTTATCGCTATACCATTTACCGTAGTCGATTCCAGCAGCCTTTTTAGCTGCTTCGATGGCTTCCTTGTTTTTAAATTTCGCTTTTGACGGTTCCGAAATTCGAAGAACCTCATGATTCAAATCAAGCCCAGAGTCAATTATGGCAACAACGGTCCCTGTCCCCTTGTAACCAGCCTTCCAAGTTTTTGGTACTGTGATGATATCATTACTTGAAAGACTATTGGGTTTTGCAGACTCAGTTTTTTCTAGTTCTTTTTCAGTAGTTGTTGTTTCTCCAGTAGTTTTAGGAGCTGTCGTTGCTGGAGCCTCTTTTTTCTCCAACTCAGAAGCCTTCTCAGTGGCAGGCGCTGTAGTCGTATCGACTGTTGTTTCTTTTTGGACGACGCCTTGATTTTCTTCATTTGCAACTGCTCTATCTTTTCCAGATTCTTGAGCTTCAGCAGTTTTATCAACAGGAGCTTCTATCTTAGCATCTTGTTTACTAGCATCCTCTTTAGAAGTTTCAACTTCTTGTTTCTCTCCAACTACAGGTGCAATCCCATTAGTATTGGTTTGGTCAGTCGCAGAGTTTGAGTGTTTATCGTCTTTTACCTCTGTCTTAATTTCCTGAGTTTGAGCTTGATTTTCACCTGTACTCTGCTCATTGGCACTGACTTGACTTGCTCCAAAAACCAATGCAGTTCCCAATAAAACCGAAGCAAGACCAAATTTGTATTTCCTTAATGAAAAACGTTGTCGTCTATTCATAAATAATCTCCTTTTTCTTTAAAGTATACCTATTATAACGCAAATAATCATAAATTTTCATAAAAATCTGAATTGTCACAAAAATGTAATATTTACGTATATATTTTACTTATTTAATTTTATTATTCGTGTTATTTGCTCCATCAAACCAATATTTTCTAAATTCGTTCCTATATTTCAATCCATAAAATTATTTTATTATACAAACAATTTGGATTTTTTATACACAAAAAGACTAGGATTTAAAATTCCTAGTCTTTGTTATTTCGGTATAAATCGATTTTACAAACTAAAAATCCATCTCATCCACACGAGGTGCGCCCGAAGTCACTGAAATTGTCTTTAAGACTTCTCGCTCGTCTTTGCTGAGTTCAATTCCAAAACAGTCAAGATTACTCTGGATGCGAGAGGCTGTCACCGACTTAGGTAGGGGTAAAAATCCTTCTGCCAAACTCCAAGCCAAGGCAATTTGAGCAACTGATTTCCCATGCTTCGCAGCAATTTCTTGGACTTCTTTCTGTTCAAACAACTCTCCTTGACCAAATGGTCCCCAAGCCTCTAAGAGAATTCCTTTATCTTTACAGTAGTCAACCACTTCCTCTTGATAAACTCCTGGTGCCAAGCGCACCTGATTGACCACTGGGATGATTCTTGTTGTCTCAAGCAAGGCATCCAAATGATGAGGAAGGAAATTACTAACGCCGATAGCACGGATTTTGCCTTCTTGGTAAAGGTCCTCCATCGCTCTCCAGACATCGGCATTGCGAGTTTTCCATGCCTCATTTTCTCTTAGTGGTTTTGGATTTGGCCAATGGATAAGGTACAAATCTAGATAATCCAATCCCAGTTTTTCCATTGATTCTTCAAATGCTTGGCGAGCTTCATCATAGCTGTGATTGGTATTCCAGAGTTTGGTCGTTACAAAGATTTCTTGTCTTGGAATACCGCTATCTCGAATAGCACGACCAACACTTTCCTCATTTTTATAGATAGCTGCAGTATCGATATGACGATAACCAGCCTTTAAGGCTTCTAAAACGGCTTGGTAGGCTACTTCTCCATTTTCAGCTTTCCATGTTCCAAATCCTAGTACAGGAATTGAAACTCCATTATTAAGGGTGTAAGATTTCATCGTTTTTCCTTTCTATGTGAAGAAAATCTAAAGAAACAAAATCCTGATTATCAGAACACTTGCTCCTTTAGATTTTAACAATTATTGATCACGATCATAATAGATCTCGTGAGCCTTCAAGCGAGAATTGAGCAATTCAGGAACGGTCACAAATGTATACCCTTCACCCTTTAAATACTCAATAACACTTGGTAGAGAATTAACAGAAGGACCATGGATATCATGCATGAGGATGATGGAACCATTGCGAACCTGACGTTGAATCTCTGTCAAAATGGCTGTCTCATTTTTACTCTTCCAGTCCAAACTATCCACATCCCACATGATGAAGCTTAAGTCAAGGCCGTTTCGAATATCATCAGTAATAGCACCATAAGGTGGGCGCATTAGTTTAGAGCTTGATCCTAAAACTTGAGTTAACAAATCTTCTGTATCAGTGATTTGCTTTTTAGCATCTTCGAGTGATAATTTAGAAAGGACAGGATGATCCCAGCTATGATTTCCTACAACATGACCCTCTGTTTTCATTCGTTTCAGAAGATTTTCATTACCTGCAATGTTTTTACCAAGTACAAAGAAAGTTGCTTTTACACCATATTTAGCTAAAGTATCCAAAGCTTGCGTGGTTGTAGTAGGATTTGGACCATCGTCAAAGGTTAAGGCTACAACCTTTTTGTTTTTCTTAGCAAAGTATGCTTGGTAAAGTTCAACATCCTTTTCTAATAGATAAGAAGACTCAATGACATCAAAGAAACTGGATATTGGTAAGGCAATTTCCTCCAGAGTCTCTCCAGCATTAGCAGGATAAAGGATGATTTGACTATCCTTATAATCAAAGCTCCAAGATGTCAATTCTTGGTCTGTGAAGCTCTTTATAACTTGATCAATTTTTTCCTGGTCAAGTTTCTTATCTTCTAGAGTTGATTTGATTTGAGTCAGTAAGAGTTCCTTAGCCTTGCTTGCATCTTTGAAAAGTCTACTGAGGTCAAAATCTTTCCCATCTTCAGTCAAGAAAATTTTCCCTAAGGAAGTCTTTTCTTTTTCTTCAACCTTTAATGCAGACAAATCATAGACTTGCTTGCTGATATTACGAGCAACAACTCCCTTTAAGACAGGATCCAACTGCTCAGTATAATAAAAGACCAAATCCTCTTTATCTTCCAGCTTTTCTTTGATATCCTGGTTGATTTTTTCTCTAACAGACGCAATGACTTCCTCTCCTTGCAGAGGATAGTAGGCAATCACCTCAGCTTGACCTTTTCGGAAATGGTCCTTCTGACTACCAGAGTTGAATTGCTGCTCCTTTTCGCTTTTTAGCGCTTCAATTTTTTGTTCGTAAGATTGCTTTTGTAGTAGCTTATAACCAATAGCACTCCCTAATAGAATCGTAGCAATTCCAAAGATTCCAACAAGGGAAAGCAATAGCCTTCTCGTTTTATCGTGAGAAACACGTTTCGCTCTATTTTTTTTCATATTTCCATCATATCAAATCGAGGCTATTATTTCAATGATAAACAGGGATTCTGTCTTTTTTTAGGAAAATAAAAAAGCTTAGAAATCTTCTAAGCTTCTATTTTTAAAAACGAATCGCTTCACGTGTTTTCTCATATGAAGTTACAAAACGGTTTGTAACCCCTGGTTCAGCAACTTCCAAGGCTTGTGAAATTTTTTCAAACGACGCTTGGTAGTCAAACTCTTTTTCAAAAATTTCAAGCGCTTCGTTGAAGGCCTCTTGGATACGCTCATCAAATGAACGGTAACGGTTTGAGTATTGCAAGAGTTGCTCTGTCAAGGTTGCATATTGAACTATATCATAGGTTTCTGTTTCAAGTGCTTCCATATCATTTGTTGCGACTTCAAGAATTCGTTTAACCGATTCAATATTCACTTGCGGTTGTTCTAACTCTGCCATCAAATCTTCTGTGTTATGACTTGCAGTAAAGAAAAGTTTCAAGAAACTTTGAGGAATACCTGGCAAGTTTCTCTTCTCCATGTAACGTTTGATAGTGTGCAAACGGTTCACATAGACATTTGCTTTTTGGCGAGCATTGAGGTCGTCTTTTTCAATTTGCGCAAGTCGTTCGCTAACAGAGATTTGCTCATCCTCAATATCCTTGAGGTTGCTTTGAAGCATTTCCAACTGTTCTTCAAGAGCAGAGTAGGCTTGTGTTGACTCACCTTGATCCTCTGTCACTTCCATGATTGCTGTATCAAGTGCAGCCAATTCTGCTTGAAGACGACGAACATGATTTCCATCGCTTTCAGGAAGAAGGTAGGTTTTAGTCAAGCGTTCAAGATCTTGAACAAGCACCTGATTATTTTCTTTCAAGTGGTTAAGATAAGTTGGTAATGTAGCAAGAAGACTTTCAACTACTTTTTGAGCTGCAATTTCACGAGTGAAGATATCATAAAGTGCGTTGATTTCTTCTTGGATGCGATTATTTTCATAATCTGCATTGTCCAATTCCAACTGACGAATATTTTCTTGATTATTTTTCAAAGACTCATGCAAAAGTTGGAAACGAGACTCGATATCTGTTTCTGTAAAGTGGTAGTTGGCATCCAACAGCTTGCGATAGCCTTCTTCCAAATCTGCCAATTGTTCTGGCAGTTCCTTTGTCAAGGTTTCAACAAGAGCTGGAATTCGCTCAACGATGTGTGTCAAAGCGAGAATATGATTTTCAGTTGAATCAAGAATTGCTGCGGCTTCAACCGGGTCACCTGATGAATTTAGGGTAACAAATTGAGAGAATTCAGATTGGATGTTTTCCAATTGTTTCTCAATCTCAGGAAGGGCCTTCCCATATTTCTCCGAGTCTTCTGCAACGGTATGTTGAAGGGATTCAAACAAGTCCAAGGCATGAAGGACACGGCCACTATTCTTAGATTCTTGCTTTTCAAGTTCAGAAAGGGCATTGCGAATAGCTGCAATATCTTCTTCAATCAAGCCGATTTGGCTCTCAATTTGATCAATCTTGTGAGCAGCTTTGAAAAAACGGAAAGAATTGTTGTAGCTTTCAGCTTCAAAGAGGTGATTTTCAATATCAGCAAATGAGTTCAGAGATAAATCAACCCATTTTTGGTTCCATTCACGGAAGGTCACCTGGCTTTGACCAATCAAGTGCATGTTTTTAACGGCTTCAACCTCATCATTTACAGGAAGGTTGTAGAGTTCTTCTTTTCTTTCTTCAAGGGCCGTTAATCTGCTTACATTACGCTTACGTAAAAAGATGGCTGTTACATAAGCTAAGATCAGAATGACTGCAATCGCAACCATTAGATAAATTAGTTGTCCATTAGACATATCAAACTCCTTTTATACTAGAAACAATCGTAATGATTATATCATATTTTTTAAACCAAGGGAACTATTTCCCACATTTTTTAGACGTCAAGTGTACTGTAAACAGCGTTTTCTTCGATAAATTCGCGACGAGGTTCTACTCGATCCCCCATCAACATATCAAAGATTTTATCTGCTTCGGCAGCATCATCTACCGAAACACGCGCCATCAAGCGATGTTCAGGATCCATGGTTGTTTCCCATAATTGGTGGTCATCCATTTCTCCCAAACCTTTATAACGTTGGATGGTTGGTTTTGAGCGCCCTTCACTATGACGTGCTAAGGCTTCTTGGAGTTTAATTTCTTGATCTGCACCAGGTTGAATGTATTCTTTGAACTCACTTCCCACTTTAACCCCATAAATCGGTGGTTGGGCAATATAGACATAACCAGCCTCTAAGATTGGTTTCATGTAGCGGTAAATCAAGGTTAGCAGGAGAGTTCGAATGTGGGCTCCATCAACATCGGCATCGGTCATCAAAACGAGTTTTTGGTAACGAGCCTTAGTGACATCAAATTCTGCACCAAATCCTGTTCCCATGGCTGTGAAAAGACTTCGAATTTCTTCGTTGGCAAGGATTTTATCCATGCTAGCTTTTTCAACGTTCAAGATCTTACCACGAATTGGAAGGATAGCCTGGAACTCACGGTTACGACCAGATTTGGCTGATCCACCAGCTGAGTCTCCTTCGACGATGAAGAGTTCGGTTTCAGCTGGGTTGTTCGAAGAACAGTCTGCTAGTTTTCCAGGAAGATTGGAAATTTCCAAACCAGATTTCTTGCGTGTGACTTCACGCGCACGCTTGGCAGCTACACGAGCCTTGGCAGCCAAGATCCCTTTTTCCACGATACGCTTGGCGATCTGTGGATTTTCCATAAGGAAATCAGAGAAGGCATCGCTGAAGAGGCGATTGGTAATCTTGACTACTTCACTATTCCCCAGTTTGGTCTTGGTTTGTCCTTCAAACTGCGGATTTGGATGCTTAACTGAGATAACTGCTGTCAAACCTTCACGGACATCTTCTCCTGTTAGGTTATCTTCATTGTCTTTTAGTAGCTTATTCTTGCGGGCATAATCATTGATAACACGCGTCAGAGCTGTACGGAAACCTTGCTCATGTGTTCCACCTTCATGGGTGTGAATGTTATTGGCGAAACTCATAACGTTTTCGTGGTAACCGGTTGTGTACTGCATGGCTACTTCAACTGTGATATCATCCATCTCACCGTCTGTGTAGATTGGTGTATCAAAGATCACATCCTTGTTCTCGTTGATATATTCAACGTAGCTAGCAATCCCACCCTCATAGTGGTAATGTTTAGTCTGTTCGAGACCTTCACGCCTATCTGTGATGGAGATTCGAAGGCCTCGATTCAAAAAGGCTAGTTCTTGAATACGTTTGTTTAATTTTTCAAAGTCAAAAGTTGTTGTTTCTGTAAAAATCTCTGGATCTGGTGTGAAGTGAACTGTTGTTCCCGTTTTATCCGTATCTCCAACCACCTCAAGATCAGCAACAACATGACCACGACGGTATTCTTGGTAATGAATCTTACCATTTTTGTGGACATGAACATCTAGTTGCGTTGAAAGAGCGTTTACTACTGATGAACCTACACCGTGCAATCCACCTGAAACCTTGTAACCGCCACCGCCGAATTTTCCTCCAGCGTGAAGAACTGTAAAGACGGTCTCAACAGCGGGACGTCCTGTCTTTTCCTGAATATCAACAGGAATTCCACGCCCATCATCCACTACGGTGATGGAGTTATCTGGCTCTATAAAGACTTGGATGTGACTGGCAAATCCAGCTAGGGCTTCGTCAATTGAGTTATCAACGATTTCCCATACTAGATGGTGAAGACCTTCTTTTGAAGTCGATCCAATATACATACCTGGACGCATACGAACAGCTTCAAGTCCCTCCAAAACTTGAATTTGACTGGCATCATAATCCTGTGCCTGTTGATTTTTGATTTCTTCTGTCATTTTTTCCCTTTTCTTACATGTCTATTGCTTGTCTCAATGTCGCAACGTTATTAAAAAGATAGGCATCTAAGCCAGCAGCTTTACCTGCTTCTACATCTATATTTCTGTCACCAATGACCAAACCAGATGTAATATGATATTTATCACGTAAATAAATCATGGACTCAGGATCTGGTTTTCGTTTAAAGCCAGAACTGGCAGTCACCACCTCGGTGAAGTAGTTCGCTATCTGGGTCTTAGCAAGAAGTTCTAGAACTTGGTCATTTCGATGAGAAACCAAGAAATGGCGACCACCCTTGTCCGAAACGTCTTTGAGTAATTCTGGAATTCCCTCAAACAAAACTGGATGTTCTAGCTCACGCGCTTCATTTTCTTTATAGTTCTCTAAAAAATCCTCGATATCTGGTGCAAACTTCTCGATGGCAAAAGCTGTCGAAACCTTCAAAGCTTCGTAGACTCGGTCGTGTTCTTGCTCTATTCCGTATTGGGCTAAGGTTTCTACAAAGGCTGCAGTAGAAGTCTCATAATTATCCAATAGGGTACCACCTAAATCCCATATATAGTCGTGATATTTCATACCCTTCATTATACCATTTTTTTATGAAAAAAGCGATGATTTCCTAGATTTTTCGGCTCTATAATTTATATAGAGAGTAAAACACTATTGCATCTATGGAGCCTTTTTGTGAAGAATAGCTCCTCTATAAATAATCAAGCAAAATCTTTCTTATCTCAAATGTACAAATTAAAGAATAGAAACTACTAACAACCGCGTCATTGTTCACAAACGAAACGCTTTTGGATTTCCAAACTTTAAAAATAGAATCCTCATTGCTTTGAATACCACAATAGAGTGCAGAAAAAGATTATTCCAATATGGAATCCCTTGTTAATTCATTACAGTTCCCAATGATTCCTTCTTTCTTTTCAATTGTCATTTATTCTCCAAACAGGCAAAAAACGATAACATCCTTTTAAGGTGTTATCGTTTTTGTATATCATCAGATAAAGTTTGATTTTTGTTGAGCTAAATTCGATTAGTTTCTTCCGAAGTTTTGACCTCTACCATCGCGGTCAAAATACATCCAACTTCCATCTTCAAGTTGAATCCATTTGCTTCGAGCCATATCTCCTGAATTGGCATCGAAATATCGACTAACTCCATTCACATCAACAACTTTTCCTTTGACTTGCTTGCCATCTTGCGTGAAATAGAGAGTCTGTTGACCAACCTGCTGCAAGCCTGTCACTGCTTTTCCAGCTTGATCAAAATAGTACCACTCATTTGGCGAACCTTCGACAAACTTGTTGGTTGCCATCTCTCCTGAGTTAGCATCAAAGTAACGGATACTCTTATCTGAAAGTGTCACGATTTTACCCTTGACTTGCTTGCCATCTTGGTCAAAGTAAAGTGTTTGTTTGCCAATTTTTTGAAGGCCTGTCACTGCTTTACCAGTTTGGTCAAAGTAATACCATTCGTTCTTGGCACCTTCTGCAAACTTGCCGACTGCCATTTCTCCTGAGTTGGCATCAAAGTAACGGATGGATTTATCAGCCAAAGTTACTACTTTACCCTTGACTTGCTTACCATCTTGGTCAAAGTAAAGTGTTTGTTGACCAATCTTTTGAAGACCTGTCACTGCTTTACCAGTTTGGTCAAAGTAATACCATTCGCTCTTGGCACCTTCTGCAAACTTGCCGACTGCCATTTCTCCTGAGTTGGCATCAAAGTAACGGATACTCTTATCTGAAAGTGTCACGATTTTACCCTTGACTTGCTTGCCATCTTGGTCAAAGTAAAGTGTTTGTTGACCAATCTTTTGAAGACCCGTCACAGCAACTCCATCTGCTCCGAAATAGTACCAATCACTTGGGTTATCACCCTGAGCAAAACGATTAATAACAGCATTTCCTGAATCCTTGTCAAAGTAACGAAGTTTGCCATCCTTAGCACTCACAATCTTGCCCTTAACCTGATAGCCGTTTTCATCAAAGAATTGCTGTCCATCTCCTATCTTGACAAGACCTCGAGCCATAACACCCTTGGCATCAAAGTAACGCCAGTTTTCACCATCAGTAGTGTAGTAACGGTTGAAAACTTGGGCACCAGTTTGATCATAGTAGTACTGATTACCATTTTCATCTTCACGGATAGAATCACGAAGTTGAATACCATTCTTCAAGAAATAAACGTGCTTGCCATCGATTTCATGAGAACCTGTTACAAGATAACCTCGTTTATCGAAGTAATACCAATTTCCATTTTCATCTTGGATAAAGGAATTTTTAGCTTGATAACCACTAGTTGAATAGAACTTAGTACCATTGGCATCACTAACAAATCCTGTGTAAGCATTCTTATTAACTAATTGCTTAGGCAATACTATCTCGCCATTTTTGTTAGTGAGGTAGTCGTTGCTAGCCCAGTCTTTAAGAACATAGTAAGCACCACGACCTAAGATATTGGTACCATTGAAGTACTTAGCCGACCACTTGGTAATCTTCTCATCTGTTGTCATCTTTTGACCATTGGAAATCTGTACTCGTTCAAAGATCTCTGGATATTTAGCTTTAAGCTCATCCAAGTAGGCTCCACCGTACTTACCTTGGAAATCAGTCCCATTGGTCTTACTATTAGCTACATAGAGTTTTTCCTTGATTTCTGAACCTTCACGGTAGGTTCCATAGTTATTGACACGTGTTGCTGTTACTACTTCCTTGCCTGGTAGGTTATAGATTTGGTCTGGTACCCAGTCCGCGATGGCTTGGATATTGACACTGTGAAGCGCACGAAGAGCATTGAGCAAATCTTTTAAAGATCCATATTTATTGTTCTTGCTCATCGCCATATCGTAGCGGTCTTCAAAGGCATAACCATTCTGAATGATAGAATCTAAGAAAGTACCGTCTTGGCTAGATACATACTGAGGTGGTAGCTCAAATGAAGTTACTCCCCATTCCTTGAAGAGGTTGACATTTTTAGCAATAACTTTATTGGTATATTGGTCATCGCGGGTTGCAAAGTCTTGGAAGTTAGAAAAGCCTTCGTAAATCAACTGAGAATCAAGGGCTGCGCTAGATTCGTAAACTTGACCACTAGCATTTTTCTTCTTGCTTGCTGTTGTACGAGCATCCTGATCTGCCTTAGCGCCAACTGGTACCCAAACAGCCAGATAACCAGAAACCTGTACATTGCTGTAGCCTGCAATATCATTCATATCAAAGGTTAAAATACCATTAGCATCTGTCTTCTTCCAGAGCGATTGCGGCACTTCTTCATCAGTTAGATAACGGGAAATACCATCTTTGGTCGTCAAAAGTACAGGGCGATAGTATTGATTCTTGTGGGCTGCTCCCATATTGACTTGCAGTTTATCCCATACATTTAACTTGAGGTTAGGGTTGTTTGAAGCAATCACAGCCATACCTTGAGTACGAGTTTCTGCTGTTCCTTCATCTGTTGCTTCATTGGCACCAGTACCGTAGCGAACAGAAGTCAAAATACCATTATAAGACCATTTATCAGCCTCACGAGGTACACCCATATAAGTGACTTTCATGTCTTGTCCACCTGCTACATACTTAATACGAGCACGCAACAAGGCATCGATAGCGTCGTGGTAAGGAGATTTTTTCTCCATGTATTGACCATCATCGGTATAGAGGTCACCATAGTAGATCCGAGTGATAGAGTCTTTATTGGAGAGCATGAGAGCGTGAGCAGTTGGGATGTTGAACTGCGTATACTTCTTGTCTGCCTTGCGCATATCTTCGTTGTAGATCTTGAAGGCTTGCTTGAGTTCATCCATGGTAAAGGTCAAACCATCCGTATTTGGATTGATATTTTCCCGGATGATGTCAGCAATAACGGTTTGTACTTCACTGTCATGGGCCCGCACAAAGATATAGTTAGCCATCCGTTCGCCATTTTTCTTTTCAGAAGAACGGTCATTTAGACTATTTGTAATCGTTGGCTCTACTCCGCTACGGATAGATAGATTACGCATGAATGAATAAAGCAAGGACAAGCGTAGCTTGTTGTCAATTGCTAGTTGAGCGCCTTTAGTATCTTTGTTGTAGTCAGGATCGTTATCAGACCAAGCTTCCAAGATAGACAAATGCTTGATGGCTTCTTCTTCACTTTCTCCCACCTTGTAGCGAGACTTGAAGTAGTCAGATGCGATTTGGAGCAAGTCTGCGTTGACATTGTCCACCGCATCGACACGAACTCCATCAAAATTAGCAGTCGGATCATTGGCTACGATGCTTCCAAAGTTCATCATAAAATGCAACCAGTTGAGTTGTTCGGCCTGAACAGCTGGATTAGAGTTGTCAAAGTCGTTAGCGAGCAAGAACTCATAACCACCGTTTGACTTGTCAATGAAGTACTTAGGTTTACCTGTTTGACTAGTAGGGGTACGGTTAAGCAGACGGAATTTAGAGTTAGCATGAGAGCTCTTCTCATTATTGGTATAAAGCAAAGCTCCACCCTGCAAGTGGTCCTTTTTAGTACCAGTTGTTTCAGACTCTGACTTGATATTCCAATTTGGCTGGGTTTTGACAAAGGCACCCATCAGCGTTCTCAACCATTTGGTATCGCCTTCTTTACCAATTTTTTCCTCAATTTTGCGCTGAACCTGCTGAGAAGCACCTGTCAGAAGAGCTTGTTCAACTTTGTTTTCAAAAGCACCTGCTCCCAGACCTTGCTGATTCATATAGTTGAGGTAATTAATTTGAGTACGTTTATCAGGCCACCAAGCCATCAAAAGAGGACGCAAGTCTGTTTCTGTCGAAGCCGTCCATGTTTTTCCATCTTTTAAGATGAACTTTGGACGATACCAGCTATCTGCTGTCAAATAACCGTCTACAGTTTCAATATCCTTGTCAGTCGTACCATAGAAAGCATTCTTTTGGGAGAATTCATTATTAAGACTGCTGGTTCCTTGTTGGAACTGATATTCATTTGAATCAACTAAGGCACCAGTTTCTGCATCAAAATAAAGTATTCTACCATTAAGTTCAACTGCAAAGTTCTTTTTAACTGTACCATCGTCCTGAACATAGTAATTTTTACCATCAATGGTCTTAATATGAGATAGGACATCATCATCATGGTCAGCATTTACAGGTGCAGGTTGAGCCTGATCTGCTACCATTCTTTCAGCTACTGCTCCTTGTTTTTGAGCAGGTTCGGGCAAGCGATCTTTCTTTGCAACCTTTGGATTTGCAACAATCTTGTCTTCAATAGCCGATTTTTCTCGTTTGTCGCCTTCTTGGTCTTGGGCAGTTGTTGGCCTCGCTTGTTTATCCTGGTCTGCTACTTCTGTTTTAGGAGTTTCTGTGATTGCATTAGCAGCTTTAACTTCTTCAGCAACAGCAGCCTTTTCTGTAGATGCTTCTTTCGTATCTGCTGGTTTAGCAGGCTCTTGAGCATTGGTTTGAACTGTTGCTTCTGTATTTTCTGCTGGTTTAGCAGACTTATCACTAGCAGCAGCATCGCCTGTCACCTTGTCTGCAGGGGTTGCTTTTTCTGCTTCTTGCTCAGATGCTATTTTAGCTTGGGCTGGAGTTTGCTGACCCGGACCACTAGTCTGAGCTGTAGCAGGTTCTTGAACTACAACCTGCTTTACATCATCCGCATGGACAACGCCTGGTTCTAGACCAAGTACCTTTGGTGCTACAATAAGGGCCAAGGTCGTCAAAGCAATGGCTACCCAGTTTTTCTTAACTTTATGCATCTTATAATGAATCTTTTTCTCCATCATAAAGCCTCCTTCTGAATTTAGTATAAAGTTATGCCCTTATTCTAGTATATTTTTCAAAATGATCATTTTTTGTTGCACATCTACAACTATGAAAGGCAAATTCTTTCAAACTGTTCTTTAAGCTTTTGGGCAACACCAAAGGAATCTAAAAATTCAAAAAAAGATAGGCATTGCTCGATGTCACTGAGAGCATTAGTATTCCCAACCTTGTAGGCATACAGAGCCCTATGATACTTAATCAGCGTTCGATCATATAGATCTGTTTCAGGAATTTTAGAGTGATCGAGATAATTGAGAAACCTCATAGCAACTAGCAGATGGTTTCCTTCTATACAGACGCTAATGACATTAAGTAGCATCTTGATAATACGGCGGCGATTTTCAGGTAGGTTGTTATAAAACTGGGTACGATTGATCATCTCACTAGCGAAGGTTTCCAACGTTTCCAAGGTCATCAAATCAACACTGTTTGTAAAGAGCCAGAGTTCATAACGCCCCCACTCCTCAACAGAAAAGAGATGATCCGTCAGAAATTCTATATCCTTCTTGCTAATCTGAAAATCTGGGCAACAGGAAGACAAGAGGGCCCTGACAATGATCGTATTGAGTTTATAGTTTTTTTTCTCAGGAAACTGTTCGGTCAATGCTTCTGAGCTTGACAAAATATTTTGGAGCTTGACAACATTGTTTTCCTGATATGCATCAGCTACTTTTTTTGAGAACAGCACATCATCTGAATCAATGTAATTATGGTAAACATACTGAAACTCCTCTAGGGAAACGGCCATATTTTTTAAACAACAATAAAAAGAATCAAGTGTGATTCCATTAACTCCCCGTTCAAAACGGGATAGCTGAGCCACGGAAATATCACCAGCAGCCACCTCTTTCAGGGACATTTTTTTTGATTCTCTAATGACTTTGAATATTTTTCCGAAAGTTTCCAACATATCACTCCCCCAGTTTCGTATATGCAAAAAATTCTTACTAATTTTAATATACTAGTAACACGTTTCAATTATATTACAGAGAAAGTACTTTATATTTCAAATTAATACAAGCAGATTAATTCGCATGATAAAGCATTTTAATATAGCATTTATTGAATATTCTATCTTTTTCAAGAATCTATTGATTTCAGTAGAAATCTGAACTATTCTATCTAACAACTTGAAAACACTAACATTTCTAGAGATAGATTTCCTTCTTATGCTAGACAAAGCTTGATTGATTTATAAAAGTTTGATATAAAATCGCAAGACAATCATATGAAACATTTTTAGACACGGAGTAAATAAAAAAAACGAGAGCCGAACTCTCGTCTTACTGTTGATTTCCAAAGACATCTCGATAGAGCATGCCGTCTCGTAAACTTTCGGCATCTCCTCCCAATTGCTCTACCAACTCATAGGCAAAGGCAAGAGCAGTTGACGGTCCTCGACTAGTCGTTAGATTGCCATCAACAACCACTGTTTGCTTTTGATAAATTCCGTCAGTAATTTGCTCCTTAACTCCGTCATAACAAGTAAAGTGTTTGCCTTTCAAGACACCTGCTTGATGAAGAGCGATTGGGGCTGCACAGATGGCAGCAATTTTCTTTCCTGCTTGATCAAAGGCTTTAATCTGTGAAATGAGCGCTTGATTATCTCGTAGGTGAGCTGAGCCTGGCATGCCACCTGGAAGAACTACTAAGTCATAGTCGGACAAATCACCATCAAAGATACGGTCGGCTTTTACCTGAATGTCATGTGACCCTGTCACCTGCTCTTCAAATCCTACCATATCACAAGAAATGTTTGCTCGACGCAAGACATCGACTACTGTCAAGGCTTCGATTTCTTCAAAACCCTGGGCTAAAATAACTGCTACTTTTGCCATAGTGGCCTCCTTATTTGATTTGTTTTAGGACGACTTTCTTTCGTTTGAATGGAACTTTTCCACTTTTCTCCTCCGCTAGGTTTGTCTGGTAACTCATAGACAAGAGGAGACCGACACCAATGAGGTTACTAATAATTGCGGAGCCCCCTTGAGAAATGAAAGGCAGAGGAATCCCTGTCAAAGGAAGTAAGCCTGTCACGGCACCGATATTTTCAAAGATATGGAAGAGCAACATCATGATAAAACCAGTCGAAATGTAGGTGTAGAACTGGTTATTTGACCTGAGAGTAATCTTCAACATCCGATAGATGAGAAGTAAGTACAGGGCAACGACAAAGACCGAACCAATGAAGCCAAAATCTTCAGCAATCACCGTAAAAATCATATCACTCTCACGTACTGGAATGAGGAGATTGGACACATTGAAACCTTGTCCAAACAAGCCACCACTTCCAATCGCAATTTGTCCCTGCGCCTGTTGGTAAGTCGTTGTTTGCGCGAAGTCAAAGGGATTGAGCCAAGCCAAGATGCGGTTGATCTGGTAAGTTGGCATCCCAATCTGATGCAAGAAGGCACGTCCATCCTTGCTTATAAAGATGGCCATGAAGCCTGCAACAGCAGTCACTCCTGTTGCAAAAACAGGAATGATAATCTTCCACGAAACACCTGAAAGGAGAACCATACCGGAAAAAATAGCTACAAAGACCAAGGCAGTCCCCAGATCACTTTGTAGGGCTAAGAGGATCAAGACTGGTATGGTAAAGGCGATCATCCAACCAATCAATAGGAAATCCAAGGGAATAGTCCGTCGCCATTCCTTGTGTTTTTGAGTGAATCTTACAATGGCTCGAGCCAACATCAAGATATAGGAAATCTTCATGAACTCCGATGGCTGGAAAAGTGTCGTTCCACCAATCGATACCCAGTTCTTGGCACCTGTTGACGCTACAAGATTTGGATTGTAGAAAACAAGAGGTAGGACCATCAAAGCTAGCCCTAGACCATAAAGATAGGGAGTCACCTTCCATAAAAACTCGGTATTAAAGAACATGACCACAAAACCAATGACAAGGCCCAAGGAAATCCAAGCGATTTGCTGACCTAGAATTGGTAATACATTATTTGGATAGTCATGACTAACTGCTATATAAATGGCCACTACTCCAATCACCAGTAAACAAAACACTGGTAGAAGGAGGCTGTAATCGACTCGAGAGTCGAAGGATCGTTTCATATTTTTTACCTTTTCTCTTTCTGGGATTTTTCTTTCATTCTATTGCGACGGGATTGGAGAAATTCAGCTACAGCAGGCTCTAGCTGTTCTCTAGAAAGAACCTGAACAGCCCTTTCTTTTGACAAGGTCTGGGCGATTTGTTTGCCGTAACGCTTGCTGACAACACGACTGTCTAAGATTACAGCAACCGAACCTTGGTTGGGCCGTCTAACAGTACGACCAAGGGCTTGTTTTAGCCGAATGATCGCCATCGGTAACTGATAATCATAGAAAGGATTTTTCCCTTCTTGACGCAGTTCCTGGTTTAATTTTTTTGTTAAAGGCTCTTGGGGATTTTGGAAAGGCAATCTCGGAATCACTTGGATCACGCAAGGATGGGTTGAAAAATCAACCCCTTCCCAGAAACTACCTGTTCCAAGCAAGATCTTGCGTTCACCTTTTTCAAAACGTTTTTTCAGTTGACTTGGTTCCCCATTTTTATACTGAGCTAGATGAGGTTGGTCTAGCAGGTCCGAAACTGCCAGCAACATCTCTTTTGAGGTAAACAAAACCAATAAGGGTTCTTGAAAGGCTTGTAAGCTTCGAATGACAGAAGCCACTTCACTAGCATAGTCAACAGGCGAAACTTCTGTCACAAGAGGAAAATCATTGACTAGAAAGACTTCTTGTTGCTCCTGTTTTGCTACATCAAGCCTAACAAGTGGAGCATCCGGAAATCCCAATAAATCTGCTAGGGAAACCCGATTGCTGATTTCAAGAGTAGCCGATACTCCTAGGAGCCTACAATCTTCTGGCAATAAGTCTGCTAGTATAAAGCGGCCTTTTTTACTTGAACAAATCAAGACATCCTTGCTCGATTTCTCTGCTGTAGCAAGCCAAAATTCACGGTCCGAGGTGAAAAAGTTTGCAATCTCTCTATACTCTGGGAGAGCTAACTCCGAAAAATGCTGGCGCAAGTGTTCGAGAGAATCCAACCACTTTCCATCCTTAAGACCTGACTGATAGTGCTCCATCAAGTAACGACATTCAAAGCTAATACTCTCAAGCAAGCGTTTCTGAACCAAATCTTCCTCTGTCTCCAAGGACTTATCAAGCTGGATTACAAGTTCCTCAAGGCGATAAGCCTGCTGGGCCAGATTTTCAAGAGCTAGCAACATTTTTTGAGCTTCATCCAAAATTACCAAACGGTTGTCGACAAACTCTGGATTGTCTTCCAAACGAGTGACCAGATAGGCATGATTGGTCAGAAGAACGCGACTGGTCTTGGCCTTTTCCTGCCCTCGTTTCCAAAAATCCTCTGTAGCAAATAAACTTTTCTTTGAAAGCTTGCCATCGTGGACTAGTTCTGGTAGAAAATGCTGATAGCGATAAAGTTGCCCAATTTCGTCCAAGTCACCAGTATCTGTCTCCGTTAGCCAGATGAGCAGTTGCATTTTAAAGCGTGTGAAAAGGCGATTGGACTCCGGTCGATGGAGAATTTGATGAAAGGCATCCAGTTTTAAATAATTTTGAGGACCCTTGAGACTATGAATCTCCAGATGGAAGACCTCTTTTAAGCGCTGACCTTCTTCTTGCATGATTTGATTTTGAAGAATTTTGGTCGGAACACTCACTAGGATACCTGCTTGACTCTCCAAGTTCAAAGCTGGGAGGAGATAACCGTATGTCTTACCGAGTCCCGTTTGAGCTTGGATAAAAGAAGTCTGGTGTTCTTCCAATAATTGCTCAATCTTCTCCGCAAAATCCAGCTGTTGCGGACGGTCCTCCAGCCCCAATAAAGAAATATTTTTAGCAAAATCTTTGGATAACTTTCGTGGGACTAAGCCTTTGCTTTCCTTTCTGAGGAAAAGCCCATGAAGTTCCATCAAGTCTGGCGAAGACAAGAGAGATTGTTGCTGATAGACCTCTTCAATCACCAGATAACTTTCATAGAGAAGGTTGTCTGCAAGGTCTAACAAGCTTTCTAAAAGCCCTTTTGGTAGCTCAAAAAGTTTTTGACGCATGTAAAGCAAGAGTTCAGCTGTTGCTTGAGCATCTGACAGGGCAGTATGGGCATGTTCCAGCTCAATGCCCAACTCTTGACAAAGGATACCTAGATTGTATTTTTCAAACTGAGGATATAGAACTTGGGCAAGCTCAACTGTATCCACCCGCGGTGTACGCAATTCATATCCTTCAAAAAAGAGGAATTCTGCAAGAAGGTTAGCATCAAACTGTACATTATGCGCAACAAAAATACCGTCCTTAACCAATTCAAAAATTTTTCCGGCCACCTGAGAAAACTCTGGTGCCGCAGCCAAACGCTGATCGGTCAGACCCGTTAATTCTTTGATATGAGAATCCAAGGGTTCGTGGGGATTGACATCGGTCGCATACTGATCGATGATTTCACCATTCTCAATCACCACAATGCCTACTTGAATAATTTTTGCCTTGCTTCCGGTGCTGGTCGCCTCTAAATCAACGACCACATACCGATCATTTCTCGCATTCATCATTAAAAATTATATCAAAAAAAGCATGATTTGACACCCCTCAACTTTGATAACAATCTCACTTTCCTTGCGAGTTTGAGTAAAAATCAAGACCTTAAAAGTGAGAATTTCACGCAAGTTTAGCAGTTGATTGCTGGTTCTAAGCTAGTTGAAGATCTTATCAACAAAGCTACATCAACATAAAAAGGCAACCAAGGTATTAGCTGCCTTTTTGAGATATTTTTTTCATTGTATTCGGAAGAGCTTTACTAATTTCGGTAGGCAAGACAAGGTAGTTTTCTTGAGCTAGTTCTTGCGCGATAGCTGAATGAAGGTGGGTTGCTATCACTACTCTCTCATAGAGACTGACTTGGTGAAACTGACCTGCAAAACCTGCAATCATCCCAGCCAGAGTATCTCCCATCCCACCAGTTGCTTGATAGGGACCTCCAACCTCTAACTGATAATATTCAGGCTGACCAGCTTGCCAGATACGAGTTGCTGGACCCTTCTCGACTAGAATCGTTCCTTGAGGAAAAGTAGAAAGAGCCCTAGCAGTCGTATCTTTATTTTGATGGTCAAGAACTATACCAGACAGTCTTTCCCATTCCCTTTGATGGGGAGTTAGGATAAGCTGACTGGAAGGACATGGTAACTGACCTTTTGCTAAGATGCCCAAAGCACCGCCATCTGCAATCAAAATCTGGTCTTTTCTAAGGCTGTCAAAGACCCGTTTTACGAGTTCTTCTCCAAATGCATCCTCTCGCAAACCCGGACCTAACAAGACAACTTCTGCCTTTTCCAACTGTTCTTTTAACAATTGCTGGTCTTGAAGAGAAAATGCCATGGCCTCAGGTAAATGACTGTGCAGAGCCGGAATATTTTCCTTATCCGTGCCAACAGTCACCAAACCTGCCCCGCTTTTGACAGCTGCAATGGCTGACATGATGATAGCTCCCCCATAAGGATAGGTCCCTCCCAGCAAGAGCAGGCGACCGTAATCTCCCTTATGGCTGTGACGAGAACGTTCAATAATGACTTTTTCTAATAAAGCTTGATCAATCACTTTCATCGTTTTTTCCTCTCACTCCATTATACTACAAAAGGAGGCTAGAACCTCCTTCTACACTATTTTCCCTTAAATTCCGCAAAAGTCTGTAAGATTTTAGCAGCAACTGCTGGAGAAGGAGCTCCTTTTATCTCTAACGTGTCATCTGCATATGGAGTAAGACCAGCAAAATCTCCTATCTGGACAGAATAGAGCGATGTTTTAAACAGTTCAATATCGTTTTGGTCATTTCCAAAAGCAATGAAGTTCTCCCCGCATAACTTTTCAACAGTTGTCGCCTTATGAGTATCCAAGGGATTAACATAAAGGCACTTTTCATGCGCATGATAAGACAGATGAGCTTGTCCTAGTCTTTCTAACTGACCAAGCAGATCATCAAGCAAATCCTCATGGTCACCCATATAAACGACTACCTTAATCGGAGTCCCTAAGTCCTCAAGTTTCTGATGACGAGCCACCTTTAGGGGATCCACACTGGAAATAAATGGAATTTTTTCTACAATCTGACCGCTATAGTCAAAGCAATCATCTGCAAAAAAAGGGAGATTGTAGGTCTGGCAATAATCTACTAGCGCCTGATAAACTCCAGCATCGAGATTTCTTTCATAGATAGCTTTCCCCAGATAATAGGCTACGCCACCATTCAAACCTATAACCAAACGCTGACTGAGCTCGGGACCTAACAAGCCCAAACAATCCCGATAAGAGCGAGCTGATGCAAATACAAGCTCATGCCCATAATCTTCAGCCTTTAAAAGAACCTGCTTAATCTCTTCATCTATGGTCATATAGTCAAAAGACAGCGTCCCATCCAGATCAAATACGAATTTCATTTTCCTAGTCCTTGTTCAGTGTACGAAGCGCTGCCTGATAGGTTTGTTCCATGAGCATGGTAATGGTCATAGGGCCAACTCCACCAGGTACTGGCGTGATATGACTGGCAAGTGGTGCAACGGCATCAAAGTCAACATCTCCACAAAGCTTGCCATTTTCATCTCGATTCATGCCGACATCAATGACAACTGCACCTGGTTTGACAAAGTCGGCAGTCACAAACTTAGCGCGACCAATAGCAACAACAAGAATATCTGCTTTAGCAGCCACCTTGGCAAGATGATGGGTGCGTGAGTGGGTCAAGGTCACAGTCGCATTTTTAGCCAAAAGAAGCTGAGCCATCGGTTTTCCGACGATATTCGAACGACCAATAACGACTGCATTTTTACCTTCCAAGTCAATCCCATATTCATGAAACATCTCCATAATCCCTGCAGGTGTAGAAGGAATCATAACTGGATGACCTGACCAAAGACGGCCCATATTTAGAGGATGGAAACCATCCACGTCTTTTTCGGGATCAATGGCTAATAAAACTGCCTCTTCGTCAATATGTTTTGGCAAAGGTAACTGGACTAAAATCCCATGCCAAGCTGGATCTTGATTGTATTTGGCAATCAAGTCTAACAATTCCGCTTGGGTAATGGTCTCTGGAACTCGCTTTACTTCACTACGGAAGCCAGCAGCAAGAGCTGAACGTTCCTTGTTGCGAACGTAGACTTGACTAGCAGGATTGTCCCCCACCAAAATCACCACCAAGCCTGGAACTAAACCTGTTTCTTCTTTTAGTTTAGCCGTCTTCTCAGCCAACTGTCCTTGTAACTTAGCTGCAAGAGCCTTCCCATCAATAATCTGTGCCATATCTCTTCTCTTTTCTATCAAATATCCTCTATTATATCAAAAAATAACTCGCCATTCTAACACTTCTTGCCTAATGGACCCTATAGTCTGAAACTATAAGAAAAAGCCCTTGTCGAGCTTTTATGCCTATTTATACTAGGTGAATCTGTCATGCTTTCTTTTTGACTTTTGGAGCCGGTAAGACTTCATACATCTCCTTGATTAATCTCATTAGAAATGATTTATCTTCAATGTCTTCTATCAAAATCATCTCCTTAGCTCCTTCATAAGGACGTTCAAGCCTAGTCTGTCCCAGTTGATCCCTGACCAGCTTCACAGGCTTCAGTAACAAACGATTATCATAGATTCCCCCAATAATCTTCCCACGATAATAAAGGATATACTCTCCCATCATTGGACGATAACTCATCTCCTCTAGCTCTGATAGCTGTTCGAGAATAAAATCTAAATATTCTTTACTAGAAGCCATGATGCCTACTCCATTTCTTCTAAAAATGAGATCTTACAAAACCTTACTCAAAAATTCCTTGGTCCGTTGTTCTTTTGTTTGATCGAAAATCTCCTCTGGTGTTCCATCTTCAACAACAACTCCATCCGCCATAAAGATGACACGGTCTGCTACCTCACGCGCAAAGCCCATTTCATGAGTCACAATCACCATGGTCATCCCTGATTTGGCAAGGTCTTGCATAACAGCTAGAACTTCTCCAACCATCTCAGGGTCTAGGGCTGAAGTCGGCTCATCAAAGAGCAAAACATCTGGTTCCATAGCCAGTCCACGTGCAATGGCAATCCGTTGTTGCTGACCACCTGACAAACTCTGTGGATAAGCCGTCGCCTTATCTGGCAAGCCAACTTTTTCTAACAGTTCCTGTGCTCTTTTCTCCGCAACTTCCTTGCTTTCACCTTTGGTTTTAATTGGTGACAAAGTGATATTTTCCATCACTGTCATATTAGGAAAGAGGTTGAATTGTTGGAATACCATACCCATCTTTTCACGCATGGCAAAAAGGTCATTTTTCTTATCTGTGATATCAACTCCTTCAAAAATAACCTTGCCTTTACTTGCTTCTTCAAGGAGATTCATCGAACGAAGGAGAGTTGATTTCCCGCTACCTGACGGACCGATAATGACCACAACTTCTCCACGTTTAATCTCAAGATTGATGCCTTTTAAAACTTCATTTTTCCCAAAAGACTTATGTAGTTCTTCAATTTTAATCAAGGTTTCTGTCATTATTTCTTGTCTCCTTGTCCAATATGTTTTTCAAATGCTTTCAACGCCACTGTCAAAACAGAGGTCATAATCAAATAGTAAAAGGCTGCAAATAAAAGGGGAGTCAACGGTAAATAAGTTGTTGTTGCTACTGTAGTTGCACCATTCCACAACTCCATCACCCCAATCGCAGACAAGAGGGAACTATCCTTGATAATGGTGATAAACTCATTTCCCAGAGCTGGAAGAATATTCTTGATAGCTTGTGGCAAAATGACATAACGCATGGCATTTTTCGGACGAATACCAAGAGAGTAAGCAGCCTCTAACTGCCCTTTAGGAACCGCATTGATCCCAGCACGAACAGTTTCTGAAACGTAAGCTCCACTATTCATAGAAATAATCAGAATACCAGGAATCAAACGAGAAAGATCAACTCCTAAAATTCCCACTTGGATAGTCGGAGCATTGATATGCATAAGAGCAAAGGCAATCATTATTTGAACCATCATCGGAGTTCCACGGAAGATCCAAACATACACATTTGCAAACCAAACGAGCGGTTTAAAGCGTGAACGTTGGGCAAAGGCCAGTAACACACCTATAATGGTCCCTAAGCAGACAACAAGGATGGAAATCAATACGGTAATCAGAGCACCATAGTTAAAATATGGTAAATACTTTGGTAAAAAAGAAAAATTCATATTCAATCAACTTTCTATGTATTAGATTGTATGATTATAACATGAATTGAATTAAAATGCAATCTTTTTTCTCTAATTTTAACAATTAACTTGATAGAATAGAGAAATAGAGAGAAATCACAGTTTTTTTCTAGTCAACTACCTCTTGTTTATGGTAAAATAGAAACGATAAGAAATGGAGGAGAATCAAAATGGAATCACATTTGGTTAGAATCATTAACCGCCTAGAAGCAATGACAAAAGATGGTGGAAATCTAAAACGTAATTTTGAACGTGAAGGTGTTGTTGTCGCAGAAGTTGCATACAGCCACGACGAAGAAAATGGATCACTCTTCACCCTTCGCGATGTAGAAGCTCGTGAAACTTATACCTTTGATAGCATTGATTTAATTGCAATGGAGATCTACGAACTCCTTTACTAATATAAAAACAACGGGCAGTAAGGCCCGATGAATGAGAATCCTTTTTGTCACCACAAATGGGATTTTTTCTTACCTTCAATGTCGCTTGATTCTCCATAAATCCTTCTTTTAAAAACGACCACTTCCCAATCTTTTTACTTGCTTTACACCTTAATCATGCTATAATGAGAGTATAGAACTTTGACTATTCTTGACCTTTTTCTTAGACCAAGAATAAGAATGAAATGAGGTAGATGTATGCTCTGTCAAAACTGTAAAATAAACGACTCAACAATTCATCTGTATACCAATATCAATGGACAGCAAAAGCAAATTGATCTCTGTCAAAATTGCTATAAAATTATCAAAACAGATCCAAATAATACCCTCTTTAAAGGAATGACTGACTTAAATAATCATGACTTTAATCCATTTGGCGACTTTTTCAATGATTTGAACAATTTCAAACCTTCTTCTAATAACGTCCCTCCAACTCAATCTGGTGGGGGATATGGAGGAAACGGTGGTTATGGACCTCAAAACCGAGGCCCACTTCAAACACCACCTAGCCAAGAAAGAGGACTCCTAGAGGAATACGGTATCAATATTACTGAGATTGCTCGTCGGGGAGATATTGACCCTGTTATCGGTCGAGATGAGGAGATTATCCGCGTTATCGAAATCCTCAACCGTCGAACCAAGAACAACCCTGTCCTTATCGGAGAACCAGGTGTTGGTAAAACAGCTGTTGTTGAAGGTCTAGCTCAGAAGATTGTCGATGGCGATGTTCCCCATAAACTTCAAGGCAAGCAGGTCATCCGTCTGGATGTGGTCAGTCTAGTACAAGGAACAGGGATTCGAGGCCAATTTGAAGAACGTATGCAAAAGCTCATGGAAGAAATTCGCAAACGTGAGGACATCATCCTCTTTATCGATGAAATCCATGAAATTGTTGGTGCAGGATCTGCTGGCGATGGCAATATGGATGCAGGAAATATCCTCAAACCAGCCCTTGCCCGTGGTGAATTGCAAATGGTTGGTGCCACTACTCTCAATGAATACCGCATCATTGAAAAAGATGCTGCCCTCGAGCGCCGTATGCAGCCTGTCAAGGTAGATGAACCAACTGTCGAAGAAACCATTATCATCCTTAAAGGAGTTCAAAAGAAATACGAAGACTACCATCACGTCAAGTATACTGATGCTGCTATCGAAGCTGCTGCAAATCTTTCCAACCGCTACATCCAAGACCGCTTCTTGCCAGACAAGGCTATTGACCTGTTGGACGAAGCTGGTTCAAAGATGAATCTGACGCTGAATTTTGTTGATCCTAAAGTGATTGATCAGCGTTTAATTGAAGCTGAAAATCTCAAGGCGCAAGCTACACGAGAGGAAGACTTTGAAAAGGCTGCTTATTTCCGCGATCAGATTGCCAAGTACAAGGAAATGCAAAAGAACAAGGTGACCGATCAGGATACTCCAATCATCAGCGAGAAAACTATTGAACATATCATTGAGCAGAAAACCAATATCCCTGTTGGAGAACTCAAAGAAAAAGAACAATCTCAGCTTATCCATCTAGCAGACGACCTCAAAACTCATGTCATTGGTCAAGATGAAGCTGTCGATAAGATTGCCAAGGCCATCCGTCGTAATCGTGTTGGACTTGGAACTCCTAACCGGCCAATCGGAAGCTTCCTCTTTGTCGGACCAACTGGTGTCGGTAAAACAGAACTTTCCAAACAACTAGCCATTGAGCTCTTTGGTTCTGCTGACAGCATGATTCGCTTTGATATGAGTGAATACATGGAAAAACACAGTGTAGCTAAATTGGTCGGAGCCCCTCCAGGTTATGTTGGTTATGATGAAGCTGGTCAGTTAACGGAAAAAGTTCGCCGCAATCCATACTCTCTCATCCTTCTCGATGAAGTTGAAAAAGCCCACCCAGATGTGATGCACATGTTCCTTCAAGTCTTGGATGATGGTCGTTTGACAGATGGGCAAGGACGTACAGTTAGCTTTAAGGATGCTATCATTATCATGACCTCAAATGCGGGTACTGGTAAGGCCGAAGCCAGCGTTGGTTTTGGGGCAGCTCGTGAAGGACGTACCAACTCTGTTCTCGGTGAACTCGGCAACTTCTTTAGTCCGGAGTTTATGAACCGTTTTGACGGCATCATCGAATTTAAACCTCTCAGCAAGGACAATCTTCTCCAAATCGTCGAACTCATGCTAGCGGATGTCAACAAACGCCTCTCCAGCAACAATATCCACCTCGATGTGACAGACAAGGTCAAGGAAAGGTTGGTTGACTTAGGTTATGATCCAAAAATGGGGGCACGGCCACTCCGCCGTACCATTCAAGACCATATCGAGGATGCCATCACTGACTTCTACCTTGAAAATCCAAGTGAGAAAGCCCTCAAGGCAGTCATGACAAGCAATGGCAATATTCAAATCAAATCTGCCAAAAAACCTGAGAAAACAGAAGAGATTGCTTCTGAAATAGAAGAATAAATCTCATAAAAAGAACAGGAAACAAGATTTCCTGTTCTTTTTTTAATTCTCTTCTTGAACTTGATAGCGAAGAATTGTTTTTAATTTGCTTGGCTCCGTTCGATGAAGGTTATTAAGATAAATTTCTCGGTGGACTTCCGAAGTTCTTTTGAGTTTATGAAGTTGACAAAAATGCTCCATCTCTGCAAAAGTCTCATTTTCAGTATCAAAAGGTCCTACATGAAGCATAGCAAGACTTTGGCCCTCTTCTATCATTTCAAAACGAATAGCCTCATAGAGAATATTTGGCTTCTTGATTATGACCTCTTCCAAAGCTTTTTCAAATAGTTCTCTCGTAATAAAATCGGGTTGCCCAATCATAATGCTATAAGAAAGCTCACTTTTTACCAGTTCTCCCTCCTTCTCCTTTTTCCATACACCTTCTAAAGGAAAGACAGTAAAATCAGTGTAAACCTTATCCAGAGGAGCTTTTTTATACTTCATCTTTATCGCATAGGCTAAGACATATAAGGCCCCTACGCGTTCTGAAAAATCTTCTTGATTTGGATCACCTTTACCCTCAATCACGATATAGGATTGACCTGGTACCTGTAGGATGCTGGGCCTAGCTTTCACTTGATAAAGATCTTTTGCTTCTTTTCTCCATTCGTATTTCATTTGGTTCTTCTCCTTTCTATCTCTAGTATAGCACCAAAACCCTGACATCTTTTGTCAAGGTTTGTAAAGTTTTTGGATTTTTTCTACTCTAGAAAGCAATTCCTTCTTCAGATGATTGGGGGCGAGTATTTCCACCCCATCTAGATAAGACAGGAGGTAAGTATACAGACTTTCATGCTCTGGTAGGACTGTCTTGACATAATAACACCCATCTTTCCCCAAGCTAATCTCATCTTCTGAAAAATCTTCATAAACCCGGAAAGCAAGCTTGGGACTAAACTTCAAGGAAACTTCGATTTGATGTGCCACTTGATCTGAACCATCAACCCAATCCTCCACATTTTTCTGCTTCACAGTTTCAGTTGTTAGGTGATAATTCCTAATTCTAGACAATTTGAAAAAACGCCACTCTTCCTTCAAACAACAGTAGGCATGAAGGTACCAATCTCTCTTTTTAAATACGAGTCTAAAGGGCTCGACTGTACGAATCGTTTTCTGACCACACCCACCTAGATAAGTAATCACCAGTTGCCTTTTCTCTAGAATAGCATGTTTGATGTTATCAAATAATTCTTTTTGACCTTCTCGCTTTCTCCAGTCAGTCAAGTCTACTTCTATCCAAGGGCTGGGAGAAACTTGAAAAATAGATTCCAACTTTTCAAGTAACATATCTTGCCTGTCATCGGTCAGGGCTTGAATCCCTTGCAAAGCTGACAGAAGTTCTAATTTTTCATCCTCCGATACGAGATTACAATCCAGAACAAAGTTCTTCATTAAAAAGATTCCGCCCGCCTTCCCAGGTATCGAATAAAGGGGAATCCCTGCCATACTCAATCGTTCAATATCGCGATAAATCGTTCGTACAGATACTTCAAATAATCGGGCTAATTCAGGAGCCGTTGTACTGCCTTTTTCTAAAAGTAAATACAGGATACGAAATAGTCTTGATTCTGCCATAAAATCACCTCTCTTTTATTATACCAGTTATAGTGCTAGGTCTGGAAAGTTTAACTAGACAAGGATTGACCAAGACAAAGTAGCTTTTTCTGCACCAGTTCGTTGGTTTATTCTTGACAGCTAGCGCCTCGTCCATTATGATAATAATAAAGATACTAGAGAATGAGGAAAATGCAATGGCAAACCCAACTTTTGGTGATAAAAAAGAGAATGTGACCTACCAGCCCCGCCATGGTGTGTACGCAGTTATTCCGGATGCAGAGAAAAAACAAATTGTCCTAGTCCAAGCTCCCAATGGTGCTTGGTTCTTGCCAGGTGGAGAAATTGAAGCAGGCGAAGATCATCAAGAAGCACTAAAGAGAGAACTAATCGAAGAACTTGGCTTTACAGCTGAGATTGGTACCTATTACGGACAAGCTGATGAGTATTTCTACTCTCGCCACCGTGATACCTATTACTACAATCCAGCTTATCTATATGAAGCTATTTCTTTCCAAGAAGTACAAAAACCATTGGAAGATTTTAATCATATTGCTTGGTTTCCTATTAGTGAGGCAATTGAAAAACTCAAACGTGGTAGCCATAAATGGGGAATAGAAGCTTGGAAAATCCAGCATGGAATTGACTAAAATACACGATTTTATCCAAAAAGTGCTATAATAGAGTTAGAAAATCGGAGGAACTGTTATGAAGCTTATCAATACGACAAACTCACACTCGCAACTTGTTAAAAGCCAATTAGAAAGCACAGACGCAACTCTTGTCGAGGTCTATTCTGCTGGAAACACAGATGTAGTTTTCACACAAGCCCCGCTTCACTATGAAATCCTCATTTCCAACAAACACCGTGCTATTCGTGAACCTGAAATCGAAACCATCCAAGACTTCTTCTTGAAACGTAAAATCGACAAAGGAAGCATTGATGAAGCTAATATCAAGACGCTTTATTCAGATAAATTGATTGAGATTTCAATCCCTATAAAATAAGAAGACCAGCCAAAATCTGGTTTTCTTTTGCAAAAAAGATTAGTAGTGCACAGCTACCAATCTTTTAATTTTATTTCACAGCTTCTTTCAAAGCGTCTACCTTGTCCAAACATTCCCATGGAAGGTCAATATCTGTACGTCCCATGTGTCCATAAGCCGCTGTTTGACGGTAAATTGGGCGTTTGAGATCCAGCATTTGGATAATTCCTGCAGGACGAAGGTCAAAGATTTGACGCGCTGCTTTTTCAAGCTTGCTTTCAGCTACTGTTCCTGTACCAAAAGTATCGATACGAACAGAAACAGGTTGCGCTACCCCAATAGCGTAGGCTAATTGTACTTCTGCCTTCTTAGCAAGGCCTGCTGCAACGATGTTCTTGGCAATGTAGCGAGCTGCATAAGAGGCTGAACGGTCCACCTTCGTCGCATCCTTACCTGAGAAGGCACCACCACCATGACGAGAGTAGCCACCATAGGTATCCACGATAATCTTACGACCAGTCAAACCTGAGTCTCCTTGAGGTCCACCGATTACAAAACGACCAGTTGGATTGATGAAGAATTTGGTTTGCTCATCCAAGTAAGAAGTTGGGATTACCTCTTTGATGACCTTGCTAATCACATCATTGTGAATTTGTTCATTGCTAACTTCTGGGTCGTGCTGAGTTGAAATAACGACTGTATCCACACGTACTGGACGATCATTTTCATCATACTCAACTGTAACTTGTGATTTTGCGTCTGGGCGAAGATAGCTGATTTCACCAGACTTACGAAGTTCTGCCAAGCGACGAACCAGTTTGTGGCTGAGTGAAATTGGCAATGGCATGAGTTCTTCTGTCTCATCCACTGCAAATCCAAACATGAGACCTTGGTCACCAGCACCAATCAAGTCCAGTGGATCTTGATCTGCACTTCCACGGACTTCCAAGGCTTCGTTAACACCTTGGGCGATATCCGGCGACTGCTCAACAAGCGATGGATGAACTCCAACTGTTTCCGCAGAAAAACCATATTCTGCATTCGTATAACCAATCTCTGCAATGGTATCACGAACCACACGGTTGATATCCACATAGGCATTTGTAGAAATTTCACCAAAAACATGGACAGAACCAGTGTATACAGCTGTCTCAGCAGCAACGTGCGCCTCTGGATCCTTTGCTAAAATAGCATCCAAAATCGCATCTGAAATTTGGTCTGCAATCTTATCCGGATGCCCCTCAGATACAGATTCAGACGTGAATAATTTACGTTCTGACATAAAAATGTCCCCCCTTAAAAAATATTGTTATAGAGTTACAAAGTACTGATAGAAATTTCTACCATCTTATCGGGACTATATAACCTTATCATTATACCACTTTTTACTTTTTTTTGCAGTATTTTCTCTAAATCAAAAAAAGAACCTTACGGCTCTTTTCTCATCATAAAAATTCGGCTTGTACTCCATAATACAGAAGATTATACCTACGCTAATCTGCATACTTTGTTTACAAACTACCTATTTTTTTATCACAATGTTCTTACAAACAATCTTCCAGTTAGGCTTACTGTTCCTTAGACTTTCTATTGCTTACAGTTAAGCCAAGTCCAGCCATTAGGAGGCCAAGTCCTACAATACCATAGTTCGCTGTATCATTACTTCCTGTATCAGGGAGTTTCGCCACTTCTTTTTTATAAGCTGTAGCTACTGGAACTGTGGTAGTTGGAGTCGCACTTCCTGTCTGAGCAACAGGTAGTGTTGTACGACGTTCTAGGTAAAATTGGTAATTATCTTTCGTTATCTTGTAATTGTGTCCTTCAGTCACAGTTTCAACAATCCATGTAGTTGCATCCTTAGTTAAAGAATCAGCCAAGTTACGATCAATATTCATTAATCGACCTTCAGATGCAAAATCTTTATAGCTAATATCGGTCCCTGTCGAAGTTGCAACAATTCTTTCGATTTTTGCGGCTTTCAAAGACGCAAGAGTATTCGCCATCGTTGGAATTGAAGGATCCTCCTTCATTGGAGCATCTGTCAACAATACGACAAACTTTTTATTTTTAGGTGACTTAGACCAGTCGTAGGTTGAAACAATTTGTGTAAGAGCAGGTGTAGAAGTTTCAGGGAAGTCTCCACCATGTGCAAGCTTAATGCCTGCTAATGCTTTTTCAAGCTCAGCTGGGTCAGAGGTAAAATAAGATTCATTAAATTTTGTTAAAATTGTACCCTCATCTGCTAATCCACCTATACGTCCATATACTTCATCACTAAAGGTAGCTAATCCAAAACGTGCTGCTACTCCATCTTTAGCAAGATTTCTTGCAAACTCATTGATATTGTTACGGACAGTGTCAATAGTTCGAGACATAGATGCTGAACGGTCCACAACAAAAACGATATCGGCAGAGTTAGATTTTGAAATCGTTCTTGTCGCTTTCTTGATTTCGACTGTAGTTGTTTTATCAACACGTTCATATTGGGTATAAGAATTTCCATCTTCATCTTTCCCACTCACTGTACTCTCAGTTGTTTCAGTCTTTGGAGCAGGAAGTTCTTCACTTTTTACAGGTGCCACTTCTGTCTTTGTGACTTCGACTGTTGCAGTTTCTTCATGAATCTTTTGATCACCTTCTTGGCGTTCTTTCACGTCAATAGGTGAAACCTTCTTAGAAACATCAACAAGTTCTCCAGGTTTTGCATCTGATTGGTTAACGACTGGTTTCGCCTCATCAGCTTTAATTTCTGCTACAGCAGCTTCGACTGCCGATTTATTTGCTTCGGTTTTCTTTACTGTTTCAGCTGAAGTAGATGCCGGTTGTGTTGTTTCATCAGCAGACACCTGTCCAACCTGAGCAAAAGCAAACAAAATTGCTACAGAAGCCAACCCAACTTTCATTTTACGGAATGAAAAACGTTGTTGTTTCATAAATGATTTATCCATAGAAGTCCCCTTTTCTTTTCACGGATCAAATGGTATAATCCGATTGTTTTATAGTATGATAACACAAATTTGTATAGTTTTCAATTTTTTTCCTTACAATTTCAATAAAATGTTGGTCTAAAAACAAGTTTTAAAGCTAATACTGTTTTATAAATCAAATTTTTTTAAGTATATAATTATTAGTTCTATCGAATACTTCAGGAAATAAAAACTCAGTAGAATCAGGTGATTCTACTGAGTTTTTAAAATGTTTGGCGTTTGGCTTTGCGCTCGGCACGGCCACGTGCGCGATTTTCAGCACGCTTGGTTTTGCGGCGTTTTTCATCCACCGCCCATTGAATCTTCTTCTTATAGCCAGGTTTGACTTTTTTCTTTTTCTTTTTAACCAAGCCAATCATTTCAATATCAAGCTTATCCTGCTTCTTTTCACGATTAGCACGACGATCACGGTCATAGGTATCTTGAAACTCTCCGTCTTTGACCATCTTAGGAATAAACTTGATTCCTAATTTCTCCAACTCAAGGATATCCGAGTCATCACTAGGCTGGTAAAGGGTAATCGCTGTACCAGGCAGTCCGTTGCGCCCAGTTCGTCCAACACGGTGAACAAAGAAGGACAAGTCTTGCGGAATGGCATCATTGATAACATGGCTGACCCCTTCAATGTCAATTCCACGCGCTGCCAAGTCTGTTGCAACAATGTACTCAAAATCCAGATTTTTCACTTGATTCATGATCCGTTTGCGTTCACGAGGAGCAATATCTCCATGAATCTTAGCTACCTTCAAGCCTTGAGCAGTCAAGTAGGCATGTAACTCATCAGCACGCGTTTTTGTATTAACAAAAATCATTGCTAAATAAGGCTGCATCAACTGAGTCAACTGATAAATTTGAGCGTTCTTGTCACGGCCCTTGGTCGAAATCAACCAGTTATCAATGGTATCTGAGATGACTGTTTTGGTCTTAATTTTCTCCATGACAGGATTTGACAAGTATTTCTTCAAGAATGGTTGCAATTTTTGAGGAATCGTCGCTGAAAAGACCATGAATTGCAAGTCTTTTGGAAGGCTCCCTGCAATCTTATCAACGGTTTCCAAGAATCCCATATCCAAGGTCATATCGGCTTCATCAATTACAAAGGTCTTGGCCTTGTGAATAGCCAAATCACCAGATTTGACCAAGTCATAGATGCGACCTGGCGTTCCGATAACAATATGTGGTTGGTTGCTGGCAAGTTTTTCAATCTGACGCGCCTTATCCGTACCACCCACATAATTAACCACACGAACTTCGACATCTGAGTGAGCTGCAATCTGACGGGCTGCTTGGTAGATCTGAGTAGCCAACTCACGACTTGGTGCAGTAATGACCGCTTGCACACTATCGCTAGTTTCATCTAATTGCTGAAAAATGGGTAGTAAGAAAGTGTGGGTCTTTCCTGAACCTGTTTTTGACTCGCCCACCAAGTCACGACCTGCCAGTACAATAGGGATTAATTTTTCTTGTACCTCTGTCGGAGTTGTAAATTTTAACTCCTCCAAGGCTTCTACTATATAATTTTTAAATTGAAATTTCTTAAATGACATACTATCCTCGATTCTATCTTTTCAATTATACCATATTTTGTCCTATTACAGTAGCCCCATTTGAGTCTCAGTCCTGTAGTAAAGATTCAAGTAGATTAAAAAGTTGGAACTCTCTGGTTCCAACCTCTTTCATTATTTCCAGGTCAATACAGCATTCAAACCATAATGATCACTGACTTGTGGACTATTTTGGCCATCAAAAACTACTTGTAAACTCTCTACTTCTAACTCTTTGGTCGTAAAGACGTAGTCGATTCGTAGTGGTTCAGTATTGCCTTTCCAACCATCAATTTCTGGTGGTACTGTATAGCTACCACTTCTTTCTTTTGCAACTTCAAACGCGTCTTGTAATCCTAATTGGCTAGCTAAAATCGCTTGATAGCCTTCCTGACCAGCTGGATTATTAAAATCACCTGCTAAAATCAGAGGTTTGTTCAAATCTTTTAGTACAACCTCAAATCGTGCCCATTCTTCTTGGAAACCTTTATCCCACCAAGAGAGATGAACGCTTGCAAGAGCCAGTTCCTTGCCTTCAACTTCTGTCTCAGCCAAGGCAACGCGACGAGTATGGTAGTCCGTTGGATCATCTACATCTGATACTAAAATCTCACGCGCCTTAATAGGTGTTTTGGACAAGATAGCTACGCCTTCATGGTAGCGGTCATAGCCAATATGATTATAAGCCCAAGTCCAGTAGTAGTTTTTCCCTTTCTCAGCCAATTTTTCAACCAGAAGTCGGACATAGTGATCCTGATGAATGGGTTCTGCTGATGGTAAAGCTTGATAGTGATTGTTAGCCTCTACCTCAGGTGAAGTCATTTCTTGATTAATTTCTTGGAAACAAATCAAATCATAGTCCTTATCGAGAATATCTTGGAGTAAGATTTGGAATTTTTCCTCTGCTTCCTTCTCCATCCAACTGTGAGTATTGAGTGTTAGAAATTTCATGCTTTTCTCCTAAAACAAGAGGTTGGAAAACAGCTTCCAACCCCAAGTATATTACAATTCTACTTTAGCAACTGCTGTTTTAGCTGCAAGAGAACCTGTTTGTTCTAATTTAACTGATTTGAGGACATCACCATTTGTGAAGACAACCACTGTTGATGTTTTGCGTTCTGCTTCTCGAATAGCATCCAAGTCAGCTGTAACAAGAAGATCACCAGCAGCCACTTTTTGTCCTTCAGAGACATGAACGGTAAATGGTTTTCCTTCAAGACTTACTGTATCCAAACCAATATGAACAAGCACTTCAAGACCTGAGTCAGTGACAAGACCAAGAGCGTGTTTTGTTGGGAAGATACTTGATACAGTACCAGTAACTGGAGATACAATGTTACCATTTGCTGGTTCTACTGCAAATCCATCACCCATCATTTTTTGAGCAAAAACTGGATCTTCCACTTGTTCCAAAGCAACAACTTGACCATCAGCTACTGAGTAAACTTCTTCAGTTACACCTTTGTAGTGTACAGTATTTTGTTGGTTTTCTGTCATTTGGCTTGGAAGAGTTTCAGGAATAATTTCACCTGAGTCAAGAATATCTTGGATATCAGATTTCAATACGTCAGCTTTTGGTCCGTAGATAGCTTGGACACCTTGTCCTTTCATGACAAGCCCCATAGCCCCTTCTGCTTTCCATTGTTCCTCAGTACCAACGCGATCTGCGTCTTTAACAGTTACACGAAGACGAGTCATACATGCATCCACATCTACGATATTTGCACGACCACCAAGAAGGTTAATGATATTTACGGCTTGAGAAGCTGCTGCAACTTTTGGAGTTCCAGGAGCTGCTTCTTCTGATGCTCCTTCAGCTGTTTCGTAGTTTCCGTTACGTCCTGGAGTTGCGTAGTTGAATTTCTTGATCATGAAGTTGGCAATGAAGTACATGATAACCGCAAAGAGAACAGTTACCCAGATAAAGTTAACGATATCCATACCAATACCAGCATTAATTGCCAATGGTGTACGAGTCAAGAATTCAATTGAACCGAATGAGTGGACACGAAGGTGAACAATATCTGCCATAGCAAAGGCAGCACCTTGAACTACTGAGTATACAAGGTAAAGAGGAGTCGCGATGAACATGAACATGTACTCGATAGGTTCAGTAACCCCTGTCAAGAATGTTGCAAGGGCTGTCGCAATCATCATACCCTTGTATTGGTGTTTCTTGTCAGCATCAACATTGCGGTAGATAGCAACGATGACACCCATCAAGATACCAAATGAACCGATCATTTGTCCAACTTTGAAACGAGCTGGAGTGACTGTTGTAAGAAGGTGTTGGTATTGGTCAGCATTTGAACCTTTAAGGTTAACAAGGTCAGTTACCCATGCAAGCCAAAGTGGATCTTGACCAAATACTTGTGTTCCTTTTGCTGCACCAGTTAACACTTCGTATGTTCCACCAAGAGCTGTATAGTTCATTGGGATAGTCAACATGTGGTGAAGACCAAATGGCAAGAGCAAACGTTCCAAAGTACCATACAAGAATGGTGCAAGGACTGGAGCAGTTTCTTGTGAGTTGGCAATCCAAATACCAAAGTTGTTGATACCTGTTTGAACTACTGGCCAAAAGGCAGCAAGTAGAATTGCAGCAATAGTTGAACGAAGAATAACGACGAATGGTACGAAACGTTTACCATTGAAGAATGAAAGGGCATCAGGAAGTTTACGGAAGTTGTAGTATTTGTTATAAGCTGTTGCTCCAACAAAACCAGAGATAATCCCTACGAAAACCCCCATGTTAAGCGCTGGTGCCTCAAGAACGCTGATAAAGTAGTCAGCAACCTTGATTGAACCACCAAAGAAGGTAGTAACCATTGCTTCAGGGTTTTTCAACATATCACCTGTAACACCGAAGATAGTACCTGTAATACGGTTAATCAAGATAAAGGCAAGTCCGGCTGCAAATGCACCACCTGCACGTTCTTTTGCCCAGCTTCCCCCAATAGCAAGGGCAAACAAGATATGAAGGTTACCGATAACCCCCCAACCAATTTGCTCAAGGATTCCACCTGTAATCACTAGAGGAGCAAGGTTTGGGTCGATCATCACGATTGATTTACCGATTGAGATCATCAATCCCGCCGCTGGCATAACGGCGATAACCACCATTAAAGCCTTACCGAATTTTTGCCAAAATTCGAAAGACAAGACATTTTTGAATGTAGCTTTCATCATTCAAATCTCCTTTATTTTATTTAGGCAAACGTTTTACGAAAACGTTTGCATTTGGTTATGTATTAATTATACCACTTTTATTTTTTTTGTAAAGGCTTTTATAAAAAAATTGTCTATTTTTTTTTATTTTTAGAAAGGAAAAAGAGAAGTTTACGAAAACTTCTCTTTTAAATATGTATTATTTTTCTGATTTGTTCTGCAATTTGCATTTAAATCCAACTAGATCTTCAAGAATCGACGCATTGAAATCCCTGAACCAATTGAACCAATGAAAATTCCGATTACAAATAATAGGACTGTCATCAGAGGGATAAACACATCTGGTGTAATCATTGACAAGTTTTGACCTACCAAGGATTTATTGACAGATTGATAAACCATATTGTAAACAAAGAATACAAGGACTGAAGGAATTGCTGCACCAAGCAAGCCAATAAAAGCACCTTCTAGCAAGAATGGACCACGGATATAGCCATTTTTCGCTCCTACAAGACGCATGATCTGAATCTCACGACTACGTGAAATAATAGTGATACGAATGGTATTGGAAATGAGGAAGACTGCGATAAAAATTAAGAGCCCTGCAATAACCAATCCCCAAACACGGATAAAGGAAGCTAGTTCAAAAAGTCGTTGAGTGTTGGCTCCACCATCTTGAACCTCTGATACTCCCTCAATTTTCTTAGCTTCTTCAGCTACCGTTTTAACATCACTCGGAGAATTTGTATCGACGATATAAGCATCATAGAGAGGATTTGCATCCCCTTCAAAGACCTTCCAATCGTCACCCATTGTTTCCGTTAGTTTTTCGTACTGTTCTTCTTTACTTGAGAAGGTAACACTCTTAACAGCAGGTATAGCTTTCAAAGCATCATAAACCTTGTGGTAGTCATTATTGGTAACTGTCTGACCTTCTTTTACAATCGTTTCACTATTATCCGCTACATCCTTACGAATGTAAACCATTACCCGAACGTTGTTTTCAATATCGGTAGCCAGTTTTGCTGTATTAAAAATTACAGATGCAAACAAGGCAACGAGGGTTAAGGTAATCATAACCGAACTTACTGCTGCTACTGTCATCCAGCCATTTCGTTTTAAACTTTTTAATGATTCAAATAAATGGCGAAAAAATCTACTAATCATCGTATCCATATTCTCCTTTAGCTTCGTCACGAACGACACGGCCATTTTCAATGGCAATGACACGGTGGCGCAAGGTATTTACAATCTGGCTATTGTGAGTCGCCATCAAGACAGTAGTACCTTGGAGATTGATGCGTTCCAACAGATTCATAATTTCCCATGAATTATCTGGGTCCAAGTTTCCTGTTGGCTCATCGGCAATCAATACTTTAGGATTGTTGACAATCGCGCGAGCAATCGCAATCCGTTGCTGCTCTCCACCTGAGAGTTCATTAGGGAAAGAGCGAACCTTATGTTTCAAACCAACCAGGTCCAATACTTCCATAACACGTTTTTTGATGTTGCGACGGCTCTCACCGATTACTTCCATTGCATAGGCAATATTCTCATAAACGGTCTTCTTAGGCAAGAGTTTGTAATCCTGAAAGACTACCCCAACACTACGACGTAGTAATGGAACATCTTTCTTCTTAATTTTAACTAAATTAAAGCCTGCAACTGTTAGGCTTCCTTTTTCGATCTTTACTTCTCGGTATAAAGCTCGAATAAAGGTTGACTTACCTGCCCCAGAAGGTCCTACGATATAGGCAAACTCTCCTGGTTCAATGGTAACAGATACTCCACGCAGGGCAGTCGTTCCATTGTCATACTTTTTGACAACATCTCTCATTTCAATGATTGACATATGAGTTCCTTTCTATCTTAGCTGATTCGCCACTTGAGATAGGCATCGATAAAACCATCAAGGTCCCCATCCATTACCTTATCTACCTGAGCAACTTCAAAGCTTGTACGGTGATCTTTTACCATAGTATAAGGCGTGAAAACATAAGAACGGATTTGACTTCCCCATGTGATTTCTTTTTTCTCACCTTTAAGGGAATCAACTTCCGCAGCTTTCTTTTCTTGCTCCATTTGATAGAGCTTAGCCTGCAACATCTTCATGGCACGATCTCTATTTCCATACTGGGTACGATCGACCGTTGATTGGACGACAGTTCCCGTAGGAATGTGTGTCAAACGCACACCTGTTGAAACCTTATTGACGTTTTGTCCACCAGCGCCACCTGAACGGAAGGTATCCATTTTGATATCATCTTCACGAATCTCCACTTCGATGGTATCATCCAACTCAGGCATAACCTCTACGGATGTAAATGAAGTATGGCGACGTTTGGCAGAGTCAAATGGCGAAATACGGACCAAACGGTGAACACCCATTTCTGATTTAAGTAGGCCATAAGCATTGGGTCCTTCAAAAGACAAGGTAACAGACTTGATACCTGCTTCATCACCAGCCTGGTAATCCAAGACTTCTACTTTAAAGCCTTTGGCATTTCCATAACGAGTATACATACGAAGCAACATATCGCCCCAGTCCTGTGCCTCAGTACCACCAGATCCTGGATGGATTTCTAAGATTGCATTATTATGGTCATAAGGTTCTGACAAGAGAAGGGTCATCTCGTAGCTGGTCATCATCTTATCCAGTTCTGTCAACTGTTCGACCAGTTCATCATGGACTGACTCGTCTTCTGCTAAAAAGTCCAATAAAATCTCAACTTCATCCTGCAACTCTTCCATTTTACGGAAGGTGTTGTAGGTGTTTTTTAATTCATTTAATTCTTGCGACGTTTTTTGGGCCGCGATATTATCGTTCCAAAAATCAGGTTCTGTCATCTTGTTTTCCAAGATGGCAATCTCTTCCTCTAAGCCTTCGAGGTCAAAGAGACCCCCTAAAAGAAGCTAATTTTTCACGATTTGCGTCAATTTTTTGACGAATTTCTGAAATGTCCATAGATACTCCTTTTCATATCGTTTTATTATACCATAATCTCTCATTTCTTTCCATATTTTGCTTTTCACCGCTTTTGATGACAGAAGAAAAGAGGCTCTAAAGCCTCTTGTTTAAAGGACTTTGGCAGAGGTATGAGTGATCTCCTCCACTTGAATTCCTTCTTTTTCAAACTTATCCTTTAATGCAGTCAAATCGATTTTTCCATCAATTTGAACTTCGATAACAACCTTGCCATCCTTACGTGGAATGTTAACAGTATGGGAAATATTTAAATCCTCTTCTACAATTAGAGTTACAATTTTTCCCAGTACTCCGACTTCATTTTCTGTAATGAAACGAACACGAATCCCCTCTTCTCCGTATCCAGCGATTTCCAAGAAAGCCTGAAAAACATCGCGGTCTGTAATGACGCCGTAGACCTGATGATTGTCTACGACTGGTAATATCCCAATTTTATTTTTCAGCATCAGGTAGGTCGCATCTTCTAGACTAGCATAGCCAGAAACCGTCACGACATCTCGAATCATTACATCTTTTACTTTGGTTTTATTCAGAAGATAATTCATCTCATAGATAGAGAGACTGGTTGCTTTAGATGGGCTGGCTTCCGCAATGGTTCCTTCTGTTACCAATCCGACTAATTGATCGTTTTCGATAACAGGTAAACGGTGCAAACCTTGCTCGCGCATCAAATCTGCTGCGTGTGCTACAGTCGTATCTGGACTGATATAAACTACCTTACGGGTCATGAAATCTTTAACTGCCATGAGACTCCTCCTTCTATATTGCTACTTTTATTATACACTTTCTTAGAAAATCTATCAAACGCTTTCATCTCTTTTTCAAGATTTTGAATAATCTGAGAAGTTTGCATAAAATACCAGTGTAAGTTAAAAGGGAACCGAAGTCCCCTCTCTTCTTAAATCGTAACAGTGTCTCGATCTTTTATCATATAACGTTTCAGTGGGCTCAGACTGGCTAGCCAATATAGTAGACCGCCAAATAGCGCAGTAAATCCGCTACCAGTTGTGATTAAAAAGATTGGACTTTGAATCTGTGCAGTTACAGGGTTGTAAACAAATAGTACCGCTACCAATAAAGAGATAAATACGCAAGACAAGCCAACTAAGTTAAATCCTTTAGTAAATTCGTATGCGTCATGCCCTTCAAGGAAATAGGCTGAACGCAAGTCGAGTTTTCGTTTTCTTAAGATAAAATAGTCGACAACAATCATACCAATAATTGGCCCCTGAATATAGGCAGCTAGGGAGATGAAGGATCCGAAATACTCTTCTACTCCTCCCCAGATAGTGAGTAGACTCACGTAAACCATGGCAATCCAAACCATTAGTTTATAGCTTACTTTGGGCATCCCACTTTTTACAATCATACAGTTCACGTATGATCCTGTCCCCTGGGTTCCAATATTAGCAAAGGCTACTAGTAGTAGACTTAAGAGAGCAAAGGCTGGGGTGCTTAGAGTTGATAGCATGGTTGTTGGATCACTTTCATACACGCCTGTTTTGACAAACATGGCTAGAGCCATGACTCCACCTGTCGCAACGAAGAATGGAGCCACAACTCCGTATGATAAGGCTGTAGCCCAATAACCACTGCGTTCTGATTTTGCTAAACGTGGTAACACCAATGCCTGTGTAGACCAAGAGAAAGCAAAGGCAACATTTCCTTCTCCAGAGAGCATGAAGCGTTCTAATGGCGTTAAATCTCCTTGAGTGGCAGGCTGGATATTCATAATATCCGTTATAGGAACGGCGACAAAGCAGATTCCAACGATGATAAGACCGACAATCAACAAGGCGATAACCAAAAAGCGATTGGTCCATTTAATCACTTCTGGGCCTCCAAGAGCAATGAGAGTCCCAAGCAGTACACAGAGGGTACCAAGAATAGGCGCCCATACTCCCTTGTCCAAACCAAGACCAAAGTTATTTGCCAAATGGATCATGGAACTAGCAAAAAGATTGGCCGCAACAGCATACCATCCAAAGTTAGCCAAGCTAATAATGGTTGATAACAGGGCTACACCTCTTTTTCCTAGAACGGCTCTCAACCAAATCCACAAATCAATTCCATACTTAACCGCAAACAAAATAGGGAGACATTCAATAAAGACCCAGATAATGTTAAAGCTAAAAATATTTATCAACATTTGATTAAAGGTCAAATATTGAGCTACATAGGCTCCTTGGGTATAACACCAAGTAGCAATGGCAAAACCACTTGTCGATAGAAAGAGATCCCAGAAAGAATACTGACGATCCTTATTGGTCATGGGAACAATTCCGGTTATGGTTTCTTGTTGGATATAGTCATTCATTTTAGACATGTTATTGAATTCCTCCCGTCATTGCTAAGATAATCAAAACAAGGTTGATTAGGACTATGGAGATGATTAAAATGAAATCACTTTTTAGGAAGGGTTGAACAAACTCGTAGTTTGGTGACTCCATTTCTTCCAATCTTCTCTTTGTTTCAGTTGCTACTAATTCTTCAATTTCAGATGTCGTTTTCATCTTAGTTTTCCTCCAAATACAAATCAAGAGCTAGTTGTCCATATTGTTTGGTATAGCGATACCAGATGTAGAGAAATTCACCAACTGGTTTTCCGACACTCTCCTGGAACAAAGCCCATAAGAACCAATAATATGAGGTCACTGCTACATAAGCCAAATAGTGACGTTTGGTTTTCTTATCTGGTACTTCTTGCAAATACAATTCCAGTACTTTTTCAGCATCCTCTACGGTATAATTGGAACACGCGATAAAGGTGCCCAAATCTCCTGCTGGCTCTCCCATTCCAGAATATTCCCAATCAATCAAGCTCATTTCACCTGCTTCATTCAACAAGAAATTAGGACTATAGGAATCTCCATGACAAAGGACAACCTGTTTCGGATCATTCTGTAAATAGTTTTTGAGAAGTGAAACAGTTTTATCCAAGTCCTCGAGGCCATCAAACTCAAATCGATTTCTAGCCTTCAATTTTTCTCTAAAATCATCAATTCCCTCAAATTGGTCAAAGGAATGTTCCGTTTTTTCTCCAGATTGGTGTAACCGTCTCAAGAGGTCCATTGCTTGTGCCACATCATCCCAATTATCATAATCCAGTTGCTTAGCATTGGGAATAAATTCTGAAATTTTCCAGCCCTCATCTTTGTTCATAGCTACAAAGGTACGGTCAATCTTTAATTTTGCAGCAATTTCCATAGAAGCTGCTTCACTAGCTCGGTCGATATAATTTTCTGTTCCCCTACCCGGATGACGGTAAACATATCTTTTCCCTAGACAGTCAAATGAAAATGATGTGTTGGTTAATCCATCTTTTAGTGGTTTGATATTGACAATATCTGAAGCCACACACTTTAATGTCTTACAGATATTATCAATAATGGCCGAATCTGCATTTACCAAATAACGTTCATCAAATTGACGTAGTTCATCTAGTGAATCAAATTCTTTAACAATATCCGCTGAATAGTGGCGCGCTTCTAAAAGGAGTTCCTTGACATGGCGACTATAGTAATCCTCCCAAAGCTGTTCACGATAAGGTTCATGCTTAAACTCGGTTTCTAAAATTTCCTTGAATTTCTCGCTGAATGCACGGTCAAAATAAACGTGCCCCACCATAGCCCAAGTATTTTCTCCACCAATCTGGATATCAACGATGGTGTGATTCGAATCCTCTGTAACACAATATTCGTCAGTTTGACCTTCTGCAAATATCGTCGAGTAGTAACCTCTATAAATATATTGCTCAAAAGGATTTTCCACAAAATAATTATCCGATGAACAAATATACGTGTTGGAAAGTTGATTTTTAACCAACATAAGAGACGAACAGTTATTATATTTGTAGTAATCATTATTTACTACAATTTTTACACCAAACTTCTCTGCAAGATAGAACATTTTTTCTTGAAGATAGCCTACAATAACGGTTATATCTTCTATTCCTGCTTCTTGCAGTTGTCTGATTTCCCTCTCAATCAAGCGTTCACCCTTGACTTGAAGCAATCCTTTGGGAATCTCATAAGACAAAGGAGCAAAACGGCTACTCATGCCAGCAGCCATTATAATGGCATTTTTTACTCGATAGGGTTCTAAAACTTTCTGACCTAGTTCAGTTAAGTGAAGCTCCTCATCAACCCACTTCTCTTCTTTCAGTTTTTTCAATAATGCGTTGATTGTTCCTAAAGATAGATCTAACTCTTCAGCTAACTGTCTCTGAGTAAATGTCTTTTCTTTATGTATCAACATAAAACGCAAAAGTTTAAATTGTTTTTCTGTTACCATTCTCAGTCCTCCTGTTCAATTTTTTCTTACTCATATTATAATATGAACAAAAATGACTGTCAATTCAAATAGGGAAACAATTAGTAAAAATTAAGGCCTTCTTCTCTTTCCTCAAAAACATATAAATAAAAGAGCTCCTTATTCTGGAGCCCTGAAATATTTTATATTTTTGATAAGTAGTCGTATTAGGTGTCGCTTGGCTGCAATCCTTATCTGCCGACTAAAAAGGTCCCCCAGACCAGAGGAGAATTGCTTGCGCAATCCTTATCTGCCGACTAAAACAATCCACTGGAACTGATGATTGCTACGCAATCTCTATCCGCCAACTAAAAAGGTCCCCCGGACTATAGAGAGATTGCGTTCGCAATCTCCATCCACAACCTAAACTAGTCTCCCAGACTAGTTTAGCCACCTAGATATGCTTTTCTGACTTCATCTGATGCTGCGAGTTCTTTTCCTGTTCCTGATAGGACGATCTTGCCTGTTTCAAGTACATAACCTCGGTCAGAGATAGCAAGGGCCTTGTTAGCGTTCTGTTCAATTAGGAGAACCGTTGTTCCTTGCTTCTGAATATCTTGAATGATATCAAAAATTTCTTGGATAAAGATTGGGGCAAGTCCCATTGACGGCTCATCCAAGAGAAGGAGCTTAGGTGTAGACATGAGAGCGCGTCCCATAGCCAGCATCTGCTGTTCACCACCTGAAAGAGTTGCCGCATCTTGGTTTTTGCGTTCTTCCAGACGAGGGAAACGTGAAAAGACTTTTTTCAAGTTGGCTTGATTTTCTTCACGATTTTTCTTTAAAAAGGCTCCCATTTCCAAGTTTTCCATAACAGTCAAGCCTGGGAAAACATGGCGTCCCTCAGGAACTTGTGAAAGGCCACCTGCCACGATTTTTTGAGCTGGCAACTTTTGAATTTCTTTTCCTAAAAACTGAATTTTACCAGCACTTGGACGAACCAAACCTGAAAGGGTACGAAGAATGGTTGTTTTACCAGCACCATTGGCACCGATAAGTGACACAACTTCACCTTCATTAACCTCGAAACTTACATCACGAACTGCTTGGATCATACCGTAATGCACAGAGAGGTTTTCAACTTTTAACATAGACATTAGGCTTCACCTCCTAGATAAGCTTCGATAACGCGTTTGTTGTTCTTGATCTCATCCGGAGTCCCATGAGCAATCAACCGACCATATTCAAGAACATAGATACGCTCAGTGACTTCCATAACCAAATTCATGTCATGTTCGATAAGCATGATGGTAATTTTAAATTCATCTTTGATACGACGGATCAATTCTGTCAATTCAGCTGTTTCTTGTGGATTCATACCAGCTGCAGGTTCGTCCAAAAAGAGGATTTTAGGTTCAGTTGCCAGAGCACGAACGATTTCTAATCGACGTTGTTGACCATAGGCCAGATTCTTCGCAAGAGTATCTGCGTCACCATCCAAATCAAAAATCTTCAGCAAGTCCAAAGCTTTGCTTTTTAATTCTTCCTCGTTCTTATAAAAAGCTGGTAAACGTAGAAAACTTGCAAGGACATGTTGTTTATGATGATTACTAAATGCAATCAAAACATTTTCCAAAACTGTCAAGTCCTTGAACAAACGAATATTTTGGAAAGTACGGCTGAGTCCAAGTGAAGCAATCTTATAGGGAGTTTTCCCATTGAGGAGGTGACCATCTAATGTCACAGTACCTTCGCTTGGTTCATAAACACCAGTCAAGAGATTGAAAAGGGTTGTTTTACCAGCCCCGTTCGGTCCAATCAGACCAACCAATTCTCCCTCGTTCAATTCAAGAGTGACATCTCCAACAGCTGTTAGACCGCCAAAATGTTTGGTTAATTGTTTAACTTCAAGTAGTGCCATTAGTTTTGTCCCTCCTTCTTCGATTTTTTAAAGAAACGTGATAGACTCAATTCCCATGTCCCAAGAAGCCCACCTGGTCTGAAGATCATCACCAATACAAGAGCCAAAGCGTAGATGATCATACGTACGCTAGCTACATCTTGAAGGAGCATATTTAAAATTCCTAAAACAATCGCTGAAACGATGGTACCAGTAATAGATCCAAGTCCACCAAAGACAACAATAATCAACACGTTGATGGAATTAATAAAAGTGTAATCTTTTGGGACAACAGAACCGATAAAACCGGCCTGAAGTGAACCAGCAATACTTGCTGTAATGGCACCAAAGACAAAAGCGATAATCTTGATCTTTGTAGTGTTTACCCCAACGGACTCAGCAGCAATCTCATCCTCACGAACAGATAGAGTAGAGCGTCCGATTGGACTACGTAGGAAGTTGAGAGTTGCAATAGTTGTGACCACCACAAAAAGATAAACCATTTGCCAGTTGGTAAAGTTTGGAATACCCAAGATACCAGCGGCACCGTTGGTCAAACTTCCACCATTAATGATAAAGATACGAATGATTTCTGAAACACCTAGTGTCGCAACAGCCAGGTAGTCACCCTTCAAACGGAGTGTTGGAATCCCAACGAGCAAAGCAACTGCACCAGAAATCAAGGCGCCCAAGAGCATTGCTCCAAAGAAGGCACCATAGGTTGGTGATTTTGAACCAATAATCGCTGCTGCATAAGCCCCAATCGCCATAAAACCTGCATGACCAAGTGAGAATTGACCTGAAAAACCAACGATTAAGTTCAAACCTACTGCAAGGATGATATTAATCCCAATTTGTTCTAAAATTTGGACATGGAATAGATTGAGAACACCAGCAGAAACCAGTACACTAATCAATCCATAACCCGCTAACAGAAGGAATAACCAGAGAGTATTTACTTTAAGATTTGTCTTCATTGTTTACACCTTCTCTTTCACATTCTTACCAAGGATACCTGCAGGTCGAACAATCAGAATCAAAAGCAAGATTCCATATACGATAGCATCACGGAAATCAGACATACCGAAGGCAGTAGCAAATGTTTCCAACAAGCCAATTACAAATCCCCCTAGAGCTGCACCAGGAATAATCCCGATACCACCGAGTACGGCCGCAACGAATGATTTCAGACCTGGAGTCACACCCATCAAAGGTTCAAGAGAGTTGTAGTAAAGGGCAATGAGGACACCTGCTGCACCAGCAAGGGCTGAACCCAAAGCAAAGGTAAAACTGATTGTACGATTTACATTAATTCCCATCAATTGAGCTGCGTCACTATCAACTGATACCGCACGCATGGCTTTCCCCATTTTTGTTTTTTGGACAATCAATTGCAATAAAACCATCAAGAGTACAGAAACTGCTAAAATCATCAATTGAACATTTGTCAAGCTAATTGGTCCCAAGTCAAAGCGGACTGTTTCAATTGCTTGAGGGAAGGCACGAGTATTGGCGCCTACTAGATAAACCATTCCGTATTCCAGTAGGAAAGACACTCCGATGGCAGTAATCAATACAGCAATACGTGTAGAGTGTCGTAAAGGACGGTAGGCAAGAAACTCAATCACAACACCAAGTAGTGCGGTCCCTGCCATTGAAATAATTAAAGCTAAAAAGAAATCCATTTGGAAAGAATTAATCAAAAAGTAACCAATAAAGGCACCCATCATGTATATATCGCCATGGGCGAAGTTGATGAGTTTGATAATTCCATAAACCATGGTATAACCCAGAGCCAAAAGTGCATAAACACTACCCAGAATTAGACCATTCACAAGTTGTTGGAGCATAGCATTCACTCTTTTCTATCGTTATTTTTTAGAAAATTTCATTATTTTCACAAGTTCATAAACACCGAAACAGGGAGTGAGTCAAAGGCTCATTCCCCATTTCAATTACTATTCTAATGTTATGGTTTTACAACTTCTGCTTCTTCAACTTTACCATTGTTCATGGTCATCATGTAAGCAGTTTTCACTGTATTGTGGTCAGCATCAAAGCTTGTTTGACCAGTTACACCATCAAAATCTTTGGTTTTAGCAAGGTTGTCTTTGATCTCACCTGAGTTTTTAGCACCTTTTGCAGCATTTGCTACTAGGTAAACTGAGTCATAGGCCAAAGCTGAGAATGTTGAAGGCTCTTCGTTGTATTTAGCACGGTATGCTTCAAGGAAAGCTTTAGCTTTTGCAGAAACATCAACTGTTGTTGAGAATCCAGAGATGAAGTAAATGTTTGATGCTCTTTCAGCAGTTGCTTGTTGAACAAATTCTTCACCGTTAAATCCATCACCACCAATGATTGGCTTATCAATTCCCATACCACGAGCTTGGTTTACAATTTTACCAGCTTCTGTGTAGTAACCTGGAACAACGATAGCATCAAACTCTTTGTCTTTCATTTTAGTAAGGGCTGCTTGGAAGTCAGTATCACCTGCTACAAATGTTTCATCTGCTACAATCTCACCCTTGTAGGCTTCGCGGAAAGATTTAGCAATACCTTTAGCATAGTCACTAGCATTGTCAGTATAAAGAACAACCTTCTTAGCATTCAATTTGTTTGTTACATAGTTAGAGATAATCTTCCCTTGGAAGCTATCCTGGAATGTTCCGATAAATAGGTAATCTTGACCTTTAGTCAAACCGTCTTGAGTAGCACTTGGTGAAATCAATGGCACTCCAGCTTTAGTAGCGTTAGCTACAGCTGCAGCAGTTGCACCAGATGTCGCAGGTCCTACAATAGCTGCTACTTTTGATTGGGTAACAAGGTTTGTTGTAACAGAAGCTGCTTCAGCAGTTTCAGACTTGTTGTCTTTGTCTACAACTTCGATTTGTTTTCCATCAATTCCACCTGCAGCGTTGATTTCGTCTACAGCAAGTTGGGCACCTTTTTGTTCAGCTGCACCGTAAGCTGCCACAGCACCTGTCTCTTCAAAGTTAAAACCGATCTTAATCGTTTTTTCGTCCACTGGATTTCCAGTTGTGTTTGACGCTCCTGACTTGACCTCTCCACAGGCAGCAAGAAGAGCCACACTAGCAAGAGCCACAAAAGATAGGGCAAATTTTTTCTTCATTTTTAATCTCCTTATAGTTGTTTCAAAAATTGTATGTTAAGAATATACCGAATTATCAGAAAATTGTCAATGTATTTGTTTAACTTTTTTAAATGATAACGTTTTCTTCAGTCCGATAGAGATTCCCAACGAAGGGAGTTTCTAGCTCTTGAATATGGCAACGTCTAATTTTCTTGATATATCTTTCCTTACCTAATCTCTCAACTAAGTCATCTAGCTCCTCAGTTGGAACATAGAGCTGCAAGTAACGATGTTTTTTGGAATGGTAACAGATATCACCGTATTCCTGAAGTCTTTTTGCGTCTCGATTATAGTAGAGATAGATGATTAATCCTGATCGATTTGTTTTTTCAAACATGAGGAATCCTCTTTCTAAGAAATCTTCTCCTATTATATCAAAAAAAGCAAACTCCGTCGAGTTTGCTTTCTAGGTTGCTTAGCTTAACGAATTATTGGCCATGATTTCATCGATAAAGCCATATTCAAGTGTTTCTTGGGCACTCATCCAGTAATCACGTTCTGCATCTGCATGAATTTGCTCGACTGATTTACCAGAGTTATCTGCAAGGATTTGCTCCAAAGTCTTACGAGTTTTGAGCAAGTGCTCTGCAGCGATTGCCATATCTGTCTGTTGGGTACCACCACCTGTACCACCCATTGGTTGGTGAATCATATACTCTGCATTTGGAAGCATGAAACGTTTGCCTTTTGCACCACTTGATGCGATGACAGTACCCATGGATGCAGCCATCCCCATAACGATTGTTTGGACATCCGCTTTGATAAAGTTCATGGTATCAACGATTGCCAAACCAGCTGAAACAGAGCCTCCAGGTGTATTGACATAAAGGTAAATATCTTTTGTGCTGTCTTGGGCATCCAAGAAGAGCAACTGAGCAATAACGGAGTTGGCCATGTTGTCTTCAACTGGACCAGTTAGCATGATGATGCGGTCTTTCAGAAGACGAGAGTAAATGTCATAGGAACGTTCTCCACGGCTTGTTTGTTCAATAACTACAGGAATCATTCATTTCTCCTTTTAATGTTGAATTTTCTTAGTCTTACGACTCAATACAGGACTATTATATCTTTTTGGTCAAAAAAGGTCAAATTTTTGCTCTATTCTCTAAACAGAAACAAAAACTCAACCTCCTTTCAAGTTAAAAACGAACTTCTAGTTTCACTACTTACTTTGGGATTTTATTTAGTACCGAACAAGCGGTCTCCAGCATCTCCAAGACCTGGAACGATATAACCGTGTTCGTTCAAGCGTTCATCCAAGGCTGCTGTAAAGATTTCTACATCTGGGTGTGCTTCTTGAAGAGCTTTCACTCCCTCTGGAGCAGATACTAGGCAGACAAACTTGATATTTGAAGCGCCACGTTTTTTAAGCGAATCTACTGCCAAGATTGCTGAGCCACCTGTTGCCAACATTGGATCAACGACAAAGATTTGACGTTGGTCAATATCCTCAGGCAATTTCACCAAGTATTCAACTGGTTGAAGGGTTTCTTCATCACGATACATACCGATATGACCAACTTTAGCTGCTGGAACCAAGCTCAAGAGGCCATCTACCATCCCGATACCTGCACGCAAGATTGGGACAATCGCCAATTTTTTCCCAGCCAATTGTTTTTGAACGGTCTTTGTGATAGGTGTTTCGATTTCCACGTCTTCAAGTGGAAGATCACGAAGTACTTCATATCCCATCAACATTGCAATCTCATCTACTAGCTCACGAAAAGCTTTTGTAGATGTGTCTGTACGACGCAAGATTGACAATTTGTGTTGAATGAGTGGATGATTAATGACTTCAATTTTTCCCATTTTCTGAATTCCTTCTTTCAATTTATTCTTCTTATTATATCAAAAAACGGTTTAAAAAGCTTTCTAAACCATTTCTTTTTATTAATTTTTAAATCAAATCTGCCTCTTGAAGAGCTGTCTGAACAGTCTCTAATGGTAAATGGGTCAACTCGGTGCCTTTTTCATGATAAAGGTACTGGGCATAGTCATCCATTCGGTACTGGTTGATATAAACCACGCGCTTGCAACCAACTTGTAGCAGTTGTTTGGTGCAGTTCAGACACGGAAAATGGGTCACATAGGCTGTAAATCCTCTTGGAACCCCTCGTTCGGCTCCTTGCAAGATGGCATTAACCTCGGCGTGAAGGGTTCGAACACAGTGACCTTCAATGACCAGACATTCGTGGTCAATACAGTGCTCCGTTCCCGATACGGAACCATTATAGCCTGTTGAAATGACTTTATTGTCCTTAACGAGGACAGCTCCCACTTTGGCACGTTTGCAGGTCGAACGATTGGCAATCAGTAAAGCCTGGGCTGCAAAGTACTCATCCCAAGCCAGTCTTTTTTCTGTCATAATTCTTCTCCTTATCCTCTACTTTTTGAAAAATGGCAAGCGTAAATCTGCAATCTTTTCAGCCGGAACCTTCATGCCATCCTTGATCCATTTGAGCAGAACCGATACGATGGCAGAACTCCAAAAGGAATGGAGGTAGCTGCTAACGCCTTTTGATTTTCCGTGGTATTTTTCTAGAAATTCCTGCATGGCTTGGACAAAAATCTTTTCCAAATGGTAGTCCAGAGCAAGTTGGATAACCTTGGCTTCTTTCTTGGCTGCGCGGAAAAGGTGTACCCAGACTAGATAAAGGTCTGTTTTGACATCGTAGTGGCTCAACTGTTCCATAATGTTATGGACACTGCGTTTAAAGACACTTTCCAAAATCTCTTCTTTGGAGCCATAGTTACGATAGAAGGCAGCACGAGAGACGCCCGCTCGTTTGACCAGCTCCGAAATGCTGATCTTGGCCAAGTCTTTTTTCTCTAGAAGTTGCAAAAGAGCCGTCTCGATTGCTTCTCTAGTTAAAAAATTGGATTCTTGATTTGATTTTCTGAGATTTTCAAGAGATTTTTCAGATATTTTACGTTCAGACATAACAATTTCTTTCTACTTGTGACAACAGAGAGGTGGTACTTTTGTTTCAAGGGCTTTCATGATATAATTGTAAAAAAAGACAGAACCTTTGTCAATGTATAAGTGACAAAGATGGAGAATTTCTATGACTTGGAAAATTGTAGCTGACTCTGGTTGTGATTATCGTCGACTAGCAACTCCTGCTATTGATACGGAATTTGTTAGTGTTCCTTTAACCATTCAAGTAGCTGATCAGGTCTTTATCGATGATGCCAATCTTGACATTGACCACATGATGGAAACCATGTATGCGACTTCTGAGGCTTCAAAATCAGCTTGTCCTAGCCCTGATGATTACTTGCGAGCATTTGAAGGTGCTAAGCATATCTTTGTCGTTACTATCACTGGTACTCTTTCAGGTAGCCATAATAGTGCACAGCTCGCTAAAAATATCTACCTTGAAGAACACCCTGACACTCAGATTCATGTAATCGATACATTGTCTGCAGGTGGTGAGGTTGACTTGATTGTCGAGAAAATCAATAGCTTGATTGATCAAGGACTTTCTTATGAGGAAATTGTTGAAGCTATTACAGCCTACCAAGAAAAAACGAAGTTGCTTTTTGTCCTTGCTAAGGTCGATAACTTGGTCAAAAATGGCCGTTTGAGTAAGCTTATCGGTACAGTCGTTGGCCTCCTCAACATCCGTATGGTTGGGGAAGCAAGTGAAACTGGAACCTTAGAACTGCTACAAAAAGCGCGTGGACCAAAAAAATCCCTTCAATCAGCCTATGAAGAACTCATCAAAGCTGGCTACGCTGGTGGCCGTATCGTCATGGCTCATCGCAGCAATGAAAAATTCTGTCAGCAATTGTCAGAACGCTTGCTGGAATCCTTCCCACAAGCGGATATCAAAATCATCCCAACGTCTGGTCTCTGCAGTTTCTATGCAGAAGATGGCGGTTTGTTGATGGGATATGAAATCAACTAAGATTATGAGCAACAAGAGATGTCAAGCATCTCTTGTTTTTTGTGGTACAATAGAGCTATGAAACATTTTGATACTATTGTCATTGGTGGAGGACCTGCAGGTATGATGGCTACCATTTCCAGTAGCTTTTATGGTCAGAAAACTCTACTCATCGAAAAAAATCGAAAACTTGGGAAAAAATTAGCTGGAACGGGCGGTGGTCGTTGTAATGTGACCAACAATGGAACTTTAGATGACCTATTAGCTGGAATTCCTGGTAACGGGCGCTTTTTATACAGTGTATTTTCTCAGTTTGATAACCATGATATCATTAACTTTTTTACGGAAAATGGAGTCAAACTTAAGGTCGAGGACCACGGACGCGTCTTTCCTGCTAGTGATAAGTCTCGGACCATTATCGAGGCCTTGGAAAAGAAAATCACTGAACTCGGTGGTCAAGTTGCTACTCAAACAGAGATTGTTTCTGTTAAAAAGGTGGATGACCAGTTTGTCCTTAAGTCCGCAGACCAAAACTTCACTTGTGATAAACTCATTGTCACAACTGGCGGAAAATCCTATCCGTCTACTGGTTCTACTGGTTTTGGTCACGAGATTGCCCGTCATTTCAAACATACCATTACCGAGCTTGAAGCTGCTGAGAGCCCATTGTTGACTGATTTTCCACACAAAGCGCTTCAAGGGATTTCACTAGACGATGTGACCTTGAGCTATGGTAAGCATGTCATCACCCACGATTTGCTCTTTACCCACTTTGGTCTATCCGGTCCTGCTGCTCTGCGTATGTCCAGCTTTGTCAAGGGCGGGGAGGTTCTCTCGCTGGATGTCTTACCTCAACTTTCTGAAAAGGACTTGGCTGCATTTCTAGAAGATAATCGGGAAAAATCCTTGAAAAATGCTTTAAAAACTTTGCTTCCAGAACGCTTGGCAGAATTTTTGTCGCAAGGCTATCCTGAAAAAGTCAAACAACTGACTGAAAAGGAACGCGAACAACTTCTCCAGTCCATCAAGGCCCTCAGAATCCCTGTGACTGGCAAAATGTCTCTTGCCAAGTCATTTGTCACCAAAGGCGGTGTCAGTCTCAAGGAAATCAATCCCAAAACTCTGGAAAGTAAGCTCGTTCCTGGTCTCCACTTTGCTGGCGAAGTCATAGATATCAATGCCCACACGGGTGGCTTCAACATCACTTCTGCCCTCTGCACCGGCTGGGTGGCAGGAAGTCTGCATTATGATTAAAGATAAAAGGTTGTGAAAAATGAACAGAAAAGAAACAGTCGAATTTGTCAATATGTGTATGATTCAAAACGGAGACAAGGTTCTGGTTCAAGACCGAGTTAATCCCGACTGGCCTGGCATTACTTTTCCTGGTGGTCATGTTGAACGTGGCGAATCCTTTGTCGATGCTGTCATTCGTGAAGTGAAGGAAGAAACTGGTCTGACCATTTCCAAACCCCAACTCTGTGGGATAAAGGACTGGTATGACGAGAAGGATTACCGTTACGTCGTTCTATTTTACAAGACCGAACACTTTACTGGTGAACTCCAGTCTTCATACGAAGGGAAGGTTTGGTGGGAAGATTTTGACAATCTATCTCATCTAAAACTGGCCACCGATGATATGTCTGATATGCTTCGTGTTTTTTTGGAAGATGATCTCAGTGAATTCTTTTACTACAAAGACGGTGACGACTGGCTTTATGATTTAAAGTAAAAAATAGGCTAGGAAATTCCTAGCCTATTTATTCTGCATTTGTCTGAACGTAAGTTGCAATAACATCTGATGTATATTGAGCTGTTCCAGAACCAAACTTGTCAATGTTTTCCTTAAACTCTGGGTTGTAGACGTAGCCTTTACCGATATGACCGAAGACTTCAATAGAGCAGTCAAATCCATAAGTACGAATGGCTTGCAAGAGCTTAGCTGCTTGCTCTTGGTTTTCAGCTGCTGTTGCAGCTAGTCCATTTTTAAGATTATGAGCCAAAGCTTGAAAAACTTGGTTAAAGGCAGTCGTAGCCTCATCTTCGCGGCCTTTTTGGCGCTCGAGCGCTTCTCCCATGACTTCTTGTCCATATTTCTCTACCGCCTCTTGGTGGTATTTTTGATTGTCTTGATAGCTAAATCCAGTGAATTTTTCCTCAATGGTCATTTTTCTTTCTCCTTTTTGTTCTTGAATGGTTTTTTGCAAGGTGGAAATCAAGGTATCCAGATGTTGCCTTTCTCGAGTTAGATAGTCCAACTGTCTGGTCAAATGGGGCAATAAATCTGTCCTTTCTTCCTTTAACAGCTCTGCTATTTTTTCTAAAGAAAAACCTAGATATTTGTAGTACAGAATGACCTGAAGTCGTTCCAAATCCTCTTGACTGTAGGTTCGATAGCCGTTTTCCGACTTCAACGGAACCAAGAGTCCTATCTTATCGTAGTGGTGCAGGGTCTTGACAGAGACACCTGAAAGCTGCGCAGCTTCTTTTATATGGTACATGATTTCCTCCTTACAAGAAATAGTATAACCCCTCCCCTTAGGTCAGAGTCAAGCGTTTTTGAGAAAAATTTTTAACTTTTTGAGAAAGGTGTGAAAACTTGAAAATGGTTTTCTTGACAGACCTTTGAAAACATGATAGGATAGTCAAGTCTATCAATCAAACAGAAGGCTCATAAAGAGCCATTGAGAGAAGGCTATTTGACAACTCAAGTAGCCTTTTCTTATTTTGAAAAAGGAGATTGGAGTTTAACTATGTCAGAAAAATCGCAATGGGGCTCGAAACTAGGCTTTATCCTAGCATCTGCTGGTTCAGCCATCGGACTTGGAGCCGTTTGGAAATTTCCCTACATGACTGCTGCTAATGGAGGTGGAGGCTTTTTACTAGTCTTTCTCATTTCTACTATTTTAATCGGTTTCCCGCTCCTGCTGGCTGAGTTTGCCCTTGGCCGTAGTGCTGGCGTTTCCGCTATCAAAACCTTTGGAAAACTAGGCAAGAATAACAAGTACAACTTTATCGGTTGGATTGGTGCCTTTGCCCTCTTTATCCTCCTCTCCTTTTACAGTGTCATCGGAGGATGGATTCTAGTCTATCTAGGTATTGAGTTTGGAAAATTGTTCCAACTTGGTGGAACGGGTGATTATGCTCAGTTATTTACTTCAATCATTTCAAATCCAGCCATTGCACTAGGAGCTCAAGCTGCCTTTATCTTATTGAATATCTTTATTGTATCACGTGGGGTCCAAAAAGGGATCGAAAGAGCTTCGAAAGTCATGATGCCCCTGCTCTTTATCATCTTTGTCGTGATCATTGGGCGCTCTCTCAGCTTGCCAAATGCCATGGAAGGGGTTCTTTACTTCCTAAAACCAGACTTTTCAAAACTGACCAGTGCTGGTCTCCTCTATGCTCTGGGACAATCTTTCTTTGCCCTCTCACTAGGGGTGACAGCCATGCTGACCTATGCGTCCTACTTGGACAAAAAAACTAATCTGGTCCAATCAGGGATTTCCATTGTAGCCATGAACATCTCGGTATCCATCATGGCAGGTCTAGCCATTTTCCCAGCCATGTCAGCCTTCAATATCCAGTCTGAAGGGGGACCCAGCCTCCTTTTCATCGTCTTGCCTCAACTCTTTGACAAGATGCCCTTTGGAACCATTTTCTACATCCTTTTCCTCTTGCTCTTCCTTTTTGCGACAGTCACTTCTTCTGTCGTGATGCTGGAGATCAATGTGGGCAATATCACCAACCAGGATAACAGCAAACGTGCCAAATGGAGTGCCATTTTAGGAATCTTGACCTTCGTCTTTGGAATTCCTTCTGCTCTATCCTATGGAGTTATAGCGGATGTTCACATTTTTGGAAAGACTTTCTTTGATGCTATGGACTTCTTGGTTTCCAATCTCCTCATGCCATTTGGAGCTCTCTGCCTTTCACTCTTTACAGGCTACATCTTCAAAAAGGCCCTTGCCCAGGAAGAACTCCATCTTGATGAAAAAGCATGGAAACAGGGACTTTTCCAAGTCTGGCTCTTCCTTCTTCGTTTTATCATTCCTATCATCATCATTGTGGTTTTTATCGCCCAATTTATGTAATCAAAAAGGACTTGAGTAATGAACTCAGGCCCTTTTTTTATGGATGACTGACAATCAATTCTAAACCTTGTCCTTCCAGAGTCCAAGCTTCAACATCACTTGGTAGGATAAAGTGGCTGCCTTTTTGGATTGGATAGTTTTTTCCGTCAACAGTAAGCTGACCTTGACCAGCCAAGACGCTAAACAAGCTATAGTCAGCTGTCTTTTCAAAGTCAACTTTCCCAGTAACTTCCCACTTGTAAACGGCAAAGAATTCATTGGATACAAGTAGAGTTGAGCGTAAATCATCAGCTTTGATAGTTACAGGACGGCTATTTGCGGGTTCACCAATGTTCAAGACATCGATGGATTTTTCAAGGTGAAGTTCACGCAGGTTGCCCTTGTCATCCTTGCGGTCAAAGTCATAGACGCGATAGGTGGTATCACTAGACTGCTGGGTTTCAAGAATCAAGATACCTGCGCCAATAGCGTGCATAGTTCCACTTGGTACATAGAAGAAATCTCCAGCCTTGACAGGCACTTTTGTCAGCAAGGCATCCCAGTTCTTGTCCTCAATTTGCTGACGGAGTTCTTCTTTTGACTTGGCATTGTGGCCATAGATAATCTCTGATCCCTCATCCGCTGCAATGATATACCAGCACTCTGTTTTTCCAAGTTCTCCTTCATGCTCGAGTCCATAGGCATCGTCTGGATGAACTTGGACACTGAGCCAGTCGTTGGCATCGAGAATTTTGGTCAACAGTGGAAATACAGGCTCTGGACGATTGCCAAACAATTCACGGTGTTCCGCATACAAAGTAGCAAGGTCTATTCCTTCAAAGCGACCATTAGCAACCTTTGAAACCCCATTTGGGTGGGCTGAAATAGCCCAGTATTCTCCGATTTTTTCACTTGGAATGTCATAGCCAAACTCATCACGTAGCTTGGTTCCACCCCAGATTTTTTCTTGCATAACTGATTGTAAAAATAATGGTTCTGACATCTTATTCTCCTGTCTGTTTTTCTCACCTCATTATAGCAAAAAGCCAGGTCTAATTGAACTCTTTTTCACACATTATAAAGTAGGGAGAAGATTTTATAAAAATAGTGAACAAATATGCTCTACTTAATACTTGCACCATTGCTGGCAATGACATTCTTGTACCAGTAGAAGGATTTCTTCTTGCTCCGTTTGAGACTTCCTTGACCTGCATTATCACGATCCACATAGATAAAGCCATATCGCTTGTTCATTTCGCCTGTTCCAGCTGAAACCAGATCTATACAACCCCAAGTCGTATAACCAAGCAATTCAACGCCATCTTGGTAAATAGCATCTCGCATAGCCTTGATGTGGGCTTCTAGATAAGCAATCCGATAGTCATCCGCTACATAGCCATTTTCATCTGGCGTATCCATAGCGCCGAGTCCATTTTCTACGATGAACATGGGTTTTTGATAACGATCCCAGATGGCATTGAGGGTGATACGAAGCCCCAGTGGGTCAATCTGCCAACCCCATTCAGAGGATTTCAGATAGGGATTTTTGATAGAGGCAAAGACATTTCCAGCTGTCAGATTCCTCACTTCTGGATCACCTGAAGCCACTCGACTCGCATAATAAGAGAAGGAAACAAAATCAACAGTGTGATTCTTTAACAAGTCCAAATCTTCTGTCGTCAGTTCAATTTCTATCTCCTCACGCTCCCACTGCTTCTTGGCATAGTTTGGGTATTCCCCACGCGCTTGAACATCAATGAAAAAGTAACTCTTACGGTCTTCTTCCATGGCTGCCCAGTAGTCTCTCGGATGGGCAGTGTTCGGATAATATTGCCCTGCTGCCAACATACATCCCACCTTGTTTTCTGGGTCAATTTCGTGGGCAATTTTAGTCGCCATAGCCGAGGCTACCAGCTCATGGTGAGCTGCTTGGTATTTGACTTGCTCTTGATTTTCCCCCTCTTCAAAACAAATCCCGGCTCCTAAAAAGGGGGCATGCAAAATCATATTGATTTCGTTGAAGGTTAGCCAGTACTTGACCAAGCCCTTGTAACGGGCAAAGAGGGTACGACAGAGATTTGCGTAAAAGTCCAACATGCGACGGTTGCGCCAACCACCGTACTCCCTAATTAAGTGCATGGGGCAATCGAAATGCGTGATGGTCACCAGTGGCTCAATTCCATACTTGTGACATTCCTTAAACAAATCCTCATAAAAGGCTAGACCAGCTTCATTTGGCTCTGCTTCGTCACCTTGAGGAAAAATCCGAGTCCAAGCAATGGAAAGTCGATAGGTTTTAAATCCCATTTCTGCAAAAAGCGCAATATCTTCCTTGTAATGATGGTACATATCAATGCCTTCCTTTGCTGGGTAAAAATAGCCCTCCTCAAACGAAAACATCTTTTTCTGACCTGTAATAATGGCCTCACGGTCTGGACCAATCGGTACCACATCCACATTAGCAAGACCACGACCGTCCTGATTATAAGCACCCTCACATTGATTAGCCGCCGTTGCACCACCCCAGAGAAATCCTTCTGGAAATTGTAGTATTTCTGTCATCACTTTACCTCGATTGATTTATTACTTCTATTATACTAAAAAGAAGGCAAAAAGTTTTGAACTCTCTGGATAATGATAGCACTAAACTTACTTTTATATATACGAAAAAAAGACTGAAACCAGTCTTCTTTTTAAATCAAAGCTGTGATAGCCGTTACCAGACCAAAAACGATACCTGGCGCATTAGCAGCCGCAAGGGGAATATCTCTTTCTTTCTTGAAAAGACCTTAATAAACCCATAGACTACAGTTGATGGCTGCGACTAAGGGTTGGATGAAGTTGCCTTTTTGACCAGCCAAGTTGTTCATGATTTGTGGGAAGTAAGAGACATACATCATAACAGACATAAAGGTCGCTACCCAACCCAAAATTTTCATTTGTTTTTCAGACATTTTCAAAACCTCTTTCATTTTTATGAATCATATTTTATAATCTTTTTTCAAAACAATCAAGACTTTGTAGCTTTTGTTATGAAGATGTAAACTATCACAATCTTGTGATAAGAAAGAGGAAACAGAAAAAGACCGGATTGCTCCGATCTTTTAATAATTCACATTCTCAATTTCTGTTTTAAAAATAGCTAAGGTTAACGTCAAATGACTACGCGCCCTATTTCATACGATAAAAATCAATCACTAGACCAGCAGGGCCTTTAACTAGTAGCGATTCCGTTCCCCAATCAGTTACAGCTGGGCCGTTTAAAACTGTGATACCAAGATCTTTCAACCGTTGGTAGTTCTGCTCTACATCCTCAACCTCTATGTGAAGAATGATGCCTGACTGAAAGTTTTCCAAAGGAATCAAATGATTTTGAGACAACATGAGACAATGACTGCCAATCGTGAACTGTGCAAAACTGTCGTCAACATAATCGGCTTTTTTATCCAAAATACGCTCCAAGTCAGCACAGACTTGAGGAACATCTGAAACGATGATATCTAATTGATTTAAATTCATTTACTATCCTCCAGAAAAAGACCGGATTGCTCCGATCTTTTCAAGTTAGACTCTTGAAAATCAAAGAATAAAATCTACAAAGTTTACATTTGATTTTCGACGAGAGGAATTATTTGATTGCGCGTGATTGCAATCCTTCTTCTTCCAAGAAGAGGCGGAATGGTACGAGTTCTTCTGCTTCGTATTTTTCCTTGAAGGCTTTGATTGCTTCTTCTGAGTGTTGTTTTGGATCCAATTCAAGTACTTCTACTGGAAGTGGACGATGTTGAGAGATGCGAGCATCGATCACAACAGTTTTACCTTCTTTATTGAGTTTCACAGCTTCTGCAACAACTGCGTCGATGTCTTCGATACGATCAACTGTAAATCCTACAGCACCTTGCGCTTCAGCGATTTTCGCGTAGTCCGCGTTAGGGAAGTCACAACCAAACAAGTGTTTGTTTGTGTCTTCGTATTTGTCCTTGATGAAGGCATATTTACCATTTGAGAAGACAACGTTGATAACTGGAAGGTCGTATTGAACGTTTGTGATAACGTCTGGGTAGCACATGTTGAATGCACCGTCACCCATGATGTTCCATACTTGGCGATCTGGATTGTCTTTCTTAGCAGCGATACCACCAGGAAGGGCAATACCCATTGTCGCAAAGAGTGGAGATGTACGCCACATGTTCTTAGGTGTCATGTGAAGGTGACGAGTAGATGTTTGAGTAGTGTCACCTACGTCGATTGAGTAGATAGCGTCTTGATCAGCATGTTTGTTGATTGCATTGTAAACTTGGTACAATTGCAATTCACCCTCAGTTTTACCTTCGAGTTTGTTCATGTAATCACGCCAGTTTTGGTTGTTCTTAACGTTTGCACGCCACCATGGAGTAGATTCAACTGGGTTCACTTTGTCAAGGATAGCTTTCGCTGCTTGACCTGCGTCACCAAGGATTGAAGCGTCAAGGGCATGACGTTTACCAAGTTTGTAAGGGTCGATATCCACTTGGATGAATTTTTCAGTGTTCTTGAAGGCTTCGTAAACTTCAGCAAATGGGAAGTTTGAACCAAGGAAAAGAACTGTGTCTGCTTCAAAGACAACTTCGTTGGCTGGTTTCCAACCAACACGGTAAGCAGAACCTGTCAAACCTTCATAGTTCCATTCAAAGGCTTCAAAGTTTTTACCAGTTGTGATGATTGGTGCTTTAATTTTACGTGACAATTCAGTAATCACTTCACCAGCTTTAACACCACCGTAACCAGCGTAGATAACTGGGCGTTCAGCATTGTTCAAGATTTCAACAGCTTTGTCGACTTCAACTTCGTTCAAGGCAGGAGCGATGAATGAACGTTCGTACGAACCTGAACCGTAGTATGAGTTTTCATCGATTTCTTGGAAACCGAAGTTTACTGGAATTTCAACAACAGCTGGACCTTTTTTAGAAACTGCAGCACGGCAAGCTTCGTCAATTACTTTTGGTAATTGCTCAGCGTATGCTACACGTTTGTTGTAGACAGCGATACCGTTGTACATTGGGTTTTGGTTCAATTCTTGGAAGGCATCCATGTTGAGTTCGTTAACAGGACGTGATCCAAGGATAGCAAGGAATGGAGTGTTATCCATAGCTGCATCGTAAACACCGTTAATCAAGTGAGTCGCACCTGGACCACCTGAACCAACTGCAACCCCGATTGAGCCGCCGAATTTAGCTTGCATAACCGCTGCAAGAGCACCTGTTTCTTCGTGGCGAACTTGCAAGAAGCGGATATCTTTGTCTTCAGCCAAAGCGTCCATCAATGAGCTGAGTGTTCCTGATGGGATACCGTAGATTGTGTCTACGCCCCATGTTTTCAATACGTTGAGCATTGCTGCTGATGCAGTAATTTTCCCTTGAGTCATAATGATAACTCTCCTTCAAATATTTTTAAAACTTGATAAATCCGTTTTCATATACTAATTGGAAACGTTTCAGCAAATTTTTACTCTACTACTTTACCACATTTGTTTTGGGTCTCCTAAGAATGTGCTCAGAAGTTTTTATTCTCTATTACAGTACAGTTTGAAAGCGTTTTTTAGAACTGTTTTATAATAAAAAGCGAGCAAGCCCGCTTTTTAGTCTATCTTAGTAACGTTTAGCATGAGTGAACTAATCAAAACAGATACAGAACTAAAGGCCATGGCTAGACCAGCCAGTTCTGGGTTGAGCACCAGACCAATACCTGAAAAAACTCCTGCTGCAATCGGAATACCAATGAGGTTATAGATAGAAGCCCAGAAAAGATTGAGTAGAATACGATTAAAGGTCTTCTTACTCATATCAAAAGCACGTGCCAATCCTAGTAAATTGTTGGTTGTAAGGACAAGATCTGCGGATTCAATGGCAATATCTGTCCCAGAGCCCATGGCAATTCCGACATCCGCTACACTGAGGGCTGGCGCATCATTGATGCCATCTCCAACAAAGGCAAGTTTACCATTCTTTTGAAGCTTGTGAATTTCATGTGCCTTTTCCTCTGGCAAGACATTTGCAATCACTTCTTCAATTCCAATTTGCTCTGCAATCGCATGCGCTACTCCAGCATTATCTCCGGTAAGCATGACCGTTCTAAGACCACGTTTTTTCAGCTGACTGATGGCGAGCTTGGCATTTTCTTTGGGAATATCTTGCAGGGCAAGCAAGCCTTTGATTTCATTGTCAACAGCCAAGTACGCAACTGTCTTAGCTTCTTTTTCCAATTCTTCAAGTTTTTCCTTATAAGCGGTCGAAATATCCATGCCATCTAGCATTTTAGCATTTCCAAGTAAGGCTTGTTTCCCATTGATTTGCCCTGAAACACCTTTTCCGTGCATAGCTTGGAAATTTTCTACAGTGTGAAGCTCAAGTTCTGCTTCACTCGCTCGCTTGACAATAGCTTGAGCCAGTGGGTGTTGAGAGGCTTCTTCTAAAGAAGCTGCTAAGCCAAGTACTTCTGTCTCATCACCAATAATATCAGTGACAACTGGTTTTCCTTCCGTCAAAGTCCCTGTCTTATCAAAGACAAGAGTTTGGACTTTCTGAATTTCCTGTAAGACGGTTCCATTTTTAAGAAGAACTCCCATCTTAGCACTACGGCCAGTTCCCACCATGAGGGCTGTCGGTGTTGCGAGTCCTAGTGCACAAGGACAGGCAATTATCAAAACTGCTACTCCATAAAGAAGAGAAGTCACAAAGCTATCTCCAAGTAAAACAAACCAGACCCAAAAAGTAAGAAGTCCTAAAATGACAACTGCTGGTACAAAAATCCCAGAAATCTTGTCGGTCAAATCTTGAATAGGAGCACGACTCGTTTGCGCTTTCTTCACAAAGTCCACAATCTGAGCCAACATAGTCTCAGAACCAACTTTTTCTGCCCTAAAAACAAGTGTTCCATTGTTATTGATGGTGGAGCCAATGACAGTATCACCGGCAGACTTGTCTACTGGAATACTTTCCCCAGTCACCATTGACTCATCAATACTAGTTTCACCTTCTAAAACAATACCATCAACGGCAATTTTTTCACCTGGTCGAACGCGAATGAGATCCCCAACTTTGACTTGTTCTAGAGGTATTTGAACATAAACATCATCACGCAAAACCTCTGCTGTTTTTGCTTGTAGGTCTAATAATTTTTCGACTGCTTGCGAAGCGTTTTTGCGCATGCGTTCTTCAAATACTGCACCTAAAAGAATGAAAAAGAGGAGAAATCCTGCAATTTCAAAATAAACAGGCAAACCAGTGAAGAGGGCAACTAAACTATAGACATAAGCTACCAAGGTTCCTAGAGCTACCAAACTATCCATGTTGGCGTTATGTTTTTTAAAGCTAGCCCAAGCACTTCTGATATAAGGAACTCCAGATACCAACATAATGGGGGTCGTAGCTAAGAAAGTTCCCCAAAGCATGACTTGGTGACTAATTCCTCCTGTCGACAACCCAATCATGAGAATCACAAGAGGCACAGTAAAGATACTAGTAATCCAAAAACGCTGTAAAAGTGATAGAGATTTTCGCGTCTTCTCAACTACGGTATAACTCCCCTTTTGCATCTTCATGCCACATGAAAATTCATGCTCACCCAATTCTTGAGGAGTAAAGCGAATGACTTTCTCCTCATCTACGTCGATTGGTTCTAGGATCCCTTCTTCTTCGAAGAGAACTTCTTTATAACAGTTTGATGGTGTCACACGATGAAAGGTAATCTCAGCAGGAATCCCTTTTTGCAGTTGAATGTGGGCTGGATGGTAGCCTTTGTCTGCCGTGATACGGATTTTTTGAACACCATTTTCAAGACTTGCTTTTACAATTTCAGTCATAATATTCTCCTATTCTACAATCATCTTACCGTGCATCATATTCATGCCACAAGAGAAACCATACTCACCTGCTTCTTCAGGTGTGATTTCAACCACATATTGGTCTCCCATAGGCAGATTTGCATGCACTCCAAAGTCTGGAAAAATAATCTGATCCAAGCAAGGTGAAGGATCTTTTCGATCAAAAATAATGCGAGCAGGTTGCGATTTTTTGAGGATAATGGTTTCTGGAGTATATCCTCCCATGACCTCCACTCGAATTTCTTGATAGCCATTCTTTTGCTGAGCTCTCTTAGCATCTTCTTGCGGTTTTTTGAAAAACCAAAAGAGGATAAAAGCAATCATTCCTAAAACAACAATAGATACAAATAGATTTAACATAGCGTCTCCTTTACATACAATTACATCTTACTTCTGTTACAGCGCTTAATTTCTTCTTAGAAATCACTTCTTCCAAGCCTTCCAAGTCAGCCTGAGTAAAATCACATTCAGCAATCAAATCAGCCAACAAGTTCTTAATCCTACGGGAACAAACCTTGTCCTTGATATCTTGGACAAGTAAATCCCGACTTTGGTCCAAAGTTAAAAGGGCTGAATAGACAAAGAACTTGCCTTCTTTTTTCCTTGTCAGACACTCTTTCTCAACCAAACGAGCCAAAAGAGTTTGAATGGTCGACTTGGACCAGTCGAACCGTTCCGCTAAAACCCTGATCAAATCGCTACTGGTCTGCTCGCCCTGCATCCAAATGATCTTCATAACCTGCCATTCTGCATCTGAAATCTGCATAATCACACCTCCTAAATCTACATTTGTCGATTACATTTATTAGTATACTCCAAAAATCTACATTTGTCAACTATAATTTTTATTATTTTTTCGAAAAATGGAATTATAATCCTGTAACGAGAGATTTACAGTCAAATTTTACTATATAAACTATAAAAATATGCTATACTGTAGAAAAAAGAAAACAACCACTAGGGGTGCGTAAAGCTGAGATTAACAACTGTTAGATCCCTTTGACTCAATCTAGGTAATGCTAGCTGATGGAAGTGGAAATGATGATGAGGACTATCTGGTCTTCTATTACTTTCCTGAAACAGACTAGCTTGTTCTTAAGAATGCAAACTTCAGTTGGTTGGGAGGTTTTAGATGACTTATTTACCCGTTGCTCTAACCATTGCTGGGACAGACCCTAGTGGCGGTGCTGGTATTATGGCTGATTTAAAGTCGTTCCAAGCGAGAGATGTCTATGGAATGGCCGTTGTGACCAGTCTTGTCGCTCAAAATACCAGAGGTGTTCAATTAATCGAACACGTCTCCAACCAAATGTTGGAAGCTCAATTGGAGAGTGTCTTTTCGGATATCAAGCCTCAGGCTGTTAAAACTGGTATGCTGGCAACTACTGAAATCATGGAAATTATCCAACCCTATCTTAAAAAGCTAGATTGTCCCTACGTCCTTGACCCTGTTATGGTCGCAACAAGCGGTGATACCCTGATTGATACCAGTGCGAGAAGCTACCTAAAAACAAACCTGCTTCCCCTTGCGACTATTATTACACCCAATCTTCCTGAGGCAGAAGAAATTGTTGGTTTCTCAATTCATAATCCAGAAGACATGCAACGTGCCGGTCGCCTGATTTTAAAAGAATTTGGTCCTCAGTCTGTGGTAATCAAAGGTGGTCATCTCGAAGGCGGTGCCAAGGATTTCCTCTTTACCAAGGAGGAGCAATTTGTCTGGGAAAGTCCACGAATTCAAACCTGTCACACCCATGGTACTGGATGTACCTTTGCTGCTGTGATTACGGCTGAACTAGCCAAGGGCAGAAGTCTTTACCAGGCAGTCGATAAGGCCAAGGCCTTTATCACAAAAGCCATCCAAGACGCCCCTCAACTCGGTCATGGTTCTGGTCCAGTCAACCATACAAGTTTTAAAGATTAAGAAAAAACTCTCTAGTTCCCGCTTTAAGGGAATTAGAGAGTTTTTGATTAGGAAATCATGTCATCCAGCTTTGTTAAAAAAGCTTGCGTTTTTGCCTCAATATCTTCTGCCTGCATCAAATCACGGACAACAGCTACCCCTGCTATACCAGTTGCAGCAAGTTGGTCAATATTCTCTGACGTCAAGCCTCCAATAGCAACTACTGGAATGGCGACCGTTTGGCAAATTGTTTTCAAGGTTGAAATCAGAGTGATGGGGGCATTTTCTTTGGTGGTAGTCGGGAAAATGGCTCCTGTTCCCAAGTAATTTGCCCCTCCTTCTTCTGCCTCGAGGGCTCTTTTTACTGTTTTAGCAGTAACACCGAGGATTTTTTCAGGACCCAAGACTTTGCGGGCAACCGAAACTGGTAGTTCATCGTCGCCGATATGCAGACCTGCTGTATCGACTGCAAGACAAACATCCAACCGATCATCGATAATCAAGGGGACCTGATAGGCATCTGTTATTTCTTTGACTTGTTTTGCCAAGTGATAGTATTGATTGGTGGTGAGATTTTTTTCTCGTAATTGGACAATGGTAACACCTGAACGGCAGGCTGTCTCAACTTTTTCAAGAAAGTTTTCCAAGGAATCTTGGTAGCGATTGGTTACTAGATACAGTTTAAGTACTTCTCTATTCATAAAAATCTCCTTTGATGGCTTCTAGCCAGTTTTCATCTCTTTTTAGGAGAGAGAGTTGATTGAGAACTTGGTAACGAAAATCTTCTAATCCCATTCCTTGAACAACTATTCTCTCAGCAGCGATATTGAGATAAGAGACCGCTAGGCAAGAAGCTTCAAATGCAGTCTTTCCTTGACTGAGAAAAACGGCTGTCAAGGCTCCAACCAGGTCTCCTGTCCCTGTTATCCAGTCCAATTCTGCACAGCCATTTCCCAATATTGCAACCTGATTCTCCGAAACAATGAGGTCCTTGGGTCCAGTGACTAAGAATGACATGCCAGGATAAAGCTGACACCAGTCTCTCAAGACTTGAAGCAAATCCTCAGTTTCTTGATCTTTAGCACTAGCATCGACCCCGACTCCGTGGTGTTTTAAACCAACAAGACTTCGGATTTCTGACATATTTCCTTTAAGGACCGTGGGCTTGTATTCTAAAAGATCTCTAACTAGTCCCTTACGAATGGGAGATGCTGCTACGCCAACCGCATCTACTACCATTGGGAGACAAGCTTGAGCTGCATAAGAAGCTGCCATACGGATTGCTTTCTCCTTCTCAGCTGACAAATGCCCCAAATTGATGAAGAGAGCTTGACTTTGTTTGGTAAAATCAAGGACCTCACGGGGATCATCTGCCATGACAGGTTTAGATCCCAGAGCCAAAATGCCATTGGCCAGCATCTCGCAGGAAATCTCATTGGTGATGCAGTGAATTAAGGAGCTGGAGGTTAGAGGAAAGGGATTTGTAAATTCCTGCATCAGTCTATCCTTTCACCAAAGAAATATCCTTGTACTTTTTTAAAGAATTCCTGCTTGATTAAAAATCGAAAGGCAAGAAAAGCTATGGCTGTACCGATCAAGGTTGCTCCGAAAAATCGAGGAGTGTAGATAAACCAGCTGAGCTTGGCCGCAGATCCCGTAAAGAGAACCATGACAGGATAGGAAACAATAGAACCGATAATCCCTGTTCCCAAGATTTCTCCTAGGGCAGAATAATGAAATTTTCGACCGTACTTATAAAAGAGACCTGCAAGGAGGGCTCCAAAAGTAGCTCCTGTGAGGGCCAAGGGCGGAATACCTTGAGTAGACATACGGATAAAGGCTGTGACTGTAGCCATGACCAAGGCATAAACAGGCCCCATCAAGATTCCTGCAAGAATGTTGACTACACTGGACATCGGTGCCATCCCTTCAATTCGAAAGATGGGCGTAAGAACTACGTCAAGGGCAATCATCATGGATAAAATGGTTAATTTGTGAACTTGTAGTTGGTGGTTTCTCATTTTCTATTTCTTCTCTTATTCTAAGGACTGCAAATCACTCGTCCATGTTTGGTGTTGGTAAGCCATCTCCCAAAACTTGGCTTCCATGTGAACACTGATGTGGAAGGCATCTAACATTTTTTTCTTGTCTGTCTCATCACTTTCGCGATAGAGTTGATTGACCAGCTCTCCCTCCTCTCTGATCTGCTGCTCTAATTCATCGGTGATATAGGTTTCAATCCACTGTTGATAAAGAGGATTCGGGGATGGTTTGCGATTAAGTGCCTTGCCCAAATCATGGTATAACCAAGGACAAGGCAGCAAACTTGCAAAAGCAATGCCCAAGTTTGGCTCTGCAAATTGCCGATAAATGTGAGAAATGTAATGATAGCAGGTGGGAGCGATTGGATGTTGCTCCATTTCCTGATCGCTGATTTCCAATTCCTTGAAAAATTGTTGGCGGATAAACAACTCACCCTCCACTAGACTCTGAGCATTTTGTTTCAAGAGTCTTTTCATTTCCTCGTTTGAAGTCTTATCAGCCAAGAGGTGATAGGCTTCTGAAAAAGACTTCAGGTAATAAGCATCCTGAATTAAATAATAGCGGAAAATAGAAGGTTCTAAATTTCCCTCTTGTAATTGTAAAATAAAGGGATGATGAAAAGAAGCCTGCCAAGCTTCCTTGGATAATTCCATCGCAATATCTGTAAATTCCATAATAACTCCTTTATAGAAATAAACTGGTTTGAAGCAATAAAAAGAACAGCAGGTAGATTAATTTTGTTTTTTTAGAAATATAAAAAGTCCGATAGCGATTCTCCAACTGTGCATGCTCATCATATCCATGTGCAGACAAAGCTCTCAGGTAAAGATGGCGCCACCTAAAAACCGTCATCAGAACCTTACTGTAAATCAGGGGAGACCAAACATGCAGTTCTTGACCACGCAATAAGCAAGCTTCTTTGAGGGACTTGATCTCCTGCTGAATAAGGGGAAAGGAATTAAATACCACAATCAAGGCATAAGCCCAAGACCGTGATAACCCCTTTTGAGCTAAGTACAAAAGAAGCTCTTTTAGGGAAATAGAGGAAACAAAGACAAGACCGATACAAACCGTCACAAAAGCCCTCGTTCCAAGTATCACTGCCTGCGAAGCATCCCCATGTAACTGGACTGCCCAGTAGTTAGCAAAGGATGGCAAAATGGCGAGCACAAGCATCCAAGCCAACATTTTAAATCGACGGTGATAGAGCAAAAAGAGTATGCAAAATGCGACTACAGAAAGATTAAGAGCAATCGAAGGAATGAAGGATGTTTCCAAGGATAAAATTAGAAAGAAGAGGCTGATAACTGGTGTCTTGGTTGCTACTTTGATCATACTACCTCACCTCCCCTAGAGTATCATTGTTCAGAGATGGGAGAGGTTTGCTGATGGTCACTTCTTGAAGGTGGCTGAGACCCTCACTAGTCATCTCAATCCAATAATCGACCACAGAAATCAAGGGATCTAAACGATGGCTAATGATCAAAAAACTTCTCCCTTGATTGCTCTCCTCCAACATCCACTGACAAAAGTAGTCGCAGGCTCTATCATCCAAACCAGCAAATGGCTCATCTAGCAAGATCACAGAAGCCTTGCTGGTCAAGATGGTCAATAGCTGAAGAATCTTTTGCTGTCCACCACTTAATTGATAGGGACTCTTATCAAGCGCCTGCTCCAGATTAAAATATCGTAATGCTTGGAGAATCCGCTGATTTCTTTCAGAATCAGGTCCATCTAATTGAAGCTCTTCTCGCAGACTGACTCGGATAAACTGTTTCTCAGCTTCCTGAACAACACCCGTCAGATCACTATACAGGCTCTTTTTCTTTTTCTTTTTCAGGACTGTCCCCTTCCAGCTAATGAGCCCCTTATACTTTTGAAATTGAAGAATAGAGCGAAAGAGGGTTGATTTCCCGACACCATTGTCACCCAGGATACAGGAAATTCCTTGGTAAAATGTGAAATCCGCAATCGAAAAGAGGGGGCGATTTCCCAGCTCACAAGTCACACGGTCCATATGGAATAGTTCTGGGTTAGAAGCAACTTCCTTTGAAGAAACCTGTGTCATCTCAGAGGTAGGGATTTTATTTATTTCCCTTAGTTGTCCATCTCTTAGCTCCACCATATGGTCGATATAGGCTTCATAATCAGATAAATCATGGTCGCATAAAATAACTGTCTTCCCATCAGAGGCCAACTCTTTTAGAATCTCCAATATCTCCAGCCTGCTCTTGCGGTCAATAGAAGCAAAGGGCTCATCCAAGAGATAGACCCTAGGATTCATGGCAAAGAGAACAGCCAGCGCAGCCTTTTGCTTTTCCCCACCTGATAAGTGATGGATGGGACGGTGCAAGATTGCCTCGCAACGACATTGCCGGACTACCTCAGCTATTTTAGCATCAATCTCTTGCACAGGATGGCCGATATTCTCCAAGGTAAAAATTAGCTCTTCAAACAAGTTCTCCATGGTAAATTGATGATTGGGATTTTGAAAGAGAATACCAACCGTCTGAACACGTTCAACGATTGAAAGCCGACTGACCTGGCTCCCATCTATCAGGACTTGACCGTTATAGGGCAAGGAAGTGACCTGAGCAATAATTTGAAAGAGACTGGATTTTCCTGAACCACTGCTCCCAACTAACAAGGTAAAGGCTTGCCCATGAAAAGTAAAATCAATCGGCTCCGAAAAGATTGGGGATTGAATCCCTCTTAATTCCAGGCCCATCTATGCCTTTCCTCCAGCTGCAAACTGATGATAGAGTTTGACAATGGCACGAACCAAGATGGCACAGAAGAAAAAGACGGAAATAAAACGCACCACAAGCAAGGAAAGGACAAAAGGAAGGGAAAAGGCGTAGTAACCTAACTTAATGTATTCATAGACAAAGCTAAAAAGGGTAATTCCAATACTATTAGCAGTTAGAGAGAGCCAACTTTCATAGCGATTCTTGGTTACGAGAAAACCAAATTCACTTCCCAAGCCTTGAACCAAGCCAGACAAAAGAGCGCCTAGACCGAATTGGCTACCATAAAGGACTTCCGCAAGCGCAGCAAGCACTTCTCCAATCGTTGCACTTCCGACTCTTGGAACAAAGATGGCCGCAATGGGCGCAGCCATACACCAGAGACCAAAGAGGATTTCATTGGCAAAGGCCTGTAAACCAAGAGGGGCTAAAATCAGAGTGAGGATATCAAACAGATAGCCTGAACCCACAAAAACGCCACCAAAAAAGATAGACAAGAAAGCAAGCAAGATAACATCTTTTAACTGCCATTTTTTCAACATAAAAAACTCCTTTTTTAAAGAAAAGTGGGGCATTCAAGGAGAGCTACCGAACGGCTTACCGTCAAGCCTATCCTCTTTTGATAAACAAAAAAACTCCAATTACAAACGAGAATTAGAGTTTACCTTACAAGATTAGACAGTTTCTTTCAACATACGAAAAAAACCTTTTCACATTTCCCTTCGCCAGTATTAACTGTATCAGGTTCAATGGGTATCATCTCAGCCTAAAGCACCCCAAATGTCTTTATTATTTTATTACTGGACCAGTATAACAGAATTTGAAAGCCCTAGCAAGATATTTGACTGGAAAATATATTTATATAGTTTGTTTGTTCATTCTTTTAATTTACATCAAAGGATTGCATCTGTCCTATAATTCATAACCAATATCAAAAAAGGCTAATTCCAAAGCAACTGCTTGATTCCAGCGTTCCTGAAGTTCTGTCAAATCTTCTCGATTTTTCCCAACACGATTAAGTTCATCAACTAGAAATTGAACCCACTCTTCAAAGAAAGGACCTCTGTGGAGATTGATCCATTCCAAATGAATATAGGCTTCAGGTAGAGCCAAATCTTTAGAACCCCAGTCTAAATAGAGACCTTCTGCAATGACCAGCATGACCAAAAGATGAGCATAGTCTGATGAAGTCACAGCAGAATACATTAGCTCCTGAAACGCTTTTGTCACAGGGTGCAAGGTCACTTCTAGATAGTCATTCTCAGATACTTTTAACTCTTTGAAAGCCTTTTGGAAATAACCATCTTCATCTGCTTCAAGAAAGCCTAGTTGCTTGGCAAAACGAAGTTTGGACTCAAGCTGGTCTGCGTGAGCTACACAAGCTCCCAGCATGGATAGGAAAGCATCAAAGAAATGATAATCTTGAATCAGGTAGTCTTTTAAGACCTTATTCTCAATTGTCCCCGCAAAAAGTTCCTTAACAAAACGATGATTGATTGCAGCCTGCCAATCCTTCTGACTGCTTTTTAATAATTCTCCAACGGTCAAACCTGGCTGAAATGCATAGTCTTGTGTTTCCATATTTACTTTTCCTCTCTTTACTCGTTCGTAATCAACAAAATACTAAGAAAATCCTAGTTTTACTTGACCTTTTTAAAGAAAAGTGGGGCATTCAAGGAGGAGAGCTACCAAAAGGCTTGCGGTCAAGCCTATCCTCTTTTGATAAACAAAAAAACTCCAATTACAAACGAGAATTAGAGTTTAGCTTACAAGATTAGATAGTTTCTTTCGACACACGAAAAAACCTTTTCACATTTCCCTTCGCCAGTCTTAACTGTATCAGGTTCAATGGGTATCATCTCAGCCTAAAGCACCCCAAATGTCTTTATTATTTAATTACTGGACCAGTATAACAGAATTTGAAAGCCCTAGCAAGATATTTGATTGGAAAATATATTTATATAGTTTCTGATAACGATTTAATCTTTCTATACATGAAGAAAAACCTCCACATAAGGTGGAGGCCTTCTACTTTATCAATACAATTTTAAGTCACGAGGGTCGACTGGGAATGTTGGGTTGTATGGGTTGTGACGGAGTTTGAAGTGTTTGACATCCTCAATAGTCTGAGTTCCAGATAATTGCATGACTGTCTTCAATTCTGCATTTAAGTGCTCAAAGACTTGACGCACACCAACACTACCACCAAGAGCCAAACCATAGATCACAGGGCGACCAATAGCTACCAAGTCTGCTCCTGAAGCCAAGGCTTTAAAGACGTGTTGACCGCGACGAACACCAGAGTCAAAGACAATTGGCACACGTTTATCAACTGCTTCAGCTACTTCTTGAAGCGAGTCAAAGGATGCTGGTCCACCATCGATTTGGCGGCCACCGTGGTTGGTTACCCAGATACCAGAAGCACCTGCGGCAAGCGAACGTTCAACGTCTTCACGGCATTGTGGCCCCTTGACATAGACAGGAAGTCCTGAATATTCAGCGATAAATTCGACATCACGTGGAGACAAGCGTTGTTTGGCTGATTTGTAAACAAAGTCCATTGATTTTCCAGCACCTTCTGGCAGGTATTCCTCAACAATCGGCATGCCAACTGGGAAGACAAAACCATTGCGCTTGTCGACCTCACGATTGCCCCCTACAGTTGCATCCGCCGTCAAGACAATCGCTTTGTAGCCTTCAGCCTTCACACGGTCCATGATATGGCGGTTAATGCCGTCATCCTTACTAAAGTAAAATTGGAACCAATGAGGTGTCCCTTGAAGAGCTTCCGTAATTTCTGGAAGGTCAACGGTAGAGTAGGAACTAGTTGTATAGAGAGAACCAAATTCATGCACACCACGCGCAGTGGCTACTTCCCCCTGCTCATTTGCCAATTTATGAGCCGCAACAGGCGCCATAATAATTGGTGAAGATAATTTTTCACCTGCAAATTCAATCTCTGTACTTGGATTTTCAACATCACAAAGCGTATGAGGAACAATAAGTTTGTGGTTAAAGGCACGGATGTTCTCGCGTAGAGTGAAAGTATCCTCTGCTCCACTAGCGATATAACCAAAGGCAGCTTTAGGAATGACTTGTTGCGCCATTGGCTCCAAATCATAAGTGTTAATAAAATCTACAGGTCCTTCTGCATTACTTGTTTTATATGACATAAAGTGTCCTCCTTATTAAGTAAGCGTTTACTTTTTCTTACATAAACTATCTTACCTCTTTTTCAGAATCCTTTCAAAAATTTTGTCTGGGAATTTCAAATCACAGACATGATAAATATTTTCTATCATTGTGATAAAAAATTCATATTATCCAAACATGCCCTTTAGTGCTACAATAGCTATATTATTCCTAGATGGGAGGTTCTATTTTGGATTGGTCCATTGTTGAACAATATTTACCGCTCTATCAAAAGGCATTCTTTCTGACCTTACATATCGCAGTTTGGGGAATTCTGGGTTCTTTTCTTGTTGGTCTAATCGTTAGTGTCATTCGGCATTATCGCGTTCCTATCTTTTCACAGCTAGCAACAGCCTACATCGAATTGTCACGAAACACGCCCCTTTTGATTCAACTCTTCTTCCTCTACTTCGGGCTTCCCCGAATAGGGATTGTTCTTTCTTCAGAAGTCTGTGCAACAGTTGGGCTCATCTTTTTAGGTGGCTCCTACATGGCTGAATCTTTCAGAAGCGGACTGGAAGCAGTTAGTCAAACCCAGCACGAGATTGGTCTAGCCATCGGTCTAACGCCTGTACAGGTCTTTCGCTATGTGGTTCTTCCGCAAGCGACTGCGGTTGCTCTACCGTCCTTTAGTGCCAATGTCATTTTTCTCATCAAAGAAACCTCTGTCTTCTCTGCGGTAGCCTTAGCCGATCTCATGTACGTCGCCAAGGACTTGATTGGACTCTATTATGAGACAGACATTGCACTAGCCATGTTGGTAGTTGCTTACCTGATCATGCTTCTACCCATCTCTCTAGTCTTTAGCTGGATAGAAAGGAGGCTCCGCCATGCAGGATTCGGGAATGCAAGTACTCTTTCAGGGAAATAATCTCCTGCGTATTCTACAGGGATTGGGTGTCACGATTGGAATTTCCATTCTCTCCGTCCTTCTATCAATGATTTTCGGAACAGTCATGGGAATCATCATGACCTACCATTCTAGAGTTATTCGTTTTTTAACACGCTTTTATCTGGAATTTATCCGTATCATGCCCCAGCTGGTACTACTTTTCATCGTTTATTTCGGCTTAGCTCGAAACTTTAATATCAACATCTCAGGCGAGACTTCGGCTATTATTGTTTTTACCCTCTGGGGTACAGCTGAAATGGGGGACTTGGTACGTGGAGCCATCACTTCTCTCCCTAAACATCAGTTTGAAAGCGGACAGGCTCTGGGCTTGACCAACTTCCAACTTTACTATCACATTATCATTCCACAGGTCTTGAGAAGACTACTACCACAAGCCATCAATCTTGTCACTCGTATGATCAAAACGACTTCCTTAGTTGTCTTGATTGGGGTTGTGGAAGTTACCAAGGTTGGACAACAAATCATTGACAGCAATCGCTTGACAATCCCAACCGCTTCCTTTTGGATTTATGGAACCATTCTGGTCCTGTATTTCGCAGTCTGTTTTCCTATTTCCAAACTATCCACTCACTTAGAAAAACATTGGAGGAACTAAATGTCTGAAACTATTTTAGAAATCAAGGACCTAAAAAATCCTTCGGAGACAATCCTATCCTCCAAGGTCTATCCTTGCAAATCAAAAAAGGGGAGGTTGTGGTTATTCTTGGGCCATCTGGTTGCGGAAAAAGCACTCTCCTTCGTTGCCTCAATGGTCTAGAAACCATTCAAGGTGGAGATATTCTTCTGGATGGCCAGTCCATTATTGGCAATCAGAAAAACTTTCACCTGGTTCGTCAAAAGATTGGCATGGTCTTTCAAAGTTATGAACTCTTTCCTCACCTAGATGTCCTTCAAAACCTCATCCTAGGCCCTATCAAAGCTCAGGGACGAGACAAGAAAGAAGTAACGGCGGAAGCTTTGCAACTACTGGAACGTGTGGGTTTGCTTGATAAAAAAGACAGTTTTGCTCGCCAATTATCTGGGGGACAGAAACAACGAGTGGCGATTATCCGTGCCCTTCTCATGCATCCAGAAATTATCCTCTTTGACGAAGTGACGGCTTCACTGGATCCAGAAATGGTGCGTGAAGTTCTGGAACTCATAAATGACTTGGCTCAAGAAGGGCGCACCATGATTCTGGTAACCCACGAAATGCAGTTTGCCCAAGCTATTGCAGATCGCATTATCTTCCTCGACCAAGGGAAAATTGCTGAAGAAGGAACGGCTCAAGACTTCTTTACCAACCCACAAACCAAACGAGCACAGGAATTTTTAAACGTCTTTGACTTTAGCCAGTTCGGCTCATATCTATAAAGGAGATTTTTATGAAAATCATCAAACCAATTCTAACTGTTTTTGCCCTAGCCTTTACGCTTATCTTTGTCACAGCTTGTAGCTCAAGTGGAAGCTCTGATGCTTCATCAGGAAAAACAACCGCCAAGGCCCGCACTATCGACGAAATCAAAAAAAGCGGTGAGCTACGAATCGCCGTATTTGGAGACAAAAAACCATTTGGTTATGTTGATAACGACGGTTCCTACCAAGGCTACGATATCGAATTGGGCAACCAACTGGCTCAAGACCTTGGTGTAAAGGTTAAATACGTCTCTGTTGATGCTGCCAACCGCGCTGAATACTTGATTTCAAACAAGGTGGATATCACACTTGCCAACTTCACAGTTACTGACGAACGTAAGAAACAAGTTGACTTTGCCCTTCCTTACATGAAAGTTTCCCTCGGTGTCGTGTCACCAAAAGATAAAGTCATCAAAGACGTTAAAGAATTAGAAGGTAAAACCTTGATTGTTACAAAGGGAACGACTGCTGAAACTTATTTTGAGAAAAATCACCCAGAAGTAAAACTCCAAAAATACGACCAATATAGCGATGCCTACCAAGCCCTTCTTGACGGACGTGGAGATGCCTTCTCTACTGACAATACGGAAGTCCTAGCTTGGGCACTTGAAAACAAAGGATATGAAGTCGGAATTTCTTCCCTCGGAGATCCAGATACTATTGCGCCAGCAGTTCAAAAGGGGAATCAAGAACTTCTTGACTACATCAACCAAGAAATTGAAAAACTTGGTAAAGAAAACTTCTTCCACAAAGCTTATGAAAAAACACTTCACCCAACCTACGGTGACGCTGCTAAGGCAGATGATCTAGTTGTTGAAGGTGGAAAAGTAGACTAACATCTAATAAACATAACAAAAAGAAATCAGGTAATCCTAGTGACTACCTGATTTTCTATGTTTTAGGCATTTTGCCAATTTTCTTGGTCTTCTTTAAAGCGTTTTAGGAGGTCGAGTCCTTCTGGCGTGATGTAACCTTCTTCTTGGGCTAGGTGGATCAGTTCACTGTAGTTAGAAAGCGTCACAAGTTTGACACCAGCATCCGCAAAATTCTTATCAGCTTTTGGCAATTGATAACTGAAAATCGCTACGACACCAAGCACATCAGCTCCTTCGCGTTTAGCTGCTGCTACGGCTTCAAGAACAGACCCACCCGTTGAAATGAGGTCTTCAACAACAACCATCTTTTGACCTTGTGCTACGCGACCTTCGATTTGGTTGCCTGCTCCGTGGTCTTTTGGTTTGCTGCGGATGTAGGCAAAAGGCAAGTTCATCTTGTCAGCGATAATAGCTCCGTGTGGAATTCCTGCTGTCGCAGTTCCTGCAATCACTTCTACTTCTGGAAATTCAGCTTTAATAGCTTCCACAAAACCATTTTCAATCAAGCTACGAGTCTCTGGATAGGCTAGTGTCACACGGTTATCAGTATAAATCGGCGATTTGATACCAGATGCCCAAGTGAAAGGTTCCTCTGGTTTGAGGTAAACGGCTTGGATTTTCAAGAGGTGGCTAGCGATATCTTTAGCAAGTGTCATAGTATTCTCCTTTTGTTTTTATAATCTATTTCTTTAATTTCTGTCTTGGTTCCATTCATCCTTGATAGCATGATAAGCTGCAACAGGATCCTCAGCTTGGGTAATCGGACGTCCTACTACGATATAGTCACTACCGATTTGATAGGCATCCGCTGGTGTCATGACACGTTTTTGGTCTCCAACCGCAGCTCCTGCCGGACGAATACCTGGTGTCAGACAGATGAAATCTGGATTGGTGGCCTGCTTGATGAGTTGCACTTCCTGAGCCGAGCAAACGACACCATTCAAGCCCGCTTCAGCTGTCTTCTTGGCATAGTGAATCACAGACTCTTGCAGGCTGGTTTGGATATTTTGAAAATCCTGCATCTGGCTTTCCGACGTTGATGTAAGCTGGGTCACAGCGATCAATTTAGCTTGTGTCCCTAGACCTTCACGCGCAGCCTTCATCATCTCCACACCACCTGCAGCATGAACGTTAGTCATGTCCACACCAAGCTGAGACAAGACCTTCATGGCAGATTTGACTGTATTTGGAATGTCATGTAGCTTGAGATCCAAAAAAACACTATGCCCCAGTGACTTCAAATAACGGACAACTTCTGGACCTTCCGCATAATAAAGCTCCATCCCTACTTTTAGATAAAGACTTTCTTCTGCTGGGAAAAGAGATAAAAATTCCTTGACTGCCTCAAAACTAGGAAAATCAAGAGCAATAACTGGACGATGTTCACGCATACCTTTCTCCTTTTACCTTTAAGAGCAAGAGAGTATGGTCAAAAGCAAACCACGAAAAAAGGAACCTGCCAACAGCAAGGTTCCACGAAAAATGGGTAGAGTCCACCCTTTCACCGTCTAACCTTAGCTGCCTCTCTGGACTGCTTTAAAGGTTTTTTTCTATTCTATTATTTATAGTAGGACTTGTCAAGCAAAAACTCGAAACTGGACTTCTATACCATTCAAAATCAAGAGGAAAAGTTAGTCTAACGACTCTGTGATTGCTGGCTCGTTTGGCTTTGATTTCCTTGTTCTTCTTGTTTTTTCTTTTCTTCTTCCTGTTTTTTCTTCTCAGCTTCCTTGGCCTCTTGCTTGGCTTTTTCCTCAGCCTCTTCTATCAGCTTATCCGCTATGGTATAGCTGTATACTCCAGCTTCCATATCGACTACACTCGGTTCTGATAATTGTGGCTTGATTTTGCTGTAATAAGGTAATTTTTTGCTCAATTCTGATAGGGGAACCAAAATTTCATCTGTATCCAGCATGGTAATTTTTAAAAGATCTGCTGTTGCCTTGCTCGGCGCTAATTCGATTTTCTGGATTTGACTCTTGATATCCTCACTGATGGTAGACAATCCTTTGATCAGTTCTTTCACCTGCTGCTCATCGTTAAAGGTAACTGTCAGATAAGTCTCGGGCAAGTTTAAGCGATCAATAGGAGTTGACTCTACTGTACCACTAGAAAGAATAGGATAATGTTCTTCACCAGACACATAATAACCGACAATATCGAATTCCTTGACCTCAATCGTAAAGTTAGTCGGAAATTGATAGTCAATCTTCGCCGATTCTATCCAATGATTCGACTTGATACGCTCAGCGTATGTTTCCTTATCCAACAATAGAGCTAAGGTATAGTCGCTATCTTGAATTCCAGAAGCCTGTTTGATGTCATCTGCCTGCGTGTTACTATTTCCCTTAACCTCGATATTTTTGATGGTCGAAAGTGGAGTCAACAGATAGGCTGAAAGAAGGAGGACCAGGACACTCGGTACCAAGATACTCACAGCTCGCCAAGTATGAACAGGCGCAATTTTAGGCTTGGCAGGTTTTTCTGGTTTCTCTGGTTTTTCTTTTTTCTTCTCTTCTTCTTTGACTTTCCGGTCATCCTTTTGGGATGTTTCTTCTTTTTCGGATGGTTCCTCGTCTGGAACAGTCTCGTTCTGGTCGGAATCACTTGATGACTTCTTACTTTCCTCTAACGACTTAGAGTTCTTCCCCATTCGAGCTTGTTTTTCCTTTTCCTTCTCTTCAGCTAGGGCAGCTTCTTCCTCAGCCTTCTTCTTCAGGTATTCCTGGTTTCGTTTCTGCCATTCAGACAATTCTTGCTTCTGGTTTGATTCTTTTTTCTTATCCTTTGACATTGATATTCCTTATGCTAGGTCTTTTCTTAGTAGATCGTAAAAATCTGCAAGAGATTTCAATTCAGTTGAAGCTTTCATGCTAGCTTGGTATTGGTCCTTGTGACTAAGCAAGTGACTGAGTTTCGCCTCCAAGCTTTCCAAGGTCAAGTCACTTTCTTGAAGTTCTTCTGCATAACCTTTCTTAACAAAATAGGCTGCATTTTCAATCTGATCTCCTCGACTTGCTTCACGACCCAATGGTACGATGAGATGGAGTTTCGCCATGGCCAAGAGCTCGAAAATCGTATTGGCACCGCCACGCGTCACCACCACATCTGCCATCTCCATCAAGGGTTGATAGAGATCCGTCACATAGTCAACACGAAAGAGATTTTGACTCAACTCATTGAGGCTTGAATCTCCAGTGAGATTGATAATATTGTAGCGTTCGGTCAGTTCTTGCTTATGATCTGTCACCAATTGGTTAAATACACGAGCTCCTGCAGAACCACCGACAAACAATACCGTTGGCAATTTAGGATCAAAGTGGGTTTGGATATCCACCAATTCATCTGGTTCTGGCGTGTTTTGATCTGAAACCTTGGTCACTGCCCCCACATGCTCGACTTTTGCGAGACCAGCAGCCTGCTCAAAGGTTGAATACATCTTGGTCGCAAATTTATAGGCAATTTTATTGGCCAAGCCCATAGACAGGTCCGATTCGTGAATAAAGACAGGCACTCCTGACACTCGCGCTGCGATAACCGGCGGTACAGAAACAAATCCCCCCTTAGAAAAAAGAGCCTGTGGACGCAGTCGTAACATGATAAAGAGCGATTGAACAATTCCCCAACCAACTTTGAAGACATCCAGCATATTTTGCCAAGAAAAATAGCGACGCAACTTCCCAGTCGCAATAGAATGGAAAGTAACATCCAAACCTGACTTGAGGATTTCTTGGTGTTCGATTCCGTGTTTATCACCAATATAGTGAATTTCCCAGCCGTCTTCGATGAACTTAGGCATTAACAAAAGGTTGAGGGTAACATGTCCAACCGTCCCCCCACCTGTAAAGACAATTTTTTTCATATTATTCCTTTAACTCCGCTACTGTGTCGATAAAGAGGTCGCCACGTGCTTCAAAGTTAGCATACATATCCCAGCTAGCATTGGCAGGACTGAGGAGAACCACATCTCCTTGAGTCGCGAGCTCATAAGCCTTGCGGGTCGCATCAGCAATATCTGTCGCATCTACATAAGCCACACCAGCCTTATCCGCTGCCCGTTTGACACGTTCTGCAGACTGACCGAGGATGACCATCTTCTTGAGCCCTGTAATATCTGGCACCAATTCGTCAAACTCATTGCCACGATCCAAACCACCTGCAATTAAGATAACCTTACTATTGTCAAATCCTGACAAGGCTTTTTGAGTAGCCAAGATATTGGTTGACTTACTATCGTTATAGAACTTGACACCCTGAATTTCATCCACAAATTGGAGACGGTGTTTGACACCACCAAAGGATGAAAGAGTTTCCTTGATGGTTTGGTTATCCACACCACGGAGCTTGGCTACAGCAATAGTCGCAAGGGCATTTTCTACATTGTGGCTACCTGGAACACCGATTTCACTGGCTGCCATAACCACTTCTCCACGGAAGTAGAGTTGACCATCTTCCAAATAAGCACCATCAACCTTTTCCAATGTTGAAAATGGAACAACAGTGGCTTGTGTTTTGCTAGCCAAGTCTTTTGCCAAGTCTTGATTAAAGTTCAAGACAAGGAAATCAGCTGCTGTCATCTTGTTCTGGATATTCCACTTAGCTGCCACATACTCCTCAAAAGAACCATGGTAGTCGATATGAGTGGGCATGAGGTTGGTAATAACCGCAATCTCAGGATGGAATTCTTGGACACCCATCAGTTGGAAAGAAGAAAGTTCCATGACAAGCGTGTCCTTAGCCGTTGCAGTTTGAGCCACTTGACTGGCAGGATAGCCGATGTTCCCTGACAAAAGACCATGTTGACCAGCAGCAGTTAAAACTTCCCCAATCATCGTCGTTGTGGTTGTTTTCCCATTTGAACCTGTGATACCGATAATTGGCGCTTCTGAGATCAAATAAGCCAATTCCACCTCAGTCAGGACTGGAATTCCCTTTGCCAATGCCTTTTCAATCATGGGATTGCTATACGGGATACCTGGATTTTTCACCATCAGAGCGAAATCTTCATCCAAGAGCTCCAAAGGATGCCCACCAGTGACAACCTTGATTCCCTCTTCTAGTAAACTTTGCGCAGCAGGATTTTCCTCAAAAGGCTTGCCGTCATTTACTGTCACAATAGCACCCAGCTTGTCCAACAAACGGGCCGCAGACTCACCAGACTTAGCCAAACCTAAAACAAGAACTTTCTTATTTTTAAATTGATCGATTACTTTCATGTCTCAAACTCCATTTCTACTCCTACTATTTTACCATTTTTATGGAAATAAAAAAGCCACAAAGTGTATTTGTGACTCTTTCTTCTAACTTAATGTTCTCTTATCATCGATGAGATAAATCGGTAACTCGAATGACTTGATCCACTTGTTCCCAAATCAGAGGATTGTGGGTCGCAATAATAATAGTTCGATTCGGATTTTTTAAAGATTCTAAGATAGAAAGTAATTCCTCAGAGTTTTTGGGGTCTAAGGAAGCGGTTGGTTCATCTGCGAGAATCAAAGGTGGATCCTTTAAAATTATCTTCGCTAGTGCAACACGTTGTGCTTCTCCTCCTGATAATTTAAAGATAGGTTGCTTTAAATCTAAATAAGAGAGGTTAACACGGTTTAGAGCTTGTTTCATCAAAGAGATTTTCTCTTTTTCTTTCATCTTTTTACCAACTAAACCCAGATTGAGATTCTCTTTGACGGTTTGACTTTCAATTAAGCCAAAATCTTGAAATAAGTATCCTAAGTAATCTCTAAAGAAAACAGAAGGCTTGATGTCCTTAAGAGAAGTGCCATCATAGATAATTTCTCCATTGTCATATGGCTCTAATCGTCCAATCATATTCAAGAGGGTTGTCTTACCACAGCCACTTGTACCGATTAAGGCATAAATTTTCCCACCTTCAAATTGAAGATTAGTATCTGAAAATAGCTGACGGCTTCCAAATTTTTTAGATATATTCTTTAGTTCAATCATCCTATTTTCCTTTCATAATGGTCATAGAAACACGAGATTCTTTCTGTGCTTGACGGTAGAGAGTCAGTATAGCACTAACGAGGAAGATCGATAAAGTTACCAATCCAATCACCACATCCCGACTACGCCAAATAAAGAGACTCGCACCGAATACAAAACTAGCAAATTGACTAATCATATACTGAGCGTGCGTTTCAAAAAATCGCAAACCAGAAATTCGTTTAATCAAAATCTCACGACGGAATTGTTCAAAATAAAGAAGATTCACAGAATAAAAGAGAAGCAAAGAACTCGCGATTCCAATAATAGCTCCTAAAATAAGGGTTAGAGTTTGTGTTTGAACCTCATAGTAACGTGCGAGGTAAACACTTCGTCCCTCCTTGAGGTAGGATACTTGATCATAAATTCCTGCATTTTTCAAGAGTTTAATCCCATCTTCATATCCTTTGACAAAGATATTCTTACCAGCATTGATAGACCAACTAGATAAGGATGTAAAACTATCACCTGTAGAAGTCGGCGTGAATACCACTAAAATCGGATCCGTCAAATACTGAGTGGATACGGGGTTCTCACCGTTATTATAAACAAATCGCTTTTCTCCCATTGAAAGATAACTAACGTGCGCTTTCATCTCATAATCCAAAGGAGCACTTGCCTCCTCACCAGATTTTCCATAATAACTCAAGCTTTCTTCAAAGATTTTTTTTAGTTCTGCTTCTTGAGAGCGCAAATGTTCTGGAAGCAAGAGGACAAACTCACCTTTTTGGAGATGGGCTAACTTCTGTTTGGTCTCAGCATCTACCACGACCTTTTCCTTCTCCAAATAACTGGGGCTAACATAGAGCGTATTAGCATCTGGACTATAGGTATCCAGTGTCTCTCCCTGTTCATTTTTTCCTTTTGGATTGGCAAAATGGAGCAGATTATCCTTTACATAAAGAGCTTGTTCTTCTTCGATTGCTTCCTTGGCAAAGGCATACCACTTGCTCTGATTTTCTGTATCTTCTACTCTATCACCTAAGCCAAAAGAAATTTGATAATAATTTGCTCGGTCTTCCCAAGCTTGCTTGGATAGTTGGAGTTCCTGTAAACGCTGGTAAGAAGTCAAGCCAGTCTTGACTGCATAACCTACTGTAAAGACAGCAACCAACTGACATAACAAGGTCAAGGTCATCAAGCGTTTGAGGGGCAAACGTCCTTTTAACACAGGAACCAAAGCCTTGTAGCTCAAGCTCATCAAGTAGAGCAGGCTCAGTACTAGCGAAATTCCCAATAAAAAGAGAAGATAAAGCCCCACTCCGATACTAAAGGCTGCTAAAAGAACGGGATAAAAGAGCCCTTGTCCGAGGAGGACAGCACCTCCCACTATAAGGGATAAAACCCCAGCTAAGCAAAGCCACTTGACATCATCGTATAAGGCGCTTCCTATGATGGACAAGAGGGTCTGTCCTGAAAAGAGCTGAATCCCTGCAGCCCGCATCTCCTTAATCCGAGTGATAATCACCATGGCAAAGAAAGCTAATCCAAATATAGCTAAACTAATCAACAACAACGGATTTAAAGCAATCCAAAAAGCTAGACGATACGGAGGAGTTTTGCGGTCTGCAATCGCTTTATAACCTAAATCATCTAATTTTGCAGCTAATTTTTCCTTGGTCAATGAACCAGATAAGAGAAGGTAGCTATTGAGAGGATCGCTCCGTTCTCGGCTTTCTTGGCTGGCCGCTTGAAACTCTTTTGGCAAGTCTCCCTGACCATAGGTCGCATAGGTGAAGTTGGTCCTTCCATCCTTACTCGGCTCTACTATCCGTCTGGCAATCAAACTCTGCTCCGAGCTTGCAAACTTCTCCAACTCTCGCTCAAACTCCTCACGAGTCGGCTCTTGTGCCCCCTTTTTAACACGTAGCAGGGTAACGGAGTCATAACTAGTATAGAGATACTGAGGGGCACGTAAGATAATAATCCAAATGAAGAAGCAACTGAGAAAAATAGTAGACAAGCAAATAAATAGTTTCTTCATAGTAGACTCCTTGTGGTGAAAATTGATTTCAGGAGGTAAGATTTCAGAGTATGAAATCGGTTTCTATTTATCGCAAATATATCACCATTATGATAAATTGTCAATAGATTTTAGCAAAATATAATTATATTTTTTTGGACTAACTTTTTAAACTTCTATAACAATATAGAGCTCTTAAAATGTGGAAAAAACTCACTTGAACAAAATATTTTTAGGTTTATTCCTTTTTGCAAGAAACGGAATCTTAGACTTTCCGTTGTGATAAAAATGCCTGAAAACAATAGATTTCAGGCATTCGGAAACTTTGAGACTATAGGCTCAAAGTTTAGGTATGGAATTTCGAAGAAAGTCGCTACCGTCCGTAATCACCTAAGGAAAGTCTTAAAAATCTTATTTTAAACCAAAAAAGAGAGCCGTAGCTCTCTTTCTATTTATCTTCTTCTGCTCTTTTTTACAGGCATGAGCGTAATGTCTCTCAAGCTAAAGTAGGCTAGAGCCAGCATGGCGATTGTGACAAAGAATTCTGTCGGTAATTGGAAGATTTGCAAGATGGACAACATCAGCAAAATCAAGAGTGCAACAACTACAAAGACCAAGATAACGATGTTGACTGTTCCTTTGATACTTTGGGGTGTCGCAAATACATAGAGTAGTAATAAGAGTATCCCTATGATTAAATAGACCATCTTTATCTCTTTCTAGCTCTTATTCAGCTGATTTTTTCTTTTTGTTGGCTTTCTCGCGCTCTGCCTTGTTAAGGATTTGTTTACGCAAACGGATAGACTCAGGCGTTACTTCCATGTACTCATCGTCATTCAAGAACTCAAGAGACTCTTCAAGTGTCAAGATACGAGGTGTCTTGATAACCGCTGTTTGGTCCTTGGTAGCTGAACGAACGTTGGTCATTTGTTTGGCCTTAGTGATGTTAACGGTCAAGTCGTTTTCACGAGAGTTTTCACCGATGATCATTCCTTCGTAAACCTCAGTACCCGGGTTGACAAAGATTGTACCACGTTCTTCGATAGACATGATTGAGTAAGTTGTAGCCTTACCAGCATCTATGGAAACAAGGGCACCACGGTGACGTCCCCCAATTTCACCTGGAATCAATGGCAAGTATTGGTCGAAGGTATGGTTCATAATACCGTAACCACGAGTCATTGACAAGAACTCAGTTGAGTAACCGATCAAACCACGCGCTGGAACTAGGAAGACCAAACGAGTTTGACCATTACCAGTTGAAATCATATCCAACATTTCACCCTTACGTTCAGAAAGGCTTTGGATAACAGATCCTTGGTATTCTTCTGGAGTATCGATTTGAACACGTTCAAATGGCTCACATTTAACACCGTCAATTTCTTTTACGATAACTTCTGGACGAGATACTTGAAGTTCATAACCCTCACGGCGCATGGTTTCAATCAGGATTGACAAGTGCAATTCTCCACGACCTGAAACAGTCCATTTATCTGGTGAGTCCGTTGGGTCAACACGAAGGGAAACGTCTGTTTGCAATTCTGCCTGCAAGCGTTCTTCTACCTTACGAGAAGTTACCCATTTACCTTCTTTACCAGCAAATGGTGAGTTGTTGACCAAGAAAGTCATTTGAAGAGTTGGCTCATCGATGTGTAGGATTGGAAGAGCTTCAACTGCGTCTGTCGGAGTGATGGTTTCACCGACAAAGATATCTTCCATACCTGATACGGCAATCAAGTCACCCGCTTTAGCTTCTTGGATTTCACGACGTTCCAAACCAAAGAAACCGAAAAGTTTTGTAACACGGAAGTTCTTGGTTGTACCATCTAGTTTAGAAAGGGTAACTTGGTCTCCAACTTTCACACTACCACGGAAGACACGACCGATACCGATACGACCTACGAAGTCATTGTAGTCCAAAAGTGACACTTGGAACTGCAAAGGCTCATCTGAATTGTCTACTGGAGCTGGGATATGATCGATAATCGTGTCAAAGATTGGCGCCATTGTTTTTTCTTGATCAGCTGGATCATCCGACAATGAAGAAGTCCCATTGATAGCTGAAGCATACACCACTGGGAAATCAAGCTGGTCATCGTCTGCACCAAGCTCAATGAAGAGCTCCAAGACTTCATCCACTACTTCAGCTGGACGAGCTGATGGTTTGTCGATTTTGTTGACAACCACGATTGGGACAAGGTCTTGTTCCAAGGCTTTTTTCAATACGAAACGAGTCTGTGGCATGGTTCCTTCGTAGGCATCTACGACCAAGACAACACCGTCAACCATTTTCATGATACGCTCAACTTCTCCACCGAAGTCCGCGTGTCCTGGTGTGTCCATGATATTGATACGAGTTCCGTTGTAGGCTACGGCAGTGTTTTTCGCAAGGATGGTAATTCCACGCTCTTTTTCGATATCGTTTGAGTCCATAGCGCGCTCTGCCAATTCAGTACGTGCATCAAGAGTTTCAGATTGTTTCAATAATTCGTCAACGAGGGTTGTTTTACCGTGGTCAACGTGGGCGATAATCGCAATGTTACGGATATCTTCTCTTAATTTTGTCATGATTTCCTCTAATATTTAAATTTTTATTTCTAACTGAACAATTATACCACAGTCTCATTCAAAAATCACAGTTCAGCTAAGTGTAAATGTTTTCACTCTGCTTTTCTAGTCAAGGCAACTCTTTTCAAAGTCAGAGACTTATGATAAGATAAGCTGGTATGCGTTTAGATAGATTATTAGCCCAAGAAAAGGTCAGTCGCAAGGCTATGAAACAGGCTTTATTAAAAAAAGAAATCCTAGTAGATGATTGTCCAGCCAGCTCACTCGCTCAAAATGTCGACACTGGATTACAGAAATTAGTCTTTCAAGGACGGCAAATCCAAGGCTACGAGCACAACTACCTCATGCTTCATAAGCCAAACGGAGCCGTTACAGCTAGCAAGGATAAGAAACTTCCAACCGTCATGGACCTCCTTCCACCTGACATCCAGTCTGACCAGCTCTATGCTATCGGCAGACTAGACCGCGATACGACGGGACTGCTCCTTTTGACAGACAATGGACCTCTTGGTTTTCAACTCCTTCATCCCCAGTACCATGTCAATAAATCCTATCAAGTGGTGGTAAACGGACCACTCACGTCAGACCATATTCAGTCATTCAAAGAAGGAATCGTCTTTTTAGATGGGACCACTTGTAAACCTGCTCAGCTTGAAATTCTGTCCTCAAGCCCATCAGAGAGCCATGCCTCCATCACCATCTCAGAAGGGAAGTTTCATCAGATCAAAAAAATGTTCCTCTCAGTCGGTGTCAAGGTGACTGCCCTAAAACGTGTCCAATTCGGTGACTTTACATTAGACCCAGAACTAGCAGAAGGGCAATACCGTCCCTTGAATCCAGAGGAATTGGAAATCATTAAATACTATTTAGAGATGAGTCAATGAAACAAAAAAAGCTTTATGTTTAAAGCTTTTTTGTTTTTTGCTTATCCATAAACTCTTGCGATAGCTACAATCAAGTTTATTGCAAAAACTACAATACCTACGATATTGAGAATTCTTTCTGTTTTATAGTCTAGTCCAGATTCTTTTTGATATACATTAGCCAAGACCAATCCTATGATACCCAAAACCAGACCTACTATTGGAGATAGCAAACCAAGGACGATAGATAAGATACCTAAAATAAGTGAAGGTTTTTTCTTTTGTTGTGAATTCATATTATAAAACCTCCTTAAATTTATTATAAATGATAATACCTTAAAATGCTAGCTTTATCTATCATTCGACAGGTTTTAATAGAATATTAGCTTGTCTTGACCTTCCCGTTCCAAGAATCCAACCCATAAGAAAGGATATAAATTTCAGAGAAACCTTGTTTTTTCAGATAAAGTGCGGCATTGGTCACTCGTTGTCCGCGTTGGTTTTCGTAGAGAAGGACAGGTTTATCCTTGCGAAGGGCTGCAAGGCTTGACTTCAACTGATTTGAAGGAATATTGCGAGCTCCGAGGATATGTTTTCTGTGAAATTCTGCTGGTTCACGGACATCAATCAATTGCCCTTTTCGAATCAAGGCTTCAAATTCTGCATTATCCACAATCTTAGCCGCACGACGAATACGAAGGTAGTTATACCCCATCCATGCCACCATCGCCAGTATAAGTGCCCACAAAATCCAAGTAACCATTAGTTCATTTCTCCATTTTTCTCAATATAGTCTAATTCTATCTTGTGCTCTCTACGAAGAACAGCTTCCGCCTCTAGATAGTCTAGCTTGTCCATCAGACCTGCATCATAGATCCGAGAGAGTTCGAGCTTCATCAGTTCAATATCATACAAGCGCTTCCCCATGTAAACAATAATGCCAAACTGTTTGAGAAATTGTTGCACATCATAGAATGTTTTCATAGCTTCCATTTTAGCAAATTCTAGACTTTTTTTCAATACTGGACCAGCTCTTTCCCCCTATTTTCTTCGTCTTCATTGCCCATTCTTCCGCAAGTATGGTACAATAAAAACATGAGAATTCAACAACTACACTATATTATCAAAATCGTCGAAACTGGCTCTATGAATGAGGCAGCCAAGCAACTCTTTATCACCCAACCCAGTCTCTCTAATGCTGTTCGAGACTTGGAAAATGAAATGGGCATTGAAATCTTTATCCGCAATCCCAAGGGAATTACCTTGACGCGTGATGGGATGGAGTTTCTCTCCTACGCTCGCCAAGTTGTCGAGCAAACTCAGCTTCTGGAGGAACGTTATAAAAATCCTATCGCCCACCGCGAACTTTTCAGCGTTTCCTCTCAGCACTATGCCTTTGTAGTCAATGCCTTTGTCTCTTTGCTAAAGAAAAGTGATATGGAAAAATACGAGCTCTTCCTTCGTGAAACTCGGACTTGGGAGATTATCGATGACGTCAAGAACTTCCGTAGCGAGGTCGGTGTCCTCTTTTTAAACAGCTACAACCGCGATGTTTTAACGAAAATGCTCGATGACAATCACCTGCTAGCGCACCACCTATTCACAGCCCAACCCCATATCTTTGTCAGCAAGACCAACCCTCTAGCTAAAAAAGACAAGGTCAAACTGGCTGATTTGGAAAATTTTCCTTATCTGAGTTATGACCAGGGGACGCACAACTCCTTCTACTTTTCAGAGGAGATTCTTTCACAAGAGCACCACAAGAAATCCATCGTAGTCAGTGACCGCGCCACTCTCTTTAATCTCTTGATTGGTTTGGATGGTTACACCATTGCAACAGGGATTTTGAACAGTAACCTCAACGGAGACAATATCGTTTCCATTCCGCTGGACATTGACGACCCGATTGAACTGGTCTATATCCAGCATGAAAAAACCAGCCTATCTAAGATGGGCGAACGCTTTATCGAATACTTACTAGAAGAAGTTCAATTCGATAATTAATAGGAAAAATGAAAAAGAGAAAAGAAAAAGTTAGGAAATAGAAAGTGAAAAAGATACTACTGACCAGTGCTTTAATCCTTTCAATCGCAGGATTAGCACCCGCATCCGTCTTAGGAGAAGAAAACACTACTCAATCCACATCTGCTGTCAAGGAAGCAATTGCCAAAGAAGAAAAGAAAGAGTCGAGTGTTGAGGAAAACTCTAAATCAGAAGCTCTTCCGAAAGTAGATGTGCAAGAAGACAAGCCCAAAAAAGAAGGATGGTACCAAGAAAATCACCACTGGCGTTTTTACCAAGATGATAAGCCTGCTTTAAACTGGAAACAAATCCAAGGCAAATGGTACTACTTCGATCAAGATGGTAATCGTCTTCATTCTACTGTCTACAAAGGCTATGCTTTTGACCAAGATGGTGTCATGATAGAAAATAGCTGGACCAAACTGGACAATCAATGGTATTATGCTGATTCCTCTGGACGACTTGCTCAGAACACCTGGAAAAAAATTAACGGCTCTTGGTACTATTTTGACCAAATTGGAAGTATGCTCAGCAACACTGCCGTTGACGGCTATCTTCTCACAAAAAGCGGAGCTATGGCAGAAAAGGGTTGGACTAAATTAGACCAAATTTGGTATTATGTCGCTCCTTCTGGAAAGATCTCACAGGATAAATGGGAGAAAATCAACGGTTCTTGGTATTACTTTGACAAAGACGGTGGAATGCTGAGTGCGACAACCTTCAAGGGCTACCTCTTCAACCAGAGTGGAGCTATGGCAGAAAACAACTGGGTCAAAATCAAGGATACTTGGTTCTATGCGAACGGGTCAGGGAGATATGTCCAAGAAAACTGGCAAAAGATTCAGGGTTCCTGGTACTCATTTGACCAGAATGGTGGGATGCTAGCAGACAAATGGAAAGAAAGCTACTACCTTAAAACCAGTGGAGCCATGGCGGAGAATGAGTGGATCTTCGATAAAGCCTACAAGAGCTGGTTCTATCTAAAAGCGAATGGCCGTTATGCAAATCAGGAGTGGATTGGAGCATACTACCTCAAGTCAGGTGGTTACATGGCAAAGAGCGAATGGATTTACGATAACTCTGACAAAGCACGCTACTACCTAGATGATAATGGACATTATGTTTCAGGAACTTACAAGATAGACGGTAAGGAACACTTGTTCCAAAAATACGGCCAATGGATTTCTGAAGTTTCAACTGAAGGCGGATTTACAAAAGGCCTATACAGCAATACCATTTTCCTAGATCCTGGACATGGTGGTCGAGATTCAGGAGCTTTTTACTACAATGTAGCTGAAAAAGATCTCAACATGCAGATTTACCGTAAGCTTCGTACTAAGTTAGAAGAACTAGGCTACAAGGTCCTCACTTCTCGTGATAGTGATATTGACGTTGATTTTGTTACCGAACGTTCTCGTATGGTTAATAAGACCAACTCTGATATTTTTATCAGTATTCACTTCAACGCTACTGGTAATACCTACTCAAAAGCGAGCGGTATTCAAACCTACTCCTATAGCGATGAACCTGATTACCCAAGTAAGATTAATAAATTCTGGCACAATCACCCTGATCGTATGAGTGAAAGCAAACGCCTCGCCGCTGCCATCCACTCCTCTCTCCTAGCAGAAACAGGGGCCAAGGATGCTGGCTTATTGGAAAGCAGCTATGCCGTACTACGCGAAACAGCCAAACCAGCCGTTCTCCTAGAGCTTGGTTATATGGATAATTTCTCCGAAAACCAACAAATCAGAGATAGCCACTACCAAGATAAACTGGTCGCAGGCATCGTAAAAGGGATTCAAAAATATTACGCTGGTAAATAAAAACAAAGTCTCGAGAAACCTCGAGACTTTTCTATTTATCTTTATCAGGAAAGAGGTAGCCAAGTCCTACACAAGCTAGCACACCGGCACCAATCACCAAACCACTTGAAATGGGCAAGAGATCAAAAATAGCATTTGCAATGATAAAGGCAATGATCAAGCACATCAGACTAGCCTTGTAGTCTTTTTTCAAAAAGTTTTCTAGCGTGAAATAGAGGAACAATCCTACCGGAATGAGTGACCAGAGGTTGACATCCAAACTTGGCCATCCAACAGATCCGAAATACAATACTAGCGCTGCTGCTACTAAAAATACAAGTCCCAATAATTTTTTCATTTTTTTGTCTCCATTTTCTTTTTTTGGTTCTTGAGTTGTCTGATACTGACCCCTCACGTCCCTTACATGAATCATTATAGCAGAGGAATTTTTCAAGAACAAGCCCTTTTGCCTATCTGGTCAATATCTCTGTCTAAGTGGTTGAGTATTTGTAACAAAAGAAAAAGAAGCCCTAATGGGCTTCTTGATTCTGCCGATTGTAACAGTATTTTTGAACGAATACCATCTAGTTTTTCTTTTCCTTTGACTCTAGAGAAGATTTGATTGATTCACGGTCTGCTTGTAGTTGAGCTAAGTTCTTTTCTGCTTCCTCAAGTTTGCTGGTATCTGGTTTCACACGATAATAAACCTTTTCTGGTTTCATTAACATTGATCCATACTCTTGTCCCGAAAGTAGTCTTTCCTCAGCATGATTGCTTTTATCCGTAATCTTTCCGTCATCAGCGGGTTGCATAACAACACCACTTGGCACAGCTACTACTACAAATCCTCCAGCAACAGAATCTTTTACCCATGCACTGATAGACGCTGTCTCAGGGTTACGACTATCTTGTCCTTTTGATACCTTTAATCCAACTACAGATTCGTACTTTTGATCATTTGTAAACCAAGTCGCACGTACTTCTCCAGAATCATTAATAATGTATTCATTACCAGATTGACTACGCCAAGTACCTTCTAAACTAGACAAATCATTGTTCTTGATTGCTTCAATATCTAGTTTTGGAACGGTAGTTTCTTTCTTCAACTTGCTAACAAGTGCTTCTGCTTCCGTAATTTTGGTATCTAAAGCAGTCAGTTGATCCTTGAGTTTCTGAATTTCCTCTTGTTTATCCTTATCAGTCTCATCCGTTTTTCCTTGGCTTGTAGAAGCTTGACTTGTTGTCTCTTTAGTTGAAACTGCAGACGATGCTTGATTTGGCTCTTTCTTTCCAATCAGAAGATATGAGAAAATACTTACCAAGATGAGAGTGACTAAAACAGAGAGTGCTATGCCAATATAGATTTTTATATTTTTATTCGGAGCCGACTTTGATTCAGACCGCTTAGGTCCATTGATCTCTTCAAATTGTTTTTCCCGTTCTTTCTTATTCATAATTTTCTCCTTTTTGATTGATATTCAGCCAAGCTTACGATACTTCATTCGTTACTATCCATGAACTTTTATGACTTTTAAAAAAAATCCAAGCAAAAATTTCTAGAATAAATAACTATAAAAATATCTCTAGATTGGTATCAAAACAAGTATTTATTACAATACATTATACCACAAAATATAAACAACCGTTTGTAATTATATTTTAAATAAGCCGAAGAAATGGATTTTAAGCAGAACCCATCTCCATTAGAAAAAGCCTGTCCTGAGACAAGGCTTTGAGTTTCTTCCTTTTAAGAACCCGCACTTTCGTAGGCATCTAAGCCCTTGTCCCATAGTTTCAAAGAAATGACAAAGAAGACAAGGGAAATCAAAATCAACCCACCAATGTTAAAGAGCCCGTCTTTGTCCTGCAAGAAATAGCTGGCAGGATAGTAGGCCGTAAAAGCAAAAGGCACGATAAAGCTAATCAACCAACGAAGAAGGGAATTGTAGATGGAAATCGGATATTTGGCAAAATCATTAAACATATAGAAGATGTAAATCATGGCGCCTGACTGCTTGGTCCAAAAAGCGATACTGGCAGTCGCGATTTTCAAGGAAGTATAAATCAAGGTCGCAAAGGGGATACAAACTAGGAAAAGCAGGAATTTGGGAAGAGTCCAAGCAATGCTTGATACTGTTGTCGCTAGTAAAATTCCACCGACCAATAGTTCGCCCAAGGCATCAATCTGAAAGGTCTCAACCAGAATATGAAAAAGAGGATTGATAGGACGCGTTAGATACTTGTCAAACTCCCCTTTTCGGACTAGTCGTTGACCTAGTGCCCAGAGATTGTCAAAAAAGAGATGGTCCAGTCCCTTGGGAATCAGGGAAAATCCATAGATAAAAGCGATTTCTTGGAAAGTCCAACCTTCTAGCGAGGGGATGTGTTGGAAGAGTACGTTGAGAAACAAGAGGTTCAAACCTTGGGTCAGAAAAACTCCAAGGACACCAACCACAAAATCCACCTTATATTCCATGATTTGCTTGATGTATTGTCTGATAAAAATCAGATGCATGCGTTGATATTTTTTCATACTAACCTCCCTGAATGGTGATGAATGACTGGACTCGTTTCCAAATCAATTGAGACAGACCCACCATCACTAAGAGCCAAAAAAACTGGAGCAAAAGCGCCTGAAGAATCTGACTGTCATCGTATTTCCCAACGATAATCATGACCGGAGTGTAAATCAAAGATGAGAAAGGCAAGAAGGACAGAATATCTGAAACCACCTTTGGAAAGAAAGCCAAGGGAATCAGACTTCCAGACATAAAGGCCACTATGGAAGTCTTGAGTAGATTGGAACCCCATAGATTTTTAAAGACAAAGGCTGAAAATCCAAAGCAGATATTAAAGAAAAAGTTAATCAGGTAGGCCAGCGTCAAGCTAAAGAGATAAAGGGTGGTTAATCCCAGCACTTCTACAATACCTTGCCCAGAAAGGATTTTCATCAAGACAATAACACTCAAGAAAGGAAGTCCGACACTGACAAAAATCAACCACTTGGAACCAAGCTCGGTGAAGAGATAAGAGGTCGCAAAATGCACTGGTCGCAACAAGCGCATGATAATGGAACCATCCTTGACCTCCTCCCCAATCATGAAGGAAGAATCTGACTTGGTCAACAGATTAGTCACAAAACTCATGATGATGTAGAGGGTAATATCTGCCATGCTGAAGCCCTGAATCAAAGACTCTTGCGAGGAATCAAAGACCGCCTTCCAGAGATAGAAAGCGACAAAAGCCCCCATGACATCGCCAATCCGATAGAGAATAAAGTTGACTCGATAGGTAATCAACTCCTGAATCCCTGCATTGATAAAGGGTTTATAACGTCTCCACAATTTGACCATCTTAGAGCTCCTTTCGGTAGAAGCGACGGATAATATCCTCGATATCCGTATCCAACATCTTCAAATCGCGAATTTCAAAATCAGACAGAGTTTGCTTGATAATATCAGCTGACTGGTAGCGGGAACTATCAAATTCAATATTAAGGCTATTTCCTTGTCTATCAACGGTCATATCAGGCAGGCCTTCATAGTGAGAAGCGTGATGACTTTGCCCTGGTACCAGTTCAAAAGAAAGAGTCTTCATCTTGCCAAAAGTCTCCTTGAGCTGGCTAACCGTTCCATCAAAAATCTCCTGCCCCTTGTCAATCATAAAAATTCGATCACAGAGTTGCTCAATATCACTCAGGTCGTGAGTGGTCAAGAGAATGGTAGTTTCTTCCTCCTGATTGATCTGTGTAATGGCGCGACGAATATTGTCCTTGACCGACACATCCAAGCCAATGGTCGGCTCATCTAAAAAGAGAACCTTGGGATTATGAAGCAAGGAAGCTGCAATGTCCGCCCGCATCCGTTGACCCAGTGAAAGAGTCCGCACGGGATCCTTGATAAATTCCTTCAAATCCAAGACTTCATTCAAAAAATCCATGCGCTTATGGAAGAGCGAGTCTGGCACATCGTAAATTTCTTTCAAAACCGTGTAGGTCTCTTGCAGAGCCAAATCCCACCATAGCTGGGTGCGTTGTCCAAAGACCACACCAATATCCTTAACATAATCCTGACGATTGTCCTGCGGAATCTTGCCGTTAATCCGACAAAAACCAGATGTCGGTTTTAAAATCCCTGTCAGCATTTTGATGGTTGTCGACTTCCCAGCACCATTTGCGCCGATAAAACCTAGAATCTGGCCCTTTGGTACCTCGAAGGTCAAATCCTTGACCGCTTCAAAGGTCTGCTTTTCAGGATGAATAAAGGAGCGTAAAGCTCCCTTTAACCCCGGTTCCTTTACTGTCTTCACAAAATTTTTCTGAAGATGTTCCACTTCTATCATTGCCATATCTATCTCCCTGTCGCAAGGAATAGCAACATTGTATTTTTGACTACAAATATTCTAAATCCTTACTTTCTAAACTTTCTAATTGTTATTCTTACAGAAGGCTTTATACCAACCTATTATAGTCCAATAAAAAACGGAATGCAAGCGTTTGCTTTCAGATTATGAAATTAGAGATTTCACTCTTAAAATGCTATTTTTAATCCAAAATTCTGGTTTAATAGTTTCCTTAAAACACCAAAAAGACCTGCCCGATGGGCAGGTTACGAATTGTAAAAAGCAAACTATTTTGATCAATATGATTCACTATTTAATCAAAGAACTAATCTTTCAAAATTCTTTTCACAATCCCATCTCTATCAATTAGAAAACAATCTGGAAAGGTCATCTGCTCCCATTTTTCATAATCAAAACTGGAATCAAAGTGATGTAGTAGTATTCCTATCAAATTCCCGTGTGAACTAAGTAAAATCATTTTTTCTGAGTATCTCTCTTCCAATTCCATTAAAAAATTTAGTACTCTAGCTAGTGCGTCTTGATTTGATTCCCCTTCTGAAAGAGATTCACTAGGATTTTGCCATAAATATTTAATACTGTCTTCAAACTCAGAATCTTTTATAAAGGTTGAAGATAATTTTCGCTCTCGTAACCGATTATCAAGAACTATTTTATCAAATTGAATTGGCGAGCTATTAATCGTTTCAAATGCTCGTTTATAAGGACTAGAAAAATAATAATCAATATTAAAAGAATTCAAAAACTCTAACTGGTCAAGAGATGAAAATCCTTTTTCTGATAAAGTTCTATTAAAATCATCACTTGAAAATCTTGAATGAGCATGTCTAAGTAAAATATAAGAATTATTCATAAGTCATTACCTTTCAATTATTATCATCTGTCTCAATGGATTTTTAATCCCTCAATTATTCTCTAAAAATTCTTTAATGCGAGAAACAATAACGTCGCTTTGATAATGATAGAGGTCGTGAGGCGCATCCATATAGACGACTTGAACATTAGACTGGTCGCTTGCAAATCTCTCTGCATAACATTGCCACTCAGATTGGCTAAAGCTAGTACCATCAGCATTAGAAACCATTAGTAACGCTGGAATTTTCGGATTAATGTTTGAGGGAACTTTCTTGGCATTTTCCTTTACCGTTTGGGATTCATGAAGCATGGCTTGTGACATCAACTGCTTATAAGCTAGAAGTTTATATTGTTTTCGTTCATTTTCGGTCAGAGCTTGATTTTTTATATAAAAAGACTCAGGGAAGTAGCGTAATAAACCAATCTTGCTGCTCCAATAGGCCAACGTAAGCAAGGCCTGATTATTCTTTAAATTCTCATAACTTGACGGCAGTGCCCAATCCAGACCAATCAAGGCTTTCACTTCATCAGGATACTTCTCCTGCCAAGCCAAACTCTCTAGACTAGCCATGGAATGAGACAGAATGATAAACGGCCCTGTGATATTTGCTTGCGAAAGAGCTTGGCGAGTCTCAGACAAAACCTCCATCACATCTCTTGAATGATTGCTATCATCACTATAACCATATCCCGCCCGCTCCACGATAACTACCTTATACTGTTTTGATAAGGATTCCGATACTTCTTTAAAATCCAATATAGGAGAAGCAATACCGGCACCTGAGAGAACTACTATAGTCTCAGGACCATCCCCTTCAACGTAAACATTTATTTGATGTCCATTGACGAGAACTTGTTGCCCCATAGGTGTCAGTGAGGCTTCTTCCTTTTCCAAACTGATACGGTGAAAGATGAATGTAGCGAGTAAAAACAAAAGAATGAAACTGAGAAAGCCAAGAAACCATTTTTTCAGTATTTTCATAGCATTATTGTACAAAAAATAAAACCTTTTAGCAACTTAAGATTGGTTCTTCTACAGTATATTCGCTATATAGCCAGACACCAAAAAACCCACCCAATGGGCAGGTTCTTTCTGTATTGTTCAGCTAGATTAAGCTTTACCTTCTGAACCGAATACGTCGATACGTTCTTCAACTGATGCTTGGATAGCTTTTACACCGTCAGCCAAGAATTTACGTGGGTCGAAGAGTTTCTTCTTGTCGTATTCTGCTTCGTTTGCTTCGTAGTCACGAGCAAATTTACGAGTTGCGTTAGCGAATGCGATTTGGCATTCAGTGTTAACGTTAACTTTTGCAACACCAAGTTTGATAGCTGCTTGGATTTGGTCATCAGGAATACCTGAACCACCGTGCAATACGATTGGGAAACCTGGAAGAGCTTCTGTCAATTTCTTCAAGTGGTCAAGGTCAAGACCTTCCCAGTTTGCTGGGTAAGGACCGTGGATGTTACCGATACCAGCTGCCAAGAAGTCAATACCAGTTGCAACCATTGCTTTAGCGTCTTCGATTGGAGCCAATTCACCTTTACCGATGATACCGTCTTCTTCACCACCGATAGTACCAACTTCAGCTTCTACTGAGATACCTTTAGCGTGTGCTTTTTCAACAACGTCTTTAGCCAATTTAAGGTTTTCTTCAACTGGAAGGTGTGAACCGTCAAACATGATTGAAGTGTAACCAACTTCGATACACTCAAGTGCATCTTCGTAGTGACCGTGGTCAAGGTGGATAGCTACTGGTACAGTGATACCCATTGACTCAACAAGGTTAGCGATCAAGTTGCGAGCAACTTTGTAACCACCCATGTATTTCGCAGCACCCATTGAAGTTTGGATCAAAACTGGAGCTTTTTTAGCTTCTGCTGCACGCAAGATAGCTTGAGTCCACTCAAGGTTGTTTGTGTTAAATCCACCAACTGCATAACCGTTGTCACGAGCTGCTTGGACAAATTTTTCTGCTGAAACGATTGCCATTTGTCAGGCCTCCTATATATTTTTTGGGACATCCCATTTACATTGTTCATTTTATCACTTTTTGATAAAAAAAGCTAGTTTTTCCCATACTTTAGATTGAATTTCTTCCAATCCAATCAATGTAAACCCTTTCTTATCCTTAGTCCTGAGTGACTTTGGGATAACGTATGAAGAAGCTCAAGCAATCGCCCTGAATCTCAAAATGATAAGGTAATTTCTCGTGTTCTAATAAACTTTTGACCACAAAGAGTCCCATCCCCGAACCCTTGGCCTTGCGACTAGCATTTTCAGAAAAAGACTGGGCCAGTTTTTCTTGTTCTTCAGGACTACAGCTATTCTCGATATAGAGTTCTCCTTCTCTCTCGCCAATGCGGACCAGGCCACCTGAAGTGGAGTGCTTGATAGCATTGCTGATGAGATTCGATAGGATTAGTTTCATGACAGATGGGTTTATGTAAGCCTGCTGACGGGTTAGGCTAATGTCTACCTGAAGTTCTCTCTCCTTGGCGAGCAAAGCATAATCATTAACCAGACTTTGCGTCATCTGAAGGAGGTCAACCTCTTCTTTCTCGTCTCGCAATTCCTGAACAGAAGAAAGAGACAATATCTGGAGAACGTGGTGACTGAGGTCATCCACAATCCCCAAGGCAACTCCAAGATAGTGATCTCTATCCTTATAACGGCCGACATTTTCTTTCATATTTTCGATTAGGATTTTCAAACTAGCCAGAGGTGTTTTCAATTCATGAGAAGCCCCTCGTAGGAACTCAACCTTCATCTTCTCCAGCTGAAGAATAGCTTCATTCTTGTCATGCAAGTCCGCAATAACAGTCAAAAGGTGCTGGTAAAGGCTATTGATTTGTTCCTTGAGATCACCTATCTCATCCTTAGAATCCACGCGCAATCGCACTTGAGCATCTAGTTCCATCATTCTACGGGTCACCCGCTTGATTTCCAAAATCGGGGCAACAATGGTTCGAGCGTAGATGTAGGCTACCAAGAGGGAAATCAGAAAGGATGCCAGCAAGGTATAGGGGAGAAATTGGAGACTAATCTGCTCTGCTTCCTTTTGCAAGTCCATTGAAGCTAGAAATTGGAGAGTCATAGTGCTACCATCTTGCGTTTTTACCTCACGCTCCTCGATAAAGAGAGAGGTGGTCTGGCGGTCTGTGTCCAGAGGAAGATTGTCCTTGACTTCTAACTTGTCCTCGGTCATCTCTCCTTTGACGGCCCCCTTAATATCACTAGTCTGGGAATACAAATCTAACACTTGCTCGATGTTCTGCCTATCTTTTCCGTCTAGGGATTGGGCAATAGCAGTCGCTTTCTGGCCAATGGTTTCCTGACGATGGCTCAGATAAGTAGAGGGAAAGAGAAAATAAATGGCTAAATGAAGACAAATAACCAGAACACTAAAAATCGAGAAGGTATAGATAAATATCTTTGTAAACAAACCTGTTCGTTTCATTTTCGCTCCAATTTATAACCAACATTGCGCACCGTGAGGATACAATCCAAGTCTAGCTTTTTCCGCAGTTCCTTGATATAGACATCAATGACACGATCAAAGGGAACCTCATCTGTCGCCTTCCAGACAGCATCGATAATCTGAGAACGAGTCAATGCCCGTCCTTCATTTTTCACCAGATAGTCCAGAATTTCCAACTCTTTGGCATTAATGGCCACTTCTTGACCTGCGAGGCTTGCACTGTAACTCTCAAAGTCCACCTTGGTATCTTTATAAGAGAAGACTCGTCCTGTATCGTAGTAGCGCTTGAAAATCGCGTCCACCCTTACTTTTAAAAGGGAGAGAGAAAAGGGCTTTTCCAGATAACCGTCTGCTAGCGAAGCAAAAGCACTCATCTTGTATTCTTCATCCTGAAAGGCGGTCAACATCAAGACAGGAACCTGACTGGTCTTACGAATCTCGGCTAGGACTTCTAAGCCATTAAGCTTGGGCATCTGGATATCCAGCAGTACTAGAGCAACTTCATGGCTGGAAAATTTTTCCAGAGCTTCTTGACCGTCCGCAGCCTCAATGGTTTCATAACCACAATCCGTCAAATAGTCACTGATTCCCTCACGGATCATCTCTTCATCTTCTACAATTAAAATTTGCATAGAAAAAACGTTTCACATTCCTTTAAATTTCTTGTAAATTATCTCAGTTTCATCCTGATAAGAAGAGTCCTTATCAAGACAAAACAGATAAAAATGCTACCTATATTATACCCCATTTAGGGGAGAATAGGTAGCAAGTTTTTTATTCGCTATCGAGCAAGAGCTCTTTTGGTTGTTTTCTGAGGAGATTGCTTGAGGCAAGAGCCATAACAAGAACCACTAGAACCAGAGCAAGTACAAAGACGATGATAAAGTCCGATGTCTGAATAGAAATATCTAAGCTCGACAAGGTCTTGCTAAAGCCGTCTACTTCTGCACCACCACCAAGATTAGAGGCTTGAGCAGCCTTGCTGGCTTGCTTGGAAACACCTGAAGTGACATTGGCAAGAACAGTATTTCCGATTGCTCGAGCTGTGTAGTTGGCTAGGAAGTAAGCCGAAACGAGAGCAGGGATGGCGATCAGGATAGATTCGGTGATGAATTGCCCCAAGATACTTGCCTGCTTGAGACCGATAGAGAGGAGAATCCCAACTTCCTTGCGACGGGCGTTGATCCAAAGACTAAGCAAGAGTGCAAGGAGAAGGACTGAGAAGCTCAAGCTACCCCAGAAGAGGAGGTTGGCCATCTTGTACATACCAGAGATGGATTGCTCAAGAGCTGGGTAGTTAGAGGAGCTCTTCACAAGTGTGTAGCTCTTCCAATTGATACCACTGATACCATTCAACTCTTTCATGACGTCATCCAAGTTCTTGTCTGCTGTTACAAAGAAGGTTGCGTCCCCATAAATAGCTGTGTCTTCTGTGTATCCATAAAGTTTTGCAGCAGTGTGAATGTCTGTGATAGCTGTGTTTTCATAGAGTTCTTGTGAGTAGGTTACTGCTGACTTATTGTGACCATCAAAGAGTCCCTTGATTGTCACTTCGACTGTTTCCTTGGCACCTTTTTCATTGTCTGCATCATAGACATTAGAGTCCAATTTGACCTTATCTCCGACTTTCCAACCGTGTTTAGCTGCCAAGTCCTTGTGCATGAGGATCTTGTCCTTATCATCGTTGGTCAGGTGCTCACCTTCAACCAGCTTATATGAGCCAGAGACAAACTTATCTTCTTTAGATGAGTCATTGACACCTGTAATCATCAAGCTGCTTCCAAAACGTTTGGCACGGTCAGCAGTGAGATTTTTCTTGGTTTCTGGCGTTTCGATGAGTTCATATCCAGTCAAATCTCCGATGGCGTTGATGCGTTTAACATAAGACTCGATGGCCTTATTTTCGGTGATTTTTTTGATATCCTCACCCTTGATATTCCCAGAACCACGTGGCGTTCCTTGATTGACGCGACGATTGATTTGCATGGAGAAACTATTGGTGATATTTTTAAAGGTCTCCTGAGAAGCCTTGGCAGTAGCTCCCTTGATCGACAAGCCGACCAAACTCAAGCTCGCCATGAGGAGAATAATCAGGAAGATAACAATCGATTTGAAAAACTTCCTTGTAACATAGGCAAATGCGTTGTGTAACATAGGTTCCCTTTCTAGATTTGATTTTATAATTCTATCAAAACAAGCTCATCTTATTTTGTAGTATTGCGAGTTTCAGTTAGTTTCTTGTCCTTCAATTCAAGTGTAATATCTGACGCTTGTGCCACTTCTTTACTGTGGGTGACGACGATCACACATTTACCTGTTTTCTCGGCAAGTGATTTGAGCAGTTCGATAATATCTCCAGCAGTTTTAGGGTCCAGATTTCCTGTTGGCTCATCAGCTAGAATAACTGGAGCTTCTGAGACCAAACTGCGAGCGATGGCTACACGTTGCTGTTGACCACCTGATAACTGGAGAACGTTCCGCTTGATCTGACTTTCATCCAAACCAAGCTCAAGAAGTGTATCCTTGCTTGCTTTTTTGTTGACCAAGCGGATATTTTCCAGCGGAGAAAGATAATCTATCAAGTTATAATTTTGAAAGACCAGGGAAATATGGTGCATGCGATGGTAAGAATATCCCTTATTCCGAATGTCCTCTCCTTGGAAAAGGATAGAACCCTCGACAGGACTATCTAGACCAGCCAGTAGGGACAAGAGAGTGGATTTTCCTGCTCCTGACTCACCAATGATACTATAAAATTTTCCGGGTTCAAAATTATACTTGATCTGATATAAAACTGCTTCAGCAGTGTTCTTATAACGGTAGGTAACATCTTGCAATTGTAATAAAGTCATGATTTCTCCTTCTTAACTAATAGATGATAAAATTTCTTTCGGCGATTTTCTAAATAGAAATACGAAACAAAGGGCTACAGACAAGCAACCAATCAGGAGCAGAAAGACATAGGATTCTGCAAAGGATAGGAGACTGGTTGATAGACCACTTGCTTTGGCCAGAGTGTCCTGTAAGGTTGCCTGATCTCCACTGGCTAGTACAGTTTGGAGTAGATAGGATGTGATGGCATTTCCTGCAACAAATGCTGGAAGCAAAGCTCCAAGAGATACCAACACCACTTCTAAACAGAATTGTAGGAAGATTGAACTCTTGCCTTTTCCAAGTGCGAGTAGAATCCCCACTTCGTAGACCCTTTCTCTCAACCAGAGGGACAAGACCAAAATCAAAGCTCCTGCTCCAGCTATCAACATCCCATAAAGGAAGATGGTGAGGAAGGTTTGGAAGGTTGCCACTGAGTCTTTAATTTGTTCAAAGGCCTTGTTTTCCTTCTCAACTTGGTAACCTTGACTTTCTAAAGCCAAGTTTTCTACCTGCTTCATGAGTCCGTCCATTTCCTTAGGATTTTCTACATAGAAGCGCGCTGCACTGACTTGCGGTTCACTATTTCCCAGAAGGGTTTGGCTGCTTTCATAGTCTGTAAAGACCTGGTTTTCACTGAAGTCGGAAGACAAGCCTGTGAACTTTTCTTGTTTTTTACCAGAAAAGATGCCGACAATTTCAAACTCTACTGTTTGCCCCTTTCCAGCTTCGGACTGACCAGCATCCAAGCGAATCTTGTCGTGAAGCGAAAGACCATTCTTCTTGGCCAACTCTTCGTGGATCAGGATTTTCTTGGAGTCCCCTTTTTGAAGGTGTCGCCCTTCTTTTAGATTGAAAGCCGAACTGGTAAAGGTGACATCCTTGGATGAATCCTCGAGAGCCGTTAAGCTAACCAAGTTCTTGTCTGCAGCTGACAAATCATCACGTTCTACGCTCTGCTCACCACTCACCGCTTCCTTGTCTTTCAGTTTTGCGACCGTCTCAAGTTCAGGAGAGACATTTTCCAGTCCCTTAATCTTGCTCACGGATGCAAGGTCAGACAACTTGAAGGTCTGTCCATTTTCTATCTTTTTGATAGAAAAAGATGTGTTGAGTGATTTGTAAAGATTGCTTTCTACTGTTTTGTTGGACTTCATCAGAGTCAAACAGGCTGACATTCCTGCTAAAAGGACAAATAAAATCAGAAATAAAATAAAACTTCTCAGTCGTTTTCTGCTGACATAAGCCCAAGCTCTTTGGATTGGATTCATTTGTCACCTCCATATTTGTAAGACTATTATAAAATCCAAATATGAAATGTTTATGAAATCAAAAATTTTTTTTGATTTATTTTTTGAAAAAACAAAAAAGCTAGCAAACGCTAACTTTCCTTCATATATAAGGATAAATAGTACCAATCAAAAATCTACTTCATTTTAAAAATGATAGTCACATCTTTCTGATTAGTATTTTTCCATCTCCTAAGTTCTTCATTTTCTGACTTGTGTTTGAGGATATTCTTGATAGAATGAAATGGAAAACTCAGTTTAAATGTTCTGATACAATGACTGTTCTTGATACCAATATTATTCGATATAGGAAACGTAGCCTCTAATCTTCTTTGTAAAAACAAAAAGAGCTAGCCAAAGCTAACTCTTACCCTATGCGGAGAGAGGGACTTGAACCCTCACGACCTAAAGCGGTCACAGGATCCTTAGTCCTGCGCGTCTGCCAATTCCGCCATCCCCGCGTCGATTACTTTACTAGTATATCAACTTTCAAAATCTTTGTCAACACTTTTTTCAGATTTTTTTCATTTTTCCAACAGTCTTATTGTTCAATTTCAGCAAGGTTTTCATCCAGTAATTTTGCTCCCAATGTGTTCTTAAAATGCCCAAGAGCAAACTGATGATTTTCTGGCCAAATAGAGGCAACTGCAGGCTTGACAATCTCGATTTGATAACCTAAATTATAGGCATCAATAGCCGTATGAAGAACACAAATATCCGTCAAAACACCTGTTAAGATAACAGTATCAACCCGACGTTCCCGCAAACGGATATCTAAGTCCGTTCCTGAAAATGCTGAATAGTGACGCTTGTCCATCCAAAAGACGCGACTATCCGCCTCATGCTCAGCATAAAAGTCAGCTAGGGGGCCATAAAGGTTACGCCCACTAGTGCCGATAATATTGTGAGGTGGAAAGAGCTTGCTTTCTGGGTGGAATGTATCCTTCTCTTCATGAGCATCAATGGTAAAGAATATATAGTCTCCACGATCAAAAGCTAATCTGGTTGCCTGATCAATGGCTTTTGATATTGCTTGAGCAGGTGCTCCAGCAGTTAGCTTTCCATGGTCTGCTACGAAATCCTCTGTATAGTCAATCGAGATTAAAGCCTTTGCCATTAGTAGTCCCTCTTTTTCACTTCCTCAAAAATATCACCAATTAGAACTTTGAGATAAGTCCCCTTCATTCCTAATGAACGACTCTCAATAATTCCCGCAGACTCCAATTTACGAAGCGCATTGACAATCACTGAGCGTGTAATGCCAATACGGTCTGCAATAACAGACGCAGTCAGCTGTCCTTCATTTCCATCCAGCTCAGCTAAAATAGCTGATACGGCACGAAGTTCTGAATAGGAAAGGGTGTTGACCGCCATGGTAACAGCCGTACGACGGCGAATATTTTTCTCATCTTCTTCACGTTGGAAGTTCAACAGTTGAATCCCTACAACCGTGCTCGCAATCTCGACAAGAATCAAATCTTCATCTTCAAATTTCTTATCATTGCGCCAAATGATCAACGAACCTAGGCGAATCCCTGATACATGAATCGGAGCGATGGTCGTCAACCCATCTGGAAAGTCCGCACGGCTCTCCACAGGGAAAATGGTCAAATCATGTTCAACAGGAAGATTTGCTTCCGTGTCATAAATCATGTTTGCCCCTTGTACATAGACCTCAGGGAAGGTTTTGGTTTGGAAGAATTGTTCTACACGGTCATTATTGGTCTTATAACGCATAAAGTAACCCAAGAGACGTCCCTTGTTATTCACAATACAAGCGTTACAGTCAATAATATCAGCTAACTGGCGTGTGATCGCATTGTAAGGAAGTTCATCTTGGAGTTGCTCTTCTGAGCGCTTTAGAATAGACGTGATTTTTCTTGTTTTTTCTAATAAATGTGCCATTTTTTACCTCGCATATAATCGCTTCCATTATAACATAGAAAAGTCTTTATTTCAATAATTATCTGAAAATTGCTTATTTATTTGCAATTTTGAACAGCAAAAATATTTTAGAAAAAAAGCGATTTTTTTATTGACATCCTATTTTATTTTTGATATTATAACATTATAAGAAGATGACATGATAAATCCCTTTCCGTTTCACCTATCCTTTACTATCACCATCTTCTTTTACTATCGGTCTCCTTATATATAAAAGCGATTCACAGTGTGAATCGCTTTTTTCTATTTGTCTCCTTTGTTACGAATAACAAAGCCGGTCTTCTTTTCGCTTGAAGTGTTGCGAGGTTTTTTATTGTCTTTGTTACGGTAACGTCTGTCTATATCAAAACGATCGTTCCCACGACTGCCTTTCTTGAAATCATCACGGCGACCATTGCCACGGCGCTCACGATCTCGACGGTCGTCCCCACGACGGCCTCCACGACCTCCCTTACCTTTGCCACCAAAGCCATTACCTGATGGTTTAAATGGCAGTGGTTTTTCACGCGCAATCTCCACTTCAGGAAGGCTGTCTGGATCTTGGACTGTCAGACTCAAGATATACATAGCCAATTCTTCTGGACTAAATTCTGCTGCTAACTTACGAGCATCTTTAGCAAATTTCTCAAAGTTCCCACGAATTGCTTCGTCTGCGAAGTCTCGTTCGATTTTCTTGAGCGCTACTTGTTTCTTAGCTTGGAAGGCTTCTTCTGCTGTTGCTGGTTTCAAGCCTTTCATGCGTTTCTTAGTCAAGTTTTCGATGATTTGAAGGTAACCCATTTCATTTGGTGCTACAAAAGTAATAGACTGACCTGACTTACCAGCACGACCTGTACGACCGATACGGTGAACATAACTTTCAGGATCTTGTGGAATATCGTAGTTGTAGACATGGGTCACACCTGAGATATCCAAACCACGTGCTGCCACGTCAGTCGCAACTAGAACATCAAGATTCCCATTTTTAAAATCACGAAGGACACGAAGACGTTTATTTTGGTCCAAATCACCATGAATCCCTTCTGCACGGAAACCACGGATCTTAAGACCACGAGTCAATTCATCTACACGGCGTTTGGTACGACCAAATACAATAGCAAGTTCTGGTTGTTCCACATCCATGAGATGTGTCATGGTATCAAATTTCTCTTGTTCCTTGACACGGATATAGTATTGGTCAACCAGCTCTGTTGTCAATTCCTTGGCAGCAATCTTGACATGCTCAGGGTCTTTCATAAACTGAACACCGATACGTTTGATAGCATCTGGCATGGTTGCTGAAAAGAGCAAGGTTTGACGATTTTCAGGGACACGGGAAATGATGGCTTCAATGTCTTCAAGGAAGCCCATGTTGAGCATTTCGTCCGCTTCGTCAAGGATAAGCGTTTCAATATCTTGTAATTTCAAGGCCTTGCGTTTAATCAAGTCCAAGAGACGGCCTGGTGTTCCGACTACGATGTGAGCACCCGATTTAAGGGCCTTGATTTGTTTTTCAATGCTGGAACCACCGTAAACTGAGCGAACTTTCACTCCTTTGCTACGGCCAAAGCGGAAGAGTTCTTCTTGGCTTTGGACAGCGAGTTCACGAGTTGGAGCGATAACCAAGGCTTGGATGGTCGCTTCTTCTGTACGGATTTTTTCAAGGGTTGGCAAGCCAAAGGCTGCAGTCTTCCCTGTACCAGTCTGAGCTTGACCGATAACATCTTTTCCTTCGAGGGCCAAGGGAATGGTCTGTTCTTGGATAGGACTGGCTTCTACAAAACCAGCTTTTTCAATCTCTGCTAACAATTCAGCAGACAAGTTAAATTCATTAAATTTCACGTTATTCTTCTTTCTAAAGGTGGTGCGAAGCCACCCTATAGGGCTTTAGTTTATACTTTTCTTTTCATGACGTATCTTGTACAAAAATGAGATACCGTGTTGCTTCTTTTCCACGAAAGAAAAGTACTAGTTTCTTTGCAACCTATCTAGTATAACACAAGAGAGAAGCAAAAGATAGTAGAATCCTTTAGGAAAATCATGTAAACGATTTTCCACAAATATAAATACATCCTTATATGGTTCGTTTCTCCCGTAGCAGAATTGTGCAAAAGTTTTTTTCTTGTGCTAGAATGAAATGCGAATAGGAGGAAGATAAATGTTAACTTATGATTTAATCGTTATCGGATTTGGTAAGGCAGGGAAAACACTGGCTGGTAAACTAGCTTCAGCTGGTAAAAAAGTTGCCCTTATCGAACGTAGTAAGGCTATGTACGGCGGAACTTGTATCAACATTGGTTGTATCCCAACTAAAACTTTGCTAGTTGCCGCTGAGAAAAACTTGTCTTTTGAAGAAGTGATTGCTACCAAAAACACCATCACTGGTCGACTTAACGGTAAAAACTATGCGACTGTTGCTGGTACAGGCGTGGATATCTTTGATGCGGAAGCTCACTTCCTTTCAAACAAAGTCATCGAAATCCAAGCTGGTGACGAAAAACAAGAACTCACTGCTGAAACTATCGTTATCAACACTGGTGCTGTTTCAAACGTCTTGCCAATCCCTGGACTTGCTACAAGTAAGAATGTCTTTGACTCGACTGGTATTCAAAACTTGGACAAATTGCCTGAAAAACTTGGTGTCCTTGGTGGTGGAAATATCGGTCTTGAATTTGCAGGTCTTTACAACAAACTTGGAAGCAAAGTTACAGTCCTAGATGCCTTGGATACTTTCCTACCTCGTGCAGAACCTTCCATCGCAGCTCTTGCTAAGCAATACATGGAAGAAGACGGTATTGAATTACTTCAAAACATCCGTACTACTGAAATCAAAAACGACGGTGACCAAGTCCTTGTCGTAACTGAAAACGAAACGTACCGTTTCGACGCTCTTCTCTACGCAACTGGACGTAAACCGAATGTAGAACCACTTCAACTTGAAAATACAGATATCGAACTTACTGAACGTGGTGCTATCAAAGTAGACAAACATTGTCAAACAAACGTTCCTGGTGTCTTTGCAGTCGGAGACGTCAACGGTGGACCTCAATTTACCTACATCTCACTTGATGACTTCCGTGTTGTCTATAGTTACCTTGCTGGAGATGGTAGCTACACACTTGAAGACCGTCTCAATGTACCAAACACTATGTTCATCACACCTGCACTTTCACAAGTTGGTTTGACTGAAAGCCAAGCAGCTGATTTGAAACTTCCATACGCAGTGAAGGAAATCCCTGTCGCTGCCATGCCTCGTGGTCACGTAAATGGAGATCTTCGCGGTGCCTTCAAAGCTGTTGTCAATACTGAAACAAAAGAAATTCTTGGAGCAACTATCTTCTCAGAAGGTTCTCAAGAAATCATCAACATTATCACTGTTGCCATGGACAACAAGATTCCTTACACTTACTTCACAAAACAAATCTTCACTCACCCAACCTTGGCTGAGAACTTGAATGACTTGTTTGCGATTTAAGTTGAGACTGATTTGTTAGCTAACAGCCCTCTTTGGGCTGTTTTTGCTTCTGCGAAATCTCATACTCTTCGAAAATCTCTTCAAACTACGTCAGCTTCACCTTGCCGTATATATGTTACTGACTTCGTCAGTTCTATCTACAACCTCAAAGCAGTACTTTGAGCAACCTGCGGCTAGCTTCCTAGTTTGCTCTTTGATTTTCATTGAGTATCAAATCTGTCTTTTCCCTCTTTTATGATATAATAGAAACATGAAATTAAAAACTACTTTGGGCCTCCTAGCTGGGCGTTCTTCTCACTTCGTTTTAAGCCGTCTTGGCCGCGGAAGTACGCTCCCAGGAAAACTCGCCCTTCAATTTGATAAAGATATTTTACAAAATCTAGCTAAGAACTACGAGATTGTCGTGGTCACTGGAACCAATGGAAAAACCCTGACAACTGCCCTCACTGTCGGCATTCTAAAAGAGGTCTATGGTCAGGTTCTGACCAATCCAAGCGGTGCCAATATGATCACAGGGATTACGACAACCTTCTTGACGGCCAATTCCTCTAAAACTGGGAAAAACATTGCCGTTCTAGAAATTGACGAGGCCAGTCTATCTCGTATCTGTGACTACATCCATCCTAGCCTTTTTGTCATTACTAATATTTTCCGTGACCAGATGGACCGCTATGGTGAAATTTACACAACTTATAACATGATTTTGGATGCCATCCGTAAGGTACCTACGGCTACAGTTCTCCTCAATGGTGACAGTCCGCTTTTCTACAAGCCAGCTATTCCAAACCCAGTTCAGTATTTTGGTTTTGACTTGGAGAAAGGGCCAGCCCAACTGGCTCACTACAATACCGAAGGGATTCTCTGCCCTGACTGTCAAGGCATCCTCAAATATGAGCACAATACCTATGCCAACTTGGGTGCCTATATCTGCGAAAATTGTGGCTGCAAACGACCTGACTTGAACTACCGTCTGACAGAACTAGTTGAGTTAACCAACAATCGTTCTCGCTTTGTCATTGACGGCCAAGAATACGGAATCCAAATCGGTGGACTTTACAACATCTACAATGCCCTTGCTGCGGTTGCCATTGCTCGCTTCCTCGGTGCAGATTCGCAACGGATCAAACAAGGATTTGATAAGAGCAGAGCCGTATTTGGTCGCCAAGAAACCTTCCATATCGGTGACAAAGAATGTACTCTTGTCTTGATTAAAAATCCTGTTGGCGCTACCCAAGCTATCGAGATGATCAAACTAGCTCCTTATCCATTTAGTTTATCTGTTCTCCTCAATGCCAACTATGCTGATGGGATTGATACTAGCTGGATCTGGGATGCGGACTTTGAACAAATCACTGACATGGACATTCCAGAAATTAACGCTGGAGGTGTTCGTCATTCTGAAATCGCTCGTCGTCTACGAGTGACGGGCTATCCAGCTGATAAAATCACTGAGACGAGCAATCTGGAGCAAGTTCTCAAAACCATTGAGAACCAAGACTGCAAACATGCCTATATCCTAGCTACCTATACTGCTATGCTGGAATTCCGTGAACTGCTGGCTAGTCGTCAGATTGTTAGAAAGGAGATGAACTGATGGTTTATACTTCACTTTCCTCAAAAGCTGGCAACTACCCTTATCAGCTCAATATCGCCCACCTCTATGGAAACCTCATGAATACCTACGGGGACAATGGTAACATCCTCATGCTCAAGTATGTGGCTGAAAAACTGGGAGCCCATGTGACGGTTGACATCGTTTCTCTCCATGATGACTTTGATGAAAATCACTATGATATTGCCTTTTTCGGTGGCGGTCAAGACTTTGAACAAAGTATCATCGCAGGCGATCTACCCGCCAAGAAAGAAAGCATTGACAACTACATCCAAAATGACGGTGTGGTTCTCGCTATCTGTGGTGGTTTCCAACTATTGGGCCAATATTATGTTGAGGCTTCAGGCAAACGTATCGAAGGACTCGGTGTCATGGGCCACTACACCCTCAACCAAACCAATAATCGCTTTATCGGTGACATCAAGATTCACAATGAAGATTTCGATGAAACCTACTACGGATTTGAAAATCACCAAGGTCGTACCTTCCTTTCTGATGACCAAAAACCGCTGGGACAGGTGGTCTATGGAAATGGAAACAACGAGGAAAAGGTCGGCGAAGGGGTTCATTATAAGAATGTCTTTGGTTCCTACTTCCACGGACCTATCCTCTCTCGTAATGCCAATCTGGCTTATCGTCTAGTCACTACTGCCCTCAAGAAGAAATACGGCCAGAACACCCAACTCCCTGCCTATGAAGATATTCTCAGCCAAGAAATCGCTGAAGAATACAGCGACGTCAAAAGCAAGGCTGACTTTTCTTAAACTAAAGAAAACTAGACCAAAGAACTCCCCTATCTTGTCGGAGTTCTTTTTGTCTGTTCTTTTACCCTTCTCCCTTGCATTTTCTCTCTTTTTTTGCCAAAATAGAGGGGTAGAAAGAAGGTAGCATATGTCTAAATTACAACAAATCGTAACATATCTTGAATCAGAAAAACTAGACGTCGCTGTCGTATCTGACCCCGTCACTATTAATTACCTCACTGGCTTTTACAGTGATCCCCATGAACGCCAAATGTTTCTCTTTGTTCTAGCGGATCAGGAACCTCTCCTCTTTGTTCCAGCTCTCGAAGTGGAGCGTGCAACCAATACTGTTTCCTTCCCAGTTGTGGGCTATGTGGATTCTGAAAATCCATGGCAAAAAATCAAAAATGCTTTGCCTCAGCACGACTTCAAACGTGTCGCTGTTGAGTTTGACAATCTCATCTTGACCAAATACCATGGTTTGAAAACAGTCTTTGAGACTGCTGAGTTTGAAAACCTCACTCCTCGCATCCAACGCATGCGCCTCATCAAATCAGCTGACGAAGTGCAAAAAATGATGGTTGCAGGGCTCTATGCTGATAAGGCTGTAAAAGTTGGTTTTGACAATATTTCTCTTGATAAGACAGAGACAGATATCATCGCCCAAATCGACTTTGCCATGAAACGTGAAGGCTATGAAATGAGCTTTGATACCATGGTCTTGACTGGCGATAACGCTGCAAATCCGCACGGAATTCCTGGTGCAAACAAGGTCGAAAAAGACGCCTTTCTCCTCTTTGACCTCGGTGTCATGGTCAATGGCTACGCATCAGATATGACTCGTACTGTCGCTGTCGGTAAACCTGATCAATTCAAGAAGGATATCTACAACTTGACACTTGAAGCTCAACAAGTTGCCCTTGACTTCATCAAGCCAGGTGTGACTGCACATGAAGTGGACCGCGCTGCCCGTGAAGTCATTGAAAAAGCTGGTTACGGTGAGTACTTCAACCACCGTCTCGGTCACGGTATCGGTATGGATGTCCACGAATTTCCTTCTATCATGGAAGGAAACGACATGGTCATCGAAGAAGGCATGTGTTTCTCTGTTGAACCAGGTGTCTATATCCCTGGTAAAGTCGGCGTTCGTATCGAAGACTGTGGTGTTGTTACCAAGGATGGCTTTGACCTCTTTACAAGCACCAGCAAAGATTTGCTTTATTTTGATTAAACCTAAATAAGCAAAAAGTCAGCTCAAATAGCTGACTTTTTTATTTTATCTTCTTAACACTCTGAAAGACTACAAACCCCACAACCATTCCCAAGGTATTTTGCAGGAAGTTTGGAAGGATTTCTGGTAAGGCTGCTGACCAGCCATTCATCAGGGTAGAACCTAGGGCGTAGCCACTTACCATGACGATAGTAGCCAAGACAAGGCCTAGCCATTGCCACTTCCCTTTAAAACCTGCAAAAAATCCTTGCAAGCCATGATTTATCAAGCTAAAGAACATCCACTGTGGAAAGCCTGATAAAAGGTCAAGCAGAAAAGCTGCTAGTCCTCCAACGACGGCCCCTTCTTTACTGCCAAAGTAAAAGGCAGTAAAGAAAATACCTGCATCCAAGAGAGTCAATATTCCTGTTGCCGTTCCAATTTTCAAGTAATAACCTAGAACCACAGAAAGGGCGGTTAAGAGGGATACAAGGGCGATTTTAGTTGTTTTGGTTTGCTTCATATTGTCTTACTCCATATTGATCTGCTTGTGCAATAGCACGGTAAACGAAAGCTTTCGAGCTCTCTACTGCTGGTAAAAGTTCATCCCCTTTAACCAAGTGACTGGCAATGCTTGAGGCAAAGGTACAACCTGCACCAGCATTTTGACCTTGGATAACAGGATTTTCTAGAACAGTGAAAGTTTGTCCATCATAAAAGATATCCACTGCCTTGTCCTGACTGAGGCGATTGCCTCCCTTGATAATGACTGCTGGCACTCCTAAATCATGCAATTTCTGCGCTGCAGCTTTCATGTCTTCCAATGTTTTAATTTCCTGACCAGCCAATAATTCTGCTTCAGGAAGATTTGGCGTAATCACACTGACATGAGGGAAAAAGCGAATCAACTCTTGGCAGAGTTCACTGACAGCCACGTCGTGCGTTTCCTTGCAGACCAAAACGGGGTCCAATACCACAGGCACTCCTGGACGTTGCTTGATAAAGTCCAAGGCCTTCTCAGCCACACTGATAGTAGGAAGAAGGCCAATCTTAATCCCTGCAAACTCGACATCACGTAAGCTATTCAACTCATGTTGGAAAATAGTATCATCCGTAGGGAAGACTTCAAAGCCCTTTTCGGTCAAGGCCGTCAAACAAGTGACAGCTACAAAGCCATGCAAGCCGTTCAAGGTATAGGTAGCCAAATCAGCTGACAAACCACCACCACTAAAAATATCATTCCCAGAAAGGGCTAAAATACGATTATTCTTCATAACGAATCTCCTTTAAATACAAGCCATTTGGTGCAGCCGTTGGACCTGCTAGCTGCCTGTCCTTCTTCTTCAAAATCAAGTCAATCTGCTCAACTGGCATCCGATTATTTCCGATTTTGAGCAACGTCCCCACCATATTGCGAATCTGCTTATACAAGAAGCCATTTCCTGAAAAGCTAAAGGTCAAAAATTGGCCGGTCTCATCAACACTAAGTCTGGCTTCTGTAATAGTCCGAACCTTGTCCTCTACACTGGTTCCAGATGCTGTAAAACCGGTGAAATCATGAGTTCCCTCTAGCTTTTTGATTGCCATCTGCATCCGCTCCACGTCGAGCGGATAGGGAAAGTGAGTAGCGTAGTGACGACGCATGGGATTTTTAGGACGCCCCCTATCTACTATAAACTCATAGGTCTTGCTGTGTTTGGCATAACGGCAATGAAAATCATCTGCCACAATCTCAATCGAAATCACATCAATATCTTCTGGAGATTGGGTATCCAGAGCAAAACGGAGTTTTTCCTCATCCATCTGATAGGGCAGATCAAAATGAATGACCTGTCCCAGAGCATGGACCCCACTATCGGTCCTACCAGCACCGTGAACAGTGATGGCTTGCCCCTTATTGAGTCTCGTTAAGGTTTTTTCGATTTCCTCTTGAACGCTCCTCGCATGAGGCTGGCGCTGAAAACCGGCAAAGGCAAAACCATCATAAGAAATAGTTGCTTTATATCTTGTCATAACTTCTATTTTATCAGGAAACAAAAGTGTAAACAAGTTTAAAAACCAATAATTGTCTGGGTACAAAATTCCCAAAAAGAAAAACTTAGGAAATTAATCCTAAGCTCTCTTTTGAAGTGCGTACATAACAAAGATAGAAGTGACAATCAACCAACATCCTAAAATGGTGAAGACCAACATACCATTTTGAGTCACCAAGCCAATCGCCCCAAGAATAAACGGTGTCGTAAAGGCTCCAAAGCTACATCCTAGCACTGCAAAAGATGTTGCCTGATTAAGGAGCTTTGCTGGGATTCTTTCAGAAAGAAGTTGAAAGACAGTGGTCAAGGCCACACTGTAAGAAAAACCTGCCACAACACTTCCAACTACCATCACACCCAATGACGGAGACAAGGCAATCACAATCTGCCCCAATCCAAAGGTGATACCTGACCAAAGGAGCAACCTTTCTTTAAACAGAGAGATAAAGAAAGAAAAACTCACACCTGCCAAGATACCAATCAACTGCATGATACTTAAAACCAAGCTCGATAACTGGGCATCCCCTAGACTTCTTTCCACCATCAGACTAGGAATACGAATGGTGATAGCTGTGTTGGTGCAGACAACAACTGCTGCTTCGACAGCCAATAGAAAAATCAAGCCTTTCATCTGTCCTGTCAAACGAGTTGTTTCGGCCTCTTTTTTCTTTGTTTCTTTCTTTTCTTTCCCATAAGGGACAAAGAGCAGATAAAGGATCAATACTAAAAATCCTGCACTGTAGGCCAAGAAGGTCACTGTCCATCCCAAGGATAAGAGTTGACCGACCACTAGAGTCAAAATCGATGCCCCGACAACTTCTGCTGATCCGCGAAGACCCAACATCTGGATCCGTGTCTTTCCATGATAGCGTTCGCTAATGATGGAAATGGCCTTGGCATTAATCATTCCAACACCCAAGCCAAATAAAATCCGCATCGCAAAGACAAAGTTGTACTCCTGATACCAGAAAGGGGCAGTTCCACCGATAGAAAGGATGAGAAGTCCTAGACTAATCTGAAGTCGCTCAGGAAATAACCGCTCCAAAAACCCATTTAAAACCAGCATAATCATAATTCCAAAAGAAGGAAGACTGACCAGGAGCTCGATTTGTTCTTTGGGATAGCCTTGATAGTAGTCAAACATGGCTGGCAGAGCACTTGAGATGGAAAAGGAGGTAATCAAAACGAGGGAGAGGGCCAAAATACTAGCCCGTTCTAAATATTGTTTCATGAATTTTCTTTCTGTATATTTCTCACTGTTGATCCTTTTAAAAGGAAGATGGCAAGAAAAGAAGGAGCCCGATTGAACTAGAGACTCCGTCCTAACTTTCCTAATAGGAAGACTATTTTCGCTTGATTTGCTTGATCAGATAGAAGATGAAGCCTGCAACCATATACGCCGCAAAAATGATCAAACACCATTTGATAACCACGTCCCAACCCTTGTTCACATTCAAAAAGAAATAAGGGAAGGGATTGTCTTTGGAATTCGGAATATTGAGTTTTAAGACCAGGCCGTTAAACAAAGCAAAAATCATATAAACCAAGGGCAAGATGGTCCACAAGACTGGATCCCAGATCTTGTATTGACCCCGTTTATCAAAGAAAAGGGTGTCGGCTAAAAACCAGAGTGGAACGATATAGTGGCAAAGGAAATTTTCCACACGGTAAAAGTCTGTCGCAATCGGAGCAAGCATAAAATGGTAAATCACACAGGTAATCATGATACTCATGGTAACACCACCCTTGAGACGAAGCAAGGTCGGACTTTGCCAATTTTCACCTGAACGGCTCATCACACGGAGCAGATAACCCGTGAAAATCGTTACCAAAAGATTGGACAACACTGTGTAGTAAAGGAGCATACCAAAGCCACCGTGCTTGGTAATCTCCAAATAAACTCCTGTAAATGCCGCTAAGAACAAGAGCACACGACTATAAAAGATAAATTTGTAGTTCAGTTTCATGGCTAGATTTTCTTAACAAATTCTGACTTGAGTTTCATAGCTCCAAAACCATCAATCTTACAGTCGATGTTGTGGTCACCTTCTACGATACGGATATTTTTAACGCGAGTTCCTTGTTTCAAATCCTTTGGCGCACCTTTTACTTTCAAGTCCTTGATTAAGGTTACAGTATCGCCGTCAGCCAATTTATTTCCATTGGCATCGATAGCAACTACACCTTCTTCTACTTCTGCAACTTCTGCAGGATTCCACTCATAGGCACACTCTGGGCAGACCAAGAGACTTCCGTCTTCGTAGACATATTCTGAATTACATTTTGGGCAATTTGGTAAGTTGTTCATAAGTCCTCCTTAAACTAACAATTATTCTTTAAAATTCATATGTTATTGAACAGCAACTATTATACCGTAAAATCCTACTTTTGACAATGTGTCCTAAGTCCAGCAAACAAAAAAATCATGCAACTGTTTACAGTTACATGACTTTTAAAAGATGATTGGTCATGGGCACTTATCAAGCACCTCATGATAAAAGGGGTAGCAACTATATTTTACAAACCAGGAGCTTGTCCAAGTTCTGCTGCAAGCATCCAAACTGTTTTCTCAAGTTCAGCCTTAGCACCAACAAAGATATCGTTTGTAACATCATCGCCTTCTTCATCAGTCACATCCAAAGCATTTTGGAAAAGAGCGATGAGGTAGCAATAAATCGCTAGAACACGTTCCAAGCTTTCTTCAACGTTACGGAATTCTCCTTCTTCTTCTTCGATTTCACTGTGTTGAAGGAACTCTGTCAAAGTTGAGTAAGGTTTACCACCAAGGGTGATCAAACGCTCACTGATTTCGTCAAGATAGCCATCAAGGCTGTCCATGTATTCATCCATTTTTGGATGCCATACGAGGAAACCACGACCACGCATATACCAGTGAACTTGGTGAAGAGCAATGTGAGCCACATACAAATCTGCTACTGCTTGGTTCAATACTTCCTTTGTTTTGGCCAATGCTACTGGCGCTGTTTTAGATAATGTTGTTACGTCTTTTACTGCTTCTTTTTTCAATTCAACCATATTTCTTACCTCTTTCATTTTTTTGTAACCATCTTCTTAGTGGTTACAATATAAGTATACTACTACCAGAAAACGATAGCAAGGAAAGTGTACTATCTGAGAAAAGTTGTAATAGACTGATAATTTAAGAAAAATATACGGCCTCTATAAAAAAAGACAGTCTTAGAAGACTGTCTCGAATAACTTAGATTATTTTACAAAGTCAAGCAATGCCAAGAAGCTTTCAGCTTCAAGTGACGCACCACCAACAAGGGCACCGTCAACGTCTGGGCAAGCCATGTATGAAGCGACGTTTTCAGGTTTAACAGAACCACCGTATTGAACACGAACTTTGTCCGCAACTTCTTGACCAAAGTCAGCTGCTACAACGTCACGAACAACTTTACACATTTTTTGTGCATCGTCTTGTGAAGCTGATTTACCAGTACCGATAGCCCAGATTGGCTCGTAAGCGATAACTGAGGCAGCAACTTGTTCAGCTGTCAATCCAGCCAATGCAGCAGATACTTGAGCACCTACGAATTCGGCAGCTTTACCAGCTTCGTAAGTTTCAAGTGACTCACCACAACAGATGATTGGAAGCATACCGTTCGCAAAGATTGCTTTTGCTTTTTTGTTGATATCTTCGTCAGTTTCATGGAAGTAGTCACGACGTTCTGAGTGACCGATCACAACGTAGTCTGTACCGATTTCTTTCAAAACTTGTGGGCTAGTTTCACCAGTAAATGCACCTGCATTTTCAAAGTAGCAGTTTTGAGCAGCAACTTTAAGGTTTGAACCTTTAGCAGCAGCAAGAACAGCTGTCAAATCAACTGCAGGAGCTGCGATACCTGCTTCAACAAGGTCTGATGAAGGAAGTTTTGAGGCAACGGCTTCAACGAATGCTTTTGCTTCTTCTGGATTTTTGTTCATTTTCCAGTTACCAGCGATAAATGGTTTACGTGACATTTCACATACCTCTTTTTTCATTTTATTCACTATTATTCTATCATATTTATAAGGAGCTTGCAAACCTTACTCTAATTTTCAAGATTTTTCAAGCGACTAATCTTGCCACAAATTCATGGCATCGAGGAAATCAGCCGAAGCCTGAACTTGTTTGGGATTGTTGGCTTCTCGCTCTGCTCGTTTGGCCTCTACTTGGGCAACAGATTGAATGCCCTCATGGCGCCAGTTTCGTAGGATTGCCTGAATATATTTCCAGTTTGGCTTGCCATTGAGAACGGCCTCTCGGAGAGCTTCCTTGATCAAATCCGCCTTAACTCCGTCTTCTTTGACAGTCTTAGAAAGGTCTTCGATTTCAAATGGCGTTAACAAGCGTCCCAATTCCTGCTGAAAAGTTTCAACCAGATCCTTCAACTGATTCTGCGAATTTGGGGCAGTTGTAGCTGGAGTTTGGCTATCTAGTAAGCTATCTAAGCGTTCAAAAGCCAAACTAGCATCAAAAATCAGCTCAATTTCCCCGTTTAGTTCAATGGTCCGATATTGTAGCAAACCATTTTCTGTCAAATTCGAAATAGATTGGTTGACATCTGCAACCTCTTTGCCAATGATTTCAGCAATCTGACTAGGTGAAACATCTCCGAGGGCTGTAGTATTTTGTAAATAGAAAAATTGCCAGACCAGAAAATCTTCGCTGGAAGGAAAGAGTTCCTTAACATGCAAGAGCAGGGCACTTGGCAAAACCAAGTTCCCTGATTTAAAAGCGTCAAAATATGTCATAATTCCTCTTATAGATATCCAAATGCAGCCGCATCATCCTCTACCTTTCTCCAGTCAAAAGGGGTTTCTTGATAAACTGCATAGTTTACCCAATTGCTGAAAAAGAGGGCAGCCGATGAAGACCAACAGAGACAGGGCGTCTCATTTACATCATCATTTTTAAAGTAGTTCTCTGGGATATGAGGGTCGAGTCCCGCCTCATAATCACGAAAATACTCTCTTGCCAAAGTGTCACGATCATACTCCAAATGACCAAAACTATAAATCTCACGCAAATCTCGACTAGCTAGGATAGAAACCCCAACTTCAGGACCTTCTGACAGAATCTCCAGATTGGTCTTATTTAAGATTTCTTCTTTTAAAATCTCAGTATGACGAGAATGAGGAGCTACATAGCGATCATCAAACCCTCTAAAAAGAAGGTGCCCCTCTTTCAAGGTATCTTGTGGATAAATGCCTGATAGTTTCCGATCCATCTGGTGCTTTTCAACGCCATAGCGAACATAAAGACCTGCTTGTGCTCCCCAACAGATATGGAGGGTTGAAAAAACATGCGTCTTGGACCATTCGATTACCTGCTTGAATTCCTCCCAGTAATCTACCTCCTCAAAAGGCAAATGCTCCACTGGTGCTCCTGTGATAATCATTCCATCAAAAAAGTCATCCTTGACCTCTGGAAAGGTCTTATAGAAGGTTTCCATATGTTCGGCACGAGTTGTCTTGGAACGATGTGTTTCCATATATAAGAAATCAATATCTAATTGCAAAGGGGTATTAGCCAAATGCCGTAAGAGTTGCGTTTCTGTTACCATTTTTTGAGGCATGAGATTTAAAATCAAAATCTTCAAGGGGCGAATATCCTGATGAGCAGCCCGTTGGTCGTCCATAACAAAGATATTTTCTGTCCTTAAAATCTCCACAGCTGGTAATTTTTTATCAATTCGAATCGGCATAATACCCTCCTAACAGTTCTCTATTTCGGGAATGATCTTGTCTGTTTGAAAGTAAAAACCTCCAAATACTTCTTCCTTTTATTATACTGTATGAAGATATAGTTTTCAATTATAGTTTTTCTCTAACTAGCTATAGTTAATTTATATAGCAGATGAAGAGAAAACAGCCCCAAGGACTGTTTTTCATTAATAATGCATAAGTACCTTGTAATCGTAGTCTCCGATTTTTTCACGGCCTTTAAGCTCATCCAACTCAATCAAGAAAGCACAACCGGCTACAACTCCACCAAGCCTTTCAATCATCTCAATCGTTGCCTTGACAGTTCCACCTGTTGCCAAGAGATCATCTACGATGAGAACACGTTGGCCTGGCTTGATCGCATCAGCATGCATGGTCAAGGTATCAATACCGTACTCTTTCTCATAATCAGCAGAAATGACTTCACGTGGCAATTTCCCTGGTTTACGAACAGGTGCAAAGCCAATTCCCAACTCAAAAGCAACTGGGCAGCCAACAATAAATCCACGAGCCTCTGGACCCACAATCATGTCGATCTTCTTGTCTGTTGCATACTGAACAATTTCACGAACAGCGTAGCTATAAGCATTTCCATCTGCCATCAAAGGGCTGATATCACGGAAGGTAATACCTTCCTTAGGATAATTTTCAATCGTTGCGATATAATCTTTTAAATTCATCTTTTTCTTTCTTTCAAAGTTTTTTACTCTCTATTATAGCATATTTTTTAAGAAAGAAAAAAGGAAAAGTTAACTTCAATAATTATCTAACGATTTGACGATTTATAACTAGCCATAGCAATAAAGCCCAATTTCTGTTTATTCTTAGCAAACATTTTATACATAGTTAAAAACTGCTTTCTATTCTCCTTTTTACAAGCATTTACGCAAATTTTCAAAGTTCCTAGCCAACCTTCGTCATAAATCATACCTGATAATTTCATTAATGTCATTTCACCAGTCAATATTTTCACATCACGATAACCTGATTCTATCATCACCTGTTCCCAACCATCTTGAGTTAAAGGACCTACATTTACATGAATTGCTTGTGACAATTCCTGTCTGACAGACTCTTTAGCTTCCTTAAGAAGCACATCATGTGTCAAAAGAAGACCTTCAGGTTTTAAAACCCTTAGATACTCCATTACACATTTTTTCTTAGCTTGATCGGCTTGCATAGTCAGCATAGCTTCATTTATAACAATATCAAAACTAGCATCTCCATAAGGAAGTTTCATTGCATTTGCTCTTTCAAATCTGATCAAATGACCAACACCTGCCGTTTCAGCAGATTTTTTAGCCACTTCTAAGGCTTGTCCATCCATATCAACAGCAGTTATCTTACAACCAAAACGCTGTGCCAACTCAATTGCTGTAGTTCCCCTATTGCACGCAACTTCTAGTATTCTCTTTTCTTTTGAAAATCCTCCTTCCGCAATTAACCAATCTGTAGCACGTTTCCCACCTGGACGTAAGCGTTTTTTCCCCAGTTTTGCTAAAAACTTATGACCTGCTTCTGACATTTGAACACCTCTATTTTTTCTTCATTATAACATAAAATTATATTATCTGACAATTCTAATCTATTATTTGATAAACTAGAATCAAAAGCATACAAGCTGCCATGACTATAGCATAAATCTATTAATCACCTCTCTAGTTCGAATTCAATTGCTCACGTAGTTTACGCATATAGGTTACGACTACATATTTGTACTTTAGAGTTGCTGGCCTCCTTATCCGCTATATACGCTTTACTACCACGTGCCTATTCGTATAGCCAAGATTTCTCTATCTCTTTCTCTGCCGATTCTTGTTTCCAACGTCAGACTTAAACAGTCTATCCTAATGCCGTTCGATCAGCTACTCACAATAGTCAGGCTTGGGAATCACTTTTGGGTTTACTAGTATATGGTACCCACAGAGGACTTACACCTCAGATGAACGGAATGCTCGTTGTACCTAAAAAACGAGCACATTCGTACTCGTTTTTAAAAATCTGTTAATTAAAGTGAGTTTACGTCAACCTTGATACCAACACCTTGAGTAGTTGTGATAGTCAAGTTTGTTACGTAAGTTCCTTTAGCTGTAGCTGGTTTTGCTTTTTGGATTGTTTCGTTGAAAGCTTTGAAGTTTTCAACCAATTTTTCAGCTTCAAATGATACTTTACCGATGATTGCTTGAACGTTACCTGCACGGTCAGCACGGTAAGTGATTTTACCACCTTTAGACTCTTCAACTGCTTTAGCAACATCCATTGTTACAGTACCAGTTTTAGGGTTTGGCATCAAGTTACGTGGTCCAAGGACACGTCCAAGACGTCCAACAAGAGCCATCATGTCAGGTGTAGCGATAACTACGTCGAAGTCCAACCAACCGTCGTTGATTTTCGCAACAAGGTCATCTTCACCAACAAAGTCTGCACCAGCAGCTTTTGCTTCTTCAGCTTTTGCACCACGTGCGAAAACAAGAACGCGTGAAGTTTTACCTGTACCGTTTGGCAATACCATTGCGCCACGGATTTGTTGGTCAGCTTTTTTAACGTCGATGTTCAAGTTGTATGCAACTTCTACAGTTGCGTCAAATTTTGCAAAGTTAGTTTCCTTTGCAAGTGCTACAGCTTCTTCTACACTGTATGCTTTTGTGCTGTCGATTTTCTCAAGAGCAGCACGAAGTTGTTTGCTTTTTTTAGCCATTTTCTATTCTCCTTGTAAGTGGTTCAATCGATTTTCATCTCCCACGTCACTTCTCGAAATGATGAAGTCTTGCGGGTTATATTGGGGGTGTTATTGATTAGTCAACAACAGTGAATCCCATAGAACGAGCAGTACCTTCGATCATACGCATTGCAGACTCAATGTTTGCTGCGTTCAAATCTGGCATCTTAGTTTCTGCAATTTCTTGTACTTGTGCACGAGTAACTGTAGCAACTTTAGTTTTGTTAGGTGTACCTGATCCTTTTTCAACACCTGCAGCTTTTTTCAAAAGAACAGCAGCTGGTGGTGTTTTTGTAACGAAAGTAAATGATTTGTCTTCGTATACTGAGATAACAACTGGAATGATCATACCAGCTTGGTCAGCTGTACGAGCGTTGAACTCTTTTGTGAATCCCATGATGTTGATACCAGCTTGACCAAGAGCAGGTCCAACTGGTGGAGCTGGTGTAGCTTTACCAGCAGGGATTTGCAATTTTACAAGTTTTTCGACTTTTTTAGCCATTTTTAAATCCTCCTTTGTGGTTTTGGCGGTAATTAAAGATTTTTACCTCCCACAAGTATGCTTTACACATACCTTTCTATTATACACTATTTATCTAAAAATGCAAGAGAAAAATTACTTTTTTAATCGACGTAATCTCCGCCTTCAAAGCCATAGTACTCTTCCAGACTGAGACCACTTGCAGCAATTTCTTTGGCTTCCTTTCCAACGTAGCGAAGATGCCATTCTTCCGCCATGTAGCCAGTCTCTTTTTCCTTGCCTTTGAGATAGCGAACGACAAAGCCATAGTCAGCCGCATGATCCAAGAGCCACTGGGCCGCCTTTTCTTCAGTAACTAAATCTCCATCTGTCCCAATAAGGTCAAATGCAAGACCCGTTTGGTGTTCACTATAACCTGGGCGTGCTGAGTAGCGATCTGCTGCTTCCTTCCCGTCTTGATTCACATAGTCTTGGTAGAGCTTTGCCTGAGTTTCATAACTTCTAAAACCACTGTAGTGATCGCTGATTGGGTAGCCAGCTGCTTGCATTGCCGCAATGAGTTTGACCAACTCTGCTTTAGCTGTTGGATTTTCTCCTGGATTATAGTCTTTTGACAAAGGATAGTGCTTATTAGCTATGACGATTTCATCGTACTTCCCTTGAATACTATAGTAGTCTCCCTTATTGACAACTTCTGCCTTCTTCTGACTAGAGGCTTGAGATTTGCTCCCTACAGTTCCTTCAGGTTGACTAGTTTGTTCCGTTTTTTGAGTGTTTTCTTCATTTTTAGGTTTTTCTTGAGAACATGCTGCTAGGGTTACTGCCAGCAAACCAGATAAAACGATGTATCTTTTTTTCATTTTTCTTCCTCTCTTAGACCAAGTGCTTCTCTAATTCATCGGATAAGGCTTTAATCATTTGTTCCAACTCATGGGATTTCACTTGGCAATCTTCTGCCGCCATTTCTTCCCAGGGCACCCACCAGACTGGCCCACGGCCATTCAATCCATGACCCTTCATATCACCTATTCTTCGTGGAAAGAGATGCCAATGAGCGTGGGCATCACCATTTCCTAGGAGTTCAATATTCATCTTTTCAGCCTCAAATGCTTTGGCGACTGCTTCTTGGACCAAACTCATTTCCTCTAAAAAGCGAAGTTTTACAGAAGTCTCCATATGGTGGAGTTCTGTGACATGATCTTTTGCTAAAAATAAGGTATAGCCCTTAAAGTATTGGTGGTCTCCAATAACTACATATCCTGTTTCTAGTTCTTTTACAAAGTAGGGATTTTCCCCTTCCTTGATCCATTCAATTCTTTGACAAATCAAGCACATATTAGTCTACCAATGCACTCTTGAGATAGGCATCAACCATACGCTCAGTCGCTACAACCGAATCAATGTGTGTTCGTTCGTAAGAGTGACTGGATTCAATACCAGCTCCAAGGAGGGCGTGTTTGACCTCTGCTCCTGCTGACATAGCTGCTGAAGCGTCCGATCCATAAAATGGATAGATATCCAGCTTAAATGGAATATCTTGCTCTTTCGCCAAAGCTACTAAGTGTTGACGGAAGTCATAGTGATAAGGTCCTGAAGCATCCTTTACACAGATAGATACTGTGTACTCATCCGTCTGTTGGTCATCGCCCATAGCTCCCATATCCACAGCCAGATATTCTACTACCTCTTCTGGAATATTGGAGTTAGCACCATGGCCCACCTCTTCAAAGACTGAAAAAGCAAAGTGTGTCGTCATCGGCAAGTCAATTCCTTCTTCTTTATAAACTCGAAGGAGATTGAGCAAAATTGCTGCGCTGACCTTGTCATCCAAGTGGCGAGACTTGATAAAACCAGTCTCTGTCACGACAGTTCGCGGATCGAAACTGATAAAATCACCGACCTCGATGCCCAAGGCGCGGGTTTCTTTTTCATTGGTTACTTTTGCATCCAAACGCACTTCCATATTGTCCTGTGTGCGTTCAGCAGTTCCCGCATCTTTGTAGACATGGCAAGAAGTTTGATGGATGAGAATGGTTCCAGATACCTTTTTACCTGTGCTAGCCACATGAACCGTACAGTTTTCTCCTTCAATCATGTTCCAAGGAAAACCACCGATACGATCCAATTTGAGACGGCCATCTGATTTGACAGCACGGACAATAGCACCCAGCGTATCCACATGGGCAGTCACATAGCGCTGTTGGTCATCATTTTGACCTTTAATAGTAACATTGACACCACCCTTGGCTGTACGAACCGGCTGGTAACCAAGTTTCTCTATAGTATGGACTAGATAGTCTGAAATCTCACGAGTAAAGCCCGTCGGAGATGCAATAGCAGTTAGTTCTTTGATATAGTTTATAGTCTGATTCATTTCTTCACCTCTTTCCTACCATTATAACATTTTTCTAGTCAGACTCCTTCTCAAAAGGAGAAAAACTGTGTTTAGTTGCTTTCACTATAGATCCATGTTATAATACAAATACTTTGATTATGAAAGGAAAGTAACAAATATGAAATCATACTTTAAAGTATCACTAGCCCTTGTGGCTTCACTTGTTCTCCTGCTCGGATGTTCCAAACAAGCGTCAACACCTACCAACAGCAGTTCTAAAGAAGACACAACAACTCAGTCAAGTGAGAGCAAACAAAGCAGCAAACAATCATCTGAAAAGAAAGAAACAACTAAGACACATACTTTTGTCAACAAAAGCAATTCTGGAATCACTTCTACCTTGGTTTATACTGTAGACGGCGACAATGTTATCAAGCAATCAGCTCATAACATTGCTGATCCTGAAATCCTTGGTGCAACTCCAGAAGATGTCAAGAGTTTTATCGAAGAAAAGTACAAAGGTTATAATGGACTCAAAGGTGTTAAACAAACGATTGAAATCAAAGATGGAAAAGTTGTTCAAGATCTAGAAGTTGACTTCTCAGTTGCAAGCATTAGCGAACTTAGAAAAGCACTTCCTGAAGAATATTCTGGTATCGGTAATCGTGTCAGTTTCTCAAATTCTAAAAAAGCACTGGAAAAAATGGGATTCACAGAGAAGACGAACTAATCTCCCAAAATTTCATATAGACTAGTGTAGGTCCACCCCAAAAGTTAGACACAACTCTGACTCTTGGGGTATTTTGTTACATCCCTAACCGATGAGTTCAATAGATTCCTCCAAATCCCATAAAAAGTGCATTTAAAACTTCACACCCTTATAAAGCCATATGATAAAAGATTTTTGAAACAAATAGAGACAAAACTTTAATCGTCAGACTAGTTTCTGTTCATTGTCATGTCAAGTCAGATGAGAGGGGAGGTCTAGTTGATTTTGTAGTAGAATCATGTTATAATACAAAATACTTTGATTATGAAAGGAAATTCTATGAAAACTTATGTTAAAACTTCACTAGCCCTAGTGACTTCACTTGTCCTCCTGCTTGGATGTTCCAAACAAGCTTCTACACCTGCTAGCAGCAGTACCAAAGAAGACACAACAACTCAGTCAAGCGAGACCAAACAAAGCAGTCAACAATCATCTGAAAAGAAAGATGAGACAAAAAACTACATTTTTGTTCACAATAGCAATCCCGGAAGAACTTCTACCTTGACATACACTGTTAAGGGGGATGATGTTGTAAAACAAGAAGTCTATAATGTTTTTGACCCTGAAATACTGGACAAGTCAGCAGAAGAGATTAAAGAACTTATCGTGAAAACTTATAAAAAGGAGGAAGGACTTAAAGGCATTACACAAAATATCGAATTCAAAGATGGAAAAGTCATCCATAGCATGGAGGTTGACATGACTGTTGTGAATCTCGAAGAGATGAAAAAAGCAATGCCAAATGAAGTTTCTGGCTCTGGAAGCCGTGTAAGTTTTCTAAAAACTAGAAAAATGCTTAAAGAGGCTGGTTATATTGAACAAACCAACTAATGAGTCGTGCTCATACAAAAAATTCTTGGTCGATGACCAAGAATTTTTTTATTCCATCTCAAAAACATCACTCTCTTGTTTGTTTGGTAGAACCAATGAAAGCAAGATTCCGACAATAGCTGGCACTAGCCATGGAAGAGAGGCTGACGCAAACGGAAGGGCATTAATCAGATTTTCTAGAAACTCAATCTTAAAGGAACTTCCAAGGACGCTTGCAAGAGCAATAGCTGTAACAAGCCCAATAGTTAACTGCATGCCCGGTTTTGATAGGGCTACAAACTTATTAACAATCACAATCATCACAATGGCGATGGTGATTGGGTACAATATTACCAGTACTGGCACTGAATACTTAATGATTGCATCAAGTCCAAGATTTGCAATAGCAAATCCAATCAAGGTAAAGGCAGTTGCATAGACCTTGTAGCTGATTTGTGGGAAACGTCCGTTAAAGAACTCTGCTGTCGACACAATCAATCCAACTGTCGTTGTGAAGCAGGTTACAGTTACCATAACAGCAAGGAAGAGTTGAGCTGTTGAACCAAAGATTTCCTGAGTTGCTTGCGACAAGATATAAACACCTGGTGTTCCACCCTTCATCACTTCTGCTGGTACTGGGAAGTGATTTCCAAGGAATCCTAAACCAATGTAAAGAGCGCTGAAAGCAAGAGCTACAACGATACCAACCACCCAAATAGTTGAAATGTATTCTTTCTTACTGGAGAATCCAAGTTGTTTCAAGGTTTGAACAGCAATCACACTGAAAGCCACTGAGGCAAGGGCATCCAAAGTGTTATAACCTTCTAGGAAACCTGTCCCAAAAGCAGAAGCTTGATAAGCAGCTGACGCAGTTTGAGGACTTGTTCCACCGTATTTGAAGGCACCTAGTACAACCAAGATAACGATCAACAAAGCAAAGACTGGCGTTAAGATACGTCCAATTCGATCCAAAATCTTTGATGGATTAAGTGAAATCAAATAAGCCGCTGCAAAGTACAGCACGGTAAAGATAATCAATCCTAGGCCTTTGTTTGCTTCGGATAAGAGGGGACTAATCCCAACTTCGTAAGCTGTTGTGGCTGTACGTGGAATGGCAAAGAAGGGGCCAATCGATAGATAGAGGACTGCAAGATAAAGCGTCGCAAACCAAGGTGAGATTTTCTTAGAAATCTCGTGAATGTATCCTTTCGGGTTTAGCGTTCCAATAATAAGTGTCAAGACGGCAATACCGACACCTGAAAAGACAAAACCTGCGATGGCAGGAAGAAACTGTTCTCCAGATAGGGCACCTAGAGAGGGCGGAAAGATCAAGTTCCCCGCACCAAAAAATATTCCAAACAGGAGCAAGCCTGTTAGGGCACCTTTTTTAGCCATAATAATCTCCTTCATATTTCTAAAATACTGACCTAGTATACCATGATTAGGACTTTGAAAAAAGTATCCAAAATTAATCATTGAATGTTTTCAATATTTTTAAAAATAAGAATTATCTAAAAACAAAATCCCTCACTCAGTTGGAACCGAGCAAGGGAAGATTAGGATCTATCACCATAGAGGTTTAAAGATTTTCAAAGGTCATCATTCCACCTTGGACATTGATAACGTCATAACCCTGTTCAGCTAGAAATTGACAAGCACGCGCTGACCTCACCCCAGATTTGCAAATGACATAATACAAGAGGTCCTTGTCCAATTGATCATAAGTATCAGCCAATTGACTAAGTGGTAGGTTCTGAGCACCTTCTAAATGAAGCGTCTCGAACTCTTCTACTTCTCTCACGTCTAAGACTGAAAGGGACCCTTTCTGATAAAACTGGTAAAAATCGTTAAAAGTAATTTCTTTCATTTTGTTTCTCCAAGAATCTTTTGAATTCTATTTTTCAAATCTGGCACTACTTCTGACTCAAACCAAGGATTCTTAGCCATCCAGATTTGATTACGAGGTGACGGATGCACCAAAGGGAAATAATCAGGCAAATAATCCTTAAACCGATGCACACGGTCGGTCACCTTGCCACTGATTTTCTCCTGTAAATAGTAGGCTTGGGCATACTGGCCAATCAAAAGGGTCAATTCAATATTTGGACATTCCTTGAGGAGTTGCGGATGCCATTTTTCTGCAAAATCTGTACGAGGTGGAAGATCACCTGACTTGCCATGTCCTGGGAAGTAAAAATCCATTGGCAGAACTGCAAAATAACCTGAATTGTAAAAGGTGTCTTCATCCACACCTAACCAGTCCCGCAAGCGATCGCCGCTCTTATCCTTCCAATAAATCCCAGCTTCTTGGGTTTTAAGCCCCGGTGCCTGACCGACAATATTGATGCGGGCAGTTTTTGGCGCCGCAAAGAGAGGTTCGATTCCGCGTTCTGTATAGCAGGTATTTTGCGGATCCGCCATAATGGCTTGCTTGATTCTTTCAATTTGAGACATCTGTTTTCCCTCCAAAAAGAAGTCCAAGCATACAATCTCAGACTTCTATCGTTTTATTTGATCAATTCATAAATAGCTTCTGCATAAATTGCTGCTGCTCGGAAGAGATCGTCCAAGGCGATAAATTCGTTGGCTTGGTGCATGGTATCGATTGAGTCCGGGAACATAGCACCGTAGGCAACTCCACGTTCCAGCAAGCGACCAAAGGTACCACCACCGATGACTTGCTCGTGACCTTTAAGACCAGTTTGTTTTTCATAGACATTCAACAAGGTTTGCACAAGCGGATCTTCCATTGGCACATAGTGAGGGGTGTGACCGTGTTCGGAAAGGCTAACAGAAGCAACTGGCAAGTTTTCAAGGATTGACTTGATTTGCTCTGGGCTTGTTCCTTTTGGATAACGGAAGTTAAGAGCAATCGTATTGTCAGCACTTGTTTCATCAAAGCGGAAGACACCCGCATTCATAGAAAGGGAACCCATCTTTTCATCCACATGAGCAACCTTGAGATTTTCACCCTCATGGTCATTCAAGAGAATCTTACCAGCGATGTCGAGGTAGTCTTTGGCTGGTCCAGCAAAGTCAAATTGGCTGAGGAAGAGGGCCAGGTAGGTCGCACCATTGACACCTGAAGCTGGCATAGCACCATGAGCTGATTTACCAATGATTGTCACCTTGTATTTGCCAGATTCTTTTTTGATTTCTCCTCTGAGTTTGTGTTCTGCAACAAAGGCATCTAGTTTAGCTTGCAAGTCAGCCAAGTCACCTGAAACAACTGCTGTTGCTGATTCAGGTACCATGTTTTCACGCAAACCACCTGTGAAGCTGTGAAGACGAGCAGTACCTGCATTTTCACCTGCAAAATGAAGGTATTCTGTGATATTTCCTTTTTCACCATTGATGATTGGGAATTCAGCATCTGGTGAGAATCCAAAGTTTGGTTTTTCAAGTCCTACATGTTCAAAGTAGTAGTCCATATCTGCCCAGCCTGATTCTTCGTCCGTTCCGACAATAAAACGAACTTTCTTAGAAGTTGGAAGACCCAATTCTTTGATGATTTTCAAACCATAGTAACAAGCAGTTGTAGGCCCCTTGTCATCTGAAGCTCCACGCGCATAAAGACGACCGTCTTTGATAGTTGGTGTGTAAGGGTCCGTGTCCCAACCGCTACCAGCTGGCACCACGTCCATGTGAGCAAAGATTCCGAGAACTTCTTCTCCTTCACCAAACTCAAAATGTCCTGCGTAGTTATCAACATTTTTAGTTGGATAGCCATCACGGTCTGCGATTTCAAGGAATTTTTCCAATGCTTTTACTGGGCCAGGTCCAAATGGATGTTGCGCATCTACCTTGCTGTCGTCACGTTCTGAGTTGATTTCCAAAAGGCTAAACAAGTCAGCCAAGAGGTCTTCTTTGCGTTTTTCTACTTCTGCTGTAAAATCAATTGCTGTCATTTTTTCTTCCTTCTATCTTTTCTCGATGATTTCATCTACTGGCAAGCGGTAGCTTGGTTCTAATTTCTCGTCTGTGTAACCTACAGTAATCAAAAGCTCAGGACGGAAGCGTTCTTCAATTTCCAAGACTTCGTTGGCTTTTGATTTGTCAAAACCAAGAATAATATTAGAACCTATTCCCTGGTCTGTAAGAGCAAGAACCAAGTTCATGGCAACCAAACCTGCATTGAGTGCTAGGTAGTCGCTGACCTGTTGCTCACTGTAACGTGCAAATTCAGCAGGCAGATTCTTCATAAAATATTGAAGTTGCTCTTCTGAGAAATTCTTTGCACCACCAACTCGGGCAATCTTGCGGGCACGTTTGGCAAGATCTGTATCTGTAAACAAGGCAATGGTTACAGGTGCTGATGATACCTGTTCAAAGTTCAAACCATAAGCCAATTTTGCCAATTCAGCATTTTTCTGACGAACCACCACAAACTTCCATGGTTGGCTATTGTGGGCACTTGGAGCCAAAGTCGCGATTTCGATAGCTGTACGAACATCTTTTGGATCCACAGGCTTGTCAATAAAATGCTTGGTCGCATGACGTTTTTTATTTAATTCAAGAAATTTCATAATCGATTTCCTTTTCTAATTCTACTGCATCCATTCTACCATATTTTGAAAGAGCTTGCAGGGATTTTTCATTGAAAGAAATTGGAACACGGATGAAGCCCTGGATTTAAACTTATCATTAAAATCAGATTTTTCCTCATCCAGTTCCAACTAATTTTCAGGGGGTTTAAGAAACTAGTCTACCTTATATTCTGACTTTATAGCCACCAAAAATTTCTTCACATCCTCTACATACCCATGCTTTTCAATTAAACTAGCTAAGAGTTCCAGATTGTGCCCCCGATAGTTGTCATCTCGACGTAGTTCTTCATACATTTCGATAAAGGGAAGCCTCTTGGACTTGGCCAATTCTAACTCAGCCTCATAATCATAAGCGACTTTACGAAATTGGATATTGAGTAATTCCCCATCTTCAACTTCTATCACGGCATACTGGGCACGGTGATTTTTTAATGCCTTCCAATCAAAATAGGGCATACCAATTGAACCTGGATTGATGATTTGTTGCCCTTGACTGCCATAACGAAGCAACTGCTTGTGAATATGACCATAGACCGCTACGTCAACTTCATCATCTAGGAGTTGGTCAAATTTCTCTGTATCATTCTCAACTAGCAAGTCACCACCATAGTTCTTATTTGGCAAATTATGAGAAAGAGAAAAGCGCAGTCCGTCAACTTCTTTCTTTTCTAGCATAGGTAAGTTTCGTAGCCAGACAATCGTTTCAGGATCCATTCGCTCCATCAAAAACTGGGTCAATCGCATGAGCTGGACTTCCTGTGGATCTTCTAAGCCATATTGCCCATCTAAAGCCTCTAAGACACAATCATCCCAATTGCCTCGAACACTTGCCGTGATAGGAAGATTCTTTATCAGAGCGACCAGGTCATTTGCACCTGGACCAGGGAGGAAAATGTCTCCCATGAGCCAATATTCACTGGCTCCTTGAGTTTTGGCATCTGCAATCACCGCTTCTAGCGCCGTTGCATTGCCATGAATGTCTGATAAAATTGCGATTTTATGTTTCATTGTGGTTTCCTTCCGTTTGGTAATCTACTTGTTCTTCCGCAACTCGAGCCAACTCAACTTCTTCCTGCGGATTCAACTTTCTCTGAACAGCTTCTGCGACTGCTCTTGGCACTCCAACTTCGACAATCTCATCCACACTAGCTTCCTTGATTTTGATTAGAGACTTGAAATGCTTCATGAGATTTTGCTTGCGTTTAGGTCCCAGACCGTCAATTCCATCCAATTGAGATGAGAAAGAATTTTTGGAGCGCAGTTGGCGGTGGAAGGTGATGGCAAAGCGGTGGACCTCATCTTGGATGCGTTGGAGGAGGAAAAATTCCTGAGAATTGCGAGATAACCCCACTACTTCAAGCGGATCTCCAAAGAGCAATTCATGGGTTTGGTGCTTGTCATTCTTTTGCAGCCCAGCAATTGGAATATCCAAGCCCAGTTCATCTTGGATGACCTGTTTGGCGATATTGACTTGACCTTGCCCTCCATCAATGACAATCAAATCTGGCGGAGTCAAAGCCTCACGTTGAACTCGGCCATAGCGTCTGCGAATGACTTCTCTCATACTGGCATAGTCGTCTGCTCCAACGACAGTCTTAATTTTATACTTACGGTAATCCTTCTTACTCGGTTTGCCGTTGACAAATACAACCATGGCTGAAACAGGACTAGTTCCCATGATATTGGAGTTATCGAAGGATTCGATACGGACTGGAGTCGGGATTTGGAGTAAGCGTCCCAGATTTTCAATAGCCCCTTGAGTCTTTTCAACTGATTTTTCTAGCAGATTGAACTTCTGCTCTAGGCTGACACGAGCATTCTTTATAGCTAGATTGACCAACTGTTTTTTCTCTCCACGCTGGGGTTTGAGAATCTTAGTATCCACCAAGGCTTTGACAGCTTCTTCATCGATATCCTGCGGAATCAGAACCTCATTGGGAACCAGGTGAGATTTTTCTTGATAGAATTGTCCTACATAAGTCAAGAAGTCCTCATCCGGATCATTGTAGTAAGGGAAGAGATTGACATCGCGCTCGATGAGCTTGCCCTGACGCACAAAGAAAACCTGAACACACATCCAGCCCTTATCCACATAGTAGCCAAAGACATCGCGATTTTGGAGATCCTTAGCCATAACCCGTTGCTTGGTCCGAAGTGTTCCAATAGCCTGAATCAGGTCACGGTATTCCGCCGCACGTTCAAATTCCATACTTTGAGCCGCCTTTGCCATCTTCCCCTTGAGGTCATCGATGATTTTGTCATCCTGTCCTTTTAGGAAATCAGAAACCTCCTGAGCCATGGACTTGAAATAAGCCTCATCTTTCTGACAGATGGTGTGGGCCATACACTGGCCGATATGGTAATAAAAACAAACCTTAGACGGCGGATTGGTGCACTTGCGAAAAGGAAAAATCCGATCCAGTAGTCGCTTGATTTCATTGGCTGCCCCCACATCTGGATAAGGGCCAAAATAAAGACCTCCGTCCTTTTTGACCTGACGGGTGATAATCAATCGAGGATAACGCTCATTGGTGATTTTGATGAAGGGATAAGACTTATCATCCTTGAGCATGATATTGTACTTGGGCTGATTTTCCTTGATAAGGTTGATTTCTAGGAGAAGCGCTTCGATATTGGACTCAGTAACGATAAATTCAAAATCCACAATCTCAGATACCAGAGCTTCCGTCTTGGTATCGTGACTGCCACGGAAATAGGAGCGGACGCGGTTGCGCAGATTTTTAGCCTTTCCTACATAGATAATGGTGCCATTTTTATCCTTGTGAATGTAACAACCAGGGCTGGTCGGCAAGAGCTCTAGTTTTGATTTGATCAAGTTATTCATAGTTCCATTATAACAAAAAGGCCGTGACAGGACGAACAAAAAGCCCCACCAATCACTTGATGGAGGAGCTTTGATTTCTTTTTAGATTGCACTGACTTCATCTAGTCGCTACTGGTATAGAGTTCTTGAACAGCCTTCACATCCTGAGGCTGAATCCCATAATAGGAACCTGCTGGCTGCATGACAGAAGTTTCGTTGGTATGATCCAATCCGATGGCATGCCCCAGCTCGTGCTCCGCCGTGTGCACGATTCGGTCATAAGAATAACCATAGTTTGGATTGGATAGATAATAGTGATTCAGGCGAACCGTTACAGATATAAATTGTTTGGTTAACAAATTGGTTTGACTCTCGGCTTGACCAGCTACAGCGGTCGATCCATCATTCATCTCACTTGCCACAATATCTGCCTGGCTAGGATCCGCAACCACCTCAAAGGTAAAGGCTCCCGTTTGATTCCAGTTTTTTATAGCTTCTGCATAGGCACCTTGGAAGGTCTCATCCATTTGAGGCTCAATATAGATGCGAGCTGAGGCCTGAGCCCACTTGCCTTCTGCATGTTGGTGACTGTCTGTCTGAGACAAGACTTCCAGCGTTCCCGTCTCCTTCCATTGATTCCAGCCACCTTGACCAATCTTACTCATTTTTTCAACCTGATTGACCGCAGAATGAAAATCACCTGTCAGATACCAAACCACTCCAAAGGCAATGAGCAGTAGAATGACCACAGTCCAAACCAGACGCCAGAAGAAACGCCAAATTCCCAAAAGAAATCGGAAAAATAATCGAATAATCCAGAACATGACGCTCCACCTTTCATAAAAATAAGAACCTATCTTGAAATCACGTTCTCCTTGATCAAGATAGATTCTCTATTTTACTGAAGAAAGCTGAAAGAAACCTAAAACTAAGATAAGCGCTCTTCCAAAACAAAGTCAATTGGTAGAGTAGCTAAAAAACGTTCCAATTGTTTTTCCCAGTAGTACCACTCGTGCTTACCTGGACTGTGACTATAGGTTACCTCAAAACCAAGCTTTTTGAGGTTCTTCACTGCGAGATTATTGGCAGAGTAGAGATAGTCTTGTTCCCCACACCAAGCCCATAGTTTGGTCTTTTTATCGGATTTTGCAGCCATGCTTTCAAGCGAATGAGGACTAGCTGTCCAGTCTTTAATCTCTCCAAAAACTCCTCTCCAGTAGGCAAGCGATCCCAGATCCTGACTTTCAGGAGAAAATTCCTGAAAACTAAGCGCACCAGAAAAACTAGCCGCATGGGAAAAACGATTGGTTGCGAGAGCTAGTTTGAAGGAACCATATCCACCCATGGATAGGCCTGCTATGAAAGTTTTTTCTCGCTTGCTGGTCATATTGGGGAAGAAACGTTTCATTACCTGAGGTAACTCTTCTGCTAGAGCTGTATAGTAGTTATAGCCATACTGAGTATCTGTGTACCAGCCATTGCTAGTATTGGGCATGATAACAATGAGATTGGTCCCACGCAACAAGCGCTCGACATTGGTACGTTTGAGCCAGCTATTTTGGTTTCCTGACATTCCGTGCAAAAGATAAAGAACAGGAATATCTGTGCAATCTGGTTCAGTCACCCGACTAGCATCTGGATAGAGCACGGTAACGCCCCACTCCATATCCAAAACTTTTGAGTAATACTCAATATTCATAACTGCCATGGTTGTCTCCTTTTACTATTCTATAAGAAAAAGCCGAATTTCGACTTTTTCTGTAGGTATTCTGCTTATTATTTTGCTTCCATCACGACTGGCAAGATTGCTGGACGACGCTTGGTTTGATCAAAGAGGTACTTGGTCAGATTGTCACGAACCTTGCCTTTGAGATCTGCCCAATCAAAGTCGTCACCTTGGAGATACTCTTCTACCGTTTGGTTAATCAATTCTGAACTTTCACGGAGAATATCACGACTCTTCTTGAGATAAACAAATCCACGCGTGTGAACACGGGCCTTGGCCACAATTTTCTTCTCACGACGGTTGACTGTGATTGCGACGATGAAAATACCATCCTCTGACAAGACCTTACGGTCACGAAGGACGACATTTCCAACATCCCCGATGGCATTTCCGTCAATCAAGACATCACCTGCAGAAACAGCTCCAGCTGGGACAAAGTCCCCATGTTCATAAGACATGGTCGTTCCCTTTTTAGGGATGAAGATACGCTCTGGCAACATCCCAACTGCCATAGCAGCCTTGGCATGCGCATCCAACTCACGGTACTCCCCTTGGATAGGGAAGAGGTAATTTGGTTGCAAAAGATTGATCATCAACTGCAAATCACGCGCATTCCCGTGTCCGGATACTCGCAAGCTTTGGGTAATGAGTTTCACCACACCACCAGCTTGGTAGATCATGTTTTCAACACGCGCCATGACGGCTTCTTTGGCGATAGATGGAGTCGTTACGATATAAACCAAGTCCCCATCTTTGATTTCCACATAGCGGTGGCGTCCAATGGACATCTTACGAAGTCCATTGATAGGTTCACCCATACGGCCCGTCTCAAGGATAATCAACTCATGGTCTTCAAAACGAGACATTTCTTTAGGTTTAATCAAGAGACTTTCATTAGCTAGAGATAATTTTTTGAGACGAATCGCTGTACGGACGATATTTTCAATATCAAATCCAGTCAAAACAACTCGGCGACCTGTATCTGCAGCAGCATCAAAAACCTGCTGGATACGAGAGAGGTTGCTGGCAACTGCGGCAACAATGATACGACCTTCCCAGTCTGCAATGGTCTGGGTAATTTCGTCTCCAACTTCACTCTCACTCGCCACTTGGATATTGCTATCTGCATTGGCTGAATCACTGAGGAGCGCCAAGACACCATCACGACCAATCTCGGCCAAGCGAGCAAAATCCGTCGCATAGGATTCACTAGCAGTCTGGTCAAACTTGAAGTCCCCTGTGTAAACAATGCTACCTTCAGCTGTTTTCAGGACTATTCCCAAACTTTCTGGGATAGAGTGAGTTGTACGGAAGAAGGAAACCACCGTTCCCCCAAAGTCAATCTCCGTATCCTCATCAATCACATGGAAGTCATTGAATTTCTTAACCGTATCATTTCCTTTAACAAAGAGTTTTGCTAACTCGATGGTCAACTCAGAGCCAAACACAGGCACCTTAGCCTCTGCCAAAAGGTAAGGTAGGGCACCAATAGCATCCGCATGTCCGTGGGTCAAGAAGACCCCAGCGATACGATCGCTATTTTCAAAAAGGTAGTCCATATTTGGAATGACGACATCGACCCCTAGTTGTTCATTTTCAGGGTATTTAAGCCCTGCATCCAAAACAAAAATAGAACCATCGATTTCAGCGATGTACATATTTTTCCCATTTTCTCGTACACCACCTAGTGTTGTTAAACTAATATTACTCATTTTTCCTCCGAAACTTCATTTATCTTGATTATAGGGTGAATTTACCCTTTTATTCTAAAAGTTCTAAAACTTTCAGCCGAATCTTTTCCTACCATTATACCATTTTTTTGATTATTTTCAAAACGAAGATAGGTTTTTAACTAGAGATTAGTCACTACTGTGAATCAAATCTTTTTACTTTGACTTCTCTTTTAGAGGCTTCAACGAAGATAATGGAACGATTGTACCATAAAAAATATGGATTTCTTAATCAATTTGATTTCAGATACCTTTCTCGAACCCTAAATTTCTCTTTTAGTTCAAAAAAACTTGCTTTTACCTCTCGACTTGAGAACTATTTTCTACAAAGACATGGTTTATCTACATTCAAAAGCGAGATTTTCCTGTTCGCTACAGAATCTAAAAATTTTTCAGCAATTATCCACCAAGATGGAGCTTAACGATAGGAAATTTCTTCAAAAAGAAAAAAGACTTAGAAATTCTAAATCTTTTTATCATCTTTAGTTTGGATAGATATAAGTGACGTTTCCTAAAAATTCGTGTGGATTAAAGAAGCCACGATAATTTGCAATCTGCTTTTGACGTCTGTAGTTTGCTTCCAATACCTGGATAGAGTTTTCACTTTGAACATCTGTTACATAAGCAACGTGTCCATATTCACCACCGTCCCAAACGGCGATTGCTCCTACTACTGGAACACTTCCTGTCTTATAGCCTTGAGCACTCGCGTAGATTGCCCACGTGTTAGCATTTCCCCACCAGTTGCTAGCCCAAGGCGCCAATTCTTTCACGCCCCATGTACACTGACCAACAGGATAAGAGTTTCCATAGTTTGTAGGAGTCTTTTCGACAACATCCTCTGTATCTGATACCACATTCGCAGTACTAGCTGGAGCACTGTAGGCAGAGCTAGCCTGAGCGGAACCACTCACTTCCAATACATCGCCTGGGTGGATAGTGTCAAAGATAGTTTTTCCATTCAAAGCTGCCAACTCATGCGGATCCATGCCGTTTGCAGTTGCAATGGCATAAAATGAATCACCATCTTGGACAACGTAAGAGTTCGCATGAACAGTTTGAGCCCCAACTGTAGCTAAAATAGCCGTAGAAGTCAAACCAAGAGTCAGTTTCGTAACTGTTTTTTTCATAACTAGGTTCCCCTTATATTTTCTTGATAAGAAAATCATACTTGATTTACATGTCAGTTCGTTTAGAGTTATATTTTAGTCATGTTACAAAAATTTATACTTTTACTACATAAGGTTTAAAAGCAGACATCGTATAAAGTGATAGAAGAGAATAAAAATGAATCATTCCCCTAATCTTTACATCAGTAAACCACTCAAAAGACCGTCTTCTCAACCACTCCCACACCAAGCATTTATCCGACAAAAAGAGACCGAGATAGGTCATCTCAGTCCCTTTCTATCTATTACTCCATTAAAAAATCATAAATTTCTTGCACTGTCCCCAGCGCCATCATTTCTTGGTCTTTAACGGTCTGTTTGAGATTTTGGTAAATCTGACTTTCAGCAATTTCCCTTTTCGGCGCTTCTTTATTGACTGTCATGACACCATCTTTGATCGTTACAAAGCCAAGTTCCTCAAATACTTGAATCATCTTGACCAGCAAGATTTGTTGGATATTGAGATAAGTCGCCAAATCTTTGAGCTTGTAGCGAATATCAAACTCCGGGAACTGGTAAATAGTCTTGTACAATTTTGCAAACTGCTCTCTGGTCCCATAACCTGTTAGATAGTAGGCCTTGTCAATGTCGTTCTTGAAGTATACCGCAGAGAAATGTTGTTCCTGAAAAATGGTCTTCAGCAAGGTAATATCTTCCGGAATATTTTTCACAACAACCGCCTCACTATTCGCTAAATCTGGCACCTCTCCAGAGAAATCCAAGACTGGAATTCCCTCTGGCAAGACTGCATTCTTCCCACGAATGTTAAAGAGTTGAACACCTTCCACACGAGCATCCACCATCATCAACTGGAGGGCAGTTTGGCCATTCCATTGATTGACAGACAAGGTGACTGCTAATTCTAAGTTTTTGGTTTGAGAAAATTCTGTTGCCCATCTACCTTGTCCAAAGGCAACCACTTCAAAACTCGCCTCACCCTTGGAAATTTTTAGTTTGAGGTGGGCATTGCCTGCTCCCATGGTACGAGCACTTTCGACATGAAAATCCTTGATATAAAAGACAGGTTTTTGATTGTCCATTCCAAAGGGTGCCAAGCGTTCAAAACTTTTAACCGTTTCTAAACTAAGAGTCTCCAAATCCAACTCTTCATCTAGATTTAACTTATTCTTACCACTAGCATCTGCACCTTTTTCACGGACATAGTCTTCCAAAACCTGAGATAAATCTGAAAGTTTCTCCACTTCCAGCGTCATTCCTGCTGCACCAGCATGGCCACCAAAGGCGATAAAGAGGTCTCGATGAGGATCCAGAGCTTCAAAAATATCGACTGCTTCCACACTACGAGCGCTACCCTTGGCACGACCATCTTCTATATTAAGAACAATAACTGTCTGCCCTAGTTCTTCCAACAAACGACCAGCAACGATACCCAGAACGCCAGGATTCCAGCCTTCCTTGGCCAAGACCTGGACCATCTTCTCAGGATCCACCATGGTCTTAGCTTCTTCATAAATTGACTGAACGATTTCCTTGCGCTCTTCGTTTTTCTGGTGAATCATGAGGGCAATCTCATGCGCTTCCTCGTCGTCAAACCCAGTCAACAAATCAATAGCTGGATTAGGATCATCCAAACGCCCCAAGGCATTTAAACGAGGGGCAATCTGAAAGCCAACCGTTTCTTCTGTCACTTCATTCGCAGCAATCCCAGCCATGTCTAGCATTTCTTGCAGACCGATGCGCTGAGTATGTCCCAACATTTCCAGACCATATTGAACCAAAATGCGATTCTCATCCGTCAAGCTCACCATATCGGCAATAGTTCCGATGGCTACCAAATCGAGTAGCTCCACTTGCACTTCTTCTAAAAGAGCGCAAGCCAGCTTGAAAGCCACTCCGCATCCGGCCAACTGTTTGAAAGGATAGTCCGCATCTGGATGCTCAGGGTGAACAATCGCATAGGCATCAGGAAGGGTTTCAGGCATGGAATGGTGGTCAGTCACAATGACGTCCACTCCCATAGACTGGGCCAATTCAATGGCTTCGTGACCTGCAACCCCATTATCCACTGTCACAATCAAGGAAATACCCTCTTGCTCGATAAAGTATTTATAAACACTGGCATTGGGACCATAGCCATCGGTAAAACGATTTGGCAAATAAACACGGCACTCGGCGCCAAGCTGTTCTAAACTTTCCTTCACAATCGAAGCTGAAGTCATACCATCCGCATCGTAGTCTCCATAGATGAGAATGTTTTCCCCTTCTTCAATGGCCTGACGAATCCGTTCCACTGCCTTGTCCATATCATGGAGCAGATAGGGGTCATGTAAATCCTCTAAAGAAGGTTCTAAAAACTTCTTTAGACTTTCTTCATCCTGAATCCCTCTTTCAAATAATAACCGAGCCACCTCAGGACCCAGTCCAGCCTTCTTGGCTATCTTTGTAAAATCCGCATCTTCAACCTGCGGGGCAAACTGCCATTCATAAGTAGGAGTTATCAAAAAAACATCCACTCTTTCTAAGAATTCTATCGTTTCATTATAACATGATTTAGGCATTTTCTCTATCCAGATTGCTTTTTTATAAAATTTTAGTGAATTTTTTTCAGATATGATTTGACAAGAACATTCTTTTGGTGTAGAATCATGTTATAAAATCTAACACAAAGGAGATCTCTCATGGCTTTAGTAGAATTTAAAAACGTCGAAAAATATTACGGAGACTATCACGCACTCCGCGACATCAATCTCCGTTTTGAAAAAGGACAAGTTGTTGTCCTGCTTGGACCTTCTGGTTCTGGGAAGTCCACTCTTATCCGTACGATCAATGGTTTGGAGGCTGTTGACAAAGGAAGTCTCCTAGTCAATGGACACCAAGTAGCAGGTGCTAGCCAGAAAGATCTGGTTCCTCTTCGTAAGGAAGTCGGCATGGTTTTTCAACATTTTAACCTTTATCCACACAAAACAGTGTTAGAAAACGTGACACTTGCGCCCATTAAAGTTCTAGGAATTGATAAAAAAGAAGCTGAAAAAACAGCCCAAAAATATCTGGAATTTGTAAATATGTGGGACAAGAAAGATTCCTATCCAGCAATGCTATCTGGTGGTCAAAAACAGAGAATCGCCATTGCTCGTGGTCTTGCCATGCATCCGGAGCTCCTCCTCTTTGATGAGCCAACATCTGCTCTTGACCCTGAAACCATCGGAGATGTTCTAGCAGTTATGCAAAAACTGGCGCATGATGGGATGAACATGATCATCGTTACCCACGAAATGGGCTTTGCCCGTGAAGTTGCGGACCGCATTATCTTTATGGCTGACGGGGAAGTTTTAGTAGATACGACAGATGTCGACGGCTTTTTCGACAATCCAAGCGAGCCACGTGCCCAACAATTCCTCAGCAAAATTATCAACCACGAAAGTGATAAAGTCAAATAAGGAGGCGCCTATGAAAAAGAAATTCTTTTTATCCGCATTATTAATTAGCCTTTTCAGCCTTGCTGCTGCCAAACCAGTCCAGGCCGATACTAGCGTCGCAGACATTCAAAAAAGAGGCGAACTAGTTGTTGGTGTCAAACAAGACGTTCCTAATTTTGGCTACAAAGATCCCAAGACAGGGACCTATTCTGGTATCGAAACGGACCTGGCCAAGATGATTGCAGATGAACTCAAGGTCAAGATTCGCTACGTTCCTGTTACCGCTCAAACCCGCGGTCCACTATTAGACAATGAACAGGTCGACATGGATATCGCAACCTTCACCATCACAGACGAGCGTAAAAAATTATACAACTTCACAAGTCCCTACTACACGGACGCTTCTGGATTTTTGGTCAACAAATCTGCCAATATCAAAAGCATTGAAGACCTAAACGGTAAAACGATCGGAGTTGCTCAAGGTTCCATCACCCAACGCCTGATTACTGAACTAGGGAAAAAGAAAGGTCTAACCTTTAAATTCGTCGAACTTGGTTCCTACCCAGAATTGATTACTTCCCTTCACGCTCACCGTATTGATGCCTTTTCCGTGGACCGCTCGATCCTGTCAGGCTACATTAGTAAACGGACAGAACTACTAGATGATAGTTTCAAGCCATCTGACTACGGTATCGTCACCAAGAAATCAAACACCGAGCTCAACGACTATCTTGATACCTTGGTCACTAAATGGAGCAAGAATGGTAGTTTACAGAAACTCTATGACCGTTACAAGCTCAAACCATCTAGCCATACAGCAGATTAAGGAGGACACCCCATGACAGATTTATCATCTTGGACAGCCTATTTTCAGGATTTTGGACAATTTTTTAATGGTTTCCTCTTCACTCTTGCCCTAGCAATTGGATCCTTTATCCTAGCCATGGTCTTAGGAATCATCTTTGGAGTCCTATCAACTAGCAAACATCAAATTTTAAGAATTTTGGCTCGTATCTTTGTCGAATTTTACCAAAATACTCCCCTCTTGGTGCAGTTTGTCATCGTCTTCTATGGTTTGCCTCTTATCAGTGACCATACCATCATGATTCCGATTTATTGGACTGCTGTACTTTGTGTGGGACTCTATCACGGTGCCTATATCGCTGAGGTTATTCGTTCAGGGATTCAGTCTATTCCTAGCGGTCAGATGGAGGCCGCCTTGTCGCAAGGTTTTACCTATATCAGTGCCATGCGCTTGATTATCTTGCCTCAGGCTTTCCGCATCATTCTCCCACCTTTGACCAATCAAATCGTTAACCTCATCAAGAACACCTCTACAGTTGCCATTATCTCTGGAGTGGACTTGATGTTTGTGACTAAGTCTTGGTCGGCTCTCAACGGAAACTATATCCCAGCCTTTTTAGGTGCTGCTCTTCTCTACTTTGCCCTATGCTTCCCTGTTGCCCAGTTTGGTCGCAAGATGGAGCAAGCCAACAAAAAAGCCTATTCACTTTAGGAGGTTACTATGGAATCTATTTTAGAAGTTTTGACCCCAGATAACCTAGTCTTTATCTTTAAAGGATTTGGCTTGACCCTCTACATTTCTCTGATTGCTATCGTCCTCTCGACCCTTATCGGAACAGTACTAGCCGTCATGAGAAATGGGAAAAATCCTGTCTTACGGATCATCTCCAGCATTTATATCGAGTTTGTACGTAACGTTCCCAACCTTCTCTGGATTTTCACTATCTTTTTGGTGTTCAAGATGAAGTCCACACCAGCAGGTATTACTGCCTTTACTCTTTTTACCTCAGCAGCCCTAGCTGAGATTATCCGAGGCGGTCTCAATGCCGTGGACAAGGGCCAGTACGAAGCAGGAATGTCACAAGGATTCACCTCTACGCAAATCCTCTACTACATCATTCTCCCACAAGCGATCCGTAAAATGCTGCCAGCCATCATTTCTCAGTTTGTAACCGTGATTAAGGATACCAGCCTTCTCTACTCTGTTATCGCTCTACAAGAACTCTTTGGCGCTAGCCAAATTCTCATGGGACGCTATTTCGAACCAGAGCAGGTCTTCAGTCTGTATATCCTGATTGCCTTGATTTACTTTATCTTTAACTTTGCTATTTCTAGCTTGTCTCATATGCTAGCAAAACGTTGGCAACAAGCCGCAGAATAAAAATCAGCTCTCCGCAAAAATGGAGAGCTGATTTTTTGATTACCATAGAACACCTCTATAGGAGAAAATCAGAGCTAAAATCAACAAAACATAGAAAGCGATAAAAAGCCATTTCATCTTCACACATAGAGCAATGTATTCTCTGATAAAGGCCGATGGGATATAGTAGGCGGCTGTACGGCAACCAAGACCATCTCCCTTCATCCCAATACGGCGAGCATAGGTACTGGTACGAAAAACATGGTAATCATTGGTCACAAAGAGAAAACGTGGACTGGCCACCAGCTTCTCTCCCATTTCTTTTGAGAAGAGAAGATTCTCATAGGTCGTCGTTGAGTCTTCCTCTAGGAGAATCGCTTCTCTCGGAACATCCGTCTCTTCCAGCAAATAATTACAAATTGCCTGAGCCTCGGAAATCTTCTCATCCCCACCTTGACCACCACTTGAGATGATTTTAACATTGGGATTGAGAGACTGGTGATAAGCTTCTACTGCTTTGTCAATGCGACTCTTCAGTAAGGGAGTGACTTTTTCTCCATTCAACAAGCCTGCTCCGTGAATGATGATAAAATCATAATATTTTTTCTTAGGAATGAAAAGATACAGAATGGAATAAAGCAGAAATCCTGCAAAGGCAAAACCAAAAATCAAATACGAATAAATCAAAAAGAAAAAGATAATATTCACTAGATGATTGGTGTAAAACAAGCCCTTGGTATCGCTCACTCGAATCGCCATGATCACAAAAAAGAATAGAATCACGCAGCCTAATCCTAGAGACAAATAATTTGCCTTGGATTTTCCTTCTTTTTTCAATAACACAAATCCATTATAAATAAGGAAAAAACCACTTAGAAAAACTAAAAGAGGCAGCAGGAGAAAAATCCCTGCAAAGAAAACCATGTGCACTTCTTTCTGCCCAGCTTCGTAAAAAAGATTGGCAATGGACATATAAGAAAAGAGCAGAGACAAAAGCAAGAGAGCTGGATTCCAGAGACTGCGATTGTCCCTTAAAAACGAAACGAGAAAAAGTAGGACAAAAAATCCTGTGATAAAGTACATAGTCTCCTCCTTTGATGACTACATTGTACCATAATTATAGCAATAGAAAAAGAGAACCTTAGTCCTCTTACTTAGAGAGTTTATTCTGAGCATCTGCTACAACCTGAGCCAGACTTGTCTGACGCAGTTGGTTCTCCATAGCTGCTTGAACATCGAACAACTTTTGGTCCAAGACTGCATGGATATTCGCACCAATTGGGCAATTAGGATTTGGATTGTCATGGAAACTAAAGAGCTTACCAGATTTTCCTAAACACTCTACAGCTTGGTAGACATCCAACAAACTGATATCCTTAAGGTCTTTTATTATCTCAGTTCCTCCCGTACCACGAGCAACTGAAATCAATCCTGCTTTTTTGAGTTGCGATAAAGTCTTACGGATAATGACTGGATTGACTCCGACACTAGCCGCAAGAAAATCACTGGTTACCTTGCTGTCTGTATCCTGCAGTGCAATAATAATCATCATATGAGTCGCAATTGTAAATCGGCTTGAAATTTGCATCTTCTTCTCCTTTCATTGATATTTTATTCATCTTTTCCCGTATAAACATTATACCTTTTTTGCTTATCCTGTCAAATATTAACGAATGATTATCTTCTCAATGCAAAAAGTCCTGTATCCCTCTTGGTACCCAGAACAGCGGAGGACATACAAAGACTTATTTCTTTATGCAATTTTACGGACAATCCCTTTTGTTTTATGACTTGACCAAACCGAGCTGATAGACGCCCCAGCACCAACTAAGGTAAACACAGCTAACATAGCTAGATTATAAAAATAATTTTTTGGGAAATCACCGTTAAAGATTAATTCATTCACCGCTCGGAAAGCAAAGGCAAACTCAACCCCTAGTTTGGAAACGACTTCCATCGCCAAATCAATTTGATTCACTAGAAAGACAGTAATCACCATCCAAATAGAGGAAATTACAATCCCCTTTCGAGATACCTTTCTTCCAAGGATTTCATATCCTTTAATGGTACAAATCCCCAGAACAATACCCGCTACCATAGCTACATAACCTAGACGTGCGATAAATAGAGCAACTGCTCCACCAATCAAGGCTCCAAGCAAGGCACCAACTGCTCCAAGAAGAACATTTTCCTTTTGATTTTGATAAGAATCCACCTCAATCTGAAGATTGCTCTTCAGCAATTGATAGCTTTCCTCGTTGATAAGGAAAATTGAATCACCTAATTGATAGAGACCAACGGGGCCTTCCTGACCACTGTAGGCACACACTTGGACGAAATGATGGGTTTCAAGGAATGCAACGAGGTCTGTTATGAGCGTCTGTAACTTTTCGATTGTTTTGGATTTGCGCATTGCACCTTTTACGACAAAAGAAACAAGGTACTGGTTGATAGACAAGGTCGACAAGTTTGGAAGAGATTCACTCTTAAACTCATCCCAAACTAATTCATTTTCTTCTGAATCCGCAGGATTGCCATTCAAACTCACACTGACACAAAGTCGAAACTGATTTTTCACGTCAGTTTCTTGCAGGAATAATAAATAGCCTGACCGCGTGCCATAGATACTACGTGAATCTTCGTCAAATTGCAAGCCCAACTCCGAGGCAATAGCGTGTAACTCTTCTGGTTTCATTATCTGTCTCCTCTTATTTTGAATATCAATTAGTATGAAATTCAAATTAGTTATATTCCGTTATTCTAACATAAATTTGAGAAGCCGTCAATTCGTATCCAGTTCGACTTATCGGTAAACAACAGTCCCTAGACTATCTGATTTCTAGCTAGAAGTCCTCTTAAAACCAATCTTTCTTGTCTCTTTCCATCCAGAGTTCAACATCCTGATCATAACCTTCTTGTTCACTAATCTGACCTAACAATTCGTGATTATGAGTATGGTGAATCCCATTTACCAAACTTTCATAGTAGACCTGGAAATAGGGGAGCTTCAAATCCTTAGCCAACTGCAATTCAGCTTCCACATCATAATCCACTCGACGAAAATCAACATCAGACAAACCTGCTTCATCAAACTCTAAAATCATATACTGAGCCCTCAGGTCCTTACGCAACTTCGCATCTAGAAAGAAAGGTTGTCCAATGGAACCTGGATTAAGAATCAACTGTCCATCACTTCCGTAACGAAGCAACTGTTGATGAATATGGCCATATACTGCGATAGAGGCGTGTGGATTCGTCACCAATCTATCAAAATCTTCTTGCTTTCCCGTATGAATCAACTCTCTACCCCAGTTTTTATCAGGGAGATGGTGAGTGATTCCTACCATCAAATCACCAAACTGACGATGAACTTGCATGGGTTGATTATTGAGGTCTTCGATTTCTTCAGGGCTGACCTCCTCTAAGATGTACTGACTTTGACGCAGGAGATAACGATGACTCGCTATTGTAGGATCTAACTTGCGATGCAGGCCTCGCCAGAGACTATTCTCCCAATTTCCCAGAACTCTTACTGTAATAGGCAAACTTGCTAAGAGGTCCAATATCCTTCTACGTCCTGTTCCTGGCATCAGAATATCCCCTAAAAGCCAGTATTGGTCTACCTCTGCTGCTTTAGCATCAGTCAGAACAGCTTCCAAAGCTGTCGTATTTCCATGTATGTCTGAAAGAACTGCTATTTTGGTCATTCTTTCTCCTCATTCTCTCTTACTTCTTTTGTTAGTATTATAGCAGAAAACACTCGAAAAGATCACTATCACTAATCACTGGATTAAATTGTAAGAGCCTCCAAATCGTGCTATAATATAAGTAGAGATTTCCCCTTCATTTAGGATTATGTTGTATACAATATCTCTCAATTTTTCCAGATTGGAGGACTATTGCCATGCGGAATTATCTTAAGTATATCCCATACTACCTTGTCACTTTCTTTTTTTACTGGCCCCTCTATGCGCTCCTCTCTCTACTCATCTCTGACCCATATACACTGAAGGGACTGTACATTTATAACATCATCCTCTTCTCACCTCTGGTAACCTTTATCGTATCGCTACTTTATAGCTATCGATTTCATTTCTCACTTTGGTGGCTACTCGGTATTGGTCTGCTCTATTGCTTTACCATCATCACCTTTGGCGAATTCATCCTACTTTACTTCCTAGTCTATGAGCTCTTTGCCCTACTTGGCTTGGTTGCTGGCATAGGTATCAAGCATGTCTCCCAAAGAGAGAAAAACAAAAAAATTATATAAAAACCTTGAAAATTCTCGCAATCATGCTATAATAATGCATAGAGACAAGTCACTTAGTCCCTTTCTACTAGAGAGTGCGTGGTTGCTGGAAACGCATAGAAAGCCTAAACTGATACTACTCTACTGACTTTTATGCAAACATAAAACGGTGGCTACGTTAAAGCCAATCAGAGGTGTCCCTCTTTTTTGAGGAACATAAATGAAGGTGGAACCACGTTGCGACGTCCTTTTAGGATGTCGTTTTTTGTTTGGAGAATTGAGATATTGCCAGGTTAAATGAAACATAGCTAAGAAAAGAAGATGGAGGTTGATATGAATAAATCATTGTCTTGGGTGATTCTCTGTGCCTTCCTTGTCGTCTATGTATGGCTAATGAAAACTCTCAGTCTATGGGGGTTAGAGTACATTGTTGTCTTTTCATTTTTTGCATTTGTTCCTCTTTTGCCATTTCTAGCTCCTTTTTTTGGTATCTTAATGTTTTTTAAGAAAAAGAAACTCATCCTATCAGGATATTTCCTAAGTCTAACTGCTGGAATTTATTTGGTTAATGCTATAAGAAACTATCCACTAAGGATATACATGAAAGGTGAGATGACTGATGAACAATATCTGTCTCTAATCCTTTCCTTAGTATGCTATCTATTCATTTCTACGGCTTTCTTTATCTTTGGAATAAGAAAGTTAAACTATCATTTGTTTAGATAATCAATTGTTATCATTCTTTGTAGATAACGAATTCTCTACTTCTTCAACCTCAGTTTTTAAATATGATAAATTTTTAAGGAGAAAACCATGATTAAGATTACTTTCCCAGATGGCGCTGTTCGTGAATTCGAATCTGGCGTTACTACTTTTGAAATTGCCCAATCTATCAGCAATTCCCTCGCTAAAAAAGCCTTGGCTGGTAAATTCAACGGCAAACTCATCGACACGACTCGTTCTATCACTGAAGATGGAAGCATCGAAATCGTGACACCTGATCACGAAGACGCTCTTGATATCTTGCGTCACTCAGCTGCTCACTTGTTTGCCCAAGCAGCTCGTCGCCTTTTCCCAGATATTCACTTGGGTGTTGGTCCAGCTATTGAAGATGGCTTCTACTACGATACTGATAACACGGCTGGTCAAATCTCCAACGAAGACCTTCCTCGTATCGAAGAAGAAATGCAAAAAATCGTCAAAGAAAACTTCCCATCTATTCGTGAGGAAGTCACTAAAGACGAAGCACGTGAAATCTTCAAGAACGACCCTTACAAGTTGGAATTGATCGAAGAACACTCAGAAGACGAGGGTGGTTTGACTATCTACCGTCAGGGTGAATACGTGGACCTTTGCCGTGGACCACACGTCCCATCAACTGGTCGCATCCAAATCTTCCACCTTCTCCATGTAGCTGGTGCTTACTGGCGCGGAAATAGTGACAACGCGATGATGCAACGGATCTACGGTACAGCTTGGTTTGACAAGAAAGACTTGAAAAACTACCTCCAAATGCGTGAAGAAGCTAAGGAACGTGACCACCGTAAACTTGGTAAAGAACTTGACCTCTTCATGATTTCACAAGAAGTGGGACAAGGACTTCCATTCTGGTTGCCAAACGGTGCGACGATCCGTCGTGAATTGGAGCGCTACATTGTCGACAAGGAGTTGGCTTCAGGATACCAACACGTCTATACTCCACCACTTGCTTCTGTTGAGCTTTACAAGACTTCTGGTCACTGGGATCATTACCAAGAAGACATGTTCCCAACTATGGACATGGGTGACGGGGAAGAATTCGTTCTTCGTCCAATGAACTGCCCGCACCACATCCAAGTCTTCAAACACCATGTTCACTCTTACCGTGAATTGCCAATCCGTATCGCTGAAATCGGTATGATGCACCGCTACGAGAAATCTGGTGCCCTCACAGGTCTTCAACGTGTGCGTGAGATGTCACTCAACGACGGTCACCTCTTTGTTACTCCAGAACAAATCCAAGAAGAATTCCAACGTGCCCTTCAGTTGATTATCGATGTTTATGAAGACTTCAACTTGACTGAATACCGCTTCCGTCTCTCTCTTCGTGACCCTCAAGATACTCACAAGTACTTTGACAACGATGAGATGTGGGAAAATGCCCAAACCATGCTTCGTGCAGCCCTTGATGAAATGGGTGTTGACTACTTTGAAGCTGAAGGTGAAGCAGCCTTCTACGGACCAAAATTGGATATCCAAGTTAAGACAGCTCTCGGAAAAGAAGAAACCCTTTCGACTATCCAGCTTGACTTCTTGCTTCCAGAACGCTTCGACCTCAAATACATCGGGGCTGATGGTGAAGAACACCGTCCAGTTATGATCCACCGTGGGGTTATCTCAACTATGGAACGCTTCACAGCTATCTTGATTGAGAACTACAAAGGTGCTTTCCCAACATGGCTTGCACCACATCAAGTAACTCTCATCCCTGTTTCTAACGAAAAACACGTAGACTACGCATGGGAAGTGGCTAAGAAACTCCGTGACTGTGGTGTCCGTGCCGACGTAGATGAGCGCAATGAAAAAATGCAGTTCAAGATCCGTGCTTCACAAACCAGCAAGATTCCTTACCAATTGATCGTTGGTGATAAGGAAATGGAAGACGGAACTGTCAACGTTCGTCGCTATGGCCAAAAAGAAACACAAACTGTCTCAGTCGATGACTTTGTGCAAGCTATCCTAGCTGATATCGCCAACAAATCACGTGTGGAAAAATAAAACGATCACTGTCTGAGAAACATTTTTCAGTAAGAAAAAGCAACAACTGAAATAGTTGTTGCTTTTTTATATTTTATTTAACCTGAGCTAGTCGTGATTGGTCAAACCACCACAAATGGTATCCTCATCAACAATCCTTTCTATCCACTAACTGTTGGATATAGGATATCCTCCCAACATTTGCTTCCATGAGTTAGATAAGTTCAATATCCTCAATCCTTGTCTGCTTCATTTTCTTTTACGAGATCTTTTTGTGAATCTTTTTCAGAGAGTTTTTGATCGATATACTTGTTAATGTTTTCATAAAATTCCTTGGTCATCTCACTATCTAATTTTATCGAATTATGGACTTGATTGACTTTTAATTGAACAGATTGAATACCGTAAGAGGCTTGTTTTTGGTGGATCCTTTCTAATTCTTCTTCTGAAATCGGATCTCCAACAACCGTCAAGACTAATTCATTGTCCCTTGACTTATAGACTTGATTAATGACCGTGTGATTGGCGAATTCTTTTCCTACAAACTGTTTGATTCCTTCTTTTCGCGCTTGATCTATCGTCAGAGTGACTGCTGAATAACTGGCTGGAAGAACCAATAATACAATCAAGGATATCAAGCCAATTTTCATTTTAATGTTTAGCTCTTTAAATGAACTTAAGGGAGATTTTCTCATCAAAATTCTTGTTCCAATAATGTTGGCTAGCATGATAAAGACACAGTTGATCAAGAAAAGATAGAGAGCCCCAAATAAAAATCGTACATTTCCGTTAGCTAAACCATATCCTGCAGTACAGATAGGTGGCATCAGAGCTGTTGCAATGGCTACTCCTGGCACGATATTGTTTGCTTCTTTTTTCCTTGACCCAATTACACCTGCTATCCCACCAGCAATAGCAATGAGAACATCCCAAATGGTTGGAGAGGTTCGTGCAATCAACTCGCTACTTGCATAAGATAAGGGGGAAATCCAGAAATACAAAGTCGAGACAAGCAAACTGACCAATACTTGAGTAAATAAAACCTCTAAAGATTGCTTGATTAAACGCGTATCAAAAATAGCTAAACCAAATCCGAGTCCAACAATCGATGTCATAAGAGGGGAAATCAGCATGGCTCCAATAATGACAGCTGTTGAATTCATATTTAAACCTATAGAGGCAATAAAAATCGCACACATCAAAATCACTGTATCTCTTAATCGAACATGAAGATCATCATATAATTTCTCACGATATTCACGTGTTGAATAATTTCCAGTCATTGGTTACTCCTTTTATTTCATATACTCTTGTTTCTGCTTAGATGGTGGCAGAGAGACTTCTTTTCAATTTTACATATTTTAATTCTCACCTGTTATTTTTTTGAAAATTATCTTTTAAGCATCCGTCAGTCTATCCTTAACATTATATCAAAAATTTTACAGTCTTTCTCTGAAGAAATATATCAATTGAACAGATAGAGAAGGAAGAAACTTTTGTTTCCTTATACGAAAAAGAAAAAAATGGTATCTCCTCTGAAAGAAGATGCCGTTTTAATCTTTAAACAAGATTGGTGTGTTCGACAATCCATTGCTTCATTTTTATTTTCAATCAGAAGCCATAGTTCCCAAACGTGATGATGGTTAGAAGAAACCCCTTGATCCAGTTGCCGAACAGTTGTGCTCCAGTCCTGTCAAAGTATAGACGTTGCTCATCCACTACCGTGTGTTTGGTTTTCAATTTTGCATCATGCAAACCGCCCAAGATGTTGCGATCCCCAAGGTAAGCCTGAAAATTATGGCTACTAAGATAGAGTATCCAATATAATCTAGGATCCTTCCGTCAAAATAACTTTCTTTCATTTTTGCCTCTTTTATTTTTTGACTATATTCTAGTCGTTTCCTAGTGTAACATTTTTTACATCTGGACAATCTTACGGTAACTTCTAGACATTATCATGAAAATAGAGATATAGACTAGAACAAAAATTCCACAGATGGATAAGGTCATCATCAACTATGCTCACTCAATCATCAGATTCCTATTGGAAAACTTGATGCGAACGGTTGTTCCTATCCCAACCTCAGACTCGATGCGAATCTGGTGACCCAGTTCTTCAGAAATTTTCTTAGATAGATAAAGTCCAAGTCCAGATGACTGCTGGGTCAAACGCCCATTATAGCCTGAAAACCCACGTTCAAAGACTCGGAGAACATCGCTGTTTTTAATCCCGATTCCCGTATCCTTGATACAGAGCTCCTGACCTTCCATATAAATCTCTAGCCCACCTTCTTTGGTGTATTTGAGACTGTTTGAGAGGATTTGTTCAATGACGACCAACAGCCACTTCTTATCGGTCACGATGATTTTGTCAAGGTCATGGAGATTGAGCGTCAGTCCTTTTTGAATAAAGAAAAGGGCATATTTGCGAACCACTTCCTTCACCAGATCCTCCACTTGAACCTTTTCAAATACCAAGTCATCGTGGAAGCTCTCCAAACGAAGATACTGCAACACCAGATTGGTATAGGAGTCAATCTTAAAGATTTCCTGTTCCAGTTGCTGCTTGGCCTCACGATCAGAGACTTCTGCTACCAAGAGACGACTCGCTGCAATGGGGGTCTTGATTTGGTGAACCCATAAGGTGTAGTAATCAAGCAAATCCGTCAGCTTGCTCTGCGCTTCCGACTTCTTTTGATACAATTCAGACTCACGCTCTTCGAGCTTTTCTGCTAGCGCACATTCCAGAGGAGACTTGGGGTCTCTCTCAGCATAGAGTACTTCCTGCCGGTAAACCTGAGCTTCTGCAAATATATCCCAAGCCAAAAATAAAAAGGTCAAAAAACTACTGAGCAGAAAGAAATAAAGAAAATAAGTTCCTAGACTAGCAAATAAAAACTGAAAGAGAAGGACGAGAAAGCCTAATGAAAAAATATAGGTAAAAACGCGACTGCGAGAACGCAGATAGGCTAGAAAAAATGATTTCCAATCAAGCATGTTTCAGTCCGTATCCTATCCCTTTCTTGGTTTCGATAAAGCCTGCTAAACCTTGCTCCTCCAACTTTTTGCGCAGGCGAGCAACATTGACAGACAAGGTATTATCATCGATGAAAAAGTCGCTATTCCAGAGTTCCCGCATCAGGTCATCACGCGCTACGATATTGCCAGCATGTTCAAACAAGACTCGCAAAATTTGAAATTCATTCTTGGTCAAACTCAGAACTTCCCCCTGATAGTGCAGGTCCATAGACTTGGTATTGAGGATCACACCTGCATACTCTAGCAAACTTTCATCCCGCCCAAACTCATAGGAACGGCGCAACAGACCCTGAACTTTGGCAAGGAGAACCTGCTGGTCAAAAGGCTTAGTTACAAAGTCATCCGCTCCCATATTGATTGCCATGACGATATCTATAGCCTGATCTCTCGAAGACAGAAACATGATAGGTACCTTAGAAATTTTACGAATCTCCTGACACCAGTGATAACCATTAAAAAGAGGCAGACCAATATCCATGAGGACCAAATGAGGCTCCGACTGAACAAAAAGGCTCAATACTTCCATAAAATCTTCTACCAAAATGACCTCAAACCCCCACTCAGAGAGCAGTTTCCCCACTTGTTGCCGAATAACTTGGTCATCTTCTACTAGTAAAATCTTGTGCATGCGCTCCTCCTTTGCTATTTTTCAAAGTATCAAAACCCTTCATATCAGATTTACGGATCAGTATCTCATACTGTTTAGCAGCCTATTTCCCAAATCCAGATCAGAAAACAGATGCTAAATAGAGAATATTCCCACTGATATCATACCTTATTTTTAATTATAGTTCCAGCCTTATCCTATATTTTCCTTTTTGTGCTCATTTAGTTAGCGTTTCTTTAACTTATTTAATAGATCTAGCCTTCTTATTGACAAGCTAGCCATGATTTGTTAGAATATGAATGAACAGATTGATTTATTCATTCATGAAACAAAGGAGGTTAAATCATATTGGACAAAAAACAATCTTTAAAGACAGCAGCCTATGAAGTTTTTTCGAAAAAGGGTTACAAGGCGACAGGAATTTCAGAAATTGCTAGACAAGCTGGTATGGCAGTAGGTTCTTTTTATAACTATTACGAGAGTAAAGAAGCCATTTTTCTAGACATCTATATAGATGAAAACAACCGTGTTCGCCAAGCTATGATCGAAGAACTGGATTGGGAAATTGATATGATTGATCTTATTAGTCAACTCTTTGCTCAGTCCAGAGTACTCGTTTCTTCCAATAAAATCCTTGCAGAATGGTACAATCCTGCCATAGCCGATGAGTTGCACAGCTACTATTCCTCAGAAGAAGGCAAAGTCGCAAATCCATTTCATCAGTTTCTAGTAAAAACTTTTACAAATCGTATGCAGGCTGAGGGGTATTCTCCAGAAAAGATTCAAGAGATTTTACAAGTTTACAACCTATTTTACTACATGGATATGCATATCACGGAAAAAGATTTTCCAGATATTGGCAAAACTGTCGAAATACTTGCAACCAACTTCATAAAAGGAGTTCTAAAATAAAGAATGGATTTCTTTATTTTTTGAAAAAGTGTGAATGAATTATATTTTGGTTCATTCATAAAATTAAGAACAGGAGTCATAAAAAATGAAAAGAGGTAAAAAAATGTTTATTATCATTCTATCAACACTTGGAGCGATATGTATTATAACTTGGGGTGCCATCGCTTATCTTGGACGAAGCCAGACATTATCTATAAAATCCATTGAAAACCCCAGCGGAGATCTATATTTAATTCATATCACAAAACCGAGTCATCAAATCTGGAAAGCTGGGGCTTATGCTAAGTTTACACTCCCTGATACCTCGTCTACTGCTAGTAAATATGAAGCTAAGGGAGAGCAAACCAGTCGATGGCTAACCATTGCCTCCACACCTGATGAAGATGAAATTCTCATTTTGACTCATAATAGTGGAAGCAACTTTAAGAACACCTTGACACATTTACCGGCTGGCAGTGAGATTGAGATGAGTTGGCTGGATTCCTCTTTGACTGTTAAAGATACGAATAAGCCACTAGTTTGCTTTGCATCTGATGTTGGTATTTCTACTCTACGCCCCCTTATCAAAGAATGGGCTGGTAAATGTCCGATTATTCTCAACCATTTTGACAAAGGAGTTACTATTTTCGATAATGAGATGAAAGAACTGGCTCAAAAAACACCGAATTTTACTTATAAAACTAGCGAGGAACTTTCTCAAAGTCAAGAATTTTTAAAACGTGCTATTGATGAATACGGCAATCAAGCTAGTTATCTCATCACAGGTCAGCCTGATGATGTAAATGAGATGAAGAACTTTTTAAAGGAAAATGGGATTGATAGCAAAAACATACAAGTAAGCTCGTTTAGAGGTTTGAAATAGGAGCAATCTATCTTCTATGTATTTCAATCAAACCCTACTAGGTCATTCGAACAAGCCTACTAGCTAATTCTAGGTAAATGTGGTAATATAAACATTGAGAAAGGAGCTTTTATGGCCAATATTTTTGACTACTTAAATGACGTAGCATACGATTCCTTTTATGACCTCCCCGTGAATGAGTTAGATATTCTTGCCCTGACTGAATTAACCTATCTTCCTTTTGATGATGTAGTTACCCAAGAACCAAAGCGCCTCATAGATCTTGCACCTCAAATCCCTAGAGACACGACGATGTTGACCAATAAAAACCGTCTCCAGTTGTTGGATCAACTCGCTCAACACAAACGCTTTAAAAATTGCAAGCTCTCAGACTTTATTAACGATATTGATCCTGAATTGCAAAAACAGTTTGCAGCCATGACTTATCGTATCAGTCTCGATACTTATTTGCTTGTTTTTCGCGGAACGGATGATAGCATCATCGGTTGGAAAGAAGATTTCCATATGACCTATATGAAGGAAATCCCAGCTCAAAAACATGCCCTCCAGTATTTAGAGGACTTTTTTTCCCAACATCCTAACCAAAAGGTTATTCTAGCAGGACACTCAAAAGGGGGTAATCTAGCTGTCTATGCTGCCAGTCAACTTGATCCAAACTTGCAGAAAAACATTGTCGCTGTCTATACTTTTGATGCCCCTGGGCTTCACAAGGAACTAACCGAAACACCTGGCTATCAAAACATGATGGAAAGAACGAAAGTGTTTATCCCACAAGGTTCTATCATCGGGATGATGCTGGAAATTCCGGATAAAAAAATTGTTGTTCGAAGCACTGCCTTGGGTGGTATCGCCCAGCACGATACCTTTAGTTGGCAGGTTGAAGACAAACACTTTGTCCAACTAGACGAAACTAATAGTGACAGCCAACAAGTCGACACTACTTTCAAGGAATGGGTTGAAACAGTTCCTGACGAAGAACTGCAGCTCTACTTTGACCTCTTTTTTGGAATCATTCTAGATGCAGGCATCTCTTCTATCAACGACCTTTCTTCCTTCAAGGTCATTGAACACATTCACCATCTCTTTGTACAAGCCCAATCCCTCACTCCTGAAGAAAGAGAAATCATGGGACGCTTAACCCAACTCTTGATTGACACTCGCTACCAAGCTTGGAAAAATCGAGAATAGACAAAAACCAACTAACCTAATGATTAGTTGGTTTTTTGTTTAAGAAACTAATGGATACTACTTAGAATCTCGAGTATAGAATTAGTCTTCTTTTTTCTTTCGAGACACAAGTCCAAATCCGCTCATCAAACCAAGTACTCCTAGAGCTGCCAAAGCTGCATGATCTTCCGTACCAGTATTAGGTAATTCTTTGGTTGCTTTAGTAGTTGGAGATTGCTCAGTCGGTTTTTGTTGAGGGGCAGTAACAACTTTTTCGTAGACATGTTCTGTGTCACCGTTTGGAAGTTTCTTAGTCTCTACGAAGCGGTAACCTGGAATATCTTTCTTCGGTTGTTCGCCGTCTTCGCTTGGATAGTCTGGAATCTCGTTGCCTTCCTTATCCTTATGACTAGTCTTAACCTTCTCATAAACGTGTTCTGTGTCGCCGTTTGGAAGTTTCTTGGTCTCTACGAAGCGGTAACCTGGAATTTCTTTCTTCGGTTGTTCACCGTCTTCGCTTGGATAGCCTGGAATCTCATTCCCTTCTTTATCCTTGTGACTAGTCTTAACCTTCTCATAAACATGTTCAGTGTCGCCGTTTGGAAGTTTCTTGGTCTCTACGAAGCGGTAACCTGGAATATCTTTCTTAGGTTGTTCACCGTCTTCGCTTGGATAACCTGGAATTTCATTGCCTTCCTTATCTTTATGGCTGGTCTTAACCTTCTCATAAACGTGGACCACATTGCCTTTTTCATCAACCTTAGTTTCAACAATTTTATATCCTGGAATATCTTTCTTAGGTTGCGAACCATCTTCACTTGGTGCTAGGATATTTCCTTTAGTATCAACAAATGAAGTATTCGGACGTACAGTAGGGATGTATTTAGCTGTAATTGGGGTTCCATTCTTATCAACACGTTTAACTGTTACTCCAGTTGCTCGACCTACAAATTCTGGCTCTGGTGTGAAAGTAACTTTTCCAGCTTCATCAATAGTATATGTACCCTCACCTGGTACCTTCTTCTCTGTTGTACCATCTTCAAAGGTCGGCTTAACTGTTTCATCAATTTCTACCGGAATTTCTTTACCATTGATTGTTACTTTTCCGCCTTCAAATGTTGGTGTTCCTGATTGAGGTTGTCCTTTCGGACCTTCTGATTCAGAATCTTTTGAAGTAGGTGTAACCGGGATAACAACTGGGGTATACTTAGCTGTAATTGGGGTTCCATTCTTATCAACACGCTTAACAGTCACACCTGTTGCTTGACCTGTAAATGTCTTCTCGGGAGTAAAGGTTACTTTTCCAGTTTCATCAATAGTATATGTACCTTCACCTGGAATTGTCTTCTCTGTTGTACCATCATCAAACGTTGGTTTGACTGCTTCATCAATTTCAACAGTTTTCTCAATACCATTAACTTTGACTTTTCCACCTTCAAATGTTGGTGTTCCTGATTGAGTTGCACCCTGAACATCTGTTGTAATAACATCCGAACTTGTTGGAGTTGCTGGTTTAACAACTGGAGTGTATTTAGCTTTTACAGGAGTTCCATTCTCATCTACACGTTGAACTTCTACGCCTGTTCCTTTTCCAGTAAATTGTGGTTCTGGCTTAAATTCTACCATACCATTATTTACAGTATAAGTTCCTTCGCCTGGAATGACAATTGGTTGATCTGTTGGTTTTCCTGTTTTTGGATCAATAAGTTCAAGACCCTTGGTTTCATCAATAGGAACAATTTTTTCCACTCCATTAACAGTAACCCTACCACCTAGGAATGTAGGCACTCCTTTTTGAGTTGCACCTTGAATGTCTTCTGTAACAGCATCAGTAGCTGTTGGAATTGCTTCCTTAACAACTGGAGTGTAGCTTGCTGTAACTGGGGTTCCATTCTTGTCTTCACGTAAAACTTCAACGCCTGATGCTTGACCTGTAAAGGTTTTTTCAGGAACAAAGGTTACTGTTCCGTCCGGTGCTACAGTATAAGTACCTTCACCCGGAATAGTGATAGAATCCACAACATTTCCAGTTTTAGAATCAATCAATTTAGCTGGAACAGTGTCATTCATCTCAACAGTAACTTCTTTTCCATTGACAACTGCAGTTCCACCTTGGAATTCTGGTTTTCCAGTTTGAGTTGCACCTTGAACATCTTCAGAAGTCGCAGGAACTCCAATAGGATTTACTGGGATAATTTGTGGCGTGTAAGTTGTCGTCACTTTAGTTCCGTTTTCATCTTCTGCTTGCACAGTTGCTGGAGTAACCTTACCAGAATACAATTTATCCGTTGGACTAAAGGTTACCTTTCCAGTTGTTGGATCAATAGAGAATGTACCAATTTCAGTAGTCCCATCTTCAGCATAAGCTGGAGTTGTCTGACCTGCAGGAACTTCATTTCCTTCTTTATCAAGAAGTTTTACTGAACCCTGTTTAATTGGTGCAATTGCATCACCTTGAACAAATGTAGGGGTGCCTGTTTGTGTTGCTCCTTGAATATTTTCAGAAGTTGCTGGAGTTGCTGTTGGTATAATTGGCGTAATCAATGGTGTGTAAGTTGTTTCAACCGAAATACCATTTTTATCTTTAGCCTGTACACGCACAGGTTGAACTTCACCACTATAAGTCTTATCAGTTGGGGTAAAGACTGCAACGGCTTGTCCACCAACTGTTTTCAGAGTATATGTACCAATAACATTTCCACTAGGGTCTTTAGCTGGAACAGATGTTGCTGGAGTTCCGGTTTCATCTAAAAGAGTGAAAGTAGCTGGGTCAATATCTACAGTCACCTGTTTACCATCCAGTGTAGTCGTACCACCATTGAATGTTACTGTACTTTCTTGAGTTGCTCCTTGGACATCAACTGACTTAGCAGGTTCTGCTGTTGGAGTAACACCTACAATATGTGGAGTATAAGTTGTCTTAACTTTTGTACCATTCTCATCTTCAGCCTGAACTGTTGCAGGTTGGACTTTACCTTTGTAAGTCTTATCGGTTGGACTGAATGTTACAGTATTTGAAGTTGGGTCAATTGTATATTCCCCTACTTTGTTACCATTCTCATCCAAAGCATCTACTGAAGCTCCAGGTGCTACCGGAGTACCATTCTTATCAAGAAGAACAGCTGAGTTCGGCTTGATTGGAGCAACAGAGTGTCCTTCTTTGAATGCTACCGTTCCTGTTTGAGTAGCGCCTTGGATACCAGTTGATTCTGCAGGAGTTGCTGTTGGAGTAACTGGTGTAACAGTTGGAGTATATGTTGCTGTCGCTGTAGCGGTAATAGGTTGTCCATCTTTATCTTGACCAAGAGTTGCTGTTAATGATACAGTCACTGGGGTTGCTGTACCTGTGAATGTTTTCAACGGAACAAATGTCACAACACCAGTTTCATTATTAATTGTGTATGTTCCTTGACCATCAATTGTTACTTGGTCAACTAACTTACCAGTGGTAGGATCTACCAACTTAGCAGGTGAAGTAGCACTTGGTGCCACAGGTGAGCCATCACCAACAGATGTAAAGGTTGGAGTACCTGTTTGAGTCGCTCCTTGAGCATCTGTGGATGTTACATTATGACCTTCAATCGTGTCTGTTACTGTGATGTGGTAAGTTGTTGTAGCTGTTGATGAGCCAGCCCCATGATCCACACCAGATTCAGTTCCACCTATTGTAGCATCTGTTGTGTAATTGCCATTACTATCAATAACGTCAACTGTTACTGTATAGACTCCCACTTCACTCAGTGTATAACCACTAGCAAGATTATAGTTGTTTGCATCTTGTTTAGTGTCATAAACTTTCTGAACTCCTGAAGGAGATGTTACTGTAATACGAGTAATGTAAGTTGTTTTTCCGTACTTAGTATCTTCTGCATCAGAGATTGTCACTGCAGCTTTTGCTTCATTACGGAGATCTACCGCAGTTCCTTTAGTAGAAGTATAATCTTGTGAGCTTGCAATTGGTTTCGTATTGACAACAGTCGCAACATCTGAGTTAGTTGCGATTGTTCCTCTAATGATTCCACCAAAACCTGATTTAGTATGAACTTCCCATGAATCATCACCCAACTTTTTAGCAGTAACTTCTGTTCCATCTGATGATGTCCATGTGTTTGAATGTTTGTCAAAAGTAATAGTTACTGACATACCATCGCCAGCTTGGTTAGTATTTTGAGAAACATATTCCGTCATTGGACGATCAGGAGTAGTTACACTGGTTACATTTCCATCTTTATCAAGTTGACGAGTATATTCGTAAATGAAGAATTTCATACCGCCATCTAGTTTCGCTTCAGTGTATACTTGGCGTTTCGTCCAAGTTGTAGTCCCATCTCCATTTGCTGTTTTCACTTCGGCATAGTCAGCAGGAAGCTCCCAGTGACCAGATGTACTATTTAAAACTGCAGTGTGTTTTTGCCCATCAGTTCCATTCAATTCAACTCGCTCACGTAAGAAAGTTCCCTTAACATTTTCAGCTGATGCTTCTACTTTGATATTATCAACACCAACTTTTGCAGTTGCTTCTGACGTGACTGGAATATTAAAGACGGTATTTGAATCTACAGCACCTAGTTCTTGATTTTCAGTAACAGCAGTATTGGTTGAACCACTATCTACAAGCCATTTACCATTAACGGCTTTCAAGTTTGTTACAGTTCCATCTGGCATTGTAACCTTAGCACTTGTAGCACCTTTCGAGATTTTAACAGGAACTGTTGTTGAATAGGTTTCAACGTTTTGAACTTCAACTTTAGGCTTAACAACTACAGTAATAGAACCGTGCGCCTCTTGACCTGACTGATTCCATGTCGTATTATTAGATAATTTATCATAATCTTTAGCAAATACTGAAACGGTATAGATACCTGCCTCTGTCACCTTACCTCCAATGACAGCATTACCCATGTTGGTTCCAGCAGCTTTTTGCTCTTCAGCAGTACTGTTTGTTACAGTATAGTTGGTGCCAGGAATCAACACTTTAGAATCATCTAATTCTGCTCCTATAGTGTTGTAGCCTGAGACACCTGTGACTGCTTTAGAAGAATTTTGACGAACTTTAACTACTTTACCTTCAGCAGTTGTATAGTCATAGTTTCCTGCTGAATTGCCAGGTATCGCACTAGCTCCCGAAGAATCATGAAAACGAAGATTGATATTCGCATCATCACCAACAGTTCTATCATAACGAGCTGAATCTGACTGAATTGTAGGAGGTGTGCTATCTTGCCAACCTACCCAACCAGCACGTAGATTCTGAATTTGGAAGGTGACAGTCCGCCCATCTGTATTCGTTGCAGTAATATTGAATCGTAAGTCATACACTCCATTTTCAATACCAGCAACTACTTTACCTTGAATGGTATCTGTCGCCTCATCATAAGTAACACCTGGTACAAGGTTAGTTGGTGTTACAGAGGTAAGACTCCAACCAGCTTGCTTAGCTTTTTCTGTAACTGCAATACGATCTTTCAAACCTTTAATATAAACTCTGTCAACTCCTTGTTCATACCCATAGCCATAAATTTCTGTAGCTAGGTATTCATAACCACCGTTAGCAGAGTATATTGACGTCGCAGCGTTTGAAATTCTTGACCCATCCGCACGGAGTTTATTTCTCCAAAGTGGTGCTTCTTCAGCTAACTTTTTAGCAGCATCAGGGGTTAATGGATAGTCTACACGTCCTTTGTTGTTATGACCAGTTTTTCCACCTTGTTCTGTATGCATCCCATTTCCAGCATTGGTATCTTCACCAGTCCGTTGATTAGAATAGACTTCAATCTCTAGCCCTGTAGCATCAGTACCTTTAATTAATTTAATTTCTTGTACCGGGATCGTATAGGTATCTTTACCAGTATGATTTGCAGCGTTTGTTTCCGATGCATGAGTTGTGTTAGAACCCTCTTCAGCATAGAAATCTTGAGCAGCCAAAGCTACTCCGAAGTTTCCATCTTTTCCGATTCCTGCTTTTTTTAGTTCATTATATACTGCAAGAATTGACTCGTTCAAACGTGACAATTGTTCATTGCCTTGTCTAGCTGTAACGCTATCCGTAACTAACACTTTTTTAGCTTCCGCAATAACTTCTTTATTATTAGCTATCGCCGCCTCAATTGCCGCTTTGTTTTCAGCCTCAAGCTGATTTTTCCGGATTGCTTCAGTTGCTAAAACATTGGTTACCTCAGCTTCAGAGGTAACTTGTTCTAAGACTTTTTTAGCTTCTTGGACTGGTTCGACAGTTTCTTTTGTTTCTTCTACTTTTTCTGCTTTTTCTGTAGCAGTGGTCGCCACTGGTTTGACTGCTGTAGTTGCTGCTGTTTTCTCAACTTGTTTCCCAGCTTCGTCTGACTCAACTACAACTGTAATCAAAGCTTCAACTTTAGCATGCTCTGCATCGATATCAGCCTGTTTTGCAGTTTCGTTTGCAAGAACTGCCTTTGCCGCAGTCAATACTTCATTTGCAGTAGCTATCGCTGTTGCATCAGCTTTCTTTGCAGATGCAATCTTCGCTTCTAACTCAACTACTTTTTTAGTCAGAGCAGTCTTATCAACTTTTTTAGTCTCTACTACTTTTTCTGACGCCTTAGCTTCAGATTTCTCCGCCGTTATAGTTGACTCCGACTCCTTTGTTGCTACTGGTGTTGTCGTTGCCACTGTTGCATCTGCACCTTGTACTTCCGCTGCCGATACCGCACCATTACCTAGGAACATCATCAAACCGGTCGCAATTGCCACCGACGCTGCCCCAAAGCTGTACTTCCGAATGCCATAACGAATGTACTTCTCCGTTCTAAAACCCTGTTGCTTACTCTTCATAAGATACACAACCTCCCTATTTTCATTATGTTGATATTGAAATATAGAAAAACAAAATTTCTTTCTCTCCTTAAAAAGGCTTTTAAATTTTGATATTTCAAAAGGATTATATCCTCGTATTCAATATGCATATTCATACTAACACTTTTCCCTATCTTTTTCAACAACTTTTATAATTTTATTTTAGAAAAATACAAAAATAATTTAATGGTAAATGCTTTAAAAAACCAATATCCATGAAGGTTTACAGCGTGTAAACTCCCGGAATCATTTATCTTATAATTAAATAAAATACACTTTAATGTATCAATTTATTTTTTGGAGTCTTGTAGAAGTTAAATTTTCCCAAGCCTTACATTGTTATAACAAAAAATTTTCTATAAGAAGTGCACAAATTTAACAGTATATTTCTTAGCCATTATTTATGGATTATCATGAAGATTTGACTTAGAGGCCTAGAACCTAAACCTTGACTAGAGATTCATTTTTTGTTAAAATGTAACAAATATTATTACATCTAATATAAGATAAATCCATGAAAGGAATTCTACTATGAAATCATTAAAAGGTATTTTATTTATCGGACTTAGTATGCTTCTGACTATTCTAGCTTGGATCAGTTCAGGTGCTAGTCAGTTTCTAATCCCTGGTTTAGCTCTCACTACCCTCTCACTTACTTTTATACTAGCTAGCCGTTTACCCTTGCTTGAGGCTTGGTTCAACGGACTTGAAAAGATGTATCTAGCTCATAAATTCACGGCTTTTCTATCCATTCTCCTACTAACCCTACACAACTTTAGCATGGGCGGTCTCTGGGGTTCGCATTTGGCCGCCCAGTTTGGAAATATTGCTATCTATATCTTTATCAGCATCGTTCTGGTTGCCTATCTGGGACAATATATCCAGTATGAAGCATGGAGATGGATTCATCGATTGGTTTATCTAGCCTATATCTTTGGCCTTTTTCATGTTTTGATGATCATGGGAAATCGTCTTCTCTCCTTTAGTTTCCTAGGTCTTATCTTTGGAATCTATGCTCTTTTAGGCTTGCTTGCAGGTTTTTATATTATTTTTCTTTATCAAAAAGTCGGTTTCACCTATCTTGGAAAAATCGTAGGAATCAAACGCCTCAACCACGATACAACTGAAATTGAAATCGAACTTAGTCATCCTTTCACCTACGAATATGGACAATTTGCCTTTCTAAAAATTTTCCAAAAAGGTTTTGAGACTGCTCCACACCCTTTCTCCATCTCAGGAGGGCAAGGACGAACTCTTTATTTTACGATAAAAAACTCTGGTGACCACACCAAGAATATCTATGACAATCTTCAAGTTGGTAGCAAGGTTGCGGTTGATCGCGCCTATGGGCATATGACTATGGAACATGGTCCAAAGCAGCAAATCTGGATCGCAGGTGGAATTGGAATGACACCTTTCATCTCTTATATCCGGGAGCATCCTATCCTAGACAAGAGCGTCCGCTTCTACTATAGTTTCCGTGGAGAGGAAAATGCTGTCTACCTAGATCTACTTCGAGACTACGCCCGTCAAAATGCTAACTTTGACCTGCAGCTGATCGATAGCAATGAAAAAGGATACCTGACTTTGGATCAAGAAGAAATCCCTGACCAGACTACGGTCTATATGTGTGGACCTCTTCCTATGATGAAAGCCCTTGCCAAGCAAATCAAGAAAAAGAATCCCAAAGCAAAACTCATTTACGAAGGTTTCAAGTTTAAATAAGATCATTGTCCCTCTAACACAAAAGTGGGACTTTCTTTTCACTTTATTTCTCTCTTCTATGCTATACTTAGTTTAGTACATTCTTTGAGATTGGAGCCAGTATGAAAATCCATAAAACCGTGAATCCCGTTGCCTATGAAAATACCTACTACATAGAGGGAAACCAACACCTGATTGTGGTTGACCCAGGTAGCCATTGGGAAGCTATTCGCATGACTATCGAAAAAATCAACAAACCCGTCTGCGCGATTCTCCTGACCCACACCCACTACGACCATATTATGAGTCTGGACTTGGTTCGCGAGACTTTTGGAAATCCTCCAGTTTATGTAGCAGAGAGCGAAGCTAGCTGGCTTTACACTCCAGTCGATAATCTCTCTGGTCTCCCTCGTCATGATGATATGGCAGATGTGGTCGCAAAACCAGCAGAGCACACCTTTGTCTTTCATGAGGAATACCAGCTTGAGGAATTTCGTTTTACCGTTCTACCGACCCCAGGGCACTCTATCGGCGGCGTTTCCCTGGTCTTTCCTGATGCTCATCTAGTCTTGACCGGAGATGCTCTTTTCCGAGAAACCATCGGACGGACAGACCTTCCTACAGGTAGCACGGAACAACTCCTCCATAGCATTCAGACGCAACTCTTTACTCTTCCTAACTACGATGTCTATCCTGGGCATGGTCCAGCTACGACCATCGCTCACGAAAAGACCTTTAATCCCTTTTTCTAGCAAACAAAAAACCAAGGATAATTTCCTCGGTTTTTTGTAGCTTCTATTTTTATGTTAATATTTGCTCAGAAGAATCAATATTGACTAGAAAAGTAATTCAAAACTAATTAGCCGGATTCAATTCTTTCCAACCAATGTTAGACAAATCAAGTTTTTCAGAAGAAATATCTAAAACTTGCTCTGCTTTTTCGTTGCCACCGATTTGAATAGTTGCTTCTTTAATCTTCTGCACTCCATTTTTATCAAACGAATATAGAGCCAGATTCATTTCTGGACGAGTTGTCTGCCAATCTGCATAAGAGACTTGACCGTTTTCATAAATATCAAATCCTGAGCGAAAACCACCTGCAGAAGCTATATATGCTGTGTGAAGTAAGCTAGGTTTTTGATTTTCCAAATAATAAATGGCTGAAACAAATTTTTCATCGCCAATAAGCAACTCGTCTTGACCATCCTTATTCAAATCAACAATTGCGTATTTCCAATCAGATGCATTTTGATAATCCATTCGAGAGAAAACCAGGCCATATTCTTCTGAAGTAATCTTATCTTGTTTACTTTCCTTGTATAAATCTTCTCTATTACCTTGTTTTAAAAGGTCTGTAAAGTGTTTATAGCGTTCAATCACTTCTTTATATAAATCTTGTCTGGTTTCTTTCTTATTTTCAGCAGTCGATTGTGATTCCTTGGTTGACGAGTCACTAGTATTTTCAGCCTTTGCTTCTGTTGATACACTAGTCTTATCGTCTTTGGAGACAGATGATAGTGCAGATGAAGGTTCTGTATTGTTCCTATTTTTATTGAGACCACAAGATGCTAGAACTGCAATCGAAAAAATAGCTGATAGCATTATTAAAAATTTCTTCATGTTTACCTCGATAGCATTGCATTTTCAGATGGATAAACTTCAAAAATGAATCATTAATCCCAAGATGATACTTGATTAAGGACTTACTTTACCAAATAATCACACGATCCTCTGGTGAACGCCACATGCCGTCGCCTTCTTTGACATCGTATGTTGTAAAGAAGTCATCGAAGTTTGGTACTTGCACATTGACACGGAGTTTGGCAGGCGCGTGCACATCGACACTGGCCATAAGCTTCATCAATTCTGGACGGCCTTTCATGCGCCAGATACGAGCAAAGTTGTGGAAGAATTCTTCAGCTGAGAAGTCTGGTTCTCTCTTAGCAGCTTCAAGGGCTGCAGCAATTCCGCCCAAGTCGGCAACGTTTTCGGATACGGTTAATTTTCCGTTGATTCTTGCTCCGTAAGATTCTTGCCCATCAAACTGGTCGATAACTTTTTGTGTTTTTTCTTTGAAAGCAGTATAGTCACTCTCTGTCCACCAATCCTTGAGGCTACCATTTTCATCAAAGGAAGCACCATTTGTGTCAAAGGCATGAGAGATTTCATGGGCAATAACAGCACCAATACCACCGTAGTTGGCAGAAGACGACTGATGCAAGTCATAGAATGGAGCCTGTAAAATGGCCGCTGGGAAGACAATCAAGTTCTTCTGAGGATTGTAGTAGGCATTGACCATGTGAGCAGGCATCCCCCACTCCTTGTAATCAACTGGTTGGTTCCACTTGCTCCAGCTGTGCTTGATTTCCACACGCGCAAAGGCTAGGGCATTCTCAAAGAGACTGGCAGTTTCGTCCACTACCTTGTCCTTGTAGCGGGCTGGCAATTCCTCTGGATAACCGATATAAGGCTTGATGACATTAAGTTTGACAATGGCCTTGTCTCGCGTTTCAGGTGTGAGCCAGTCGTTCTTAGCCAAGCGTTCCTTATAAACGTCAATCATAGTTGCTACTTTTTTCTCTACGTCAGCCTTAGCTTCTGGGGAGAATTTTTCATGCGCATACCAGAGACCAAGAGCTTGCTTGAAAGGACCTTGGGCCAAGTGATAAGCTGCCTTGACCTTATCCTGAGCTTCTGGAACACCTGAAAGGGCACGACCATAAGCACCTGACAAGACACGAATCTCATCTGTGAGATAGCTTGTTGATAGATTGACCACACCCAAAATCAAGGTTGCTTTGAGTAGAGGCCACGCTTCTTCACTATAGAATTGCTCTGCTGCTTGCCAGAAACGTTCCTCGTCTACGATAACCTTGTCTGGAGTCTGTCCAATCACTGCTTGGAAGAAATCATCCAAAGGTAGGGCAGGAGCAAATTTCTTGAAATCTTCATAAGCGTATGGATGGTAGAGTTTGGCATATTCTGAACTTTCTTCGTTAGAAAGCACCACAGCCGCAATGCGACGGTCCAATTCCAATCTTTTCTCTAGTAAGTCTGCGATTTCCTCATCTGAAAAATCATAGGCTTTGAGAAGATTCGTAGTGCTTTCCTTCCAAAGATTCAAGAGCTCCTCACGCTGAGGATGGTCTTCAGCGTAGTAAGTCGTATCTGGCAAGATAGTTCCTGGAGCACTTGCCCAGAGAACATTGGTTCTGGCATCCATAAAGTCTGGTGATACACCAAATGGAAGGAAGTTTGGTTTACCTGCTAGTTCAAACTCTGCCAGTTTGCTGGTAAAATCTTCAAAACTCTCCAAGTCTTGGTATTCCTTAAGTAGAGGAAGGACAGGCTTGATCCCATCTGCTTCTCTCTTGTCAAAATCACGTACCATACGATGGTACTTAACAAAGTTTGCGAGGATGGCATCCTCTGGGACTTCTTCACCTGCCAACCACTTGTCTGTAGTCGCCAGCATCAACTCTTCAATTTCCTCGTCAAGGTCAATAAAACCACCTGTTCGAGATTTGTCAGCTGGAATGACAGCTGTTTTTTCCCATTCGCCATTGATTGCATCATAAAAATCGTCTTGATAACGTGTCATCTTGTTCTCGCTTTCATTTTTTCACTTATTCTTAGCTTAGCAAAAAACACTTGGGAATGCAATTAAAAATGGTTTCTCTTTTCACTTCATTTTTCAGTTATTATTTTAAATTTTTCAAAAATTAACTTGACTTAATTTTTTTTTTAAGGTATATTAAAAGGCAGGAGGAATACAACTGTATGATACGTATCGAAAACCTCAGTGTCTCCTACAAAGAAACGTTGGCACTAAAGGATATTTCACTAGTGCTCCAAGGACCAACTATTACCGGAATTATTGGTCCAAACGGTGCTGGAAAATCAACTTTATTAAAAAGTATGTTGGGAATTATCCCACATGAAGGTCAGGCCTTTCTCGATGACAAAGAATTCAAGAAATCTTTACATCGGGTTGCCTATGTCGAGCAAAAAATCCATATCGACTACAATTTCCCTATCAAGGTCAAGGAATGTGTCTCTCTGGGACTCTATCCATCCATCCCACTCTTTCACACCTTAAAGGCCAGCCACTGGAAAAAAGTGGCAGATGCACTTGAAATCGTTGGACTATCAGACTATGCTGATCGCCAAATCAGCCAGCTCTCAGGCGGACAATTTCAACGTGTGTTGATTGCCCGTTGCTTAGTGCAGGAAGCTGACTACATCTTTCTAGATGAGCCATTTGTAGGGATTGATTCGGTTAGTGAAGAGATTATCATGAACACGCTGAGAGACCTTAAAAAAGCTGGTAAAACAGTTCTCATCGTCCATCATGACCTCAGCAAAGTCCCCCATTATTTCGATCAAGTTTTGCTTCTCAATCGAGAATTAATAGACCTTGGTCCGACTAAAGAAACCTTTACCGAAGCCAATCTTAAGAAGGCCTACGGTAGCAAACTCTTTTTCAATGGAGGTGACCTATGATAGCAGAATTTATCGATGGATTGCAACATTTCCATTTCCTACAAAACGCCTTGATAACAGCTATAGTCATCGGAGTGGTTGCTGGAGCTGTGGGATGTTTTATCATCCTACGTGGGATGTCTCTCATGGGAGATGCTATCTCTCACGCAGTTTTGCCCGGCGTAGCCCTTTCCTTTATCTTGGGAATTGATTTCTTTATCGGAGCGATCATCTTTGGCTTGATGGCCTCCATCATCATTACCTACATCAAGGGAAACTCTATCATCAAGAGTGACACTGCCATTGGTATTACCTTTTCATCTTTCTTAGCCCTAGGTGTCATCTTGATTAGTGTTGCCAAGAGTTCGACAGACCTCTTCCATATCCTTTTCGGGAATATCCTCGCTGTCCAAGACATGGACATGTGGATTACCATTGGTGTGGGGGCAATCATTCTCTTGATTATCGGGATTTTCTTTAAACAACTATTGATTACATCCTTTGACGAGCTCCTAGCTAAAGCCATGGGAATGCCTGTCGATTTCTACCACTATCTGCTCATGGTGCTCTTGACCCTTGTGTCCGTCACCGCCATGCAAAGTGTTGGAACCATTCTTATCGTGGCTATGCTAATCACCCCAGCTGCGACGGCTTATCTCTATGCTAATAGTCTAAAGAGCATGATTTTTCTTTCATCAAGCCTCGGAGCTCTGGCTTCTGTTGTGGGACTCTTTATCGGCTATAGCTTCAATCTCGCAGCAGGATCGAGCATCGTGCTCACATCTGCCAGTTTCTTTCTCATTAGCTTCTTTATCGCTCCAAAACAACGATATTTGAAACTGAAACATAAAAAAATCAATAAATAAGGGGAGACCCTTTCTGGAGGAATCTAATGAAAAAATTAGGTACATTGCTTGTACTCTTTCTTTCCGTCATTGCACTTGTAGCATGTGCTAGCGGAAAAAAAGATGCTACTTCTGGTCAAAAACTAAAAGTTGTTGCTACTAACTCAATCATTGCTGATATTACCAAAAATATCGCTGGTGACAAGATTGATCTTCACAGTATCGTTCCTGTTGGTCAAGACCCACACGAATACGAACCACTTCCTGAAGATGTTAAGAAAACTTCTCAAGCTGACTTGATTTTCTATAACGGTATCAACCTTGAAACAGGTGGCAATGCTTGGTTTACCAAATTGGTCGAAAATGCCAAGAAAACTGAAAACAAAGACTACTTTGCAGTCAGCGAAGGCGTTGATGTTATCTACCTTGAAGGCCAAAACGAGAAAGGCAAAGAAGACCCACACGCTTGGCTCAACCTTGAAAATGGGATGATTTATGCTAAAAATATCGCTAAACAGCTCATTGCCAAAGATCCTAGCAACAAGGAATTCTACGAAAAAAATCTCAAAGACTATACTGAAAAACTAGACAAACTAGACAAGGAAGCCAAAGAGAAATTTAACAATATCCCTGCTGAGAAGAAACTCATCGTAACCAGCGAAGGATGCTTCAAATACTTCTCTAAAGCCTACGGTGTCCCAAGTGCCTACATCTGGGAAATCAACACAGAAGAAGAAGGAACACCTGAACAAATCAAGACCTTGGTTGAAAAGCTTCGCCAAACAAAAGTTCCATCTCTCTTTGTTGAATCAAGTGTCGATGACCGTCCAATGAAGACTGTTTCACAAGACACAAATATCCCAATTTACGCGCAAATCTTTACTGACTCAATCGCTGAAGAAGGCAAAGAAGGCGACAGCTACTACAACATGATGAAATACAACCTTGACAAGATTGCTGAAGGTTTGTCTAAGTAATCCATTAAAAACGTCGTTCTCACATGAACAGGCGTTTTTTATCGCTTAATTTCCAGTCAAATCATTGGAAAAATCTGACAATTCTCGGTAAAATAAAAGAAAAAAGAATGGAGTAGTTTCATGACCACTTTTCTCGGAAGTCCTGTAACTTTTACAGGTAAACAACTGCAAGTCGGAGACAAGGCACTTGACTTTTCTCTTACGACAACCGATCTCTCTAAAAAAACGCTAGCTGACTTTGATGGAAAGAAGAAAGTCTTGAGTGTTGTCCCTTCTATCGATACTGGTATCTGCTCAACGCAAACACGTCGATTCAACCAAGAACTAGCTAACCTCGACAATACCGTCGTTCTTACTGTTTCTATGGACCTACCATTTGCCCAAGGACGCTGGTGCGGGGCTGAAGGCCTTGACAATGCCATCATGCTTTCAGACTACTTTGACCATTCTTTCGGGCGCGATTATGCCCTTTTGATCAACGAATGGCATCTCCTTGCACGTGCCGTCTTTGTTCTCGATACTGACAATGTCATCCGTTACGTAGAATACGTTGACAACATCAACACGGAACCAGACTTTGAAGCTGCCATTGCTGCAGTTAAAGAACTGGACTAAAATCAAAGCCATTAGGGCAGAAGGCTAGAGAAATCTAGCTTTTTTTGATATACTAGATGGAGAGAAAAGACAAGAGGAAACGAATGACGCCAAATAAAGAAGACTACCTAAAATGTATTTATGAAATCGGTACGGAGATGCAGAGAATCACCAATAAGGAAATTGCTGCCCGTATGCAAGTCTCTCCACCTGCCGTAACAGAGATGATCAAACGTATGAAAAGTGAGAATCTCATCCTCAAGGATAAGGAGAACGGCTATCTATTGACAGATATTGGGCTCAAACTAGTCTCCGAGCTCTATCGCAAACACCGGTTGATTGAGGTCTTTCTAGTTCACCATCTCGACTATACTAGTGACCAGATCCACGAAGAAGCTGAGGTCCTAGAGCACACTGTATCCGATCTCTTCGTAGAGAGACTGGATAAACTCCTGGGCTTCCCTAAAACCTGTCCCCACGGAGGAACCATCCCAGCCAAGGGAGAGCTCTTGGTTGAAATCAACAACTTACCACTGGCAGACGTCCAAGAAACTGGAACCTATCTCCTGACTCGCGTTCATGATAGTTTTGAACTACTCAAATATCTAGAAAAGCATGAAATCCATATCGGTGACCAAGTCAAAGTCAAGCAGTTTGATAATTTTTCCAATACTTTTACACTGGTCAACAAAGGTGAAGACCTCCAAGTTAGCATCGATATCGCCAAACAACTCTATGTCGAAAAAATCAACTAACCCCTTATTCCTGAAAGAAATTCCTTTCAGGGATTTTTTATTATTTTGCTTGTAAGTCCCATTCGTTTGGTGTAGAATGAAGCTAGATAAAAGAGGGAGGTCTTCCTATGAAAAAGCTCTTTAGAATCCATTTTGCAGCCATTGTAGTCAGCGATTTGCTACTGTTGGTAACTTTCAGACCCCGATACGAACTTTCTTTGGAGAGAGGCCTGATTTTTTGCTTCATTTTCATCCTTGCTCAAGGACTACTGCTATTTCGCTTGGTCAATCGACTCAAAAAACATTTCTCTGAGATTTATCCTCAGATGAACAAAAAAATTCGCTTCTACTATTTAGGAGTGCTCATCAGCGATTTTCTATTATTTGTCTTTTTAGCCATCACTGACCCTCAATATTTCTACCCTCTTACTCCAGTCTTTACTTCCTGTCATTCTACTTTATATTATATGACGGCTAGCCACCTAAGAGAAAACTATCCCGACTTTTACAACAAACACATCGCCTTCTGGGAGTGTCTATAAACAAAAACCAAGCCAACTGGGCTTGGTTTTCTTATCTATTTTTAGTATCAAGAATGATGGTAACTGGCCCATCATTTACCAGCTCCACCTGCATATCCGCTCCAAAGATGCCTGTCTGAACAGGTACTTCCTGAGCTAGCTTTTGATTGAAAGCCTCATAGAAGGCAGTTGCTATATCCGGCTTGGCTGCACCTGTAAAGGCGGGACGATTGCCTTTCTTGGTATCCGCAAAGAGGGTAAACTGGGAAATAGAAAGGATTTCCCCTTCAATATCCTTGACAGACAGATTCATCTTGCCTTCTGCGTCTGAAAAAATCCGCATGTTGACCAGTTTTCTCACAGCATAATCCAGATCTTCCTCTTGGTCCTCTGGGCCTACACCTACCAGCAATAAGAGTCCCTGATTGATCTTTCCATGAACCTGACCTTCGATACTGACTTGAGCTTTTTTAACCCGTTGGATAATGATTTTCATAATAGCCTTTCTAGTAACTGAAGGGAGAATTAGCCGTTGGTCCGTTTGACAGAGTAGACCTCTGGCACACTCTTAATCTTGTCCACGACTGTGGTCAGTGTAGAGAGGTTGGAAATACCAAATGAGACATGGATATTAGCAAATTTCATATCCTTGGTTGGTTGAGCATTAACGGTTGAGATATTCTTTGTCGTGTTGGAGAGAACTTGCAGAACATCATTTAAGAGTCCTGTACGGTTGAGACCATAGATATCGATGTGGGCAGTGTATTCCTTGCTTGAGAATTGATCTTCCCATTCCACATCAAGGAGACGTTGCTCATAGTTTTCTTGGGCACGGAGATTCATACAATCCACACGGTGAATAGCTACACCGCGTCCCTTAGTAATGTAGCCGACAATGTCGTCACCTGGCACTGGATTGCAACACTTAGCAATCCGAACTAGGAGACCTGAAGCCCCTTCAATGACCACACCACCCTCATGCTTGACCTTGAGGGTTTCTTTATTTTCAACCTTAACTTCGCCACCTTTGACAAGCTCTTCTGCTTCCGCCTTGGCCTTGGCACGTTCTTCCTCGCGGCGTTCCTTTTCAGTCAAACGGTTAAAGACGGTAATAGCGCCAATTTCTCCAAAACCAATGGCTGCATAGAGAGCTTCCTCCGTCTTATAGCTGGTCTTTTGAAGGACCTCGTCCATGTGACGCTTGTCCATGAATTTATTGGCCACATAGCCGTTTTCTTGGAACTGGGCCATCAACATCTCACGGCCCTTGTTAACGGATAATTCCTTGTCTTGATTTTTAAAGAACTGACGAATCTTGTTGCGTGCCTTACTGGTCTTGACCATGTTGAGCCAGTCACGACTTGGACCAAAGGAGTTGGGGTTGGTGATAATTTCAACCTGATCCCCTGTCTTAAGCTTGGTTGTCAACGGAACCATACGGCCATTGACCTTGGCACCTGTCGCTTTTTCACCGACTTTGGTATGGATTTCATAGGCAAAGTCAATCGGTCCTGAATCTTTTGGTAGGGAGCGAACCGCACCATCTGGAGTAAAGACGTAAATCTCCTCCGCCAGATAGTTTTCTTTAACAGAGTCCACAAATTCCTTGGCATCGTCAGCCTGGTCTTGGAGCTCCATCATCTCCTTGATCCAGTTCATCCCAATAGCAGATTCCTTGCTGTTGACCTGCCCTTTAATGCCTTTCTTATAAGCCCAGTGAGCTGCTACCCCGTATTCAGCAACCTCGTGCATTTCTTTGGTACGAATCTGGAATTCAATCGGACCTTTTGGCCCATAAACAGTCGTATGAATAGACTGGTAACCGTTGGCCTTACGATTGGCGATATAGTCTTTGAAGCGGCCTGGCATAGGTTTCCAAAGTTCATGCACATACCCCAGCATGGCATAGACATCACTTTGGGTATCCAAGATACAACGAATGGCAATCAGGTCATAAATTTCCTCAAAGCGTTTCTTCTTATCCTGCATCTTGCGGTAGATCGAATAGATATGCTTAGGACGACCATAGATTTTCCCTTTGAGATTGCGTTCGGTAGCATAGTCCTCCAACTTGGTTACGACTTCGTCGACCAGAGCCTCACGTTCTCTGCGTTTTTCTTTCATCATGTGGGTAATCTTGTAAAACTCAGTTGGATTGAGGTAACGGAAAGATAGATCTTCCAACTCCCACTTGACACTGGAAATCCCTAGACGATGAGCAAGTGGTGCATAAATTTCCATGGTTTCTCTGGAAATCCGTTCTTGCTTGTCCTTTCGAAGGTGTTTGAGAGTCCGCATATTGTGCAAACGGTCCGATAATTTAACCAAGATAACACGGATATCCTCAGACATGGCCATAAGCATCTTGCGGTGATTTTCAGCCAATTGTTCCTCGAGTGATTTGTACTCAACCTTACCAAGCTTGGTCACCCCATCGACGATAATCCGAACATCATGACCGAACTCTCTCTCCAAATCATCCAGTGTCGCATCTGTATCCTCAACCACGTCATGCAAAAAACCGCAGGCAACGGTTACGGCATCTAGCTTGAGCTTAGCCAGAATGCCTGCTACCTGAATGGGATGAATAATATAGGGCTCACCTGATTTCCGAAACTGCCCACTATGACAGTCAACTGCGTAAATCAATGCTTTTTGTACAAAAGCAACGTCTTCCTTTGTTAAATATTCTCTCGTTAAAGCGACTACCTGATCGCCCGTCAAATTCACTTCTTTCGGCATCTATACTCTCCAATTCTTCCTACCATTTTATCACTTTTTTAAGGATATGAAAACTAGAAAAGCCTGTTTTTATGCCAATACCAATCATTAAAAAAACACTGCCAGATTTCTCTAGCAGTGTTTTGACATTTCATTTGCTTAGTAGACAGTTTTTTCAGTTTCTACGTCGAAGAAGTGTGCTTTGTTCAAGTCAAATCCAAGTTCAACTGTTGCACCTGTTTGCAAGTAGTCACGAGCATCCACTTTTGCAACAAATTCGTCTTTACCAACTTGGCAGTAAAGGTGAGATTCTGAACCAAGCAATTCTGATACGGAGATAGTAGCTTTGACAACTGACTCTGGGAATGTTTCAAGGAAAGCAGGTTCTGCATTCACATCTTCTGGACGGATACCGAAGATCAATTCTTTTCCTTCGTAGCCTTTATCACGAAGAACTTTCAAAGCACCTTCTGGAACTTTCAAGCGGAAACCGTCAGAAACAATTTCGCTACCAACCAATTTCACATTGATGAAGTTCATAGCTGGGCTTCCGATAAATCCTGCTACAAATTTGTTAACTGGGTTTTTGTAAACTTCTTGAGGGGTACCGATTTGTTCAACACGTCCGATAGTACCTGTACCAGCAGGGTTCTTAGTTGCTGACATGATAACGATACGGTCTGCAAGTGTCATCGCTTCTGTTTGGTCGTGGGTTACGTAGATAGTTGTAGCACCGATACGACGGTGGATCTTCGCAATTTCAGCACGCATAGATACACGAAGCTTGGCATCCAAGTTTGACAAAGGTTCGTCCATCAAGAACACTTTTGCATCACGGACGATAGCACGACCCATGGCAACACGTTGACGTTGACCACCTGAAAGGTCAGCTGGTTTACGATCCAAGAATTCTTTCAAACCAAGGATTGCTGCTGCTTCTTGCACACGTTTGTCGATGTCTTCTTTGCTGTACTTACGCAATTTCAAACCAAAAGCCATGTTGTCATACACAGTCATGTGTGGGTAAAGAGCGTAGTTTTGGAATACCATGGCGATGTCACGGTCTTTTGGAGCTACGTCGTTGACAACCACGCCATCGATAGATGCAGTACCTTCTGTAATGTCTTCAAGACCAGCAATCATACGAAGAGTTGTTGATTTACCACATCCTGAAGGACCTACGAAAACGATAAACTCCTTATCTTTAATGTCCAAGTTAAAGTCTTCAACTGAGTAGTGTTCGCTGTTTGGATATTTTTTGTAAATGTTTTTAAGATTTAATTCTACCATGGAAGGTGAACTCCTTTTATTTTTTGATAGTTTTATTATAAATGAAAACGCTTTACATTTCTATGGCAAGGTGACCAAAAAAATAAAAAAGTTCTGTGCAACTTGCACAAAACTTTAAAGAATATCTGGTAAAATCAACTGATAACACAAGGTAAGATCCGTTAACTCCTTCAACTGAAGCCCTGTCAATTCTTCCCATCTATCAATCTTGTATTGGAGAGAGTTGCGGTGCAGATAGAGTTGCTGGGCCGTTTTAGTTAGGACGGCACTGTTTTCCCAGAGAGAAAGGATAATTTCCTGAATCTGGTCCTGGTCCAAAATCATCTGGTGCAGGCAGTCTTTAATGACTCTCAGGTCCACAATCCTTTCTCCCATACTCCAAAGATATAGCTGTGAAAAGGTATGTACACCTTGATGCCCCTGACGCCACCAAGTCTTAAACAAATCTCGCTCCGCTTTGATCAAGTCTGATAGGGCTTGAGGGCCTGTCTGAGGCCAAACCTGGCCTAACATGATCGACAGACGAAGGCCAAAGTCATACTCAACCGCTTCAATCGTATCAGATAAGATTGAGCGGACAGAGCTGTACTTATCTTGTTGAAGCACAAATACATAATCCTGAACTCCGACCTGCAATACTGTCTGGCAGTTGGGAAAGAGAGTTTGCATCATATCCAACCAAGAGGCTAGATTTTCCTGTTGGTAATAAGACAGATGGCAATAAACCAATTGAATCTTTTTGAAAGCTTGCGGTGCCTGCCCCTTCCCCTCAATCAAATAGGGATACCAAGGATTGAGCGAACGAGCCTGCTCCTGCTGGGTCAAAAGGGCAACCAGCTGCTTTTCACGCTCGCTGAGCCCAGCTTCCTCCAGTAAAATCCACTGCTGAGAAGCTAAAGGAAGAGTAAGATAGCCCGGTTTCTCTACTGGCTGATCTGAAATCTGAGCTTCAGGGAACCAGTCTTGTAATTCCTTTGCAATCATATTCTAGCCCTCCACTTTTTGGATGCACCAAGAAATTATAGTCTCTAGACGCTCCACATTTTCAGTCAGATGGAGATAGCCCATGACCGCTTCAAATCCTGTAGACATGCGATAAGTTACGACATCCGCATTTTTAGCCTTTGTGTGGCTATTGGTATTGCGGCCTCGTTTATAGATTTCTTCTTCTTTTTCCGTCAAGACTTGCTCTTCCAACATGAGGGCAATCAAGTGAGCTTGAGCCTTGGCTGACACATACTTAGTCGCCTCTTGGTGGAGTTTGTTGGGTTTGGTCATGCCTTTAAGGATGAGATGGCGACGGATATACATGGAATAAACCGCATCTCCTTCGAAGGCAAGCGCAATCCCGTTAATGAGATTGACATCAATCACGAGTCCACCTCACTCCATCCTTGGTGTCAAGGAGCTTAATTCCTTGAGCAGCCAATTGGTCACGGATTTGGTCTGCTGTCGCAAAGTCACGATTAGCACGCGCTTCTTGACGTTTTTGGATTAAGGCTTCAATGTCTGCATCCAAAACTTCCTCAACAAAGACAATCCCAAAGACCTCCAACATATCCGCAAGAGCTTGCTTAACACTTGCATCATAGTTGCCAGAGTTAATCCACTTGGCCATTTCAAAGACAACTGTGATACCGTTGGCAGAGTTGAAATCCTCATCCATAGCAGCTACAAACTTGTCTTTAAAGGCTTGTAACTCTTGGGTATCCACGTTTCCTGTAAATGGTTGTTCATAAGTGTTTTTTAGATATTTGAGATTAGTCTCGGCGTCTCGCACTGCTTTTTCCGTAAAGTTGATAGGCTTGCGGTAATGCTGAGTGGCAAAGAAGAAACGAAGCACTTGCCCATCAAGAGTTTTAAGGGCATCGTGTACGGTTATAAAGTTGCCCAAGGATTTAGACATCTTAACATTGTCGATATTGACAAAGCCATTGTGCATCCAGTAGTTGGCGAAAGTCTTACCTGTTTTGGCTTCAGACTGGGCAATTTCATTGGTATGATGCGGAAACTCCAAATCAGCTCCACCACCGTGGATATCAATGGTATCTCCCAAAATCCCTGTCGACATGACCGAACACTCGATATGCCAGCCCGGACGACCAGGTCCCCAAGGACTGTCCCAAGAAATCTCGTCTGGTTTTGCAGCTTTCCAAAGGGCAAAGTCTACAGGATTTTCCTTGCGAGCCGTTTCTTCATCGGTACGACCTGAAGCACCCAGCTCCAAATCTTCCAAGGTTTTATTGGCCAACTTAGCATAGTTGTGAGATTTTTCCACACGGAAATAGACATCCCCTTGACTCTCGTAGGCAAAGCCTTTTTCAATCAAGTCAGCGACAAAACGAATGATGTCAGCCATAAACTCCACTACACGCGGATGGCGAGTCGCAGGTTTCACGCCCAAGGCCGTCACATCCTCACGAAAGGCAGCAATGTACTTGTCCGCAACCTCCTGAGGCGTGATGCCTTCTTCCTTGGCACGGTTGATAATCTTATCATCCACATCCGTAAAATTGGAAATATAGGCAACTTCGTAGCCACGGTATTCAAAATAACGACGAATGGTATCAAAAGCCACCGTCGAACGGGCATTCCCCACGTGGATATAGTTGTAGACCGTAGGCCCACAGACATACATCTTAACCTTGCCGTCCTCAATAGGTACAAATTCTCGCAAATCACGAGACATGGTGTCATAAATTTTAATCATGCGGTCCACTCCCTTCTCTATTTCTGACTTTTTCGGCTGAAAACTAGCTCTGCAAAAGGGCCAAATTGTCTGAGGCTATCCAGTTGGTAAAAGCGCTGCCCTTCCTCTTGGGTAAAGAGGGGAACCCCCTTTCCTAGGATAAGGGGCGCTATCTGAATAATGAGGTGGTCGAAAAGATCCGCATCCAAGAGCGGTCCTACCAAGGAATTACCACCAATCACAAAGACATTTTTGCCTTTGTCAATCTGCTGAACAAAGTCCACCACATCCCCAGCTACTGGCTGGTAATTGCTGACAGGCAGGTGCCTATCATGCGTAAAGACATAGTTTTCCGTAGCTTGATAAAAACTTTCTACATCTTGTAAATCTTGGATTTCCTCAAAGGTCCGCTTGCCCATGATGGTGATATCCATTTGCCTGTAAAAGTCATCATAGCCTGTATCCTCTACAGAACCAAGCTGATGCAGCCAGTCTATCCTGTGCTGGCTGTCTGCCAAGTAGCCATCCATGGTGATACAGCCGTAAAAATATACTGCCATTCTTGTAGTTACCTTTCTAGTTCCTTTGCTATTGTCAAAGCGATAGTGAAAAAAGTCATGGCATCAGCTGTCCGCTCTTCATGGCGGGCATCCCAGGTTCGGTTATGATGATCCACATAGTCAGCTGTGTAGAAGAACTGATAGACTTTACTCTTGCGAAATTGACTCCAAGCCATGATAGCTGAAGCTTCCATGTCCACCACTTGAGCTCCAGCAGCCAAGCGACGCTTGACCTTATCAGGCGTTTCCCGATAAAAGGCATCAGTCGTCCAAGCCTTGGTGCGGATATGCTCGATATTGTGCTTGTCAAAGATGGCTTCCAGCTCAATCAGCAGAGACTCGTCATAGGCGACTTCGTCACCCGGTGGGGCATAGTGATAGCTAGTTCCTTCATCTCGCAATGCAGCTGCAGGCAGGATAATTTTATCCGCCTCAATTGAGCGGTCCAAAACGCCACAGGAACCTAAAATGATGAAATTTTTGAAGCCTCTGGCCGCCAACTCCTCCAGCTGGCCGACTATCATGGGAGCCCCAATTGGAGCCAACATAACTGCTAGCTTGCTAGGTCCTTGGCCATAAATATACCATGGATGATGGCCGTTTATGCTTTTCAAATAGCCTCCCGGATAGACATCTTCTGACTCAATCAAACGTTTCAGAATTTCGCCATTAAAGGACAGAATGATGGTTTCGCATACCTCTCCCTTGTCATGGACTGGCTTTTCAGTTGGCTCAATAACTGCTGCTACATCTTCAAATTCCTCTAATAGCATAACTTCTCTTTCTTTAAGGCTCCAGCAAATCCGCCTTCATTTTATTTAGACGGCGCAGTTTGGTCTCATCTTTTTTGGCTTCACTGATATAATGAGCCCATTCACGCTGGTGGCTAGGTGGCAGTTTAATAAAGCGCTCCTTAGCAAGACCATCCAAGCGTTCTTGCAACTCAAGAACTGCCTGGTTCAAAATTGCATCTGATAAATCTGACATAGTTCTTACCTCCTGTCATACTTCACCTCGATAACTTTGCTACCCTATCCTACAGACTTGATGAATGGTGACTGGCTTCTCTAGCCTGCTCTAGTTTATTGACGTAGTACTCTCGTTTTTCTTCGACTTCGTGGATCGTTGGTTCATCCTTCTGTCCATGAACGCGAACAATCTTAGCTGGAATACCGACAACTGTCACATCACTAGGTACGTCTGCCACGACTACTGCAGCAGCACCGACTTTGGCATTTTCACCGATTTCTACCGGTCCGATGACTTGGGCATGGGCTGATATGAGAGCTCCTTTACGCACAGTCGGATGGCGTTTGCCAACATCCTTACCAGTCCCACCAAGAGTCACTCCGTGATAGAGAAGAACGCCTTTTTCAACAATCGCCGTCTCTCCAATCACCAGACCTGAACCATGGTCGATAAAAACACCTGAGTCAATCTGGGCACCTGGATGAATCTCAATCTGAGTCCAAAAGCGCCAAAACTGACTGTGCATACGAGCCAAGAGTTTAAAGCCATGCTTCCAGAGAAAATGCGAGAGACGGTGGGCAGCCAAGGCCTTGACACCTGGATAGGTCAGTAGAACCTCCAAACTGTTGCGTGCCGCTGGATCATTTTCTTTTACAATATCAATGGTTTCGCGCCACCATCCCATACATTTCTCCTTTTCTTATTCTGAATCTTTTGGTGTTTCTGTAAATTCTTTCTTAGGTTTGTGGTCCTTGTGATGACGTGGACGGTGAGGTCGCTCAGACTTTTCACCTTTTTCATCATGCTCAGGTTTTGGAGGACGAGGAAGAAGAACTTTCATAGAGGCATCGATACGGCCTTTTTCATCAATCTTGATAACCTTAACATCGACTTCATCACCGATAGCTACCAAGTCTTCTACACGGTTGGTACGCGTCCAAGCCATTTCCGAAATGTGAACGAGGGCATCTGTCTTGTCAAAGAGGTTGACAAAGGCACCAAATTTCTCGATACGAACAACCTTGGCATGGTAAACTTCATCTACTTTAGCCTCACGGACCAAGCCAGCGATGATTTCTTTGGTTCGGTTAATAGCATCTTGGTCGCTAGAGTAGATAGAAACATTACCTTCTTCGTCGATATCAATCTTAACGCCTGTCTCAGCGATAATCTTGTCGATGGTTTCTCCACCCTTACCGATGACAATCTTAATCTTGTCGACATCGATCTTGATGGTATCAATTTTCGGTGCAGTTGGAGCCAATTCTGGACGAACTTCTGGAATCGTTGCTTCAATCACATCAAGGATTTCAAAACGCGCTTTCTTGGCTTGGGCAAGGGCCTCAGTCAAGATTTCTGCAGTAATCCCTTGAATCTTGATATCCATTTGAAGGGCTGTAATCCCCTCACGAGTACCGGCAACCTTGAAGTCCATATCTCCAAAGTGGTCTTCCAATCCTTGGATATCTGTCAATACTGTGTAGTTATTTCCATCTGAGATAAGACCCATAGCAATACCAGCTACTGGCGCCTTGATTGGCACACCACCAGCCATAAGGGCAAGCGTTCCCGCACAGATAGAAGCTTGAGAAGAAGAACCATTTGATTCCAAGACCTCAGCTACCAAGCGGATCGCATACGGGAATTCTTCCAAACTTGGCAAGACTTGAGCAAGAGCACGCTCACCGAGAGCACCGTGACCAATTTCACGACGACCTGGTGCACCATAACGACCTGTTTCCCCTACAGAGTATTGAGGGAAGTTATAGTGGTGCATAAAGCGTTTCTTGTACTCTGGGTCCAAACCATCGATGATTTGAGTTTCTCCCATCGGAGCCAAGGTCAAAACTGAAAGGGCTTGAGTTTGTCCACGAGTGAAAAGGCCAGAACCATGTACACGAGGAAGATAGTCAACAACCGCATCCAAAGGACGGATTTCATCGACCTTACGACCGTCAGGACGCACCTTGTCTTCTGTGATCAAACGACGCACTTCAGCGTGCTCCATTTGTTCCAAGATTCCAGCCACATCACGCATGATACGGTCAAATTCTTCGTGGTCTGCATATTTTTCTTCGTAAACTGCGGTTACTTGGTCTTTAACTGCTTGAGTTGCAGCTTCACGAGCTAATTTTTCTTCTACTTGTACCGCTTTTTGGAGGTCGCTGTTGTAGGCTGCGATGATTTCAGCCTGTAATTCAGCGTCTACATGAAGCAATTCCACTTCTGCTTTTTCCTTACCGACAGCAGCAACGATTTCTTCTTGGAAGGCAATCAATTCTTTGACTGCTTCGTGACCTTTCAGAAGGGCTTCCAACATGATTTCTTCTGACAATTCTTTGGCACCAGACTCTACCATGTTGATAGCGTGCTTGGTACCAGCTACTGTCAATTCAAGAAGAGATTGCTCTGCCTGTTCTTGAGTAGGGTTGATGATGATTTGGCCATCTACATAACCCACTTGTACTCCAGCGATTGGTCCGTCAAACGGAATATCTGAGATAGAAAGTGCCAAGGATGAACCAAACATTGCTGCCATTGGTGCAGAAGCATTTTCATCGTAAGAAAGAACTGTGTTGATGACTTGGACTTCATTACGGAAACCTTCCGCAAACATAGGACGGATTGGACGGTCAATCAAACGTGCTGTCAAAGTTGCATCTGTCGAAGGACGCCCTTCACGTTTCATAAAGCCACCAGGAAACTTCCCAGCCGCATACATTTTTTCTTCGTAGTTAACTTGAAGTGGGAAGAAATCCCCAGTTGCCATCTTCTTAGACATAACGGCCGCAGTCAAGACAGTTGACTCACCGTAACGGACGACAACAGAGCCATTTGCTTGCTTAGCAACCTGACCAGTCTCTACGATTAATTCACGACCCGCAAAAGTCGTTTGAAACACTTGTTTTGTCATTTTAATCCCCTTTGGATTGATGAAATTATACGCCTTGCCTACAAAGATCAAGATACTAAGGTTGCAAAAAGCAAAGTAAAAATAGGAAACTGGCGAAGTCTTCGATGAAGACAAGACAGTTTATCTTTTTTACACAGCTTTTCGGCCGGGTTCAATTTTCAAGATACTAAGCCGTTAAGCAACTCAAAGGAAAATAGGAAATCGAACGACGGAGCGACTGCTCCTAGGTAGATTTATCTTTTTCCACAGAGTTGTAGGCGTGTTCAATTAATCAAGATATTTTGGACGGTTCGGTTTGCCGAACATTTCTATAGAAAAATAGGAAGGTGACGCCACACTCGATGAGTGCTAGGAAGCTTATCTTTTTTCCTAAGAAATGAGACCAAAATTCAATTAAGAATTTTTTTGATATTTCACTGACACAGTGCGGACGGGAGCAACTTCCTTCGGAATTTCATCCCTAATTTTTAAGCCTGAAGTCTCAAAAATTCCGTCCTAGAAAATAACAGAGTTATTCTCTAGGATACCACTATAGTGTGAAATATCTTTTAACACTCACTTCGTTCGTATTTATTATAGAACCAATTATCAGATTTCGATTAAAAATTAATCAACTATTAAAAAATCCTTAATACCCTAAATACCCTCATCTTTGTATCAAGTACGTACAGAGTCTATTTTATCATATTTTTCTTAAAAAGTGCGGGCTTTTCTATTAAAAAGGAACCATTCCCCTCACCTGAGAAGAATGGTTTGCTTTTTATTATCCTAAAGACTGATGATTAAACAAGGCATGGGTTGCTTGGTGGATGTATTTGGCTGTTTCAGCATTGTTCATGGTGTAGAGATGCACACCTGCGACATCCTGGGTTACCAAGTCCACGATCTGATCCACGGCATAGGCAAGTCCTGCTGCTCTGAGCGACTCAGGGTCATGCTCATACTTGTCTAAGATGGCCTTAAATTTGCGTGGAAGATGGATATTCTCACACGTTTTCAATAGACGAAGCGCTTGATTACGGTTAAGAATGGGCATGATCCCCGCATGAATAGGAACATCAATCCCTGCCAAGGTACACTTATCTTGGAAATCGTAGAAGCGCTCATTGTCAAAGAAAAGTTGCGTTACAAGGCTTGAACAACCTGCATCCACTTTCTTCTTGAGATTTTGAATATCTGAGATTTGGTTTGGCGAGTCAGGATGCCCCTCTGGGTAGCAAGCGCCAACAATATCAAAGTGAGGAGCTTGTTCCTTGATGAACTCAATCAAGTCCGTTGCGTAGCGGAAATCCTTTTGTGGTTCCACATCAGGGATAATATCCCCACGCAAGGCCAAGATTTTCTGTACCCCAACCTTATCCAAGTCTGCAATGGTTTCAGCAACCTTTTCCTTGGTCAGATAGATAGCTGGCAAGTGGGCAATGGTTGGAATCGCCAAGTCATTCTGGATAAAGTCAGCCAAACGAACCGTTGTTTCCTTGATATTAAATTTATTATTGCTGGCAGTCACACTGATAAAGTGAGGTGTCAGCTCCCGCATATCCTGCAAGGCTGAAATAATTTTATCATTACCCACAGCTGGGTTTGGAGGGAACACTTCAAATGAAAGTGACGGTGTTTGGCGTGACATAGTCATTATCCTTTTCTTTTTGATTTCATGATTGCTGAGCCAGCTAGGGCCAAGCAGTTCCTTGATCAGTCAGGGTCACGAGCGAAATCTTATCTTATAATTTCTCACGCGCAGCTTTTGCTGCTTCGACAAGGCGGATCAAGCTTTCTTTTGTTTCTGGAATACCACGTGTTTTCAAACCACAGTCAGGGTTGATCCAAACTTTCTTGCTTGGTACTTTAGCAAGAATAGCATCGATTGTGTGGTCGATTTCACCTTCATTTGGCACACGAGGTGAGTGGATATCGTAAACCCCAGGTCCCACTTCTGTTTGGAAGTTTTTCGCTTTGAGTTCGTCCAAGATTTCAAGGTTTGAACGGCTTGCTTCAAAGGAAATAACGTCCGCGTCCATGTTGTCGATAGCTGGGATGATATCTGTAAATTCTGAGTAACACATGTGAGTGTGGATTTGTGTATCTGGCGCTACTGTTGAGTGTACCAAGCGGAAGGCTGGAATAGCCCAGTCAAGGTAGTCTTCGTACCAGTCGCTACGACGGAGTGGCAATTTCTCACGAAGAGCAGCCTCGTCGATTTGGATGATTTTCACACCTGCAGCTTCAAGGTCAAGAACTTCATCCTTGATGGCAAGAGCGATTTGAAGAGTTGAATCCTTGATAGAAATGTCTTCACGTGGGAATGACCAGTTAAGGATGGTAACAGGTCCAGTCAACATACCTTTGACAGGCTTGTCTGTACGGCTTTGTGCGTAGCTAGACCATTTGACAGTGATTGGGTTGAGACGAGTTACATCACCCCAGATGATTGGTGGTTTCACCCCACGCATACCGTATGATTGTACCCAACCATTCTTAGAGAAGAGGTAACCTGACAAGTTTTGACCGAAGTACTCAACCATGTCGTTACGCTCGAATTCACCGTGTACAAGCACGTCAAATCCAACTTCTTCTTGCCATTTGATCCATTCGTCGATGGTTTCAGCAAGGAAGGCGTCGTACTCTTCTTGTGACAATTCACCCTTACGGTAAGCCAAACGTTTAGCACGGACTTCCTTAGTTTGAGGGAATGAACCGATGGTTGTTGTTGGAAGGGCTGGAAGTTTAAAGGCTTCTTCTTGGATAGCTTCACGTTCTGCAAAGGCTGGCAAACGAGTGTAGTCAGCGTCTGTCAATCCAGCGATGCGCGCACGAAGTTCTGCATTTTCACCCACACGCTCAGTCGCAAAGAGTTCTTTATTGGCTGCAAGAGCTTGTTCACCTTGACCATTGCGGATAGCATCCAAATCACGAATTTCATCCAATTTTTCAACTGCAAAAGCAAAGTGGTTCAAGATAGCTGGTTCAAATTCTTCGTTAGCCGTTGTAAATGGCACATGAAGAAGTGAGCATGAGCTTGTCAAGACAATGTTTTCAGCTGGGATTTGTTCAAGAACAGCCAAGCTCTTTTCGTAGTTGTTACGCCAGATGTTTTTACCATTGACAATCCCTGCATAGAGAGTCTTGTCCGCTGGGAAACCACCTTTCACAAGTTCAAGAGTTTTCTTACCTTCAACGAAGTCAAGACCAATCGCATCTACTGGCAAGTTCACAAGATCAGAGTAAACGTCACGAACGTCTCCGAAGTAAGTTTGAAGCAAGACTTCAAGACCTTTTTTGTCAGCCAAAAGCTTGTTGTAGAGGTTCAAGAAGAGAGCTTTTTCTTCAGCTGTCAAGTCTTTGACAAGAGCCGCTTCGTCGAGTTGGATGCGAGTTGCACCAAGCTCCGCCAATTTAGCAAAAACTTCTTGGTAAGCAGCTACTAAGCTGTCTACGAAGTCTTCTGCTTTCACGCCTTCTTCAAAGTCTGACAATTGAAGGAAAGTGAATGGACCTACAAGAACAGGTCGAGTGTTCAATCCAAGTTCTTTGGCTTCTTGGAACTCATCGAAAATTTTGTGACCTGCCAATTTAACTTGAGTATCTTTTTCAAATTTAGGCACGATGTAGTGGTAGTTGGTGTTGAACCATTTCTTCATCGGAAGGGCACGAACGTCCCCTTTTTCCCCTTGGTAACCACGTCCCAAAGCAAAGTAGCGCTCAAGGTCAGATAAGTCCAAGTTTTGAACGGAAGCAGGTACCACGTTGAAAAGGAAAGCTGCATCTAGGAAGTTGTCATAGTGAGAAAAGTCATTTGATGGGATTTCAGTGATGCCTTTTTCTTTAACAATGTTCCAGTGTTTTGCACGCAATTCTTTTGCTGCTGCTAAGAGTTCTTCTTCTGAGATTTCTTTTCTAAAGTATTTTTCAGTTGTAAATTTTAATTCGCGGAATTCACCTAAACGAGGGAAACCGATGATCGTAGTTGACATGATGTGTCCTCCAAAATTTGTTGTTGAAACTATCTTAACAGAAAAGAAACTGTCTGTATAATTGTAAATAATTAGGCTTTGATATAGTTTGAAACTATATCACTTTTTCGAACAAAAGAAAAAGACTTGAGACCAGTGTCTCAAATCCTTTGTATTGCTTGTTTTATTGCTGTATTTTAGTTAGAATGCTCAAACGAACTATTGACGATTCTCATCAGTGACTATGGCTTGTTATTAGAAAAGACTATAGGTCAGTTTAATCAATTTTTTTCCTGTTCAAGTGGGACGACTGCTAGTGTCTTTCCTAAACTGGCTAAGACTTTTAAGACCGTATCCAACTGAGGACTGGTCTTTCCTGTCTCCATCCTAGCTATAACAGGCTGGCTCACTCCACTGAGTTCTTCTAGTTTTTTCTGACTGATACCTTGCTCATGTCTAGCTTCTATCAACTCACTCATGATGGCCACTCGCATATCACTTTCAAGGATTTCCTCCTTGGTAAAGAGTTCTTTTCGGACATCCTTCCAATTACTCCCAATGGCGCTATTTTTCATCACTTAACCCTCTTTCTTTTAAGTCCTTCAGTTCACGCTTGGCTTTCTTAAATTATAACTTAAAAGTTATTAAAAGTAAATCCTAATACCAATAAAAAGAAGACCTTAGAATCATTCTAAAGGTCTCATTTTTATTATTCGAAAAAATTATGAGAGGAGTTATAAATTGGAGATAATCCTGACTCTTACACCAACTCAATCCCCTTCTCTCGGAGATTAGCCAGACACTCCTCATAGTATTCTGCATCATGTTCACTATAGATGGGCTTGCCTAGCTTCTCCTCGAGTAAGTCTTGATACGGAGGACGGGTCTTACCACGGTAGTTCTTGTCCAGCCACTCTGGACTGACATTATAGCCACGGTCAGCCATCTCCTCCATGATCAAGAGATGATAAGCATAGAGTTGATAGGGCGAGTGGGTAAAGACATAGTTCACCGTCGCATGCTTTCTCCCCCAGCCATTGCCACGCAGGGCGCAACACTCTCGATGTTGCCCCAAAAGTTGAGGACGGGGAAGTTGTGAAATCAAAGCCTCATGCCAAAGTCTCATGGGAGTCTCCTTTCAGCAAAGTCGAATGTTGCAAGTAGCTATTTGGATAGCGATCCAGCAACTCTCGAGTTTTAGCAATCAAGTCTTCCTTGGAAACCTGACCAAAGCGGTAGCGATCCAGCAAGAGCAGATAGTCCTTGCGCTCAGCATCTGTCGCTTTCTTCTTGAAATAGCCCCAAATATGCTGAAAGGCATTGCAAACCTGACCCCTGTGTTCTGGAATCTGGCAAGCACGGTCAATCATCTCTTGAACCAGACTCAGCTCCACCTCTTCATTCTTCAAGTATTGGCGAATCTCATTGTAAATATTGCTAGAATGGCTCAAAACGAGGTATTTGTTTCTAGCCCAGAGTTGCTGGCACTGGGATTTTTGGTTAGTTTGTTCCATATTTCTCCTTACTTTCTATCCGTTTCCAGGGAATATGGAAACAATGTTGTACCTTAAAAATGAACGAATTAATGACTTCACATGACTGACTGTATGAATCTTTTTTCTTCTTCTAAAAATTTCCTGACACTTAGGAAACAAAGTAATAATTCTCTTTTAGTTCTCGGAAACGGTCAAAACCTAGAATACCTTCATTTTGTAATCTGCCTAAAACAACGCTAGGATGAATATCGATTTCCTCCGCAAAACGTATGATATCTGACTTATCAAAATTTCCTTTTCCTACAAAAGCTTGATAATCTTCTGGCCTAATCAAGAAATCTTTTACAAACTGGTCTGCCTGTTCCTCAGAACGAAGATAGGACTCACTGTTTCCTTCATCAGATGAAAAATCATTCTCCAGAATGTGTCCAATCTCATGAAATAGTGAGAACCAGAAAATGTCTGGCGCTTTGTTTCGATCCGTCAGTAAAAGCAAGGCGCTACCATTACTGAACTTTTTAGTCGCTCCATTCAAATTGGCATTTGGCAAAGCAGGTAAACCGACTAAGACAACACCACAGTCTAGCAAGATATCAGACAAGCGTTGAGGAGAGACTTCTGGGTCTTGTCTGCTCAACTTTCTCAACGCAGGCAGGCTTCTCTCTAGCTTTCTGCGATTTAGCTTAGTTGTCGTTTTATCACGCGCTTTTTTAGACGCCAACTCCAGCATGATATTAGAGTTTACTATACTTTTAGTTGTAAACTCACGCGTATTCCGATAGCTGACTAGATAGTTAAAAGATGTAAGGCTTTCTAAACTTGCCACACCTAAAATCTTGCGAAGCTCGATAATCTTTTCCTTCAAGCTATAGCGTTTGTCTAGCACGTAGTCTTCTTCCTTAAAATACTTGAAAGCAATCATCTCACAGATTTCTTTCTCGCCACCTTCTTCTAGCTCTTTTTGTTCTACAATCTCTGCAACTTTTACATCATAAGCATTCTGAAGATTGAGCCAGGTTTGCATTGAAACTCCGCTTAGTTTGGCTAATTTATGAGCCGTTTCCTTACTAATGGACTCCTCAGCATTGACAAGCTTGCTGACAGTCTTTGCTGAAACTCCCAAACGATTCGCAAATTCTTTCTGCGTTACATTATAATCTTCAATCAATTCTTCAACATACTGACCTGGATGAAAAGCAATCAGGTCTTTGTATTCAATAATTTTATTACTCATAGTGATTGCTGACCTCCTCTATTTTTAGAATTTCGATTTCTACAGGACTAGGAAATACCTTCTCCATATCCTCCTCCCGAAATTCTACAATCAGCCTATTTGTTCAAATTAAATTACCTTTTAGGTAATTTAATTTTAGCATCTTTTGAAAGTAAAAACCAACCAAATATAAATTTGGCTGGAATTCTTAACAAGCTTTATACTACTGCAATTTTTGACGTTTCAAATGCAAATCGATTTTTAATTAAAGAATTAATTTGCGAATTTGAATTAATAATTTTTAAATCTTCTCTAATTCGCTCAAATGAATAATCACTTAATAAATTAATAAATGCTGAATTAACAAAAGACGTACTTACATATGGAACCGATTCAAACGATACAACGACTGTTTGATTCGCTTCAAATGCTCTTTTTATTTTATCAAGTATAATAAGACCCGATTGATTATCTGAATAATTGTTTACAATATTTTTCACTTCAATCGTTACCATGAAAATTCCTCCTCTTCTTCTAAGTCATATAGATGTTCATTAGACACATCAATTACTAATTCGAAAAAAGTACCTGGATATGATTCGCTAAAAGATTTTGATTTAACAATTTCGTTGTTAAATATTTCAATCATACCACAATTTGAGAGAATTGTCACTCTAGAAACTTCATTTTTTGTTAAAGTATTCATTATATTAGACAAGCCTGCACCTCTATTTTGTGGTACCGATTGAGAAGAAACTCCTTCTTGCAATGCATATTCTATCAATTTATCATCCGATAAATCCCCATTAAATTTCTCACGAATAGTCGTCGGTATTCCTACACCAAAATCTGATACTGAAATAATAATTTCGTTCTTATTTGGATAGTGCTGGCCAAAGATACAACCTATTTTTTCAGTTGAATGATCAGATATATTATTAAATATCTCGTCAATCGCCACACAGATTGATGAAAAATCATTTTTTCTCTTCGTCTGATTCTGCAACCATATCATAAGATCTGATTGTTGCCATTGATTAATTCTACTTGTTTCAACATGCTTCAAAGTCAATGTTGTAGGCCGTAAATTAGGTTTTTTGAAAATATCCTCTTGACCAAAATTCTTAAAGAATCCACAATCAGATAAATAATTCATCACCTTTCTATTTTCAACATTTTCTGTCTCAGTATCAACGATAAATGTAACCTCAATCTTCTTGTTTTTTTCAGCCCATTTAATAATATTACTCAAGGAAACCATACCAGAAGGCTCAGAGAATTCAATTCTTCTCATATCAATTTGAACTTCCGAACCAATTTCTGATTTAGTTACGTAGTCTCTAAATTTAATAACAACCTCTCTGATTGATTCTTTATTTAAATGCTTAGGAAGTACAATCGTATCCATTTATTCCTCTTTTCTTTTCCCTACTCCACCTTCACCTGTCCATTCATCAGCATTGGCAAGAGCCAATCGCGAAGTTGGGTAAGTTCTTGATTTTGTACATTATTTTGTAAAACTTGGGTTCTAATGCTATCAGTAATTTCCCCGAATTTCTGTATATAAGTTTTTTCAAATGGAATCTGGAAGCCAACCATTATATCAGGCGATACCCTTTTATGACTATTTGATGTTCCTGTTGTGAATCGTGTGCAATATTCAATAAATTCTTTACTAGTTGCAACTTGGTATAAAAAATTTTTCTCAAATCGATTAAAAGTTTTCCATACAATAAACTCTGTTGATGATATTGCATTTTCTTCTAAGTTATAAACAACTCGATTAAACCATGGGTTAAGTTTTGAAACTAATAAGTCACTTTTTTCAACTATAAATTTATTACTTCTAATAGTTTCTCCAAGCTCATATGAGAAAGAACCTGAAACATCATATTCTGGTATACTATAATATTTAAATTCTTCTTTAGGAGTTTTCATTGGATTTATTGTCTCTCTACCAATTTCAAGCAATGAAGACAACTTCTCCACTCCCCACCTCACTGGGATTTCGCGTTTGAGTTCTGGGTTATAGACCATCTTTCCGCCTGATGATTTGTAGGGTTTGCCATTCTGGTCTGGGAAATCAAACTGCACAAACCAGTAGTCATAGAGGGTCTTAGCCATAACTTCCAACTCTTGGTTGATTTGGTTGTTTATTTGGATTTTTTTATCGATTAAAGATAGAATTTTAATAGTCCTTTGTTGACATGTTTTATCACGATAAGCCCTAATCTTAATCGGATGCAAATGGTTTCTATTCATTGTTGGTACACCAGAACCAGATTTTTGATTACCTAAATCCAAATATTGCAATAAATAATATATATATTCAATATCATTCCCTTTGAATTCTTTCACAAAGAGTGAAGTATTGTGAGGGAAAAAATTTTCTCTAATCAAGTGAGGATTACCAACTGTACCACTTCTACCAATTGTGATGCCAGGCCCCTCAACTTTATACTCGTTATGATAGCCTAAAATACCATTTGATGATTGTACCGGATACTTGCCTTCTACAAACTTTGATTTTGGCAAGTCATATCCTCTTTGAAACTCAACTAAGTCACCTAGTATACACTCTTCTAACTTACTCATACTTCAACCCCTTCATTTGTTCTTCAATTTCTTGCTCCAATGCATGCGATTGCTGGAAGAGGTCTGAGAGTTTGTCTTGAAAGGCGGTCATCTTGGCTTCAAACTCGTCTGCTGTGATATCTACATAGTCAATCTTGATGTCAAAGTATTGACCTGCGCTGAGAGAGTAGTTTTTCTCCTTGATATCCTCATAAGAGACGGTGACTGAAAAGTCCTCGACGGCTTCTTTCTTGATAAAGGTCTCGACGATCTTCTGCTCTTCCTCAGGAGATAGCACAGTCTTTTGATTCTTGCCTTCCTTGACCTTGGTTCCGAGGTTTGAGGCATCGATGAGGACGACATCGTCCTTGTTTTTCTTATCGATAAAGAGGATAGAGACGTTGGTACCTGTCGTCGCAAAGATATTAGACGGCATGGAAACGACACCCGCCAGCATTTGATTATCCACCAAGTGTTGACGGATGGCCTTATCAATCCCTGATTGGGCAGTGATAAAGCCTGTCGGTAAGACAACAGCCGCTTGACCGTCTGGCTTCAAGGAGTAGATGATATGCTGGACAAAGAGCTCATAAATCGCCATCTTATCCTTAGACTTGGCTGGAACCTTTGGCACACCTGCAAAGAAACGCTCACTGGCTTCTGGCAAGGTCTCCACTTGGTCACGCCACTCTGAAAAGTCCAGCTTAAAAGGAGGATTGGACACGATATAGTCCATCTTTTCAGGATGGCGATTGGCGATGATGGTATTTCCCTGTACGATATTGTGAATGGAGTGTTGCAGTCCATTCAAGATCAGATTGAGACGGAGGAGATTAGACGATTTTTGCGAGATATCCTGACTATAGACAGTGGTCTTGTCCACACCGATACGACTAGCCAGGTTCATGAGCAAGGTTCCCGAACCAGCTGACGGGTCATAGATCCGCACGTTTGATGGTTGGTCATTTCCCACCAAGATATCAGCGATAATCTTAGCCACAGAGTGAGGCGTGTAGTACTCAGCGTACTTACCACCGCCATCTTTGTTGTAGTCCTTGATCATGTACTCAAAGAGGGTAGAGAAAAAGTCAAAACCTTGTGAAAAAATGGTCTCATCAAACTTAACTCGTGCAAGGAGATTGATGATGGCCTTTGCGACCTCGTTCCGTTTACTGCTATCTGAGATAGTATCAGTAATCAAACGCTCATCAAAGAGACGAATAGCCGTATCTCCGTCTGTATGAACAGAGAAGATATCATTATTGTCAATGGCGATCTGGTTGAGAGTATTTTCAAAAGTTTCGTAGAAAGTCGTCTCGTTTTGCTGACGGTGAAGGGTTTCGATCAACTGGTCAGGCTTGAGCCAAGCTGTGCTGGTACCGATATCCTCCAAGAGCCAGTCATAGTCTTCCTCACTCATGGTCAGTAAGTTTTCATAGGTGTTCCCTGCATCTAGTACCTGTGCTTGATATAAAAACTTATCATTTAAAAAATTGTAGAGGAAAGACTGGGTGAGAAGTTTGTACTCACCCGCTTCTCCGCCCAGTCCTGCATGAGTAAAGACGGCTTTCAAATCATCTACCAAGTCTTGGACTTGGACCTTATATGTTTCATTCATTAGTGTTGGTATTCCTCTTCATATCCTTCAAATAGCGATTCAACCAATCTATCAAAATCTTGTTTGGCCATATTGCTAGCTGATTGGTTTTTCTTCATTTCTTTTCGGGCTTGCTCGCGAATCATTCGCTTTAGATATTCCTCATTATCTAGAACCCCTTGGTTTTGACCGATTCTATGGTCTAATTTAATCTTAGAACCTTTGATAACATGGTAAATAGCTGGAAATTCACTGACCATAGTCGAGTTAGTCACATGCTTGAATGAACGAGCTGCCATTTCATCTCCGTTAAAGTTCATGGTCAATCGTCTCATACGAGTATAATAATCCTCCACTGACTTAAAGAGTTCTTCATAGTCTTTTTGTGTTTCCTTGATATTTTCCATCGTATAGCCTTCTTGACCATATATAAAATGTTTTTGCATGATGCGTTGGAATTCTTCATAGAGAGAAACCCACTCAGGATCCTTTTCATCACGCTGTTTTTTAATCTTACCAGCTACCCGACGTCTCCAATCCTCCAGGTCATTAGCTGCTAGGCGAAGTTCTTCCTCTGCAATCTTGACAAAACTAAAACTTGTCTCAGACATCGCTAAATTTAAGAGCGTTTGACTAGAAAAGTCAGCTGGTTTATCAATCAAGGACAGTGTCAGCATCCGTCTAGAGAGGATATTGAGCAAGGTTGCGACCTGAGCAATGTCAATCTGCTCGACCAATTGATGGTAACCAAGAAGACGAGCAATATTGTAATACTGCTTGATTGACTCCAAAGCTTTTCGTAAATCGATTAACTGCTTTCTATCCTTGATATCATTGATAGCTTGGGAAAAGTATTCCAGATTATCCGTTGGATAGTCAAGCAAGATTAGCTCCGTTTTGCTTAATTCGTGAGAAATCTCGTCTGCAGGGACAAAGAGCGAGCCAAAAACATCCTCTCCATTTTCCCCAGTCAAGGCTGTATCATACTCTTGATTGAGTTCTTCCAAATAGGCACGATTGGTCCTATCAAACTCCTTAGAAATATCCGCGAAGTCAATGACATAGCCAAAGAGATAGTCCTTGTAAGGTCGATTGACACGGGTTAGAGTCTGTAAAAGGTTATGAGCCTTGATTTTACGCCCTAGGTAGAGACGTTTGAGACGAGGGGCATCAAAACCTGTCAAGAGCATGGAGTAGACGATGATGAGGTCAATTTTGCCTTCTTTGTAAGCATCTACCTTGTCTTTCTTCTCTTCCTTATCTCCCTCATCATGGAGAATCAATGCAGATGTCAAGTTGATTGTTCCAGCTTTACGACGTTTTTCTAATTGCTTTTCAAGCTCACGCGCCTGCTTTGACGAGTCACAGACGATCATGCCACCAATCGTCTGATCATCAAAAATTACATCACGTGCACGATTAAAGTCCTCGATGATAAAGTCTAACATAGGTTCTACATAACGAGGGTGAGCAAAGATATCTTCTTTGGACAAACCTCCACGTTGGATCTCTTCATTGATGGATCTGAGATTGTCTTTATAAGAAGTTTCGATATCTTCTCGCATCAGGCGTAGGGTAAAGCCATCATCGATAGACTGGTTGTAGTAGTATTTGTGGATATAGTCCCCAAAAATATCACGTGTGGTCGCATGATTTTCCTTGGTCTTGCCATCTTTCTTATAGGTAATCAATGGGGTCCCAGTCAAAGCAATCTTGATTGCATTGGTGTCTGCCTGATAGAGATTTGGTAGGTAGGAACCGCGTTCATTATAAGAGCGATGGGCTTCATCGATAAAATAGATATTTTGACGATGGAGGTCATAACCAGAGCGGTCAGTCAAGTCTGAATTATCCTTGAACTTCTGGATATTGACCACAGCGACTTCATAGCTGTCTTGTTTTTGATTGAGCTCTTGAGGGCTGTTGATTCGCTTAACCTTGAGACCACGTTTGGTAAATTCTTTAAAGGCTTGGTCTGCCAGATCCAAACGATCCACGACAAAGTAAAATTGAGGGACAATTCCCTGTTTTGAGAAATAATTGGTCAGATAGCGAATATTGAAGAAAGCCAAGGCTGTCTTCCCTGAACCTTGTGTATGCCAGATAACGCCCTTTTTAACACCTTTTGCAATTGTTTCTTCAATGGCACGTGTCGCAAAATACTGAGGGTAGCGCATGACATGCTTCTGCAGTTGCATCTGACCATCCTTGCTCTCTTCCTCTACATAGACTAGTCCAAAACGAAGCATAAAGAGCAGGCGTCCTTTCTGATACAAGGAGGACAGAAAGGCATTGCAAGGTGTGTTAGGGTTTAGGTTTGTTTTGAATTCTGGCTGGGACTTGAGGGCAAAGTGGTTCATGTCATCTAAGACGAAGTCGATTTGGTCCTCTGTTAAGCTTGCTAAGGAATGAAGAAAATCTTCTTCTCTTTCTTCCTTGAAAGCATTAAACTTGGTTTTTGAATAGGCATTTGAACCGTAGTAAGAGCCCTGTTTTTGTTGACCTTGTCCACTGATATAGGGCAAGTTGTCAGACAGAGCTATCAACTGGGTGATATTGTTAAAGCGGCGGAACTTGCGATTTTCAAAGCGCTGTCTCGTTCTGTCTTGCTCCGACTGAATTCCTGTTTTCCCATCTCGAATCGCATTCGGCTGTTTCACTTCGATATAAGAAAGAGGCAGACCATTGATAAATACGACAATGTCAGGACGGAATTCATCCTGGCCATTTTTACAAGTGACTTCAAGCGATAGATGAAAAGTATTGGCTTCAGGGTTTTCCCAGTCAATATAAACGGTATCTTCTTGATCTTGCAGGCGTCTATAGAAAGAACGTCCCAAGTCATTTTGATCTAGTTCCAACTTGATATTGGCCAGTTCTCTCTCAAAGTCTTCCTCTGTCAGGTAGTTGTTAAATTTTAAAAATTGCTCCTTAAAAACAGATACGAGGATATTGGTATCTGGATCTCGTTCTGCAATCTCCTTCCCATTACGGGGAAGATAGGTATAACCCAGTCTCATAAGGTGTAGAGCTGCTGGAATTTGTACCCTGGTTAATTCAGAAAAATCTTTTTTCTTTGCCATCAAAAAACCTTTCTTATGCTTTGTAAGAATAGTTTATTCTAAACTCTTCATTCTATTCAACTGTTTCAACTATTAAAAATTATTTTCTCTATTATTATATCATGTTTCAGATGGATTTTCCCATACGCCCCTACTCCAACCGGCTTTTAACCTTCTTCTTAGTCAAGGTACGGTCGTTTTTGTTAGAGAGATCTTTGATACGAGCTTCTAGAAGGTTTTTCCGTCCGGCCTCTGTTCGTGTGTAGACGAGGTGATATCGTCCGATAGTTGGCGTCAGAAAGTCAAGGAATTTCTGCGCTTCTTCCTTGCGCTTGTCAAAAAGACTAGGCACGACATAGTAAGGTGACTGACCTTGTCGGACTTTCTCTGCCTTCAAGAGATAGCGCTGATTGTCCACTGGTGCAAAGAACTCTCCCACAGTCTGAGCAAACAACTCCTTGTCCCTCATGCTTCCTCCCTTGAGATAGGCGAAAACCATATAATTTTCCTTGTTCTCTTCTACCTGAACACGGGATTGATCATCCGTTAGATGCCCCGAATCTAGCAGAGCCTTTCGGATTTGCTCGCCCAGAGACTGCAAGCGTTTATAGGGACTCTTATAGCGGAGGTAGCGCCAAGAGGCAAAGACCAAAAAGAGGAGACAGGCTGCTGTAAGCCACCAAATACCGATCAGTCTCATTCTAAACAACAAAACCAATAAATCCACTGCTAACAGCAGCAAAGACATGCGTACCCATTTTAATGCATCAAACTGGAGCATGATTGGAATTTTCTGTTTTTGAGTCGCAACTTCAGTGACAATCTCAAATTGATCTGCCACTACGAGAGAATCGTACCATTTTTTGCGAAAACCTGCTCGATCCTTGGATAACATCTTAATCCGTTCGTTATACTCTCTGATTTGCTTTTTCTTAAAAGGGGGCTTTGGAAAATCCAAACGATCTAAACCGGTCTCAATACTCTCCTGATTATAAGCCAATCCAAGAAAATGCTCCATCCGTCGCGACAAGGTCTGCAGATCCTGATTGCTCTCTGGTCTAGGCTCCTCACCAAGAAGAGTGATGAGCGCTTGCGCTTGAACGGCTACCAGATGCCAGATGTTACTGGTCTTTTCTGGATGTCCCGGCCAGATACGAATGGCACGCCCACGCATCTGGTTACTCAGCATAAAGCTCCCCACAAAGCTTCCGAGGATTAGGGAATTGACACAAGGAGCATCCCAACCCTCTCCGAGGAGAGATTTGGTTCCGACTAGGACTTGAATCCGCCCTCGTTGAAAAAGCTCCGTCACTGCCGCTACGATTCCCTTAGCTGAGCTCGGAAAACCAACCTGCACATAATCTTTTGGATCCAAGTGACCAATAGATGAGAAATTAAGAGGAACCTGAGGCAAGAGCTCCTTCAACTCTGCTGCCACATCGGTAGGCAAAATAACGACACTACCTGACAAGACAGCCAAAGACACAGATATCTCTTGCTCCTGAGCTTTTCGACGAATGCTTTCAAAATATGGGAGAACCCCCAACTGAGAAATGGTTGCCTGATTATCTCCCAGATAGGTGGCAAAATCCTTGCGAATATAGTCAGCTAGTACTAACTGTCTCAGTTCCTGACCTAGACTCTCATACTCTGTCCAGAAGATATCGGCAATGGCGGACAACTTCCCCAGAGATTGGGTTAAAAGCTGATCAGAAGACTTGGACTTAACCAGATAAACCTGACGTTTTTCCACCAACCCACGCGCCTTCAAGTCAGCCTCTAACTTTTTCCTATATCCATCTGGATCCTCATACCAATCTGGTGTCTGATAGAGTATGCTCTGCAACAGCGTCTCCAGCCAGTATGAGGTCAATGCTGGAAGCTTCTGGGTTCCCAGTAAATTTTGTAAAGAGGGAGAAATCGTTAAACCCTGAGAATGCATATAAATCAATATAGCGGACAAGTACTTGGGATCTTCTAAGAGCAAATCAGATGAAATATCCCCTTTGAGGACCTTAGACCCTGCTACAAATGTTTGAAAATCAGGATTGAATATAAGGTGATGAATATAGTCCCACTTAGTCTCCTCAAATCGTTTGAGACGTTCCGCCTCTTCAGCTGTTGGTGAACACATATAGACAAAATCCTGATGAGGGCAAAGAGTGTCTTCCTTGACTAGTTCAGGTACCGTGATTTCTTGATTGATCTCCCCACACATACGGATATAGCGTTCCCAAAGTTCAGGCTCACTGTCATAAGGTGGTGTCGCTGTCAGGGAGATGAGTTTCAGCGGTCCATACTGCTTGCGAAAAGCTTCCAGACTTTTCCACCATTCATTGCGCAGGTGGTGGCATTCGTCCAAACAAAGAGTCGCAACTTTCTGAGCTCTTAGGCTTGCAAGCAAATCAAACCCCACAAAATCCTCTGCTTCTCCATCTTCTTGTGATTGCAGTTGGTTCATGGCACTATGAAAAGCCTGATAAGTCACAATCGTTAATACCTTCATCTCCTTTAAGTTTTGGGAAACGAGGTCTGAAAGCCTCTGACCATCCTCTAGAAAAGCAGTTTGTATTCTATCCACCCATTGTTCGCGAATGGTGACAGTCGGAACTAAGATGAGGGCTGGGTTGCCAAAACGAGCGATTAGCTCGATACCAATGGTTGTCTTTCCAGACCCTGGAGCGGCCACTAGATGAACATGACCGTCTGCTTGATAGTCCTGAAAACGATCCAAGACCTGTTTTTGATATTGGCGCCAGCTTCCTTTAAAGTTTAAACCTAACATGATACCCCTCATTCTATACCGTCATTTTCTTATTCTCATTTTACCACACTTATTTCTCCAGTCAGATAATCCAGATAGTTTTTCTCCACAAAATATGGTATAGTAGAATCATACTATCTATGAGGAGTTTACATGTCACAGGATAAGCAAATGAAAGCTGTTTCTCCCCTTCTACAGCAAGTCATTAATATCTCATCTATCGTCGGGGGAGTCGGCACCTTGATTTTCTGTATTTGGGCCTATCAGGCGGGGGTTTTACAGTCCAAGGAAACCCTATCGGCCTTTATCCAGCAAGCTGGGGTTTGGGGACCACCACTCTTTATCTTTTTACAGATCCTACAAACCGTCGTTCCGATCATTCCGGGAGCTTTGACCTCAGTGGCTGGGGTCTTTATTTACGGCCATATCATTGGAACCATCTATAACTATATCGGCATCGTGATTGGCTGTGCTATTATCTTTTACCTGGTGCGTCTCTATGGAGCTGCCTTTGTTCAGTCGGTCGTCAGCAAGCGCACCTATGACAAGTACATCGGTTGGCTAGATAAGGGCAATCGTTTCGAGCGGTTCTTTATCTTTATGATGATCTGGCCAGTTAGCCCAGCTGACTTTCTGTGTATGCTGGCTGCCCTCACCAAGATGACCTTCAAACGCTATATGATCATTATCATTTTGACCAAGCCCTTTACCCTAGTGGTTTACACTTATGGTTTGACTTATATTATTGATTTCTTCTGGCAGATGTTTTGAGAATAGAAAATAGCCTGATACTAAATATACTTTGGTATGGAAATCATGCCAACTTTTCGATAGTGAATCGAGGACTTACCTAGCCTTTCCGCCGTGATAAAAACACCTGAAATCTAATGGGTTCAGGTGTTCGGAAACTTTGAGACATTAGGCTCAAAGTTTAGGTATGGAATTTCGAAGAAAGTCGCTACCGTCCGTCATCACTTAAGGAAAGGCTCAAAAACATTTTCGTCAAACAAAACATCCGTTTGGTTTCCCAAGCGGATATTTTCTTTGTTTTATTTTGCGACACTCTTAGCAAGGACAAAGTTTCCAAGTGTGGCAGAACCATTGCCTGCGACTGCTGGAGTGACAATGTAGTCACGCACATCTGGTACTGGTAGGTAACCATTGAGAAGAGCAGTGAATTTCTCACGTACACGGTCCAGCATGTGTTGTTGGGCCATAACCCCACCACCAAAGACGATGACGTCTGGACGGAACGTCACGGTAGCATTGACCGCAGCCTGAGCGATGTAGTAGGCTTGAACATCCCAGACAGAACTGTTGAGTTCAATATTTTCACCACGAATACCTGTACGGGCTTCGAGACTTGGACCAGCCGCAAAGCCTTCCAAACAGCCCTTGTGGAAAGGACAAACGCCGTTAAATTCTTTTTCTACATCCATTGGGTGTTTAGCCACATAGTAGTGACCCATCTCAGGGTGACCCACACCACCGATAAACTCACCACGTTGGATAACACCTGCACCGATCCCTGTACCGATCGTGTAGTAAACCAAGTTTTCGATGCGGCCGCCAGCATTGTTACGCGCAACCACTTCACCATAGGCAGAACTGTTTACGTCAGTTGTGAAATACATGGGTACGTTGAGGGCACGACGAAGGGCACCAAGTAGGTCTACATTTGCCCAGTGAGGTTTTGGAGTCGTTGTGATAAAGCCATAGGTTTTTGAGTTTTTGTCGATATCAATGGGACCGAAGGAACCGATGGCAAGACCTGCAAGATTATCGAATTTTGAGAAGAACTCAATGGTTTTATCGATAGTCTCGATAGGAGTTGTTGTAGGAAACTGTGTTTTTTCTACAACGTTAAAACTTTCATCTCCGACAGCACAGACAAACTTTGTACCGCCCGCTTCTAAGCTTCCATATAATTTTGTCATGATAAACCTCTTATCTTTGTTTTCTCTATTATAGCACATTTTAAAGGGCTAGATTTCTCAATATTTTAGATTTTCCTCTGTAAATCTTACCATCCAAGTAAAAACGAACAAACATAATATTTGTTCGTTTTGTTTTTAGATTTGATTTTCGAAGAGGACTAGGCTTTCACTTCGATGATAGCGTCACCCTTGACAACTGAACCGCTTGCGACTGGTGTCACAGAAGCGTAGTCTGCTGTGTTGGTTACGATAACCATTGTTGTGTCGTCAAGACCTGCAGCGGCGATTTTGTTTGAGTCAAAGGTTCCGAGAACATCACCAACTTTGACCTTGTCGCCTTGTGCAACTTTTTGTTCAAAGCCTTCACCGTTCATAGTCACCGTATCGATACCAACGTGGATCAAGATTTCAGCTCCATTAGCTGTCTTCAAACCGTAAGCATGTCCTGTGGCAAAAGCAATCGATACTTCCGCATCAGCTGGTGCGTAAACCACACCTTGGCTAGGTTTTACAGCGATCCCTTGTCCCATTGCACCACTTGAAAAAACTGGGTCGTTAACATTCTCAAGGGCAACTACATCCCCAACGATTGGAGTTTGGATTGTTTCACTTTGAGGAGCCACTGGAATGTTACCAGTTGTTTCTTCTTGAACCAAACGTTCTGTCGCAACTTCAGAAGCAACTTCTTTTTCGTCCTCGTAACCAAACATGTAAGTAAGGGCAAAACCAAGAACGAATGATACAGCTACCATAAGAAGGTATTGGAACAATTGACCGTTACCAACGTACAACATTGTACCAGGGATGATGGTGATACCATTACCAGTACCAGCAAGTCCAAGGATAGATGCCAATCCACCACCGATAGCACCAGCAATCAATGAAAGGAAGAATGGTTTACGGAAACGTAAGTTTACCCCGAAGATAGCAGGCTCTGTAATACCTAGGAAGGCAGAAAGAGCAGCTGGGAAAGCAAGTGTTTTCAGTTTAGGATTCTTCGTTTTAACACCAACGGCAACAGTTGCAGCCCCTTGAGCTGTCATAGCAGCAGTGATGATGGCGTTAAATGGGTTGGCATGGTCCGCAGCAAGCAACTGCACTTCAAGCAAGTTGAAGATGTGGTGTACACCTGATACGACGATCAATTGGTGAACCCCACCGATGACCAAACCACCAAGACCAAACGGCAAGCCAAGAATCGCTTTTGTTCCGAGAAGGATGTAGTTTTCAACGACGTGGAAGACTGGTCCGATGACAAAGAGTCCAAGGATAGACATAACCAAAAGTGTCACGAATGGTGTCACCAAAAGATCCAAGACATCTGGAACTACTTTGCGGAGAGCTTTTTCAAACTTGGCTCCGACCACCCCAATGATGAAGGCTGGCAGAACGGAACCTTGCAAACCAACAACAGGAATGAAGCCAAAGAAGTTCATAGCTGTTACTTCACCACCTGATGCTACTGCCCAAGCGTTTGGAAGCGAACCAGAAACCAGCATCATACCGAGGACGATACCAACGGCTGGATTTCCACCGAATACGCGGAAGGTTGACCATACAACTAAACCTGGTAAGATGATGAAGGCTGTATCTGTGAGAATTTGGCTGTAAATGGTGACATCTTCTGGAAGTGTGATTCCAAGAGCGTTCAAGAGACCACGAAGACCCATGAAGAGACCTGTCGCTACGATAACTGGAATGATTGGTACAAAGACGTCACCGAAAGTACGGATAGCACGTTGGAACCAGTTTCCTTGTTTAGCAGCTTCTGCTTTCATATCTTCTTTAGAAGATGTTGGCAAACCAAGTGCAACCACTTCGTCGTACATCTTGTTTACTGTACCAGTCCCAAAGATGATTTGGTATTGACCTGAGTTAAAGAAAGCTCCCTGAACTTTATCCAAGTTCTCAATCACTTCCTTCTTGATTTTCCCTTCATCTTTGACCATGACACGTAGACGAGTCGCGCAGTGGGCTACACTGTTGACATTTTCACGTCCGCCAAGGGCTTCGATGACCTTTTTTGCAATATCCTGATTGTTCATTTGCAAAAATCTCCTTATAAAATTTTGTTCTTGTTTGAAAGCGATTTTATTCGCCCTACGACTATTATTTTATCACGTTTCTAAAATATGTCAAGCGTTTTGCAGAAATTTTTATTATCTTTCTTTTTTCTCTGATTATTTTTGCTTGTTTTTGAGGGATATTCTCTTTTTCCTCAAAAAAATATCTTTATACTTGAGGAACCAAGGCTTTTATTTACATTTTCTTTCATTTTTTCGTGAAAATTTGCTAGATTTCCTTCACTTGATTTCTGGCAATCGTTTGACATATTTTTCTTTTTTTTAACATAAAAGACTTGCTTTTTTTGTCGAAAACGTTTACTATTAATAATAGAATAGAACTTATGGAGGAAAGATAAAATGGAATGGACAACCGAGCGCCGTTACAGACGCTATGAAGACTGGTCTAATGATGAAATCAAACAAATCAAGGAAAAGATGGCTCAATCTCCTTGGCATACTCGTTACCATGTCGAGCCTAAAATGGGCCTTCTCAATGACCCAAATGGCTTTTCTTATTTCGATGGCAAATGGATTCTCTTTTACCAGAACTTCCCCTTTGGCGCATCCCATGGATTGAAGTCTTGGGTGCAGCTTGAAAGTGATGATTTAGTGCGCTTTACAGAAACTGGAGTCAAAGTTTTGCCAGATACTCCATTGGATAGTCACGGTGCCTACTCTGGTTCTGCCATGCAGTTTGGCGATCAGTTGTTCCTATTTTATACTGGAAATGTCCGTGATGAAAACTGGATCCGGCACCCATACCAGATTGGCGCTTTGATGGACAAGGATGGCAAGATTACAAAGATTGACAAGATCTTGATTGACCAGCCAGCAGACTCTACAGACCACTTCCGCGATCCGCAAATTTTTAACTTCAAGGGTCAATATTATGCTATCGTCGGTGGACAGGACTTGGAGAAAAAAGGCTTCGTCCGTCTCTACAAGGCTGTGGACAATGACTACACAAACTGGCAAGCAGTTGGCGACCTTAACTTTGCTAACGACCGCACTGCCTACATGATGGAATGTCCAAATCTAGTCTTTGTAGGCGAACAACCTGTTCTTCTCTACTGCCCACAAGGATTGGATAAAGGTGTTCTAGATTATGATAATATCTATCCAAACATGTACAAAATCGGAGCATCCTTTGATCCTGAAAATGCCAAAATGGTAGATGTGTCTCCATTGCAAAATCTAGACTATGGTTTTGAAGCCTATGCGACTCAAGCCTTCAACGCTCCGGATGGACGTACATTGGCAGTAAGCTGGCTTGGGTTACCAGATGTTTCTTACCCATCTGACCGTTTTGACCACCAAGGAACCTTCTCATTAGTCAAAGAACTCACTATCAAAGATGGCAAACTCTACCAATATCCGGTCGCAGCCGTCAAAGAACTTCGTTCTTCTGAAGAGGCCTTCTCAAATCGTACTCAAACCAATAACACCTATGAACTCGAGCTCAACTTGGAGGCCAATAGCCAAAGCGAGATTGTCTTGCTCGCTGATAAAGAAGGCAAGGGGCTTTCCATCCACTTTGACCTTGTCAATGGACAGGTGACAGTGGATCGTAGTCAGGCTGGTGAACAGTACGCCCAAGAATTTGGTACTACTCGTTCTTGCCCTATCGATAACCAAGCTACTACTGCCACTATCTTCATCGATAAGTCAGTCTTTGAAATTTTCATCAATAAAGGAGAAAAAGTATTTTCTGGTCGTGTCTTCCCACATGTGGATCAAAACGGTATCCTCATCAAGTTTGGAAACCCAACTGGAACTTACTATGAATTAGATTATGGTCGCAAAACTAACTGATGTCGCAAAACTTGCAGGCGTCAGCCCCACTACCGTCTCACGGGTCATCAATAAAAAGGGTTATCTATCTGAGAAAACCATTCTCAAGGTCAATGAAGCCATGCGAGAGCTAGGCTACAAGCCTAATAATCTGGCTCGAAGCCTCCAAGGAAAATCTGCCAAGTTGATTGGACTTATTTTCCCAAACATCAGTCATGTCTTTTATGCGGAGTTGATTGACAAATTGGAACACCAACTCTTCAAAAATGGCTACAAGACCATCATCTGTAACAGCGAACACGACTCTGAAAAAGAACGGGAGTACATTGAAATGCTGGAGGCCAATCAGGTCGATGGTATCATTTCTGGAAGTCACAACTTGGGAATCGAAGACTACAATCGTGTGACGGCACCGATCATTTCCTTTGACCGAAACTTGTCTCCAGACATCCCTGTCGTCTCCTCTGATAACTATGGTGGCGGGGTTCTCGCAGCCCAAACACTGGTTAAGACTGGAGCCCAGTCTATCATCATGATTACAGGAAATGATAACTCGAATTCACCGACTGGACTGCGCCATGCTGGCTTTGCCTCTGTACTCCCAAAAGCGCCTATTATCAATGTTTCCAGTGACTTTTCGCCCGTCCGAAAAGAAATGGAAATCAAGAATATCTTGACCCATCAGAAACCAGATGCGATTTTTGCTTCAGATGATTTGACAGCTATTCTAGTGATCAAAATCGCTCAAGAGCTGGGAATTTCTGTTCCTGATGAGCTCAAGGTCATCGGCTATGATGGGACTTACTTTATCGAGAACTACTATCCTCACCTGACAACGATTAAGCAACCTATGAAAGAGATTGCCCAACTCACTGTTGATCTTCTTTTACAGAAGATTGAAGGCAAGGAAGTAGCGACAACTGGTTACTTCTTACCAGTCACCCTATTACCAGGAAAAAGTATTTAAGTACAAAATACTCAGACGAATTCGTCTGAGTTTTTTATGATCTTAAGTTTTCGAGATAGCGCTGGGCTGTCTCTAAGTTAAAGGTTTTATCTGCGATGAGGCGCTCAACGAGGGGAGCAACTTCGGACTCACTAGCACCTGCTAGAAGAGCTAGGGATTTGGCAGAAGGATTTTAGTCTCGTTTTTCCAATCAAAAAATGTTGAACATTTAGTTCTGAAACACTCTAAGGCAACAGATACAAGGCAAATTTTCTTATACTCTTCTACAAGTTTTTTACCCAACTGATGTTATTGTTACCAAATGTCTCCATGATGACTTCATTCGATTCACTTGTCTTCTCCTTTGTTATGTAAGATATCTTCATTTACACAGAATATGCTTTTTTCCTATAATAAAACACTCCTATCTCTAATTTATCAGTTTTCAATAGGGATATTTTTCTTATATCTCATTTTATGTAGTCAATCTCCCACGCGTGCGGGAAAAACTTGAAATTAAAGGAATATAGGAAATAAAAAGTAGGATCACCCCCGCGTGTGCGGGAAAAACAATCCGTCATCTGCTCTCGAATTTCGGAGCATAGGATCACCCCCGCGTGTGCGGGAAAAACGCAGTCAGCTCAAAAGTATTATGTTCAGGAGTAGGATCACCCCCGCGTGTGCGGGAAAAACTAACTTATCAATTTCTTTAGAGATTTTTTCATAGGATCACCCCCGCGTGTGCGGGAAAAACTATGTCTTTGCGCTACGTAGTCAAGGATCACCCCCGCGTGTGCGGGAAAAATCGTTGTAGCCATGATAAGAGTTCATAGATTGAAGGATCACCCCCGCGTGTGCGGGAAAAATTCTCATTGAACACTTACGAACAACATGGTTCTAGGATCACCCCCGCGTGTGCGGGAAAAATTTAAAACCTTTGTGGGCGAAGTTGATTTAACCGGGATCACCCCCGCGTGTGCGGGAAAAATAGGCTATAATCAGTCACCAAACGGAAAGTCACGGGATCACCCCCGCGTATGCGGGAAAAACAGATTGGCAAAGAATATCGCAAGAGCAGTGGTAGGATCACCCCCGCGTATGCGGGAAAAACGTGGTACAGAATACGTCGCTGAAAAAGATTTGGGGATCACCCCCGCGTGTGCGGGAAAAACTGTTCTACGTAAATAAAGCTGACACGATCACTTATTTTAGGAAGTTCTCGCAGAGATGTTTTCTTCGTTCCACTTTTTTTTACCATGATTCGTTTCCCAATGGAATAACGGTCATTAAACCAAAACCGTATGCTTTTTTCTTTCCCATTCCTTCAGTCAAAAGCTTCTTAAAAAGATCTGCATCACTAACTGTTAAGACCCCTTCATAAACAACCTTTATCAATCGGATAGGTTTAACAGCTTTTTTAAACACCTCATAACCACGTTCAACGATTGAAAAATCTTCTTTTATCAGTGAGAATCCATTTTTGTCAGAGCGTTCTACTAGATAATTCATCTGATGTTCACTCGTAATATGAGGTTTTACAATACCTCTTTTAAGATTATCTGGTGATACTAAGGAAATAACTGGATTAAGCACCACTCGAAATTTCATTCGGCTACCAGTATAGATGTTATCTAAAAATTGTTGATAATCCTTGGTTTGAGCACTACCAGCAACCCCATATTTTTCTAATCCTTGTAAATCAGGTTTATTTTTACTAACAATAATCAGGTAATCTTTATCTTGGATACGATCTATACGCCATAATTTTCTTGTTCGAATAGATTGTTCCATTTCTTCTGGAAAACTCTCTTCTACCCAAGCATGATATGCGCCTATATGTGTTAAGCGCCTAATTTTTCGGCGATTGGTCCGATCAATTTCTACTCTTGAGATATACATACCATCAATCTCCTATACTCTTAAAAACATCATGTGCCGTATTTTTATCTCGAAACGAATTCCGAACTTGAACCAGTTCTCTAGTTTCATACCTATAGCCAAATCTTCTCCCCTTTTGTGAAAAAGACTTGACAACATCTTGTCTCAATTGATAAATACCTCTATCGGTTAAATGTCTATCAGAATAGATTTCTAAAGTTACGGCATCCATAAACTTTCTCTTCATAAACCATGGTGAAGCTTGCCATTCAAGAGTTCTCAAACTTTCAACTGCTCCAATCTCAGTTTCACCTAAGATAAAATCTGCAGTCAACGGCAGAGCCCTTCTTCCCATAAATGGTTGGAAATAGGGATTTCTCAAAGCTTGTAAAATCATTTCCAAAAACTGCTCATTATTATGAGAAAGAGCCACTACAAAAACAGCATCTTCTAAATAATAACGATTTGTGACATAATTTCGTTCAAACTTTCCTTTTTCTGTATACTTCTGTGCAATATGAAAATCTCTGAGTAAATTTCCTTGTTGATCCACTCGAACTGCAAAATCCAGCTCGTTTAAACGAACAATTTTTTCATCATCGTCTCGACGATATCCTAGACTTGAAGCAATCAACCCAATAACAGAACTCTTAGAAGGATAAAAATCCGTATGTCTTGTTTCGAAATGTGAACTTGTCCCCCAAGATTGCAAAGGACCAGCAAATTTCAACAAAATAGTCTTCATGCCATTCACCTATTTTTTGAGGAATTGTTCTAAGGTTTCCGAAAAATCTTTTAATAATTCTGAAACTGAATATTTTTCCTCACCAATTTGTTTTAAACTCTCATTTTCATCCAAAGTCACATAGAAAGTCAAAAGTGGTTTATTCACGAATTTTTCAACTCTTGTATACTCTTTAGACAGTTTTTCAATAGATTTCGCCACATAACCATCCGTTGATTTAACTGGTTCTTCAAAAGCACTGACAAGATTAACAGGACGATCATCACGCAAAGAAACGATTAGAGCCTGCGGTAAAGTTTGATTGGCAAAAGTATTCACTTTTCCTGTCGGGAGGGAATTTGCAAATGCTTCGATGAATAAATTCAAACTGTTCTTTAAGGATTTCTCATCCTCTAGTTGTTTTGATAATTCATGAATCGCAACATTGGCATAACGATAGAGCGTAGAAGAGTTAAATTCGATGGTTCCCAGCATACCTGCACCTGCATTATCCTCTGGAGCTAAATCATCAATAGCAGTAAAGAAATCAAATTCAGTTTGTACAGCATGTGTTGAAATAGCATGAGCAACTTGAGAGGAAGCATCCTCGTTTAGAACTGGATCTTCAGCTACCATTCGACCGAACATAGCAACATCAATGGCTGGATTTGAGTTAGCTAGTTTTTGAAGTTCCTTTTTATCAGTCAGATTTTCATAGGCTGCTTGAGCTAATTTCTCAGCTTGTCTATCCCCCATAAAGTAAAGTGCCTTGACTTTACCTTTTTTCTTAATTCCAGTAGCTATCAAGACTGTATCTGCTTTGGTTAGTGCATCTTCAAAACTGATAGAATTATCTAGTTCTACAATTTTACCCGCAACATACCTTACAATGTCTTTTGTTCGGACACCGACATTTGACTGTTCTCCATAAGTATTAAAATAGTCTCTTATAGCTCTCTTCCAAGCTTGAGAACTCACGCGCGATCTTTTTACGCCACCGTACTGAGCAGTCTTTGGGCTACCTGTATCATCTCTATTCATATTTGAAGGTGGCAAGGTTTGTATAGCATGAATATCTAAAAATAAGCGTTGGTTAGTTGTCATTGTGTTTTTCTCCTTTGATTTGTTTATAATATGATCTTGCCCAATTTAGGCGAAGATTTTCTTGTACATTTTTTAAAAACCAATACAAGTCTTCAGCTAACTTAGCATAATCAACCTTTGTAGCAGGAGACTTTGTTTTGAGCAACATCATCATGTGGCGTAAATGGTAGATCAACTCTTCAAAAGTTGATGATGTAATCATAACATTGAACCTTCTGTCAATGGCTGTCGTGTCATCTCCTTTTCGAAGTTGACTAAGAGCAGAACCGATATTTTGATAAGTATCGGGCTCATCTAACATCACACTGGTTGAAGTTCCTTGTTGATGTAAGGCGTAAAATTGGATAGCTGTATAAATCGCTAACTCCTCATAGCTAGGCTGCTGGTATGAATTGACGAACTCCTCTGGTAAATGCTCAAATAAAATCGGCCAGATATCTGTTGCATCGCTCAAGGGTTTACCCAACGTTTTTCTAATTTTGGCCAGTGCGGCTTTACTCAATGGTGACTCCAACTCATAACTCAATTGTCTAATAATTCTTTTTGTGACAGAACCAACTGTCTGTTTGGATTGTTCCAACACACACACCTCCTATTTTAATTGTTGATGAAGCAAATATTCAAATGAATTATAGGCAGTTGCAATATTTTTTATTCGACCATCTTTTTCAATGCCGAGGTAGTCCCTAGTTCCTCCGTGACCTAAGATGCTCTTTGCTTCAGCTTTAACCATTTTTTTCAGCAAATCTCTCCATTCTTTGATTTTAGGATCCTTTTCATCATCTGGTAGGATACTGGATAACCATTCTCGAAAAGGGTGATCGATTTTGAAATAGAGCATTTCAACCATCTGATTAGTATAATTGTTGTTTGAGATATTCCTGATTTCTTTTAGTTCCTCTATATAGCGTTTATATACTTTGGAAATGACAGTTTTTGTTTCTTCTACCACCTCATTAATACGTGGTACCCAACCACTCTCATTAAAATCCGCCAAAACTAAATCATTGATAAGTATAGAGTCAATAACTTCATCAGTTGGAAGCCATGAAGTAGCATTTCCATCATCCTGCATACTAATGGAAATAATATTAAATAATCTATTTCCTATTATGTCACCTATATCTCCGAGCCAATCAATAATTCCCGGTTTTCTAAAGTGCCCTGTTCTATCTTCTACTGCTAGCAAACCAAATGACCGCCACAACGATTGATTCAAGAGATGTTTCCTAGGAGTATAGCTATCTTTATTTTCTCCTGTAGTATTATATTTCCATGTTGTCATCGGCTCTAAAAAATTGTCCCGATGATTAATTTCGGGTAATTTTACAATCTCAAAAGAGAAAGGCTTATTTAAATCATATTCTGGATCAATATAAATCCCTCTGCTCCAAATCGTATACAGATTAGCTAAATCTGTACATTCACTACCAAACAAATAGCGATTAATATTATCAGAACTAGCAAATTCCCAACAGGGACATTGAATACTTTCTAAATTACCATGATCATAGAATGGCAAGATACAATTTAGTAACAGCGTTTCAAATAAAGAAGTTCCCTGTATAAAAACTGCCCCGATATCAAACAACCAGCCCTTTGACACTTTATATTTTTCTTTTCCAAAAATAACTTTATCGGATAATCCTGAGTACCCTTGAAAAGTTAAAAGCCATCGTGTAACTTCGGAAGCAGTCAGTTGTTCTTTATTTTTACTATTCTTTGGGGAAAATAAGGCTAACTTATTCTCACTCTCTGAAATCGTTCTATTGATATTTTTCCCAGAGATACTGCTTGCTTTTGCTTTACTAATTTTGTCTGCTACAATATCCTCTTTTCTAACTTGAAAAAATGGATATTCCTTATCAAATAAGTAGAAGCGATCCCGCCATTTTTCTAGGTAATGACTAACAATGTCTGGGAACTTACCACTTTCCCAAAGATCTATCCATGTATCATATAAATCATCCTGATAGTCAGCAATATCAGATTCTTCCACAGGCTCAATTTGTTTAAACCGCTCATCTACTGCCAGATACTCATAGACATTACCATCTGCATCAAAGCGTGAAAAGACAGTATGTAACACAGCCAGCAAAACTCGCAGCACAGCAAAATCTTGCGTTTTTGTATCTCCTGCTAAATCTTTGTACTGATGAGCATTTATAAATAATTCCTGCAAGGAAACTTCTTTTGTTGTTCCTTTTTCATCATAAACGACAGAAATCCAGGGTTCATCTAGTAAATTAAATCGACTCATTCTTATTTAACCTCTCCGTTGTAATCCCATATTTTTTATCATATAAGAGTTTAAACCCATTGAGAATAAACTCATTGTTTTCATCAAAAATAATCCCGAGAGCTCCTTTTAACCATGATGAATTTCGCCATTGACTTAAATAGCTGTTGTTATACCTTTCAAGCTCTTCAATAGTTTGATCGATATTATAGCCCTTGGATAAACTCATAGGAAGTCGTAAAGTATTTTGTGCTACTTTTTTAGCGACCAAAGGATTATCAATATTCTGAGATATATCTTGATTTTCAATAAATAAGCTATAGCCATCAGACATTTTTTTTAAAGCAATCACTTCAATTGTATCTTCAACATCACGAACCTGAGCATTAGATTTTTCTTCACTATCGTTTGGATGCAGGTTCTTCAACCAACCAATCAGACTATTGTTTCTATGTCTCGATATTTTTAAGACAGGATCATTGATACGGTATGTTCTTGCCTTTGTTTCCTTATTCTTAATCGTGACATCATGCTCCGTCTTAGCATCTAAATATTTTTGCTGAAATTCCTGACTTGAAAACTCAATTGTAAAATCTGGACTATAAACTTTCTGGACTAATGGTGAAATATCATCTGGTAATCTCATGATATCTGGTAAAAAGTGCTGAGTTCTGGCTAACAGATAATCACCATAAACAAAACTACTTCCTTCTTCAAAATCCAACTCTTGGGAAGTTCCTAAAACGTAAAACCTAGCTATTTTATGCTTTTGAGGTCGGTCTATTTGGTGTCGATGAAGTCGTCCAATACGTTGTATTAGCAAGTCCATAGGTGCCAGATCACTTATCATCACATCGAAATCAATATCCAAGGATTGCTCAATCACCTGAGTTCCAATGATAACTTTCTTATGTGGACGGTCTACATTTTTTCCGATTTGTTGTAATAATTCTTTCTCTTTTTGGATTCTTTCGGTCGCAATAAAACTGGAATGAAGTAATTCCACCATATCATCTCCAAAAATTTCCGAAAAGTTTCTTGCCAACTCTTGGGATCTTCTCACTGTATTGACAATGATTCCAACTACTCCACCGCCCTCAAGGGCATCTTTAACAGTTCCCAATAACTGCTCTTCTTGTAAACGAATGATGTGAATGTCTTTTATGTTTTGCTTATTGAATGTTGTAACTTGATAAATCTCTGAGCCATCATTATAAGTGATTAAAGGATAAACGTCTGTCTTTAATTGGTCCGTATTTTCAATATCTCGCCATTTGATCCCCATCCCAGACATATAGCTTTTAAGGATATTTTCTCTTTGTTGAGAAGGTAATGTCGCTGACAAAATGACTACTGGAACACCATAGGCTCCCATCCATTTTATCGCCTCCATCAAATATTGACTCATATAAGCATCATAGGCGTGAACTTCATCAATAATAACAACCTTTTTACTAAAACCTAGATGACGCAAAGCTAAATGTTTTTGTTTCAATGCTAACATTAAGAACTGATCAACAGTCCCCACTACAAAATCATCTAAAGCCGAAGTCTTTCTCCCAGAAAACCATCCATTAATGATAACGCTACCATTTTCTACATCGTCAAAATTAAATGTATTAGCTTTAAGTTTTAAAAAATCTTCGTTTAGAGCTGCTTTCCCGTGTACCAACTGAATAGATAGTATGTCTTCAGAATCATCTTTTAAACTTTCAACCCATTTTTCAATACGATTAAAAATCCCATTCGATGTCGCCTGAGTTGGTAAACCAAAAAAAAGACCGCTTCTTCCCGTCTTAGTAGCTAACTGCTCTGCTGTAATCAATGAAGCTTCTGTCTTCCCTAACCCCATTGGTGCTTCTAGAACTACAATCCCAGGTTTAGATATTTGAGTAATAACATGAGATAAGGTTGATTGAACATTATTAGGTTCAAATCCAAATCTTTCCTTATAGAGACTATCTGGTTTTGAGATATATTTAGGTTGCCACAAACTAGTTTTTTTCCACCTTTCAAACCCATCTTGAAGGCGTCTTAACTTATCTACCTCCTCTTTTTCATTGACACTCAATAAAGGAAAGTAGTGCTCGTTACTAGCGATCCAGTCAGCCATAATCAGCAATCCTGATAAGATAACTTGAGCTGGCTGTTTAATTTTAGGAAGCTCTCTCACAGAGTCAAACCCCAACTCATCTAAAGCACAGTTGAAGATTTCTTTTTGAACCAAATCCCAATTCTTATGGATAGCACTCTCCTTACTTTCATTTTGAAAATAGTTTGAAAGATAGCTCCCTTGATTTTTTACATCCTCAATCGTATCAATCGGTCGTCCATGGTGTCCACCAATAATAGTCGAAATATCCTCTTGAACACCATAACTAGATAGCAAATATTGACCTGCAAGGCTGTGATGACTCTTTTTTGGTGATGATAGTTGAAGTGAACTAATTTTAGTAAATCCTGACTGCTCCAATTTTTCTAATAGTTGAATATCCAAATCATCTGAATTTGCAAATCCTCTTTGAGTTTGAAAAGCTGGAGTTGCTTTCCCGATATCATGAACAGCAGCTAAAAATTGTGCAAGTCGTTTCCCTAAACCGCCATCATGTGTTACTGAATCCAGAGAATCCTCAATCAGCTTTTTTTGCCCCTCACTTAACCAATGCTCCCAGAGAAGTCCAATTATATTTTTTGTATCTTCTAGATGCTGAGACAAGGGTAACCAAAAAAATCTACCATTTTCTTCCTTTTTCTTAGCCCAAAGAGTATCGGACTTTTTCTTAGACATGATTCATCCCCTCTTCATCCCATTTTATATATTTCCATTTTATACCTAAAAGTTTTAAAATACAACAACAAGCATGGAAGGGGTTACAAAAACATGCTGTTTTCTAAAGTAGTGTAAACATAAGAATGGGAAAATCCTTTTTAGAGGAGTTTTAAAACATTACTAGAATGATCTTTATTACTATAAAACCATTCACCATAGAATTGCTTCACTTCCATACCCTAAAGTAAGAAATGGATGATATTTCCCTTAAATTAACTGTAAAGGGATTGTATTGTTGAAAATGGGTACATTCTCTGTGATTCAAATATCAAAAAAAGAGAGAATAATGTAATCCTCTCCTGTTCTTCGTTATATGTGAGACTTTTCAATTGACAATGAACTTGTTTTCCTTATGTTTCATTTTTTGAGACTAATAGCACGGTTTCAACTGGTTAAGACCGCCAGACTTTTAAATATTGCTGGGCTGTCTCTAAGTTAAAGGTTTTATCTGCGATGAGGCGCTCAACGAGGGGAGCAACCTCAGACTCACTAGCACCTGCTAGGAGAGCTAGGGATTTGGCCTGTAATTTCATGTGACCTTGCTGGATGCCCGTACTTACTAAGGCTTTGAGGGCCGCAAAGTTTTGGGCAAGACCGATGGACACGATAATCTGAGCTAATTCCTTGGCTGAAGGATTTCCTAGTAGTTCATGACTAAGGGCTACACGTGGGTTGAGACCGATAGAGCCACCCTTGGTCGCTACCGGCATGGGTAGGGTCATCTCACCGACCAATTCTTCTCTTTCCATGTCCAGCGTCCATTGACTAAGACCTTGATAGCGTCCATCTCTACTGGCAAAGGCATGAGCCCCAGCTTCGATGGCACGCCAGTCATTACCCGTGGCAATCAAAATGGCATCAATACCATTAAAAATCCCTTTATTATGGGTAGCCGCTCGGTAGGGATCAGCCTGCGCAAACTGGCTGGCCAAGGCTATTTTCTCCGCAATTTCTCGTCCTTGGTCCCTTTGGGGACTCAAGTAGCGAAAGGCGATACGACAGCTTGCAGTCACCAGAGAATCAGTCGCGTAGTTGGACAGGATCCCCATAAGGCTCTGTCCCTGACTGAGTTCTTCTAAGACTGGTTTCAAAGCCTCCAGCATGGTGTTGAGCATATTGGCTCCCATGGCTTCCTGGGTATCGACATGGAGATAGACAACGAGAAAGTCTGTTTCACCTTTGATCTGCTCTACATGCAAATCACGCGCTCCACCTCCACGTTTGACGATAGAAGGATAGGCTTGATTGGCAAGTTCTAAGAGTTCGGCTTTCTTGCTGGCAATCTTCTCTTGCGCTAGCTCTGGATCAGCAACTTGATTAAGGGCCACCTGACCGATCATCTGGCGCTCATGTACTTGAGCAGTAAAGCCACCTGCTCGCTTGATGATTTTGCTAGCATAGCTGGCCGCAGCAACCACAGACGGTTCTTCTGTCACATAGGGAACTGTGTAGTCCTGACCGTTCACCAAAAGCTCTGGAATGATGGAATAAGGCAGAGAAAAAGTTCCTACCACATTCTCACTCAGCTGGTCTGCAACTGCCAAGCTGACTTGTTCATCCTGCTCCAGACTCGCTTGCTTTTCAGGACTAAGGAGCGCCTGAGCTTTCAGCAACTCCAGGCGCTCATGGTATGTTTTTTTAGAAAATCCATTCCAACTTAACTTCATTATTTTTCAACCTTGCTATAACGGCGTTGGTGGTCGATAATCTCCACCAAGGCATAGTCTTGATATTCATAAGCTGCAAATTGGGCTGAACCAGATTCATCCAACTGTACCTCTTCGAAGAAGACTTTTTCATAGTCTGTAACAGATAAGACTGTACGTTGCTTGAGTTTGCTCAAACGATCCTTATCAAGGTAAGCCTCATAGCCCTCAACCAGCTCTCCACTAAAGAACTCTGAAACCGCTCCACTTCCATAACTGTAGAGGGCAATTTTATCTCCAGCCTTCAAAGTCTCTGCATTTTCCAAAAGGGAGAGGAGACCGAGGAAGAGGGAACCTGTATAAATATTCCCAATCATCTGACTGTAGAGAATGGACTTGTCAAAGTTCTCTTGCAAACTATCCTGTTTTTCTTTAGACAAAGTTTTGTCCATCATCTTGCGCAAGCCTTTTAAGGCCAACTTAGGATAAGGCAAGTGGAAGCAGATGGCCGCAAAGTCAGCCATAGTCCAATCGTAGCGTTTCTTGTATTCATCCCAAGTCGTTGTCAGGCAATCAAGATACTGTTGGGTCGAGTACATGCCGTTTACATAAGGAGTGCTTGAATAGTTCGGACGCCAGAAATCCATGATGTCGCGCGTTTGGGCAACGTTATCATTGTTAAAGGCCATAATGCGCGGATTTTGGGTGATCAACATCGCCACACTTCCAGCACCCTGAGTTGGTTCACCCGGAGTTCCGACACCGTACTTGGCAATATCACTGGCAATAACCAAAACCTTAGACTCTGGAGAATTTTCCACATGCAATTTAGCATAATGAAGGGCAGCTGTCGCTCCATAGCAGGCTTCTTTGATTTCAAAGCTACGGGCGAAAGGCTGAATGCCTAATAGGCCATGAACAAAGACTGCCGCTGCCTTACTCTGGTCAATCCCTGACTCAGTCGCCACGATGACCATATCGATTTCTTCTTTTTCTTTGTCTGTTAAAATAGAGTTGCTTGCACTAGCTGCCAAGGTAACAATGTCCTCAGTCAGTGGAGCAATACTAATTTCATTTAACAAGAGTCCCTTGCTAAATTTTTCGGGGTCAACTCCCCTCGCTTCTGCTAAGTCTTGTAATTTCAAGACATATTGACTGGTCGCAAAACCAATCTTATCAATACCGATTGTCATATTTACCTCTGTATTTTCATTCATTGTAAAAAATCGTTTCATTCTATTTTATCACAAATAGGAACAAAAGAGAGAAAAAAGACTTGATTCAACAAATCAAGTCTTTGCTTTGACTGCATTAGGAAGAGATTCCTCGTTGTTTGCGGATGTAGTAATAAAGCTTTAAAATCACCGTTCCACTTGCCATTCCAATAGAAATAACAAGAGCTAACATAACCACCAAAGTCGCGCTAGCAATTGCATGGCTGTAATCGCCTGTCACAAAGAAAGCTGTCGTTCGATAGGATAAATAACCTGGCACCAAGGGGGCAAGAATAGCCAAGACAAAGACCACCGCTGGTGTCTTATAGACAATACTTAAAATCTGACTGATGCAAGAGCCAATTACTGCTGCGATAAAGGTCGCGACAATAACATTGGTTGGTTCTTTGAGGACGAGATAGAGGAGCCAAACGCCCATTCCCAAAACACCACCAGGTAGGAGCATGGAGCGTTGAACATTCAGTACGATTAGAAAGGTGATAATGGCGAGTAAACTCGCCACTGCTTGGAGCAAAATACTTGTTAGAGTCATCTTATGTCATCAAAACCAGGGCGACAGAGGTGCCAGCCCCTAAAGCGAGGGTAATGAGCAAAGATTCAAACATCTTGCTCATACCAGAGTTGATATGGTTGGTCATGATATCCCGTACCGCATTTGTCAGAGCAATCCCTGGAACAAAGGGCATGACCGCTCCTGCTATAATCAGGTCTGCTGTCGAAGGAAATCCTGTATAGCGGGCCCAGAACTGGGCGATCAATCCGAAAACAAAAGCACCCGCAAAGGCCGTTACAAAAGGAATGCGGACAAACTTCTCTACGTAGAGAGAGAAGGCAAATCCAAATAAGGTCGCAATAGCTGCGCCAAAAGCGTCATAGACATTGCCCCCAAACATAATCGAGAAGAAAGGGGCACTGAGGGTCGCTGCTACGGTCACTTGGAACTTGGTATAAGGAAGGGCTTGATTGCCGATTTCTTTCAGCTTTTTAAAGGCTGTCGAGAGATCAATCTGACCTCCGACAAGCTCCCGTGATACTTGGTTGACATCACAGACTTTCTCAATGTTATAAGAGGATGAGGTCACCCGTTTCATCCGAGAAATATTGGTGTTTTCGATAGAAAAGAAAATAGCTGCGGGCATGGCAAGAACATTGCAATCCATTATTCCTTGCGAATGGGCAATACGGATCATAGTATCCTCAACCCGATGAATCTCTGAGCCACTTTTCAGGAGGATGGTTCCTGCTAGCATAATCACATCAATGACGGCATTCAACTCTCTCGATTCGTCCATTTTCTCCTCCTTTTTTCTACTTCCTATATTTTATCACAAAATCTTGTGAAAAAAAATCTTTGTCATGAAATCATGACAAAGATTCGTTTAATCTCGAGAACTTTCGTGAGTTCCTTCACTATTGGATGAACTGCTAGAAGGAGTGTTCCCTTGTTGATTTCCTTGTTGGTTCCCCTGGTTTGGACTTGTAGGAGAACCCTGGTTTCCACGTTGGGCAGGATTAGAGGATGAAGTTGACGGTGGTGTTTTTGGTTTGTAGATGGAAAGTTTGATACGCGTACTTGCAAGATCAACCTGTTCTCCTGCTCTTGGCGTTTGACTTACAACAGTTCCTTCTGCCGTTCCTTCAGGAGCAGTCGATACTTCTACAACCTCAATATTCGCTTCCTTCACACCGACAATCTGAGTCAAGTTATTCTTTGTAAACTCGAGACTTGAGCCGATGTAGTTCGGCATGCTGACACTAGTCACCTTCTTAGCCACTGTTAAGGTAATCGTAGTGGCTTTTGAGAGATCATAAGTCGAACCCGAAGCAGGGGTCTGTCTGATGACGATTCCAGGTTCGCTTTCATTGGATTCTTCCTCTTCCATCTTGATTAGATTTTCAGGAACCTTCTTCTCCTTGAGTTCAGCTACAACTTCCGTATACTTACGTCCGACATAATTGCTCAATTGGAAGGATTGCTTACCAGAAGAAACAATCAAATTGACCTTGGTTCCTTCTTTTCGGCCACTACCAGCTTCTGGATCCGTTCGAATAACACGTCCTTCTGCTACTGTATCGCTAGCTTCTGACTTTTCTTCACCAGCTTCAAACTTGGATTTTTTAAGAGCTTCCTTAGCCTCGGCAACGGTTTGTCCAGCCACATCAGGAATGGGAATCGTTGCAGGTGTTCTTGACAAAATCCAGACCAAAGAGGCTGCAACCAATAGAAGACTGGCCAAAAGAATCATATAGCGAGCCTTAAACTTCCGTTTCTTGGCTGGTTTTGGCGCTGGAGCCGGTTCTGCCACTGGTTGAGTTGGTTTCTTTAGCTGAGGGCGTTCTTCTTGCGCCGGAGCTTTAGGAATCGATGTTAGTGTACTTTGTGGGACTTTAGGTAAAGTCTTAGTGTCTGCCTTACTCGCATCGTCAAAGACCAGTTTCGGTTCATTGCGACGATTATAAGACAAGCTAGTTGACAAATCCACATACATTTCTGAAACAGACTGATAACGATCTGACAGCTTCTTAGCAGTTGCCTTAATGACAACATTTTCTAAAGCCTGAGGGACAGATGGATTTTCAGCTATGACGGACGGAAGTGGCTTCTGGAAATGCTGGAGGGCAATCGTAACCGCACTATCCCCATCATAAGGGATATGTCCCGTCAGCATCTCATAGAAGATAATCCCCATCGCATAGATATCGCTCTGGAAGGTCGCTTTAGAACCACGCGCTTGTTCAGGTGACAAATAATGAACAGAGCCTAACATTGAGTTTGTCTGGGTCAGACTGGTCTCCGCAAAGGCTACGGCAATCCCAAAGTCCGTGACCTTAGCTGTGCCGTCAGGTGTCAAGAGGATATTTTGAGGTTTCAAATCCCGGTGAACGATTCCTCGAGTATGGGCTAAGCGCATGGCCAAGAGGATTTGTCCCATAATCCGAACTGCTTCTTCGTTTGAAAGAGGATAGTGTTCTTTGATATAACGCTTGAGGTCAAGGCCTGCTACGTATTCCATAGCCAGGTACTGTTGACCGTCTTCCTCACCAATATCTGTTATCCGAACGATATGAGGATGGTCCAGATCCGCCATGGCCCTCGCTTCACGCTGGAAACGTGCCACAGCAATCGGGTCCGTCTGGTAGTTGGTCCTCAGGACCTTCACTGCCACTTCTTCCCCGTCTAGGATCAAATCCTTAGCCAAGTAAACATCTGCCATGCCTCCTCGGCCAATCTGCTTGACAATCCGATACCGCCCGGCAAAAATCTTGCCGATTTGGATCATTCTGCTGCCTCCTCGTTCATGTAAACAAGGGCAACCGTAATGTTGTCTAAACCTCCTGCATTGTTAGCAAAACGAATGAGGGTTGCCGCCTTATCTGCTAGGGAAATATCACTGGTTACAATATCATAAATCTCGCTTGCCGAAATCATATTGGTCAAACCATCACTATTGAGCAAGAGATAATCTCCTGACTCCAGTGTAATCATCCCAAAATCTGGCTGGATTTCATCCTTTTGTCCGATAGACTGGGTGATGATATTCTTTTGAGGGTGAGTTTCTGCTTCTTCTGGAGTCAATTGACCAGCCTTGAGCAATTCATTAACCAAGGAATGGTCACTCGTCAACTGTTGGTATTCTTCTCCACGAATCAAACCGATACGAGAATCACCAATGTGAGCATAGATGGCTTGGTTGTCAATAAACGCAACAGCTTCTAGCGTTGTTCCCATGCCTCTGTAGGCTTCGTCCTGACCTAGTTGATGAATTTTTTGATTTTCAATCTCCAGGTAGTGGGCAAACCACTCACGAACTTCATTGACTGAATCAATTTGGGTATCCACCCAAGCCACACCAAGGTCTGTTACCGCCATCTCACTAGCGATATTTCCTGCACGGTGGCCTCCCATCCCGTCAGCCAAGATGATCATAGTGCGTCCTGCTCGGTTGACAAAGTGATTGACATAGTCCTGATTATTTGTCCGTTTCTGACCAACATCTGTTAATAATGCTATTTCCATTGTGTCAGTTCCTTCCTATTCTGATATCTTGCGAAATTGGCTGATAAAGAATCCATCACTTCCATACAATTCTGGAGTAATCAGGATGCAGCCATCTTTCAGGATATCTTTACATTCGTGTTCTAGTTTAACCTGCTCGAACTCGGGATGACTTTCTAAAAACGCCTCAACGACTTGAAAGTTCTCCTCAGAGACAATAGTACAGGTACTATAAGTTATTATACCACCTTTTCGTAGCGTTTGACAAACACTACCTAATATTTCCAGCTGAATTTCCTGTAAGGACGTGAAATCTGCTGTTTCTTTATTGTATTTGATGTCTGGTTTGCGGCGTAAAAGTCCAATCCCAGAACAGGGAGCATCTACCAAAATCTTATCAAAAGAGTCCCGACTGAAAAACTCATGCACTTTTCTGGCGTCCAACTTTTGTGTTTGCACTCGATCTGCCACACCCAAACGCTCTGCATTTTCTTGGATCAAGTCCAACTTATGATCATAAAGGTCCAAAGCCGTCACCTTACCGGATGTGAGGTAAGAAGCCATATGAGCTGTTTTCCCACCCGGAGCGGCACAGGCATCCAGGACCTGTTCATCACCTTGTAAATCAAGAGTCGGAGCAACCAGTTGACTGGACTCGTCTTGGATGGTTATAGCCCCTTCTGCGAACAAATCATGACCTGCAAAGTGGCCTTGCTCCTTGACCAGACCAGTGGCCGCCAAAGGGGAATCAGTCGCTTCTAACACGGCTTTGATTTCCTCTTTTCGGCTCAAATCGGCTACACGAATACTGGCTTTGTTACGCACCAAGAGACTTTTAAAGATGGCTTGTGCTCGCTCTTCACCGTATTCTTCCTTAAGTTTAGATACTAGCCAAACTGGGAGAGAATAAGCAATGGAATCACGCTTGTTTTTGCGTTTGATACTGTCAATGTCTGACCAGCCTTCTCGCAAGATACGACGAAGGACGGCGTTGACTAATTTTTCACTGCCTTTTTTACGCTCTTTGGCTAGTTCCACTGCTTCATTAACAACAGCGTGATTAGGAATCTTATCCAGATACCGAAGTTGGTAAGCGCTCAGGAGGAGCAGGATATAGAGCCAGTTATCTAGCTTATCCCGGTCTTCGATAAAGTGGGACAGGTACCATTCCAGAGTCAGTTTTCGGGCTACCGTACCGTAGACAATTTCTGTCACCAAGCTCTTATCTGCTTCTGAGAGTTGACTCCCCTTAAGGTGTTTGTTTAAGGCAATATTGGAATATGCTTGGTTGATAAAAACATCCTCTAGCACTGCTAGAGCTAGACTTCTAGCCGTTTCTACTTTAGTCACCAAATCGTTCTCCTACTGTCAATGTGCGTCCAACACCGTTGAGGAAGGAAGCGATGTCCATCTTAGGCTTACCAGCTGGCTGGACTTGCTTGAGAGACAGAGCCCCTTCTGCCGTTGCGACAATCAATTCCTTCTTGCCGATTGAGAGGATCTCACCTGGAGCTCCCTGACCTTCTACTGGTAGGGCTTCATAGATCTTAAAGCGGTCACCTTTGAGAAAAGTATGGGCAACAGGCCATGGATTCATCCCTCTGATTTGGTTAAAGAGTTGGCGATTGGTTTTAGTCCAATCGAGTTTCTCTTCTTCTGGCTTGATATTTGGCGAGAAAGTGACTTGACTTGGGTCCTGAGGCACAGGTTTGATCTCCCCAGCAATATAGCCAGGCAGGGTGTCCAAGAGCAAGTCACGACCAACAATGGCTAATTTCTCAAATAAGGTGCCGACATTATCCTCATCAGTGATAGGAATACTGCGACGGGAAATCATATCCCCTGCATCCATTTCCTTAACCATCTCCATAATGGTTACACCAGCTTCCTCATCCCCTTGAATCAAGGCGTAATGAATGGGCGCACCACCACGGTGTTTGGGAAGAAGGGAAGCGTGAACGTTGACCGCAAAGTCCATGCTATCAAGGAGTTTACTTGGGAGAAACTGCCCAAACGCAGCAGTCACAATTCCATCCGCTCCTAGCTTCATAATGGCTTCCATCTCTGGACTTCCAGATAATTTTTCAGGTTGGTAGATAGGAAGATTTGCTTCTTTGGCAGCCTGCTTGACTGGGGTTTCTTGGATTACTTTTTTACGGCCGACAGCGCGGTCTGGCTGGGTTACAACAGCTAGAATCTCGTAACGATCATCTGATAACAACCCCTTCAAAACTGTTGCTGAAAAGTCGGGTGTCCCCATAAAGATTAGTTTTGTCATTTCTTCTCCTTCTTATAAAAATTGCTGCGGTTCGTGGTCAATGCTGAGACGAAGCTCGCTATTTTCACGTTCTTGAGTCAAGGCCAAGACCTGGTTGAGGGTTGGACCCAGCTCATCTTCTAAACGGTATTTAATCAAAATCTGGTAATGATAAAGGTTGTGGGTACGAGCAATGGGCTTGGGCGTTGGACCCAGGATTTTACTAGTTTCCGATAGACCTGAGCGCAAAATTCCCATAACTTCATAGGCACGTTTGACAACCTCTTCTTCTTTCTTGTGAGAGAGGGTAATCCCAATAGTGAAATAATAAGGCGGATAGCCGAGTTGGCGCCTGATGCTCATTTCATAGGCGTAAAAGCCTTCATAATCCTGCTCCTTGGCAAATCGAATGGCATAGTGCTCAGGATTGTAAGACTGGATCAAGACCTGCCCAGCCTTTTCCGCACGACCTGCCCGGCCAGCCACCTGGGTCAAGAGTTGGAAGGTTCTCTCAGAAGAACGGAAATCAGGCAGATTCAAGGCCGTATCTGCATTGAGCACTCCGACCAAGGTCACATTTGGAAAATCCAATCCCTTGGCAATCATCTGAGTTCCCAGCAAGATATCCGCTTCCCCTTGACCAAACTGGTCAAGAAGAGCTTGGTGACTGCCTTTCCTACGGGTCGTATCCACATCCATCCGCAGAATGCGGGCATGAGGAAAGAGCTCTGCTAGTTCATCGTAGGCTTTCTGAGTTCCCGTCCCGTAGTAACGGATACTGCGACTCTGACAGTTGGGACAGACATGAGGAATTCCCTTAGAAAAACCACAGTAATGGCAATTCATGGTCTTGGTATCCATGTGGAGAGTCAGAGAAATATCGCAGTTGGGGCAGCTATCTACCGTCCCACACTCTCGACACATAACAAAGCTAGAATAACCCCGACGGTTGAGCATGAGGACTACCTGCTCTTTTTTATCCAGGCGATCTTGAATGGCCTCTAGCAAAGGGGGCGTAAAGTTTGACGTCTCATTCTGCCCGATATAGTCCCGAAAGTCAATCACTTGAACCTCAGGAATCGTAGCCAAAGGATTGGCCCGTTGGGTCAGACGTAAGTGTTGATAGACGCCTTTACCAGCCCGCGCACGGCTTTCTAAGCTAGGTGTCGCCGAACCAAGGACCAGGGCCGCTTGATTGTACTGGGCCCGTAGAATGGCGACCTCTCTAGCATGGTAACGTGGATTGCTATCTTGCTTGTAACTAGCTTCATGTTCTTCGTCGATAATGATGACACCCAGATTTTTCAGAGGAGCAAAGATGGCCGATCTGGCTCCAACGACAACTTGAGCATCTCCACGTTCCACTTTGCGCCATTCGTCGTACTTTTCACCATTGGACAGGCCTGAATGAAGAATGGCTACTTTCTCGCCGAAACGAGCAATGAACCGCTCCGTCATTTGTGGCGTCAGAGAAATCTCAGGTACCAGTAAAATAGCCGTCTTACCCTTATCCAAGGCTCCTTGGATAATCTGCAAATAAACCTCTGTTTTCCCACTTCCTGTAATCCCTTGAAGGAGGAAAGGAGGCTGTTGACTGCCAATAGCACTGACAACGGCATCACGCGCCTGTCTTTGTTCAGGATTCAATTCCAAAGGTTGGCTGGCTTCAATGCCTTCAAAATAAGCGGCTGAGCGTTGCACTTCCTTTTGAACTAGGGTTAGAGCTCCTTGCTCCACAAAGAAGTTAACTTGCTCCCTCGAATAAGACTCTAGCAAGCTAGCCAGAGGAGCACTTTCCGCATGGGCAAGCAAATAGTCTCTCAACTCTGCCTTTTTCTTAGCACGCGCAGAAATCTCAATCTTCTCCAGCTTAGTAACATCAATCTCATACCAAGACTGGGTCTTGACCTTCTTTTGATCGACTGCCTGGTATTCTAAGCGGAGCAGACATTTCCTGGTCAATCGCATCATTTCTGCCTGCTTGGCCAAATCTAGAGAAGAAAAGGCTAGCGAATCTTCTGAACCAAACAAGCGCTCTTTGTCTACCTGACTTAGGCCTTCTAAAGGATAGAGAATCTTATCATAGCTGGAGTTTAAAAATCCTGGAAGCATGGCTTTTAGAATGGAGATCTTGTAAGAAAAGACTGACTTACGAAGCTCCTCAGCCAGCCAGAGTTGCTCCTGGGTCAAGACGGGCGAAAAGTCTAGGACTTCTGCAATCTCTTTCAAGTCCTCATCTGTCACTTCTTCATCCGACTGGGACTCCAAGCCCAACACAATTCCTTGGATCAAACGATTGCCCTTACCGAAGGGGACATGGACCCGCATACCGACTTCCAGCATGTCTATAAATTCCTCTGGGACCTTGTAACTATATGGCTGGTCCGTCTGCATCAGGGGAACATCCACGATAATATTTGCGATAGCCATCTTCTCACCTCCTTCTTGTCACTACATTCTTGTAATAGAAAAAATAAGATTGAGTCCCCCCAACCTTAAATTTTTTCACCATCTTCTTTTTCTTTAGCAATTTGCTCTTTGATTTTCTTTTCTTCTTCTTCTCTGCGGCGTTTTTCTTCTTCGATACGGAGACGAACTGCTTCACGTTTTCCTTCTGGATCTGGGTGAATGGTTACATTTCCAGACTCGATTTCTTCTAAAGCACGAAGAGTTGATTTTTCAGACTTAAACTCTTGAGTCGCTGGTGCGCCTGCTTCTAGTTCGTGGGCACGTTTTGCTTCCAAGATTACGAGTGAATATTTTGATGGTACCTTGTCCAGCAAGGTATCAATAGAGGGCTTTAACATCATTTGCTTGTACCTGTTTCCTATAGTTTATCGAGTAGTTGGAGATTTTGGCAACATCTCCTGGTAGTGACCAATAACACGGTCCACACGGAAGTGTTCTGCTTCGATCACACGCTTGACACGTTCAGCAGCGAGGGGCACCTGATCGTTAACAATGGCATAATCATACTCACGCATGAGAGCAATTTCTTCCTTGGCTTTTTCGATTCGTTGGGCAATCACTTCCGCACTATCTGTTCCACGACCTACCAAACGATCTTGCAATTCATCCAAATCTGGTGGCGTTAGAAAGATAAAGACAGCGTCTGGAACCTTTTTCTTAACCTGAAGGGCTCCTTGCACTTCAATCTCAAGAAAGACATCGATTCCCTTGTCCAAAGTTTCATTGACATAGGTCAAAGGAGTTCCATAGTAGTTACCGACATATTCTGCATATTCCAACATCTGACCTTGACGGATCAGCTCTTCAAACTCTTCACGAGTACGGAAGAAATAGTCCACTCCGTCCACTTCACCAGGACGTTGCGCACGCGTCGTCATCGATACAGAGTATTGAAATTGATTCTCAGAACTCTCAAAAATCTCTCTTCTAACCGTCCCTTTCCCAACTCCTGAAGGACCAGAAAAAACGATTAGCAAGCCTCGGTCTGCCATTATGTCTCCTTTAGTTAGTCTGTGAAATAAAGTAAAATTTCTCTCGGATACTGATGATAGCGTCAGTTATCCTTCTACAGTCTTTCTATCTAGTGTAACAAAAAAGCAGTAATTTTTCAACTGCTCTTTCTTATTTATTTAGCATAATCTACTGCACGAAGTTCGCGGATCACGGTTACCTTGATATTTCCTGGGTAATCGAGATTATTTTCAATTTTCTCACGAACTTTGTGAGCCAAGATTGTGACTTTGTCGTCTTTGATTTGTCCTGGATTAACCATGATACGGATTTCACGTCCTGCTTGAAGGGCAAAACTATTTTGCACTCCTTCAAAGCCATTGGCGATTTCTTCCAAATCATGGAGACGCTTGATGTAGCTTTCAAGAGATTCACTACGAGCACCTGGACGCGCTGCACTCAAGGCATCTGCTGCAGCAACGATCACTGCAATGACGCTTTCGGCTTCCACTTCGCCGTGGTGGCTAGCAATGGTATTCACCACAACTGGGTGTTCCTTGTACTTGCGTGCCAACTCTGTACCAATCTCAACGTGGCTACCTTCAACCTCGCGGTCAATAGCTTTCCCGATGTCGTGAAGGAATCCAGCACGACGGGCAAGAGCTGCATTTTCACCAAGTTCACTGGCGATGATACCAGATAACTTAGCAACCTCAATCGAATGACGCAAGACATTTTGTCCATATGAAGTACGGAACTGTAAGCGTCCCATGATCTTCATCAAGTCTGGATGGAGGTTTGGCGCACCAATCTCGTAGGCAGCAGCCTCACCGTATTCACGGATTTTATTGTCAATCTCTTGACGGTTTTTCTCCACCAACTCCTCGATACGAGCTGGGTGGATACGGCCATCCTTGAGCAACATTTCCATGGTCATACGAGCAATTTCACGACGAATCGGATCAAATCCTGACAAGGTTACCACTTCTGGCGTGTCGTCAATGATGACATCAACCCCTGTCAAACTTTCAAAGGTACGAATATTGCGTCCTTCACGACCGATAATGCGTCCCTTCATGGTATCGTCTGGTAGGTGAACTATAGAGTTTGTTGACTCCGCTACATACTCACCAGCGATACGCTGCATAGCCTGAACCAAGATATCTTTCGCAATCTTGTCTGAACGTTCCTTCACTTCTTGCTCAGCCTCACGAATGCGGCTAGCAATTTCCTTAGTCAAGTTTTCCTCTGTCTGAGCCAAGATAATATCTCGAGCCTCAGTTTGGGAAAGGGAACTGATACGTTCAAGTTCAGCTTCTTTTTGTCTTTCGACTTCCTCTAATTGCTCTTCACGTGCATCAAGGTTTTTTGCTCTATCAGAAATACTTTGTTCTTTTTGTTCAAGTGTTTTTTCTTTGTTCGTCAAATTGTCGTCTTTGCGGTCAAGGCTCGTAGCTCTCTCCGTCAAACGACTTTCAATTTGCTTGAGCTCCTGACGTTCTGACTTAAATTCAGCGTCCACTTCTTCACGGTATTTTCTGGCTTCCTCTTTGGCCTCCAATAGTGCTTCTTTTTTAAGAGACTTGCTTTCGCTCTTGGCTTCATTTAGTAATAAATCCGCTTCGCGCTCAGCTTGTCCTCGTAAATTAGTTGCTTCTTGTTCAGCATTTAGAAGCATCAACTCTGCAGCCTCTTGAGATGATTTCATCTTAGCTGAGATGCTGACATATCCAATGACTAAACCAATGATGACGGCAAAAACAGCAATCGCAAGTGTCATGATTTCCATGTTTTTACCTCATTAAATTTGTTTATCGAATGACATACATTCCTTAATATTCTATCATAAAAAACCGATTTTCACAAACCCAAATTGAAGAGTTTTGTGTGAATTTTAGGAGAAAGTTCTGAAATCACAAAACAAACTTTCTAACTCTTAAAAATGACATTTTCATTAAAACATACAATAAAAAAGCCTACCTTTCAGTAGACTTAGTTTAATTCTATTTTGATAGGCACTCTGCCAAAATTCTGCTCTGCGATGCTTGGGTATCCTAGTTGGTAAATCTGGTCTGCCTTTTGAGTCATAGCATCCCAAGGTTCTTTGCCAATTCGGCTGACTAGATGGACCTGCTCTTTCAGTGACTTGAGATGTTGTCTGCCTTTTTCAGTAAAGCCAAGAACATGGATAGCTTCTGGCAAGTCGCTTTCTCTGGCCTGCACCAAAATATAAGTCAAGAGGCGTCTGACACGCGCCTTGGTATAACGCTTGGTCGCAACTGCCTCGACCAATTCGTCAACAGACTGGGCTGTTTTGATAGCTTCCTTGATGCGCACAGCCATTTCTTGATTGACCTGATAGATCGTTGTTAGGTCTGGATTTGACAAAATTTGATAGCGGAGCAAGGGAAAATAGTCATCCCAGCTCACCTTACTGGTCTGCTCAAAGAGGGCAACAGAAGGCATAAAGCGTTCTAAGAAATCTTGGTCTGATTGATGCTGACGGAGGGCTGTTGCCGAGGCAAAGTCCACATCCTTATCCACAGAATGATAACCAGCCCCCTGACGCTGAATCGGGTGGAGTTTGATTCTACGTCCCGCAACCGCCTTGGCATAGGCCAAAGCTAGAACATGATTGGGCGTCTTGCCTGAAAAATCTAGACCTGCAAATTCCTTCCACATGGCTTGGGTTTTCTGAGGATAGGAGAGGGAATCAGGCAGATTTTCCACAAATTTCTCCATCTCAGTGCCTTGCTCCGTGTATAGATCAGCAATTTCCTGGTAATCCAGAACTTCCTCTGTCCCGAAAGCGAGAGTATCAATACCCAAGCGAGCCAAGATATCCACAGCTCCTTGGCCAAAGAAATCTGCCGCCTGAACACTAACTAAAAAGGGCAATTCCACTACCAGATCCGCTCCATTTTCCAGTGCCATGTGAGCCCGTGTCCACTTGTCCACAATAGCAGGCTCTCCACGCTGCATGAAATTCCCAGACATGGCAACGATTTTCAATCCCTTCTCCTGATCCAGCAGGTATTTATGCCCATTATGAAAAGGATTAAACTCCGCGATAATACCTGTGATGGTCATAATGTTCTCCCATTCTAATGACGAAATCTACGATACCGCTCAGGCAATCTTCCTCTCCAGTTAAGCCATTGTTTTTCTCCTACTGGAAGGATTTCTGCCAGTTGTTCATTACTATAATTTTTTTGCAACTCAGGATAAGCTATCAACATAGTTGGCCTATGGCATCCAGCAACTGTCATTGGCCATGTTCCATACATCAGCGTATGTCGGATATCATCCTCCGATTTTATTTCATTTACTAACATATCAAAAAGTTTCTTAGACATATCGTAAACGACTAACTCTGAAAATACGGTTCCTTCTTCCTGAACATAGAAGTATTGTCCATCTTTCTCCCAAAGCGTTCCATTTTGACGAATACGATTAAACTGCGAAACTTCTTCCCAAGAATATTTTGATCGAACCATATCCATCTCCTACTTCTGCGCGACGAAAAACCAACGGGTGCTGGTTTCTGTCGGCTCCTTGTCCTCAAAGTCCGCATAGAGTTTGAAGGACTTGAAACCAGCCTGTTCCAGCAAAATATCATAGGTCAAGACTTCGTATGTTCGCTCCTCATGCACTTCATCGTGACGACTAAAGGAACCGTCAGCCTCCTTGATAAAGAAAGTCAACTCATGCACGATGGAGTGAGGAGCTTCGTCCTCATAGGTATCCCAAAGCATGGCGAAGTTCTCTGCATTTTCATGGTAGGAATAGCCTGGAAAAACCTCATCTGTCTGGTAGGTCGAATGCACATCAAAGATGAAAACTCCGTCTTCATTGAGGGCATTATACACTTCCTTAAAGACGTCTCCTACCTCTACCTCATCCTGCATGTAGCAGATAGAGTCCGAGTAACAAGTCACAAAATCATATTGACCAGCCTTGGATAAATCCAGCATATTACCTTCAATAAAATCAATCTTTTGCTTGGCTGAAGTAGCTCTCTTCTCCGCAATCTTCAACATATCCGCGCTCAAGTCAAGTCCTGTCACATCAAAACCAGCCTGAGAAAAGCGGACAGACTGGATACCCGTCCCACAAGCCAATTCTAAGAGTTTCTTTCTCTCCTTAGTCTTAGGCAAATGACGGAGGGAAAAATCCGTCCATTTATCGTATAAACTATCGTCCATCACAGCATCGTAAACAGCCGCAAAGGTTTCATAAGTCGCCATATTCATGATACCAAGTCCGCCCGTAATCGGAATGAAAATTAGGAGCTTGACGATGGAGCCAAGCTCCAAGGAAGGCTATCTATTTTCCGACGATTACAGGACGGGTTCAAATCCTTTCTAAGATACAAAGAGCGTTAAAAGCAAGGAGAAAATAGGAAACTTTCTGCTGTATCGTCAAATACAAAGGAAGTTACTCTTTTTCTCGTAGCTTTTAGCTCGTGTTCAGTTTCGAGATGAACAAAACACGACGCCCTCACCTTTCTATCCATTTTTTTCTAAAATAAGCAAATAAACCCAGTTGACTGCAACTGAGTTCATCTACTAGGCCAAGGCTTCAGAAATATCTACAGACTCCGCCTCATGCCACAGTTTTTCTAGGTTATAGTGGGCACGCATTTCTTCTGAGAAGATATGCACAACGACACCGCCGAGGTCCAACAAAACCCAACCTCCCGCTGCATCGCCTTCAACATGGCTACCTTTAAAGCCAGCTTCAGCTACTTTTTCACGGATATTGTCAGCGATAGCGTCCAACTGACGGCTATTCATCGAGCTCGTGATGACAAAGTAGTCCGTCACGCTGGTCAAATCTTGTACATCAAGTGCGAGAATATCCTCCGCACGTTTCTCATCAGCCGCTTTCACGACTAGTTCTAGTAATTCTTTTTCGTTCATTTAGTCCTCTTTTTAGAAAATATGTTTGTAGTCTAGGACATCTGCAAAGCGCTCATCCCAAATGTCCTCATAAAATTCATTGAGCGTTGCTGCTGGGATATCCTCTCCATTAAAAGTCGTAACAGCACCTTCTGGAATAATCAGCTTATAGCCATATTCAAAGGCAACCTTGACAGAAGTATCCACACAATATTCTGTCTGCATACCACATAAAACTAATTTTTCAATTCCCTGTTTATCCAAATATTCTTTTAAGCCAGTTTCTTTGAAAATACTATTATACTTCTTCTGAAAGACCTTTTCATCAGGTTTTCGATTCAAAAGCGCAGATAACTGCCAATCTTCTGATGTTTGGGCTTCAGGGTTCTCAATATGTTGAACATAGATAATTTCTATATTCTTGCTTCTAGCTTGGTTTTGTAAATAAGAAATTTTTTCCAATAGCCTTTCTGTCTTAAAACCTGTTTCCACTAAAATATTTTGTACATCAATAATGATAAAAGCCGTCTTCATTTAGTCCTCTTTCAAATAGTGCACAAAGGCGTTATAGGTTTCAAGGGTTTGGGGATAGATGGGAAATCCCTGATGAGCTAAATGCTCCACGGTACGAGCTGTCTCATAAGCCACTGCCTTATTGAGTGACAAACTTGCAATCTCACGCGCCTGGTCCACTCCAGGGAAGGCACGATTGTGCTCGATGTAGTCTGCTACATAGATGACCTTGTCTAAGTCCGTCATCTGACCAGCCCCGACTGTATGGATTTCAATAGCTCGCAGGATTTCAGAGTTTTGCAAGTTCAAATCTTCCTTGATTTTGTAGATGCCGACCATGCCATGCCAGACATTATTGCCCCAGTTTTTGAGGTCAGGGTCTAGCTGGTAACGGTCAATCAAATCCAGAAATTCCTGATCTGACAACTTTTTAGCATAATCATGAAGAAGGCCTGCTAGACCAGCTTTCTCGGTATCGACTCCAAATCTCTCCGCTAGCTCTATAGCTGCACGCTCTACACCCAGACAATGGGTCAAACGTTTTTCAGGTAGAAGCTCTGCCATTCTTTCCAACAAAGCCTCTCGGGAGCAGTTGATATAGTCTTGATAGGCCATCAGTAGAGCCCCTCCTTCTCGATGTAGTCTAGCACTGGCTGAGGTAGGAGAAAGTTGGGTTTCCGACCTTGGGCAATGAAGTCACGTACCATGCTGGAGGAAATATCCATGAGAGGCACATCCACCCAGATGACTGGATAAGAAGTCCCTGCCTTGTAGCGTGGGCGCTGAACCCCCACAAACTGAACCATATCAACCAGTTCATCAATCCGATACCACTTGGGCAGGTAGTCCACCATATCAGCTCCGATAATAAAGTAATAATCCGTATCTGGATGTTGCTCTGTCAAAATCTTCATAGTGTCGTAGGTGTAGGAAATCCCCTTGCGCTCTAGCTCAATGGTTTCAATAGCTAGGCCTTCGATCCCCTCAATCGCCAATTCAAGCATCTTGAGACGGTGGTGTTCAGGGATGGTTTCTTTTTTGTCTACATGAGGTGGCTGATATTCAGGCATGAGTAGGACCTGGTCCAGTCCTAACTGTTGTCGTACTTGGTCCGCCACAACAAGATGGGCATGGTGAACAGGGTTAAAATTCCCCCCTAGAATCCCGACTTGTTTGCGCTTTTTCTCCTTGATTTCTGGCTCCAACTCTACCTTGGTAAAGGGAGTCAATAATTCGATTGCCATAGGCTCGTCTTCCTTTAATTCTCTGTAAAAACAGTTGTTTGGAGTAAGTGTTTAGATTTCTTTAACTTTCTTAGAAATCTTGCGATTTTCTTTCTTGCTGGATTGTTTAAACAAGATCAAGATGCGTCCGATTTTTTGGACAGTATCCACACCAATTTCTTCTTCCAAGATTTCAGCTACTTCATGGATGTTTTCATCTGTGTTTTGCAAGAGAGTAACCTTGATCAATTCACGTGCGTCAAGAGCTTGACGGACGCTGGTCTTGATTTGGTCGTTGAGACCATTTTTTCCAATTTGAATGATAGGTTTGAGGGTGTGTGCCTGGCTGTTGAGGAAGGCACGTTGTTTCGATGTTAATGACATAATTTCTTTAAAAGAGTTTCTTTTTATACTTTTCTAAAGTGGTGACGGACGTCAGCAAAGTCCTTCGGACTTTCATGACTAAAATTTGAGCCTAAGGTCTCAAATTTTCCGCAATTGGTACAATCACTTGTACCAACTGACACCACGGCGAAAAGTATTATCCATGGGGCTCGCAATGCTCGCCATAATAAAGACAACCCTTTCCTTTCTGTGTTTAAATAATGGCTTTTCGTGTGACAACTGCGACGCCTTCTGGTGCCCAGACAGCGACTTTTGCGCTTCCTGTTACACGGATCCAGCCTAGTCCTGAGATGACTAGGTCTGTTTTGTCCTTGATAGTAAATACATGCTGGACTAGTTTTGGAAAATCTTCTTTTTCCTTGCTATTTGGTGGTGTCAGAAGGGTTCCGAGGTGCTTGTCGTAGAAAGCACTAGCGCTTTCAAGCTTAGTACGATGCAATTTGAGTTCATTGTCAAAGAAGGCTGTAAAACCTTGCTTTTCTCCTGCAATGAAGTCAAATCGGCCCAAACCTCCTAAAAATAGAGTTTGCTCAGGGTTAAGCTGATAGGTTTTGGGCTTGATTTCCTTTTTAGGGCTGACATACTTGAGGTTTTTAGCTGTCAAGTAGTGGGCCATCTGGTGGCGGTGGATGATTCCCGGCGTATCGTAGATATAAGATCCGTCATCAAGTGGGATCTCAATCTTGTCCAAGGTTGTCCCAGGAAAGCGTGAAGTCGTGATGACATTTTGGTCACCCGTGATTTCTTGGATAATAGCGTTGATAAGGGTTGACTTTCCAACGTTAGTTACACCAACTACATAGACATCGCGTCCCTTACGATAATGCTCAATCTTATCAATGACTTCCTTAATGGCATGCTTGTTTTGGGCTGATGTCAGAACGACATCTACTGGACGAAGTCCTTCCTCGTGGGCACGTTCCATCAGCCATTGGCTAATCTTACCTGGTTTAACAGACTTAGGCAGGATATCTTTTTTATTTCCGACCAAGAGGACATCATTGCCTGATACAAAACGTGGCAAGCCTGGGATGACAGAGCCATTAAAGTCAAAGATATCAATGACATTGACCACCAAGGCATCACTGTCTCCCACCTCGTGCAAGAGTTTGAGGAAATCATCGTCCGTCAACTGGACATCTGTAATTTCATTGTAATGACGGAGACGGAAACAGCGTTGGCAATAGACTTCGCCTGTCTCCAACCCTTTTTCAAGTGCTGACTGGGGGGTGAAACCAAGACCAGCCTTGTCTGTCGTCTGAATGGTTGCTCCACAACCAATACAGAGAATTTCTTCCATAGTTAAATTCCTTTTTTATATGTAATCGGTCCGTACTTTTCAGTGATTTTTCGCATAACACGGCGCTCGCGAGCCCGGTTAATCTGCGTTTTGATGGAGTCGTGTTGGACCAAGGGTTTGACCAAGATCGAGCGAATACCTGCACGGTGTGCTGCTCGTATATCTGTCATAAGTTGGTCGCCGACCATGACCACTTCATTTTTCTCATAGTGGAATTCCTTCATGGCACGGTCAATCCCAAATGTAAAGGGCTTCAAGGCCCAATAAACGTAGTCAATTCCAAATTTCTCAACTGCACGTTGGACCCGTTTTTTGGTGTTATTTGAGACCACGATGATGCGAATGCCTGCGTCCCGAAGGTCATGTAGCCATTGCTTCATCTCTGGCGTCCCATCAGGGTTGTTCCAAGCAATGAGGGTATTATCCAGATCGACCAAAACAGCCTTGATACCATGCGCTTGCAGGCTTGGGACTGTCAGATCATAAACTGCTTCCACAGCAAAATCTGGCATATAATTTTCAATCGCCATTCTGGCTCCTTTTCTTTTTAATTTCTAGCAATATTCTTTAAATATTGGGCTAAGACTACCCATAAAATGAGACTAGCTATCAAAATATAAATCCAAGCATTTGGTTCATCTGCAAACGGTAAGGGAACATTCATTCCGAAGAATCCTGTAATAACCGCAAGGATAGCTAGTAAGACTGAGATAATTGTCAAAGTTGTCAAATTATCATTTAGATTATTATTTAGGATGTTGTTGTAAGAGGCTGAGAGTTGTTGCAAAACTTGAGAAATCAAGTCTGTCATCGAAACCAACTGGTGCGCTTCAATCATGGCATCGTCAAACTGCTCTCTTTCTACCTCATTAAAATTGCGATAAAGAGCATGCCCTTGGATGTGTTCCAAGAGGAGACGATTTTGTTTGGCAGCTGCTGTCAGGTAAACCATACCAGTTTCCAAGTCAGAGAGGGCAAAAAGATTTTTTTTAGTTGTTTTTTGACGAAGAAGTGCACTGATTTCATCCTTACTTTTATCCATCTCTTCAATCACTGGATAGTAAGCATTGCTAATAATCTCTAAACTGGCAAAAAGAAATTTGTAGATTGAAACAACTTCATGGCTTTCAAGGTAGGTTGCCATTCGTTTAATCACATAACTATTCTTGTGATTGCTAATTGTGATCAGCCGTTGTTTTTCAACGATAAAGGTCATCGGAATCGCTTCATAATATTCTTTGTCTTTTTCTAAGTCAAGAACATTATAAATGAAGGTTACCGTTCCCGTTTCACGGTGATAGTCCATGTGAGCACGCTCATTTCTATCCAGAGCATACTCGATGGTTTCCTTGTCCAATCCATAGACATCCGAAAGGTCTTCCATGTTTTTAATCTTGTCCACATCAAGGTCTATCCAGGTACAATCGTGACCTAATTTTTTCTCTACAAATAGCATACTCTCTCCTTTACCAAACTCCTTCTATTGTACCACAAATCTGCTAAAATAGCCGGCCTATTCAGTACGAGATAGATTGCTGACGACGGTGATATTGCGATTGGGAACAAAGTGAAGGGCTTGATCGTCACCTCGCAGTTGCGTTGTACGGATCCCTACGCTAACGACCTTTCCAGAAACGGTAATCGGTCCATTTGTGAGAACGACTTCATCACCCACATCAAGCTGGCGTTCAAAAAGGATGAAGAAGCCATTAATGACATCGGATAGAAAGCCTTGCGCCCCCATACCAATGGCCACCCCAGCAATCCCCGCACCGGCAAGGAGGCTAGAAACTGGCAAACCTAAAATAGACAGGATGCAATAGAGCAAGAAGAAATAAAGAATGTAGTTAAAGACATTCTCTAGCAAACGAGAAATGGTTTTTTGTCTTCCCGCATCTCGATTGGAAAATTTAAGCGAGGGCTTGACAATCTTTCGTACAGTTGCATGAAGCATCTTTTTTACTATATAAAATAGCAAAAACAAAATCAAAAGAGAAATCACCTTGGTCAAGAGATTCTCTAATATGGTTGTTAAATCAAGTTTATCAAAATAGCGTTGAAAAAAATCTTGCATATAAAACTCCTTTTTCCTATTATACCATAAAATCGTCCTTCTCTTTTCTTTCATAATTATTCAATTATTGTTCCTATTTTCAAAATTTCACTTGCCTCTATAGCATATTTATACTATAATTATAAACAATACATTTGAAGGAGACTGCTATGAAACGAATCATTAGAGCCTGGACCAAGGCAAGCCTCATCAAACGAATCCTTATTGGAATGATTTTGGGAGCTACATTAGGGATGCTCTTTCCAAACCTTACAGGAATTGGCCTACTTGGAGACCTCTTTGTAGGCGGACTGAAAGCCATCGCTCCTATTTTAGTTTTTGCCCTTGTTGCCAATGCCCTTTCCCAACACCAAAAGGGGCAAAACACCAATATGAAGACTGTTATTTTCCTATACTTGCTTGGAACCTTTGCTGCTGCGTTGGTAGCCGTTCTAGCTAGTTTCTTACTTCCTGTGCAAATCACCCTGACTAGTGCAAATACAGAAGTTGCTGCTCCTGACGGTATCGGCCAAGTCCTCAGCAACCTCTTGCTTAAACTGGTGGACAATCCCTTGAATGCCATTGTTGAAGCCAACTATATCGGGATTCTCTCTTGGGCAGTCATCTTTGGCTTAGCTATGAGAGAGGCAAGTAAACACAGTAAAGAATTACTGAGAACCATGGCAGATGTCACCTCTAAAATCGTGGAATGGATTATCAACCTAGCTCCCTTTGGGATTTTAGGCTTGGTTTTCAAGACCATCTCTGACAAGGGCATTGCCAGTCTGACCAACTACGGTGTCCTCCTAGGACTCTTGATTGCTACCATGGCCTTTGTCGCTCTCATCATCAACCCGCTCATCGCCTTTCTCTTTATGAGGAAAAATCCCTATCCCCTTGTTTTGAAATGTCTACGTGTCAGTGGTATTACAGCCTTCTTCACTCGTAGCTCTGCTGCAAATATCCCTGTCAATATGAAACTCTGCCAAGATTTGGGACTGAATCCTGACACCTACTCTGTCTCCATCCCGCTTGGTTCAACCATCAACATGGCTGGCGCTGCTGTTACCATAAATGTCCTAACCCTGGCTGCCGTCAATACACTCGGAATCTCGGTAGACTTTGGGACAGCATTTGTACTCAGTGTCGTGGCTGCCATTTCTGCCTGCGGGGCCTCTGGAATCGCTGGGGGATCCCTTCTCCTCATTCCTGTCGCTTGTAGCCTCTTTGGGATTTCCAACGACTTGGCTATGCAGGTTGTCGGAGTCGGTTTTGTGATTGGGGTTGTGCAAGACTCCTGCGAAACAGCTCTGAACTCTTCAACAGATGTCCTCTTTACAGCGGTTGCCGAGTATGCTACAAACCGAAAACTTCGTCCCTAGTCTCTAACTCCTCGTTAAACACTTGATTCTATTAGTTTAGGAAATTTTCATGTCTCTCACTCAACGCACGACCAAACTGGTCTTAGCGACCTGTCTCGCTTGTTTTCTCGCTTATTTTTTAGATTTATCATCAGCAGTTTCAGCTGGAATCATCGCTCTCTTAAGCCTCTCCGACACGCGCAGAAGCACGCTGAAATTAGCACGCAACCGCCTCTTTTCCATGCTCCTAGCGCTCGCTATCGGCGTTCTAGCCTTTCAGCTGACAGGCTTTCACATCTGGAGCCTGGGCCTCTATCTGGCTCTCTATGTGCCTTTAGCCTATAAAATGGGTTGGGAAATCGGCATCACCCCTAGCAGTGTCTTGGTCAGTCATCTCTTGGTACAGGAGTCTACCTCTCCAGAGCTCTTGCTCAATGAAGTCCTCCTCTTTCTCATCGGGACAAGCTTTGCCCTATTGGTCAACCTTTATATGCCCTCTCGTGAGAAAGCCATCCAAAGCTACCACCTTCAGGTCGAGGAAAAGTTAAAAGACATCCTGCTTCGCTTTAAATACTATCTGTCAAGAGGAGACGGACGCAATCAAGCTCAACTCGTTGACCAATTAGACAAGCTCCTCGATGAAGCTCTCAAACTGGTTTATTTGGATCACTCGGACCATCTCTTTCACCAGACGGACTACCACATCCATTACTTTGAGATGAGACAGCGACAAAGTCGCATCCTGCGAAATATGGCCCAGCAGATCAATACCTGTCATCTGGCCGCAAGTGAGAGTTTGATCTTGGCCCAGCTCTTTTCTAAGATTGCTGCTCAGCTAAGTCAGACCAATCCTGCTCATGACCTACTTGATGACATCGAACGCTATCTGCAAGTCTTCCGTAATCGGAGTCTCCCTAAAACACGTGAGGAGTTTGAAACTCGTGCCACCCTCCTGCAACTACTACGCGAAGCTGAAACCTTTATCCAGGTTAAGGTCGATTTTTACCAAAAATATGGAAACTAGAACGCAAAGAACCTCAGAGAATTCCTCTGAGGTTCTTTTGTTTTGCATTTGGAAGGTAAGTTTATTTAACCATTGCCCTTGGAATCATCAAAACAGGGATATCTTCTGTAGAACCTGAATCCCTATCACGACTAGCCGTATTTAAAATTTCACAGACTCTTTCAACAGTTAGATTTACTTTTATAACAATCCAAGCTAGAAGACTTTATATTGTCCACCCGCATATCCGCAAGGAATGTAGCCTGCTTGATATAAAGCATACAAATCATCATAAAATGTTGACTCAGCTTGGGGAACCTCTTTTTTGATGGTCAAGTAGATAGCCAAGCCGATGATATCAAATAGAATCTGATCTTTCATGGATGCTAGCAGTTTACCTTCCCAGATCAGGTTATCTAATCGTGCTTCAATTTCAGGAATTATTTCCTCTTTTGCACTATTTGCCAGTGAATTCCAGTGTTTATAAATGTCACTCTGGTTTTTAAAAAGATACACACTAAAATCACCATCTTTTTCTAACACAAAATTCTCCCACTTCAAACTATTGATGCTCTTTTCTGCTTCCTGCAATTTCTTTATCTGTTTGATGGGAACAGTCGTTTCTCTGCTTTCCTTTAAGAAAGGAAGCGAGATTAAACTTTTAATAACGTCATCATTTATTTTCATAAATAACCTCCATTTTATATGAAAACTCCAATTCCCTCACATTCTCTCTTCCTGCAACTGTCCACTTTTAACCAACTTTTTATAGTATCGTTTGCTATACCATTCTTGGTCTGATATCTTTAAATAATTCTTATACTCTTCTGGGTATTTGTAGATATAATAGGCTTGAAAGATATGGACATTAATCATAAAGGCGATAAAATGAGCTCCAATCACAAACCAAACTGGCAAAAATAAGCCTAAAATATAGAAATACCACTGAAGGGGGATTTGATATAGCAGATGATAGACTAGCGACACTGGAAAGAGAACTGCCGTGGTTCCAGCGAGAATCTTAACTAGCTGCTTGAGGATTGACTTCTCCTCTTGATCATTTAGTCTGCGCTTGAGATTCTGGATACTATTGAGAATGATCCAGAAAAAGAGAGCCATGCCTATCCCAAGCTCAAGCCAGAAGCCCAGCCATGTATAAGCATCATAGGCCACTGCACTGGCAAAGTACAGTCCTGATATGAAAGCGCAAATGGACATGGCAAAATAGAAAGGAAAGTAGGTCCAAAGCTGGCTGGTCAAGCGTTTTTTGGGCCAAAAAACAAGCACCATTCCTAGATAGGATATCACATATACCGTCAGATTAAAGGGCTTTAGAAAGCTACTCATGTTATGAATCAGCAATCCTGCTTCCATAGAAATGACATGAACATCGCTATCTACACTTATAAACTCTGGAATCCCGATTAATACGCCATAGATCAGAATCCCTGAAAAGCAAAATCCAAGAATAATCACTGTAAAGAGGCGGTTGATGATGCCCATATGAATGGGGTTGGGCATCCCTGCGGTCAGAGCAAAATCCCCCTGGGTCACAATTCGCTTACTTCTTTCAAAGTCGGCACCGAAAATACGGATGTCTTTCATTTTTCATCTCCAAATTTCATCTGGCAAAACGCCGTATATCCTTGAGAATCCTCCATTTAAGGAGAACATCACATAGCAACTATCGAAACAGCTACACCTCGCTTCGTTAAAGATACAGCACTCACTTTCTGGGATTTGACTCTTCCCTAACACCTAGTTACACGTTTCGCTCTCCGGTTCTTTCTTGAACAAGATTTTCCCTTGACTGTATAGCTTCATAATCTTTACAAAACGAACGGGGTTGTTTTGGTTGTACACCAAAAAGAGCACGAAGAACATTAGACCAGCTCCCCAAAAATCATAGCCGCGTTCGATCGGTTGCCCAAATTTTTGAGTGCAGTCGTAAAAAACATACAAAAGATAGATAACAAAGGCAAGTATGATGTAACGAGTGATTCGATAGATCGTAGCAGATGCCTCAGCTGGATCAAAGTGTTCGTCCCTTACCATCAAATTATGTGACACTGCGTAGTAAAACACCTTCTCCGTTGTTGGCTGAGCCTTGCGCACATTTTTATAAAGTCCTCGCTCAAGAATTGCGGTAAACAATAGAAACTCAGCCAGCCACAATAGTAACACATAGCTCAAACTGGTCCAATTATAGACACCAATATCCAAGGCTGAAAGGAGGCCATAGAGACCAGGCCCACCTGCCATCAGAAATATAACCATTTCAGGAATGTAAGCATTGGCCTTATAAGCACCTTCCGTATTGAGTAAAACACTCTTTGGAGCAGCCAAGGCCTCCCCAGTCTTTTGGTCATAGTAAACCGCCTGACCATCGCATTCTCCGATAAAAACCCGACGACGTCTCAGAAAAAACATACTCTACCTCTTTCTATCTCATTCTTTCAAAAAAAGATTTTAGTCCTTCTGCACTTCCTTGATGACAAATTCTTCATCTGTCCCCATACTCACTTCTAGATAGACATCTTGATTGTCGTCTGCTCGGCAGATGAGGCTCAGTTTTCTAGCATAAAAGCGATCCAGGATATCAAATATTCTGGGTAAATTGTTTTGGTTATAAAGAACAAATGTCAAGCCTAATAAAAGTCCTGTTAGGATAATATTGACAATCTCTCCTCCGATGGGAGTGCCCAACCTCTCTTGGTAATTCCAAATAAAATTATAGGCGTAGAAAAATCCAACCAAGGGAACCAGAGAAAGCAATGCTCTTATCCAGCGAGTAGCGTTGCGACTATCTTTTTCACTCATCTCTGCCTCAGCTTCCTTTGTTTCCTCTGACTTTTCCATGAGCGCCAGACAAATAGTTTGAGTAGTCACTTGAGCCCTGTTGACATTTCGATACAAGGCTCGTTCGACAAGAATGGTGATGAAAGCAAACTGCCCTAGCCAAATGAGAAGAACACTCCAGAAGGTAGACATGGTATAGGTTCCTTGTATAAACAAGCGGAAGAAGGAAATCCACCCACTACCACTTGATAAGAAGAGAACTACCAATAGGGGGATATGGCGATTCATCCGGCTAGACTTTTCTGTATCCAAGAGTTTGCTCTTTGGTGCTTCCAAAAGTTCGTGGGTTTTGCGATCATAATAAATCGCCTTGTCATAGTATTGGTTAAAAAATATCCGACGTCTTCCTAAAAACATCTCTTCCTCTTTCTGGTTCTTTTCAGGAAAAGGCGCCCATTTCTGACCTATCCCTTTTGAGTTTTATTAAAATAGTCTCTTATCCCATAGATAAACTGTCCTACTAGTATACCATAAACCCTATGGACTAGCGTTTGTTAAACCACAAAAGACCACCATTGTGGCGGTCTTTTATCAAACATTCTAGTTCCCATTATGTTCCTGCTGGAAGTCTTCCATGGCCTTGAACTGTTCTAGTTCTTTTTCGTTTCTTGGTTCAAAGCCAAGATATTGGTATCTGAAAAAGTTCATTCGAGCAGTTGGTCCAAAATTACTTTTCAACCATGGAGCATAGTCATATTCTACTGAAAGCTTGTTGTTTTCATCTAAATGGATGGTACAAATATACCAATCTGCTAAATCATTCTCAATAAACACTCTTTTCAGATCTTCTGATTTTTTAAATAAAACCTTGTTTTCACTTAAAACATCCATCATCGATAGACCAAAATCTTCTGGCATTTCAAGATGGTAATGATATTGATTTTTATATTTAAAATAAAAATATGCTTCACCACTATAGGTCTTATCCATCTCGATTACAATATACAAATCATCCCACTCAACTGGAATCATATTGTTAGCCTGATGCACGATTTCGATAATTTTTTCATTCATTTGTTGTTCCATATTTTCCTCCGATTTGCTTGGATTTTCCCCCTGTCTAGTATTCCTTATCTATGAATGGATCTGCATCCTTACTGATAGGTCACCATCATAAAAACAAGGAGCAAGACAAACAAGGCGAGGCTGAGCAAGAGGGTTAGAATTTTCACCAATCGGTTGTTCTGCCAGTAGCCTGGTTTTCCGATATTGCTGGTTGCATCCATGGAAAAGAGTTGGCTTTGGCGAGGTTGGATGAGAACCAGAACAATCAAGGCGACGGCTAGGATTATTCCTACAATCATCAAAACTTCCATCAATTTCACCTCAAGATTCCTAATAATGTAAAGATCAGGGTAAGAAGAATGAGCAAGCCAAGTAAAATGGAGAAGATTTTACTGATCTTTTCTCCTCGACTAGGCTTTTCTTTCTTAAGCGCTCCTTGCTTTAACTCTTCCATGCGTCCTTCGACATCCTTGTAAAATAAATCTTTTTTAGTCATGTCCTTCCCCTATTATCCTTTCCATCCTCTCTTGGTAAGTATCCAAGTCCACATAGTTGGCATGGCGTCCTTGATGCCCAAGGGCTCGGCCCATCTTGTCAAGACTGCTGAGAGCTTCTTGAATCTTCGCAATCATGTCTCCAACAGCCTGCACATCAAAGAGGTGTTCTGGAGCTGTGTAAGGTCTGTTATGAGCTGTCTGGTCAAAGGCTAGGATGAGCATATTGTGCTCAAAGGCTTGACGGACAGCATCCAACAACTCGTTTCCGTAATTGATATCCAGATAGAGGTCTGACAGCTGGTAGAGTTCTCGAATCTTTTGCGGACTGGCGTTTTGGTAGAGAACGACATTGGGATAGGAAAGCAAGGTCAGCAACTTGGACGACATTTCGGTCACCGCCGCGATTCGGAAAGTCACCATTGGCAAGGACTCAACCAGGGTTTCGATATGCTGGATCTGATCTGAGTTGGTAACAATCAAGGCATCTGCTCGGACGAAGTTTTCTCTTTTGAACTGATAATGATAACCTAGATGGATAAACTTGTCATGATAGGCTGGATTGGTCAAGGCCAAGGCCTCTTCATAGGTAGTCTTGTTTGGTATGAGGATCTGCTTGGCTCTCAACTCCCCTTGCTCCAAGAGCAGCTGCATATTCCCAGGAAGACAATCACCTAACGGTTCTTGCCAAACCAAGATGTCCTGTCCACTCTTGTCTGGATAATGGTAAGAGACCAAGAAAGAGTTGGCTAGAGTGTTAAAGAGAAGGTGGCGAGTGTCGATTTCCAAATCTTGCAAAAAGAAGATCGTGAACTCTACTCGATTTTTAAAATGGCGCAGACCTTGTCCGGGCAAGGTTAGGAGAATATCGCCTGTCACATGATTCTCCAGTAGAATCTCCTGTCCCTTTGCATCCTGATACTTGGTCAGGATAGCCTGCCCATCTGCACTATAGGTGGTCCTAGCAAAACAGGCTCCGTATCGGTTATAGTGGTCTGCTTGGTAGATACGGCCGGATAGGTCCTTCCAGTCGACTTGCTTGACCAAACGGGCCTGAGGAGCCTCCACATAGTGAATCACGCCCCTCTCCCGAGAATCCTCTAGGATATGCGCCGACTGGTTATTGCCCGCAATCTCCCAAAATTCAGGTACGGCTACTTGATTGAAATAAAGAGCTTTTCCCGACTCGTAACCTAGATAGTAGGTAAAGGGAGAGAGAATCCCATCTGGGAGAAATCCATCTGGTTCGATCACAACTGTGGCATGGGATAGACCAGCAGCTTCTAAACTTTCGTGCAAATCGCGGCTTTCCTGGCCATAACGATCAAATAGTTGAATCATGCAGGACCTCCTCTATCGTTTTCTTCCACTTGTCCCTTACCTTATCTGTTAAAAATTCTCTAGCTAGGTCATAAGATGCTGTTCGCATAGCTGGCAAATGATTTTCCTGATAGAGCTGGCAGATCTTTTTCGCGAAGGCTTTTTTAATTTCCATTTCAACATGGTCGTCTGAACTTGGAATCAAGTAGCCATTTTGACCGTCCTGGATAAAGGTCTGGTTTCCATAAGGCACATCAAAACCAATCAGGGGCAAGCCTGAACCAACTGCCTCCATCAAGGTCAGACCAAAGCCTTCACTGGTTGAGGCTGTCAGATAGACCTCATACTGGGGATAAATCTGAGCTAGATCTGCATGCCCTTTGAGCTGGATATAGTTCTCCGCTTGGTGAGCCATGATGATTTCCCTTAAAAGGGACTCTTCACCCCCACTGCCATAAATGTCAAAGGTAAGCTCTGGAAGGATTTGATGCGCCTGGATAACCGCCTTGACGAGCCAGTCGATGTGTTTTTCCTTGGCCAGACGCGAAGCAGTAATGAGAGAAAAGGGCTTGCGTTCCCTAGCAGGCTCCGTCAGCTGATCAATGCTCCCAACTGGAATCGTGACGATTCGTGGACGATGCTGACTGTACTGGGCAAATTGACCTTCGAGAACTTCCTTCTGCCGATCCGTAGACACGATAAAACAATCGACCTTGTCCGCATTTGTAAACTGATACTCATAGTAGTTGTTCCAAAGGAGATAGTCTTCGTTACTAGCATTTTCACTATAGTGCTCTGCGTGAACGACAACTGCTAGATGGGCCTTTTGTGCTTCTTCAAAAACAGCCTGACCAATCCCTGTTTCCCTATCCAAGATGACCAAATCAGACTTGCTCAAGTTCAAACGTTGCATAAAATAGCGCATAAGGGCTGGCTTTCCGTACAGAATCCGATCCTTAAATCGATAGACCTCTTCCTGGCCTTCAGTCAGCAAGATATCGTAAGCGGTGCTACCGTCTTCATTGAAAAAGCTTCGTTGATAGAGTCTAGCCACTTGGTCTTTGGGCGCGAAATATTCTGTACAGTAGCGTGTGTAGGAGAAATAATCCTTGCGAATCAAGTTTCCCCCAAATACATACTCTGCATGCTGTACTAGATTCTTAGCCGAGTCTACTAAGTAGCAGGTCACAAACTTGTCCTCGTCTGAAAAGTAGACGCGCAAGACCTTGCCATCCTGCTCCCTATGACTCTCTAGGCCTCCGAAAGAGGCCAAGACCTCATCAACTGTAACACTGGTCGGTGCTAGCCTGATATCTGTAAAATGATTGTAAAGCCAGATTACCTGATCATCCGCAAAGCCGATATTAGCCGTTAAATGCTGAATATTGTCCGCTAAAATCAAGTCGGTAAAGATAAACTTAGATGCTAGGTCTAAACTTCTAAAAATCCCTGCTCGGTAGGCCTGGGCATACTCGACACCACTGCTCGCCCAACCGATTCCTAGATTTATATTGTAAATTGTCATATGATCCTCTTTTTATGGAAAATGGGTGAGAATCTCACCTTTGGGCGTTACTTCCACAATCCCCATGAGAAGATTGCGTACCATATCTGTACGGATTTGTTGCTTCATGGTTTCAAAGCCTGCATAGGCCTCCTGATAGTACTCCACGATAGGGTTCTTTTGAGAAGCAGACTGATTTCCGATTGCTAGACTGAGCTGTTGGAGATAGTCGACTTGCTCAATCCAGTTGTCATCAATAGCCTTGAGCATGGATATTCTCAGAAAAGAATCATAGAGCTGGTGAGGTTGGAGGACTTCCTTTTTGGCTGCGATTTCCTTGGCTATTATTTCCTCTAGTAACTCCCGAATCTGATCTGCATCAGCTAAATCCAAATCAGCTGGTAATTCTCTCATCCCAAAGCTAATATTTGTTACGATGAAGTGAAAGAGCTCTTGGGGACTGCTATAGGTTTTTTCTGAGATTTGTTTGGTATAGTCTGCCAGTATGTCCTCAAGGATATGCTCTAAATCGCGGCTTCCATCCAGCAAACGATCTCTTTCTTTGTAGACCATCTGACGCTGGATATTGACGCTTTCCGCATACTCTAAGGTTTGTCTGCGTGCAGAGCGACTGGCACTATCACTAGCCTCTTGGGCTTTTCTGACGAGATTGCGGTACTTGCGAGCCTTGAGTAGGATAGGTTTGCTAATATCTTCCACTTGGTAGTCTTGATACAGGTCGTGAACCCAAGACGGCCCGAACTTTTTGATCACGTCATCTTCAAGCGATACGAAAAATTGAGACATGCCTGGATCACCCTGGCGACCAGAACGACCTCTGATTTGCAGGTCAATTCGTTGGCTCTCCATCCGCTCGGTACCAATCACAATCAAACCACCCAATTCTGCAACACCTGGACCGAGTTTGATATCTGTCCCTCGACCTGCCATAGAAGTCGCAACGGTCACTGCCCCCATCTGTCCAGACTCTGCGATAATCTGGGCTTCACGCGCCGCATGATTGGCATTAAGGACATTGTGAGAAATCCCCTCTCGCAAGAGCAAGGACGAGTAAAGCTGGGACATTTCTACAGATCCGACAAAGATCAGGAGTGGATTGCCTTTGGCGTGGTAGGTCTTGATAGCTTCGAGAGAAGCATACACTTTCTCAGGGAGGGTCACATAGAGATTGTCCGGATGGTCCATTCGCCTAAGTGGGCGATTGGTTGGGATGCGAATGACAGACATGTTATAGGTTTCAAAAAACTCTTTTTCTGCCACCTTTCCCGTTCCTGTCATACCTGAGATTTTACGAAACATTTTAAAGAGACTCTGGTAGGTGATCGAAGCCATGGCTCTGGTTTCAGGAGAAAGCTTCACATGTTCCTTGGCTTCGATGGCTTGATGGAGACCGCCTTGAAGCTTGGTCATTTCCATCAAACGCCCTGTTCCCTTGTCTAACAAGACCATTTCTTGCCCTCGAACCAGGTAGTCCTTGTCCTTGGTAAAGAGCGTATGGGCTCTGAGAGCATAGACTAGATGCCGAACATAACTAGCGTATTCTTCCTTGTAAAGATGGTCGATTCCTAAGAATCCTTCAACCGTCTGGGCCCCCTTTCGGGTTAACCAAACCTGGTCTTTTTCTTCCTTGTAGATGTAGTCTTCTCCCTCAACCAAGGTCGTCACTAGGGTATCAATCATCCCATAATAGTTAGACTGGACACGGGGAGAACCTGCGATAATCAAGGGAGTTTGGGCACTATCGAGTAGAATGTCATCGATCTCATCAATGATGACATAGTTAAAGGGAGGCAGGAATTTCCCCTCACGAGTGGAGGCAAGATTGTCATTGAGATAGTCAAATCCCAGTACACTATTGGTCGTGTAGACGATATCTGAGGCGTAGATTTTTCTTTTCTCTTCCGCAGTCAAGTCCTCTTTGGGATCCTCTGAAAAAGGCAGACCGACAGTTAGACCTAAAAATTGGTAGACTGGGCCCATTTCACTTGCGTCCCGTCTAGCCAGATAGTCATTGGTTGTGACCAGCATACTGCCTTTACCCGTTAAAGCATTGAGGTAGAGGGGCATGGTTGCAGTCAAGGTCTTGCCTTCACCCGTATTCATCTCTGCCACATTTCCTTGGTGGATCACTATGGCACCCATGACTTGCACATCATAGGGAAAGAGACCTAAGACACGTTTATCTGCCTCACGTACAAGGGCATAGGCTTCTACCAATAGCTCATCCACGGTTTCTCCCTGGGCAAGGCGCTGGCGAAACTCTTCTGTCTTTGCAGCCATTTCCTCATCACTGAGAGCTGCCATCTCTTCTTTGAGGGCGTTGATTTGGCTTACAAGCTTCTTGACCTTTCTCAGTTGTCTTTCCTGATACAAATGATTAAACACCAGCATCCTCCTCAATAGAAAACGAAACAAACTCAAGAGCCTCAAAACCTGCACTAATCAAGGAAAGGCGGTAGGTGTAGGCCGCTTCAGGATAGGTGAAGCTAAAAGAAAATTGTCTTTCAATCTTCTCCTCGATGATTTCCTCATAACGGTTTAAAAAGGTCAGTTTGAGATAGAGGCCATTGGTCGGTTGAACCCGCATCTTCATGGATAAGCGGTAGGTATGATTTTTCTTAAGAAGAGGGAGGCTCGGCTGGCTTCTAGTAGCCTGGTAGTTGACACTAGAAAACCATGTTTTAAGGGTTTCTCCTGAAGCCAACAAAGGATTTTTCAGGGTAACGTGACCATCTGCATGATAGGTGATCTGGCTGCCATAAAGATAAGTGGCTCCCATCTCGCCCCACCTAATATCCTCTCTCTTAATGATAATCATGTCTCACCTCTTCCGTATTCTTCTAGTATCATCTTGTAAAAATGAATAAACCAGGAAACGTTTGTACCTGTGTCATCATTGTGTCGACCTGCGGTACCTTTGGACAAGATCTTGGCTCCTGTCTGACAAAGTGTCTCCACTAGCTGGTCATAGGCTCCACTATCCATATCCTCGTCCTTCATGTAAGAAAGACCAAAGGTCGTCTGGGAAAAATCAGCTTGTTTAAATCGGGTCCAAAAACGTTGATCCAATTCCTTCATGTCTTTTTGGCTCACTCCTCCTGTCTGAAGGTGCAAGACATCAAAGCTGGTCGGGAAAACTCCTGGCGCTTCTAGTCGCCCCCTCTGTGCGATGGTTCCTAGATTTGTCAAGGGTTTTCCGACTACGATTCCTTTGGGCTCAAAGTGAGAACCATAATAGAGGGCCGGGAAGGTTCCCATTGACAGCCCAGATAAGATCAAGTCACTTCTATCCAAACCTAGATAATCTAAATAGTACTGGATGGTTGCTTGAATCTTATCTTCCAATTCCTCACTTCCTAGGTAAAAGGCTCCTCCTTCTAATCGAGGGTCCGAAAAGAGGAGAAAGGGGCATTGGAGATTCTTCATCATCCAGTAACCCTCAAAACCCTCTGCGGGACGGTAACCAGAAAAATAGACTGCTAGAGGAGGCTTGAAATCTCCTGGGTGAAGGAAATAGTTGATTTCCTCACGTTTTTTGTCATGTAGGATATTGCCTCCGAGAACAAATTTTCCAAACTGTTTCCGGCTCCAGCGTTGGTGGAGATTGCCGATGTTGACCTTTCCCTGACCACGCGCTTCAAGAGAAATGCTCAGATAAGCGTCATAGTCTTGTTCCACAATGATTGCTTGGGAAAAGTCTGCTTCCTCAAGGAGAATGTCCTGACTAATCTCTGAGATAGAGCCTGCTGGGATTTTTCGCAAACGCAGGCGCAAGTCTACCGTCTCAGTCTTTTCATATTCGAGCCAGAGTTCAATAGGTGCATGGGCTTGGACAGACTGATTATAGGCCCAAGAGACTAGCTGGGTATAGGTTTTCCCAAAATCACCTTCTAATTCCAGATGCTCAAATCCTTGATAGGAGATAGATCCTTGGAATCTAGGGTGAATCCGTATCGTAGCTGGACTCAGCTTGTCCCCATAACCACCTTCAAAGAGGGAGGTGGAAAGGTCCCGAACAAAGCCCTGTCGGTCTGACAGGTCCATCGCCTGCATGCAGTGCTGTTTTATGAACTTCTGAATGTTTTTATCCTGACTTACAAACGGTTCTGGATAGAAAACTGTATAGGGTTCCAAGCTAGATGCAAAAGGCAACAAATCTACTAGATAAGCCCCATCCGTGAGAATGACAGCATGAAAGTGATCTAGATCATTCTCATCCATGATTTTCTGGATGGCAGACGGTGTGTTGGGAGGAACATGATACCAGTCAAGTTGGGCTGGTAGGGCAAGGGTATCTCGCCAATCCTCTGGACCGATTTGCAAGATCTTATATTTCTTTTCCATGAGTCACCTCCTCCAACCACTTTTCTAGCTTGATCAGGAATTGCTCCCCAGTGTGTTCCTTTATCTTTTCGATGGAATGGATCAGAGCATCATTCCACACCTGCAGGCTATCGAGATAGTAATGGGCAGCTTGAGCAAAATCAGCAGTGTTTTCCAACAGATAGCCATTCTTCTGATGGCTGACATACTCTGTTTTGACCCTATTGATTTGAGGGATACCAGCACTAATACCCGCTATCTGGGTATAGAGGAGAGGTTGACTGTTCAAATCGACAATCAAACGAACAAATTCCAGCTGCTTGATTAACTCTGATTCATCCTTCATATTGACAAACGAATAGCGCTTGCTCTGATGGCGATTGTCCTCAAGTGGATTTTCAGCTCCTTGATAATCAACTTCCTTCTCCAGTTCCTGGTCTTGAAACTGCTCTGCAATCATCTCAGAAACACGTGTTTCCAGCCGCTTCATTTCTTCTTGACTAGCAGCAAAGGCTCCAAAGACCAGCTCTGTATCCTTGTTTTCAGAAAGGAAACGCAAGACCTGATAGAGAGCCTGGTCCTCTATCCCCTGCTCAAAGTCCAGTTGATAGTAGAGAAGCGACTCCTTCCGAGTCTGGCTCTTTCCCAGCTCCAAGCGCGTATCAAAAGGCGATAAATGACGAAACTTCATTGCTTGTTCTGAAAAGGCAGACTGAGCCAAGCGCAGGGTATCCTCCCTGTCAACCAGAACAAGGTCCACCTTATCCAGCAGACCTGACAGTTGTGGTAATTGCTCTTGGGGATTTCGTCCGATAAAAAGGCTGAGAACCTTGGTGCTTTGGCGAGGCAATCGATCTAAAAGGAAAGTATTATGCTGGTCACACGCAGGCAGAAAATAGGTCGTTCCTTCCTCGGGAAGGTGAGCTATTTTCTTCTCAAAAAACTCCGCAATCAATTCTCCCATATCTCGGTAGGCCTCTTTTTGGAAGCGAAAAGCAAAGATAGGATTGACCTCGATACGGCCCCCATCTTGCAAGTACTCTCTAAACTGCCACAGTCCCTTGGGATTGAGGTAGTCTTGGTAGATAGCCTGACCATCTTCGTAGTAAATGACACTGGAGACCAGCCCCCGATCATCCATCAGGTAGTTGGCGGACAAGAGCCCATTTTCCTTGAAATACTGAATCGTACTGATAAAACCTTCTATCCCATGCTCTACCTGGGCATAGGGCTTGCCATCCTTCAGCACCAGAATGGTAAAGGGACTGTAAACAAACTCGCAGTCCTCTTCCCACTCAATATCTCTGAGCTGCAAGACCTGCGGTCGAATCTCGTGAAAATCCTGCAATTCATCAAATAAGGAATAAACCGGTGCTTCTAAAATGCCTTGGCGATGGAGAAAATAGCGAAGATGAGGCTGATAGGACAAAAGGAGGACCTGTGCAGGAATCCCTTGGCGTTGCATTAAGCGAATCTGATTGAAGGTGTCATCAAATTCTAGCTTAAAATGAGAAAAATACCAGGGTGTCAAATCAGCATGCCAGGGACGCTCCTTGCCATACCAGGCTGGGATAAAGTAATACATCAAAACCTCCTAGAATAGTGGCCGATACCTTTCATTTAGTCTGAGCGCTTGCAGTTCGTCGTGAATCGTAAATAACATGCCACTCAAAATTAAAAAGAGTCCGGGAATCATGCTGACTTTTAACAAACTCTCATCCTTCAAGACAAACAAGATTGGAAGTCCAGCCAAGGTAACGTTAAAGACTGCACCTATCAGAGCAAATCGGAGAACCAAGCGATTGATAAAGCGACTGGTATCCTCACCGGGATAGACTCCGTAGATGTAATCTCCTGATTGCTTCATCCGATCTGCAATCTGTTGACCACTCACATTGACAAAAGCAAAGGCAATGCTAAAGACAAAGAGGATAAGGATATAAGCATAAATCCACAAAGGTTTCCCCATCGCATACTGCTCCAGTAGGGCAGGGTAGAGCGGATTGCCCTTATCCAGATGTTGAAGCAAGAGCAAGAGATAAGAAGGCAAGCCCATGAGACTCATCACATACATATAAGGCATGCCACCTGCAGGATTGAGCGTGATTTCCAGATAGGAATAGCGTTTAAAGCGAGAATGGAGCCCGATTTTATTGATAGGGATGCGGTATCGCGCTCTGTAAAAGAGAACGACGAGATAGGTAAAGAGGACGCCAAGTATCAGCAACAGGAAAAGCAACCAAGGAGAGATCTTATGAACTTGGACCGATTGGATGATGTCCTGAGGGAGTGAAGCCACCATACTTGCCAATAAAATGACGACAGGGCCTCCAACTCCGATAGACGCATTGATGTCCGACAGCCAAACTAAGAAGAAGGTCCCCGCAACCAAAAGGCTGGTATTGAGGAGAAAGACCAAGAAGGGATTGTAGGGGGCTTGGACAGGGAGGTTTGTCGTCAAGGCCAAGGCCTGAATCAAGGCAATCCCTAACGTCAAGTACATTTTCCGTCTATCCTGGACTTCTGAAGAAACCGAGTTTAGACCCAGTTTCTTTGAAAAGGAAAACATCTGCCACAAGATCATAGCTGACATCCAAGGTGAAAGTCCGATGGAAAAGAGAGAGAGGCTGCGAAGATTTCCACCAGTCAGGGCTACTGAAAAGTCCAGATAGGCTGCGCTTCCTCCGAGAAAATCCCGACTATTGAGGTCAACAAAAGGAAGAGCCAGACGACTCCCGAGCACATAAATAAAGAGCAAAAATAGGGTGCGCATCCCTTTTTTTACTGCTATCGATGAACGAAATTCTTTCACTAGCTCCTCCTTTTCTTTTTATCTTTCTGTCCTGTCACACGGGAACAATCTTGTCCTTCCATCTTAGAATTTTCAAATCTCTATCTCAGTTTTCGTGAGTTTTATCATCCAGATAAGCCTTCAAAGTAGCCACCATTTCTTCTGGTCTTTCTGCTGAGAAAATACCCGCATAGGCACTTTCAGGCAGTTCCTGGGACTGGGTATTTTCAAAAGTCAAGATCGGTTTCTCAAAGCGTGAAATATAGTCATAAACGACACTCAACTTGTCATCGTGGTTAATATCAAGGTAGACATCTGTCTGCTGGATCAATTTCTCGACCAAGAGAGGGAAGGTGTTGGGATAGAGGGTCACATTTTCAAAACGTGACAAGAGCATGAGTTCAGGTGCCATCGTCGTATAGGCTGCAATGTAGAAATGCACCTCTGGCAAGGCTTGAACTAGATAGTCGATTTTCTCAAGATGCCAGGAGTTGGTCAAATTAACACAAGTCATAGCTGGCTGATAGACTGTGACTGGATAGTCAATTCCAGCCTGACGCCATTTTTCAGTAATGGTAGACCACTCCATCAGATGATAGTGCCACCAAACCTCACGCAAACGCCCAACTGAATGAGTGTTCCAAGGTTTGTCTTGAGAAAGGAAATGCAAGATGGCTGGCAGGGGCTCTAGGGGAATCTGGAAGATAAACTCATGTCCATGTGAGGCAGCCCCACTGTCAAAACCAATCTGGAAATTATAGTTCTGATCCAGAGGAGCATAGCTGTCATGAAAGAGCATATTGAGGATGGACTGGTCTCCTTCACTCACATGTTGGTGTTCCCGCTCCGTCAACTCAACTAGCTCTTGTCTCACAGCTTCAGCTCGCCATTTTTTGTTATTGATCAAGAGTACACCTGCATTAAAGCCAACTCCAACTCCAAAACAAGATGGTGCAGCAGCCAGGTAGTTTTCGCCTAAGTCCATTTCAAAGAGAGCCGTCAGATCAGCCGTCACAACCAAATCACTGTCCAAGTAAAGAACCTTGTCCTCTTCGACAAAATCAGGGATAAAATAACGGGCAAAGGTCATGTGATTGATATGGGGCAGTTTGTTGCTCCAGTTCATCTGAAACTGGGCGCCAAGCATCTTGACATCCACTAATTCACCGCCCATTTGCTCTACTATCGGTCTGAGAGCACGGAACCACTCCTGGGGAATATCCTGGTTAAAGATATAGACCTTGACATGACTATTATGATAGCAGAGAGACTTGAGCGCTGTTTCAATCTGGCGGATATAGGCATAATCTCCTGCGAGAACAATTGTTTTTTTCATTTAGTTTCCTTCAGTTCACAACGACTGCTTCTGTGATTCCAAAAGCGTACAGATAGACTCGATCATTTGATCTACGGCTGCTGGTGAGTAGACATGACTGTAACCACTCAAGTCATGACTAGTGGTCTCAAAAGCAAATATAGGGATTTCTCTTTGCTGCACCTCTTGGATAATGTTTGCAATTTCATCCTCATGATTGATATCCAAGTAAAAGTCAATCTTTTCCAAGACCTTTTTGACATTCATGGGATTAAAGTAAGGATAGAGGCGTACGTTCAGGTGCGATTGCAAATTCATGATTTCCGGCGCAAAGTTTGTATGAGCTAGGATAGAGAACTCTACATCTGGCAGTTCTTGGATCAGGTGTTCGATTCTCTCTATGTGACATGTATTGGTAAAAATAGCGGTCGCATACTGGGGAGCTTGAACTAAAGATGCCAATCCTTTATGGAAATCACATTTTTTCATGACGATATCAGGCCACTCTAGTCCGTAGTAAAACCACCAGTCCTCCCTAAAACGATTGAGGTTGATTTGGTACCAAGGCTTGTCCCCTGTATAATGGATAATCTTGGCTGTCTTCTCAGTAGCAAGAGAGTCCCTATACCAAGAATCCATCTGGTAATTTCGAGCCACTGTATCCATACCAACCATAAAATTATAGGTAGCTGGCAGCGATTTCCAACGACCTTCAAAAAGGTGATTTAACACGCCCTGATCACCAAAAACTTGGTCATGCAGTTGGTCTGTCAAGCTCAACAAGTGCTCCGTCACCTTTTCTTGACGCCAGAGGGCCACATTAATCAGCAAGACACCAGAATTAAAAGTGCTAGGAACTAGAGCATCTGCTACAGCAGCTACCGGCCAGTCCACCATATCTTCTAAAAAGAGTTGATCTAGGTTTGATCTAACGATGATATCCGAATCCAGGTACAAGGCTAGGTCTTCGCTGACATACTGAGGAATAAAATAACGAAAGTAAGCCGCGTAACTTAGATGAGCCAAGGGAAGATGATACTCATTTAAGCCATGATGACTAATCTTGACATTGACGATTTTTGAGGCTAGAGGCTCTAGACGTCTCTCCATGAGCTGAAACCATTCAGATGGCAAATCATCATTGAAAACATAAAAAGTCACTGCTCGGTTATGGGCACAGATTGACTTGATTGTTGTCTCAATCTTGTCCATATATGCATTATCACCACCGAGTACAATGGCTTTTTGAAGCTCTTTTTTCATTTCGTCCCCTTTTCTTTTCACATTCGTTTGGCTACTTTTCTACTACTATAGTTCTGATTTTTTCGATGATCATCTCACCTTCCTATTATACCTTTTCCCCTAGTTTATTTCAAACTCAAAAGAGGATTTTCCCCTTCTCACATATAGAAAAAACCTTTGAAAAATCATGTTTTCAAAGGTTTTCCATTTTACTATTTATTCATTGATTTTTATATCTTATCAATGACTTTCTTGATCGTCATTCTGACTCTTCTTGGCAAGAAGACCGATACCTGTCACAGCTGTCAATGCTCCCAACAAAGCAGATGCTACCGAAGTCGACGCTCCTGTATTTGGCAAGGCTTGTTTCGGCTTGCTTGAAGCGGATTGACCTTGGCTTGCAATGTTTGCCATTGAGAGAGAGGTGCTTGTTAAAGTAGATGTCAGAGTACTTGCTGATGCAGAACTACTAATAGAATCTGAAGTCGAGAGACTAGTGCTAATCGACGTTGACTCGCTCACTGACATACTTGCTGAAATCGAAGCACTTTCTAGAGTCGATTCACTGGCTAACATGCTAGCTGAGAGTGATGCGCTCGTTGAAATAGATTCGCTCACTGATGTACTTGCTGAGATCGAGGCACTTTCCAATGCTAACTCGGCTGCTAGCATACTTGCAGAAGTTGAAGTACTTGTTGAAGCGGATTCGCTGGCGCTCACTGACACAGATTGGCTTGTGCTTACTGAGGCTGATTGGCTTGAGCTTACTGAGGCTGATTCGCTCGAACTTACCGAAGCAGATTGGCTGGAGCTCGCTGAAGCCGATTGACTCGAACTTGCCGATACAGACTCACTCAAACTTACTGAAGCAGACTGACTAGCACTTGCTGATGCTGACTCACTTTCGCTTACCGATGCAGACTGACTTGCGCTGGCTGAAGCTGATTGACTTGCACTTAATGATGCTGACTGGCTAGCGCTTGCTGAGACAGACTGACTCGAACTTGCCGACGCAGATTGACTTGCGCTTACTGATGCGGATTGACTGGAGCTTACAGACGCAGACTCACTCGAGCTCACTGAAGCGGACTGGCTGGAGCTTACAGATGCAGACTCACTCGAGCTCAATGAAGCGGACTGGCTTGCACTCACCGATGCTGACTCACTCGAACTTGCTGAGGCGGATTGACTCGAACTTGCTGATGCGGACTGGCTGGCGCTTACTGAAGCCGATTCACTTGAGCTTACAGATGCAAACTCACTCGAGCTTACTGATGCGGACTGGCTGGAGCTTGCCGACGCTGATTGGCTAGCGCTCACGGACGCTGATTCACTTGCACTCGCTGAAGCTGACTGACTCGCACTTACTGAGGCGGATTGGCTTGAACTTGCTGAGGCTGACTCACTTGCGCTTACTGAAGCCGATTCGCTTGAACTTACTGAGACTGATTGGCTCGAACTTACTGAAGCGGATTCACTTGCACTTGCAGATGCTGACTGGCTTGAGCTTACTGAAGCGGATTGGCTTGAGCTTACTGAGGCTGACTGGCTAGCACTTACTGAAGCGGATTCACTTGCACTTGCAGATGCGGATTGACTCGAGCTCAATGAAGCAGATTCGCTTGAGCTTATAGACGCTGAATGACTGGCGCTCGCTGAAGCGGACTGACTTGAGCTAACTGATGCAGATTCGCTTGAGCTGACTGAGGCTGATTGACTGGCACTCAATGAAGCGGATTCGCTTGAGCTTGCCGACGCTGACTGACTAGCACTTACTGATGCGGATTGACTTGCACTCACTGATGCGGATTGACTCGAACTTACTGAAGCGGATTGACTCGAACTTACTGAAGCGGACTGGCTGGCACTTGCTGAAGCGGATTGACTTGCACTCACTGACGCGGACTGGCTCGAACTTACTGATGCAGACTGACTCGAGCTGACTGAGGCGGACTCGCTTGTGCTTACTGATGCTGATTGGCTGGCGCTCAATGAAGCTGACTGACTCGAACTTGCCGACGCTGATTGACTTGCGCTTACTGAAGCTGATTCACTTGTGCTTACAGAAGCGGATTGGCTGGCACTCAATGAAGCCGATTGACTAGCACTCAATGAAGTTGACTGGCTTGAGCTCACCGATGCGGACTGACTCGAACTTGCTGACGCTGATTGGCTCGAGCTGACTGAAGCTGATTGACTGGCACTCACTGATGCGGACTGACTCGAACTTGCAGATGCTGATTGACTCGAGCTTACTGAGACAGACTGGCTCGCACTCGCTGAGGCTGATCGACTAGCACTGGCTGAGGCGGATTGACTTGAACTCATTGACGCTGATTGGCTAGCACTTGCTGAGGCAGATTGGCTGGCACTCAATGAAGCCGATTGACTCGAGCTTGCAGATGCTGACTGGCTTGAGCTTAATGAGGCAGACTGGCTAGCGCTAACTGAAGCAGATTCGCTTGAACTTATTGAGGCTGATTGACTCGAGCTTACTGAGACAGACTGGCTCGCACTCGCTGAGGCGGATTGGCTGGCGCTGGCTGATTGACTCGAACTTACTGAGGCGGACTGGCTATTACTTACTGAAATAGACGCTTGATTTGGCGTGATTTGTCCATTAAACACATCTGAAACCAAACCATCCACTGTCGTACTTGCAGTCACTGGTCCACTAGGAAGTCGTCCTCCATTGCGATCATATACTTTCTTCAAGTCAGTTGCAGTAAAGGTTACACTAGTCGAGCTCCCCGTTGCCTGTTTGGTAAATGTTTCACCTGCAATTGTTAAAGTAACTGTCCCACCTGGCGCAACCCCATCTACCGTAATCGCTTGATTTGAGAGCCCACCTTTTTCGTTAAGATATTGATTCTCTATCCTTGGCGTCTGAGGGCGCACAGTAAAGCTCACGTCAATTTCATCCGTACTTCCATCTGGATAAGTTACCACCGCTGTCAAAGTATGCCGACCAGCAGACAAATTCGTATTGGTTCCAGATTTCCAAGTATAGGTTGTTCTAGTTCCCTTAGTAATTCCTGTAGTAGGTAATTCTGGTGTCCCTGTAGCATTCGTGATGTACTGACTGGCTTCACCAACAGAAACAGTCCCTGAATTGGCCGTTAGAGTAAAGTTTCGATTCACCTCAGCATTGATAGCTGGTTCGTACTTTTCAGACTGAGCATGGACTTCAAATTGAATTGCGGCAGGGTTGGCTGTTAAATCTTTTACAAGACCTACGTCAGTAGTATTTCCGCTAAAATTACCTTCCTGATCATAGGTGAAAACATAACGAGTCCACAAACTATTTACTGCTTGATTTTTTCCAACAGAACCCGTGATTGAAACGGTGAAAGGATTTGATGCTGTAGCATTTCCATCTTTGGCTAGTTTATTTGTCGGAACAATCATGCTGATACTTTGACCATTACTCGTAGTGAATGAGACAACAGTTGAAGTAGCCGGATAGGCCGCGGGAACAGCAGTAGGAACAAATTTTGCATGTTCAATTCGACCACTGTTATCAGTAAACTCAATGGTCGCAGAAAAATTTTCTTCTCGATAAATTTTAAATTTTTGTCCTTCTAGAACTGCGCCACCTGTAACGGTTATTTTCTGAAGTTCTGGCTTCTCTGTATCCCTAGCAGCTCTGAAGCTAGCGGTATTTGAAGCTTTGGTCAAAGCTTGTCCGTTTCTGCTGTCACGAAGTCCAGAGTTGGCACGTAACACAGCATTTGCAATGCTATTTCGAGCTTCTGTAGCTTTTTGTAGGATAGTGGCAAGGTCAGAAACCTCCCCTTTCAAGGCCTCTGCTATCTCATTCTTCGCTAGACTAGCCTTCGTGATCGCCTCATCCGAGTTTGGAAGTCCCTGCGCTTGAGCTAGAAATTGCCCAATCTCAGCAGACAAGGCCTCTAATTTCTTCCGTTTTTCTTCACTTTGCTTTTCTGTCAAGGCTACAGAAGTCATTGTGAGACTAGATTCAGCCGTCACACCTTCATTCTTTACATGACCAGACTGACTTCGAGGCAAGGATTCTGTAGAAAAATCAACTGCTTTTAATTCTTTTGAAGGTTGTGATTCTTTCACTGTCTCCCGAGCTGACTCACTTGTTTGGTACTGACTTTGAACACCAACTGAAGCTCTCTCTGACAGATTACTATTCGCTTGATTTTGTGTTCCAAGGGATTCACTTGAACTAGCAGTTACACTTTGACTGTTTGCCAAAGATTGACTAGTAGAAGCAGATTGGCTCATCGACTGGCTCATGCTAGAAGAGCTTGAGGCACTGATAGACTGACTCGTAGAGGCAGATTGACTGGCGCTCTGCGAATTGAATTCTGACAATGACTGGCTTTGACTGGTAGACAAAGACAAGCTAGCAGTATCTTGATGATCCTGAGTCGTCCCCAGCACTACTGAATCTCTCGTCGCCAGGGTATCTTTTGATTCGACAGTCTTTTCAACAGCGACTGCATCATTGGCATAAACACGCGTTTGCGTTGCAGCAAAACCACCTAAGATCGTCCCCGTAGCTGCTATCCCTTTCAAGACATCCAAGCCGGTCAACTTCTGACCTTCTTGCTTTTCAACCATTTCTGTCTTTACTTGGCTCGCATCCGCACTTCCACGCATCACCTTAAATAAGCCAAAAAGGGAAGTCGAGGCCCGTAGCCAATGCTTCCCTGATTTGATTAATTTGAACCGAGTTACACGGTCTGTTTCTCTATATTCACCCTTCTGGCGTCTAAAAAACATGTTCATCCCCTCAACTTGAAAAAGATCTATTCACCTATAAAATACTATTTTCTTATTATATACCAAATATACCGACAATTCAATATCTATAACACATCCTAAAGAAAGAAAATGATTTCAAAAATGACTCTATTTCAAATCTATTCTGTTTTTTCAATATAATCTTCATTTTATTATTCTGTTAATATATTTTATTTATTTTTTAACCATTTCTATATGCTTTAAAATTTGAGCAAATAATTCCAATCACTCAGGGAATTGATTTTTATTCAAAATATAGAAAAAGTCCATGAATCAATAGCATCCACAGACTTTTAGGAGTAGAGTATTTAAAGGCAGTTTCACAAATGAATCAATGAAGCCGGTAGCCGATGTAACTTTCTAGCCTTTCCAACAAAAAAATCCACGAATCGAAAGCATTCGCGGACTTTTCTTACAACGCATTTAAGAAAAATGCCATACTAATTAATAGCCGTAATCTACGACACGAAGAGGCGAAAACGATTATTTTTCGCCGATGAATTAGTGAGGCAGGTTGCTAGCCCTCTCACTACCCGTTACAACGGAAAAATCCACGAATATTATCGATTCGTGGATTTTTCCTAGTGAAGCGTTTAGGTAAGCCGATTTTACACTACGACACGGAGTTTGGCAAATCGGTTCTATTTGCCAAACGTAGTTAGTAAGGCAGTTAGCTAGTTCGCCAAATAGCGACTAGCGTCCAACAATTAGGAACTTTAGTTCCAATTGTTGGTGCTGAGTTACATTTTTTCCTCCAACTCAACATCTGGATACTTGTCCGCAAACCAGCGGAGGGCAAAGTCATTTTCAAAGAGGAAGACTGGTTGGTCGAAACGGTCCTTGGCCAAGATATTGCGGCTTGAGGACATCCGTTCATCCAAGTCCTCAGGCTTGATCCAACGAACCGTCTTTTTACCCATTGGGCTCATGACCACTTCTGCATTGTACTCGCCTTCCATACGGTGCTTAAAGACTTCAAACTGGAGTTGTCCGACAGCTCCTAGCATGTACTCACCAGTTTGGTAATTCTTATAAAGCTGAATGGCTCCCTCTTGCACCAGTTGCTCAATCCCCTTGTGGAAGGATTTTTGCTTCATGACGTTCTTAGCAGAAACTTTCATGAAAATCTCAGGTGTAAAGGTTGGCAGTGGTTCAAACTCAAACTTGTTTTTTCCAACCGTCAAGGTATCCCCAACCTGATAAGTACCAGTATCGTAAACCCCGATAATATCACCTGCAACAGCATTGGTCACATTTTCACGACTTTCGGCCATAAACTGAGTGACATTAGATAGTTTGGCAGTCTTACCAGTACGAGGCAGATTGACACTCATTCCACGCTCGAATTCACCTGATACGATACGAACAAAGGCGATACGGTCACGGTGACGAGGGTCCATGTTGGCTTGGATTTTAAAAACAAATCCTGAGAAATCCTTGTCATAAGGGTCCACAATTTCGCCATCTGTTTTCTTGTGGCCATGTGGTTCTGGAGCAAACTTAAGGAAGGTCTCAAGGAAGGTCTGCACCCCAAAGTTTGTCAAAGCTGAGCCGAAGAAGACTGGTGTTAATTCACCCGCTAAAATAGCTTCTTCTGAAAATTCATTCCCTGCTTCTTGCAACAGTTCGATATCGTCCTTAACCTGAGCGTAGAAAGGATTGCTTCCAAAGAGCTTATCCCCTTCTTCCAGACTGGCAAAACGCTCATCTCCTTTATAGAGTTCCAAGCGTTGGTTATAGAGGTCATACAAGCCTTCGAAGGCTTTCCCCATCCCGATTGGCCAGTTCATTGGATAACTCGCAATACCAAGGACTTCTTCTAGTTCTTGCAAGAGGTCCAGTGGCTCACGACCGTCACGGTCCAGCTTGTTCATAAAGGTAAAGACTGGAATGCCACGGTGCTTCACAACCTCAAACAATTTCTTGGTTTGAGCCTCTATACCCTTGGCAGAGTCTACGACCATGACCGCAGCATCCACCGCCATCAAGGTCCGATAGGTGTCTTCTGAGAAATCCTCGTGCCCTGGTGTGTCGAGGATATTCACGCGCTTGCCGTCGTAGTCAAACTGCATCACAGATGAAGTGACCGAAATCCCACGTTGTTTCTCAATATCCATCCAGTCAGATTTGGCAAAAGTCCCTGTTTTCTTTCCTTTAACCGTACCAGCCTCACGAATCTCGCCCCCAAAGTAGAGCAACTGCTCAGTGATGGTTGTTTTCCCAGCGTCCGGGTGGGAGATGATGGCAAAGGTACGGCGTTTCTTGATTTCTTCTTGAATAGTCATAAGTTCTCTTTCTTTGATTCTCTATTTTTAGTTGTTTCAGTAGCTAAGAATAATTTTTACATTGGATTGTACTATTCCTTTCAACTCTCCATTATAGCGGATTTTGGGGAGTTTTTCAATTGCTCATCCGATGAAAAGGCGAGCTAGAGCACAGATTTCACCTGATTTCTCTTTTTCCACCGTTTCTTGAACAAGATATCAAAGAGAACCAGAGCCAGTGAGAGGATGACGGACACAAGAAGGTACTTTAGCCATAGAGGAGCATTCGAGATAAACGGGGTATCTCTTAACAAACCATAATTTCCACCCGTTACCTGATTAACCCCAACTAGAAAGAGATTGAGAATAAAGGTATAGGCCACAATCATATATTTCTTGAGCAAGGTCTTGTCATAGTGATTCATCAAGTAAACCAAGGAATTCACTAGAAGGGCATAGTGCCCAATCAAAAATGAAAAACTGGTGATATGGGGGAAATCATAGGGGTCAAAAACAGGGTAAACCAAAGCAAAGACCGCTCCACTTGCTCCTAAGAGGGCAAAATATTGCTTGCTCCGCCATTTATCTGGCAAGAAAACCACCGCAAACATAGCCAAACGGCAATGGTAAAATGGAAGGCTATTAGAAAATGGAATCCCAAAACCAACATACCAGCTATATAGGGCTAGTAACTGGAGGATCTGAATCCCCTTAAACAAGCGGACAAATTTCGGATTTTTGTGATAAACAAGCGCTCCATAAATACAAAGCACTAATAGGAGCATCATAATCCCATACCAAAAGAGCGAAATGGGAGGAGGGACTGTCTGAGTTCTGGTGATAAATTGATGGAACATATTTCTATCCTAACTCTTATTTTTTCTATTCTCTAGTTTAACCATTATAGCGAATTAAAAGCGATTTTTCAATTTCTATTTCTTTTCAGTTTGGCTCCCTTATTTATAGGAAAATATGGTAAAATAGAACAGACTAAAAATCATCATTTCACGAAAGGATGCAAGATGAAAATTACGCAAGAAGAGGTAACACACGTTGCCAATCTTTCAAAATTAAGATTCTCTGAAGAAGAAACTGCTGCCTTTGCGACAACCTTGTCTAAAATTGTTGACATGGTTGAATTGCTGGGCGAAGTCGACACAACTGGTGTCGCACCTACTACGACTATGGCCGACCGTAAGACCGTACTCCGCCCTGATGTGGCCGAAGAAGGAACTGACCGTGACCGCTTGTTTAAAAACGTACCTGAAAAAGACAACTACTATATCAAGGTACCAGCTATCCTAGATGATGGAGGAGATGCCTAATGACTTTTAATAACAAAACGATTGAAGACTTGCACAACCTCCTTGTCTCTAAGGAAATTTCTGCAACTGAATTGACACAAGCCACGCTTGAAGATATCAAGTCTCGCGAGACAGCTATCAACGCTTTTGTCACTATCGCTGAAGAACAAGCCCTTGCTCAAGCTAAAGCCATTGATGAAGCTGGAATCGACGCGGATAATGTCCTTTCAGGAATTCCACTGGCTGTTAAGGATAATATCTCTACAGACAGTATCCTGACAACTGCAGCCTCAAAAATGCTCTACAACTACGAGCCAATCTTTGATGCGACAGCCGTTGCCAATGCAAAAGCCAAGGGCATGATTGTCGTTGGGAAAACCAACATGGACGAGTTTGCCATGGGTGGTTCTGGTGAGACTTCTTACTATGGTGCTACTAAAAATGCTTGGGACCACAACAAGGTTCCTGGTGGTTCATCAAGTGGTTCTGCCGCAGCTGTATCCTCTGGACAAGTCCGCTTGTCACTTGGTTCTGATACGGGTGGTTCCATCCGCCAACCTGCTGCCTTCAACGGGATCGTTGGTCTCAAACCTACCTACGGAACAGTTTCTCGTTTCGGTCTCATTGCCTTCGGTAGTTCGCTAGACCAGATCGGACCTTTTGCTCCAACTGTTAAGGAAAATGCCCTCTTGCTCAATGCGATTGCCAGCGAAGATGCCAAAGACTCTACCTCTGCTCCTGTCCGCATCGCTGACTTTACTTCAAAAATCGGCCAAGATATCAAGGGAATAAAAATTGCTTTGCCTAAGGAATACCTTGGTGAAGGGATTGATCCAGAGGTTAAGGAAACCATTCTGAGTGCAGCCAAACACTTTGAAAAACTTGGTGCTATCGTCGAAGAAGTCAGCCTTCCTCACTCTAAATACGGTGTTGCCGTTTACTACATCATCGCTTCATCAGAGGCCTCCTCAAACCTGCAACGTTTTGACGGTATCCGTTACGGCTACCGCGCAGAGGATGCGACTAATCTTGATGAAATCTATGTAAACAGCCGTAGCCAAGGTTTCGGTGAAGAGGTAAAACGCCGTATCATGCTAGGTACTTTCAGCCTTTCATCAGGTTACTATGATGCCTACTATAAGAAAGCTGGTCAGGTCCGTACCCTCATCATCCAAGATTTCGAAAAAGTCTTTGCGAATTACGACTTGATTTTGGGACCAACTGCTCCTAGTGTTGCCTATGACTTGGATTCACTCAACCATGATCCAGTTGCCATGTACTTGGCTGACCTCTTGACCATCCCAGTCAACTTAGCAGGTCTCCCAGGAATTTCCATCCCTGCTGGATTCTCTCAGGGTCTACCTGTCGGTCTCCAATTGATCGGTCCTAAATACTCAGAAGAGACCATTTACCAAGCTGCTGCTGCTTTTGAAGCAACAACAGACTACCACAAACAACAACCCGTGATTTTTGGAGGTGATAACTAATGAACTTTGAAACAGTCATTGGACTTGAAGTCCACGTAGAGCTCAACACCAATTCAAAAATCTTCTCACCAACTTCTGCCCACTTTGGAAATGACCAAAACGCCAACACCAACGTGATTGACTGGTCTTTCCCAGGAGTTCTGCCAGTTCTCAATAAAGGTGTTGTCGATGCCGGTATCAAAGCTGCTCTTGCCCTCAACATGGACATCCACAAAAAGATGCACTTTGACCGCAAGAACTATTTCTACCCTGATAATCCAAAAGCCTACCAAATTTCTCAGTTTGATGAGCCAATCGGCTACAACGGTTGGATTGAAGTGGAGCTCGAAGATGGTACGACTAAGAAAATCGGTATCGAACGCGCTCACCTAGAAGAAGATGCTGGTAAGAACACCCACGGTACAGATGGCTACTCTTATGTCGACCTCAACCGTCAAGGGGTTCCTTTGATTGAGATTGTATCTGAAGCTGACATGCGTTCTCCTGAAGAAGCCTACGCTTATCTGACAGCCCTCAAGGAAGTCATCCAGTACGCTGGCATTTCCGACGTTAAGATGGAAGAAGGTTCTATGCGCGTGGATGCCAATATTTCTCTTCGTCCTTATGGTCAAGAGAAATTCGGTACCAAGACTGAGTTGAAAAACCTCAACTCCTTCTCAAACGTTCGTAAGGGTCTCGAATACGAAGTCCAACGCCAAGCCGAAATCCTTCGCTCAGGTGGTCAAATTCGCCAAGAAACACGTCGTTACGATGAAGCTAACAAAGCAACCATCCTCATGCGTGTCAAAGAAGGTGCTGCAGACTACCGCTACTTCCCAGAACCAGACCTACCACTCTTTGAAATCTCAGACGAGTGGATTGAGGAAATGCGAACAGAATTGCCAGAATTTCCAAAGGAACGCCGTGCGCGCTACGTATCTGATCTTGGCTTGTCAGACTACGATGCTAGCCAGTTGACGGCAAACAAAGTCACTTCTGACTTCTTTGAAAAAGCTGTTGCCCTCGGTGGCGATGCCAAACAAGTTTCTAACTGGCTCCAAGGTGAAGTTGCTCAGTTCTTGAACGCCGAAGGTAAAACACTAGAACAAATCGAATTGACACCAGAAAACTTGGTAGAAATGATTGCCATCATCGAAGACGGCACTATCTCTTCTAAGATTGCCAAGAAAGTCTTTGTCCACCTAGCTAAAAATGGCGGTGGCGCGCGTGAATACGTGGAAAAAGCAGGCTTGGTGCAAATCTCTGATCCAGATGTCTTGATCCCAATCATCCACCAAGTCTTTGCGGATAACGAAGCTGCCGTTGCCGACTTCAAATCAGGTAAACGCAACGCAGACAAGGCCTTCACAGGATTCCTTATGAAAGCAACCAAAGGCCAAGCCAACCCACAAGTCGCCCTTAAACTCCTTGCCCAAGAATTGGCGAAGTTGAAAGAAAGTGAGTAATTTACTCTTTATACACTTTTTTCTACTTTTAAAACGAGAATGAGACAAGGAGAATAAATGAACAAATTTTTACGATTGCTATTTGTCTTAGTCATCATCGCTATGTTAGGCGCTTCTATACTACAAATTTTCTTTCCATCCTACATGGGAAGCCACTCCGGGTACGGAATATCTGCTGGTTGGCAACGAGAAATTGGAATATGGAATTTAGCTGTATTGATTATTATTCTCGCTATCAATATTAAATACGATTGGTTCTATCTACGAATCGCACTTCTTGCTCTCATTATTGGCGGAATTGGAATAGGAACAAATCACTTACTCAATTATATGGAGTATCACTCTCCTGTAAATGCTATCGGTGCTTTTGAAAATTACTTGCTAGCAATAGGGTGGATTGTGGGATGGCTCATCGAGCGCCATTCCATAAAGAAGCTAAATGCTAGTAAATAACGCCTAGTATATATTAGATTATTTTTAAAGGTTATTAAATAGTTTAATAATCATTCGAATTCAGAATTCTACCTTTTCAATCATATAGTTAGGAGACACATGAAAAAGTTTTACGCTCTTTTAATGACCTGTTTATTACTTGTTTTTCTATCCGTGCCTCAAATCGTTGATGCGGGTGTCGGACATTCCAGAAGTGGAGGGAGCAGCCGCAGTAGTAGCCGCTCAAGTGGAGGTGGAAGTCGTTCTGGCGGATCATCATACCACTACTACCGCTCTGGATATGGATCATCCTCTAGTAGCTCTACCAACTCATTCGAAATGGGATTGGTATTCCTAATTGTCGCAGGAGTTTTCCTAGTTAGTATCTTTAAAGCTTCGAAGAATAACTCAGAAGATTCAAGTTCAACAGACACTAGTAATGATTCTCAAACGCTCCATCGTCGAGTTGAACACAACACACGGGCCATTAGTCTTGTGAAATACGGAGATCCAAACTTTGACGCGGAAGCTTTCACATCTTGGGTTAAGGAAGTCTACCTTAAATTGCAGGTTGCCTGGACTGAGAAAAATTGGAACTCTGTCCGCGCTTTAGAAAGTACCAGTCTCTACTCCCAACACAGTGCCCAACTCGAAGACCATATTCGTGCTAAAACAACCAATGTTTTAGAGAAAGTTTGTATCGAAAACGTTCGCATCAAGGAGTTCATTGAAAATCCTGACGGAAACGATACCTTAGTGGTGATTCTATCATCAATTTTACGAGACTATGTCATTGACGATGAGACTCGCCGTGTCATTGAAGGAGACCCTAAAAAAGATCTCTTCACCGTGTATCAATTAAACTTTATCCGTCAACACGGTAGCCAAACGCAAGCAGTCAATCCAGACGAAGTTGTGAGCGACCACTGTCCAAACTGTGGCGCCCCATTGAAAATCTCTGCAGTTAGTGAGTGCGACTACTGTGGTGCCAATCTCTCTCGCAGTCCAAACCAATGGGTACTGGATACCTATGATGTTGTGGATGAAGACGAGCTTTATAATTAGGAGGAATTATGGGATTTATACGTGCAGCCTTATCAGCAGGCTTAAATAGTTTTAATGATAGTAAATTCAAGGAAGCCATTGTCCTTCCAGATAATGTCTCTGGCGACGCCTTGGCCGTCAAGGGACAATTACTCACTAAAGATCCAGATGGACGTTCTCGTCACAGCAATCAAAATACAGGCCTCTTGTCAGATGGCAGTGTAGTTATCGTTCCTCAAGGCTATAGCGCTGTTTTGGTAAACAACGGTACCTTCCTTGGTGAAGTTCTCGAAGCTGGTAGCCACGAATGGCAAGCTGGTGATAATGCCTGGCTCCTTGAAAAAGGTGGTTTAAAAGGCACTTGGGAAAACTTTAAAAACCGTTTCTCTTTTGGTGGACAAGTCATCACTCAACAAGAAATCATCTTTATCCGCATGCAACCTATTGCAGGTAATAAGTTCGGCACACAAAATGCGGTTGAATATTTCAGTGAACGTTACCAACAACTGCTCAACATCCGTTTCTATGGCTTGTTTGATGTAAAAATAGCAGACCCCGTCCTCTTCTACGTGAGTTCTGTTAGCCGTCAAATTACTGACGGACAGCCATTCACTCTCCAAGATGTAGCTCAAGGAACGCTCCGTCAAAATATCGCACCAAAAATCGCGATTGCCATTGCCAAATATACCAACGAAAACAAGGTTGATATCTATAGCCTCAATGCCAACCAAGACACCTTTAACGAACTCGCTAAACAAGAGGTCAACAAGGTTTGGACAGGTCTCTACGGGATTGAAGCAACTAATATCTTGCTTGAAGACCTCAGCTACGACCAAGAAAGTCTTGATATCGTTCGTAAGCTTGATAGTGAGCTCGTGGCAATGAAGTACAACACGATTGAAATCGAAGAACGCCGTGCTCGCAACGAAGCGCTTATTGCTGCAGCTTCCAACGAAGGAAATGGCAATGGGATGAACATGTTTATGGGCATGAATCTTGGCCAAACTCTGGGTGGTCAATTAAGCCAACAAGTCCAAAATCAAGCACCGGCTCAAAACACTGGACAAACTGCCAGCAAGAATTTTTACATCGAAGTCGATGGAAAATACGTTCTCGTTACTAAAGACGAAGATGGAAATATCGTACCAGTCAACTAATTAAGCTCCTTCTGACATTTGAGTAATGTTGTCTTTTATGGTACAATAAAGAGTAAATTATTTATTAAAGAGGTAAAAACATGATTGAAGCAAGTAAATTAAAGGCTGGTATGACCTTTGAAACAGCTGACGGAAAATTGATCCGCGTTTTGGAAGCTAGCCACCACAAACCAGGTAAAGGAAACACAATCATGCGTATGAAATTACGTGATGTCCGTACTGGTTCTACATTTGACACAAGCTACCGTCCAGAGGAAAAATTTGAACAAGCTATCATCGAGACTGTCCCAGCTCAATACTTGTACAAAATGGATGACACAGCCTACTTCATGAATACAGAAACTTACGACCAATACGAAATCCCTGTAGTCAACGTTGAAAACGAATTGCTTTACATCCTTGAAAACTCAGATGTGAAGATCCAATTCTACGGAACTGAAGTGATTGGTGTCACCGTTCCTACTACTGTTGAATTGACAGTTGCAGAAACTCAACCATCTATCAAAGGTGCTACTGTTACAGGTTCTGGTAAACCAGCAACGATGGAAACTGGACTTGTCGTAAACGTTCCAGACTTCATCGAAGCAGGACAAAAACTCGTTATCAACACTGCAGAAGGAACTTACGTTTCTCGTGCCTAATCTCTAGAAAGAGGTCATTCTATGGGAATTGAAGAACAACTTGGCGAAATCGTTATCGCCCCACGTGTACTTGAAAAAATCATTGCTATCGCTACTGCAAAAGTAGAGGGTGTACACTCTTTTTCAAACAAATCAGTATCTGACACCCTTTCAAAACTTTCACTCGGCCGTGGCGTTTATCTTAAAAACGTGGACGAAGAGCTCACAGCAGATATCTATCTCTACCTTGAGTACGGAGTAAAAGTTCCTAAGGTAGCGGTTGCTATCCAGAAAGCTGTTAAAGATGCCGTTCGTAATATGGCTGATGTAGAACTCGCTGCTATCAATATCCACGTTGCAGGTATCGTTCCAGATAAAACACCAAAACCAGAATTGAAAGATCTATTTGACGAGGACTTCCTCAATGACTAGTCCACTATTAGAATCTAGACGCCAACTCCGTAAATGCGCTTTTCAAGCTCTCATGAGCCTTGAATTCGGTACGGATGTCGAAACTGCTTGTCGTTTCGCCTATACTCATGATCGTGAAGATACGGATGTGCAACTTCCAGCCTTTTTGACAGAGCTAGTTTCTGGTGTTCAGGCTAAAAAAGAAGAACTAGACAAGCAAATCACACAGCATTTAAAAGCAGGTTGGACCATCGAGCGTTTAACGCTCGTGGAAAGAAACCTCCTTCGCTTGGGAGTCTTTGAAATCACTTCATTTGACACTCCACAGTTGGTTGCTGTTAACGAAGCTATCGAGCTTGCAAAGGACTTCTCAGATCAAAAATCTGCCCGTTTTATCAACGGACTGCTCAGCCAGTTTGTAACAGAAGAACAGTAAAAAGAAAAAGTGTTTGACAAATATCAAACACTTTTTTCTTTGCCTACCACTATCTAAAAAAGTGGTAATAGACATAATTATAAACAAAAATCCAGATGGGTTTTGCATAAATGAGAAAGTTGAAAAAACTATGGCACAGGATGGTAATTTTTAAGTTCTTTGTCCATCGGTAGACAAGGGCATAGAAGAGACCGCCTAAACTATAAATAATCAAACTGATAGGATCTCGGTGAGTTAGGATCAAATGACTAAGTCCAAAGATAAGAGCAGATAGGATAACATCCAGATAGTACTTGGACTGGGGAAAGAAGGTATTCATAAAGTACCCTCTATGAATCAGTTCCTCTAATATAGGTGCGACGATTACTGTTAAACTAAAACTGAGAACAGTTGATAGAAAAGTTGGTTGCCCATTGGAGTATAGAATCGAAAGAAGGTCTTGAAAGATATACTTGTTATCAATTAGGTGATGAAACTGTAACTGAAAAGCATCCACCAATTGACGATCAAAATAAGTAGCCACTAGAGCAACTACAAGGTAAAAGAATCTTGACTTCTTTGAACCCTTTTTTTCAAAAATATAGAGCATCTCTTTCTTTTTGAGCCAGTAGATAAATAATAGCAAAAGAGCCATTACTTCAACTGTTAAAAAGATAGAATAGCCATCTATCCCCCATCCTAAAAACTTAGTTAGATGCATAATCCCTAACTCTGGTAGGTAAATCGATAGAAATACCAGTGATGTATAGACTCCCAAATGCCCTAGTTTTTTCATACTTACCCCTTTAAATTATTAGACTATTAAGGTATAATTCCGTTACCATAACCAGTCATTCTATTACGTATTGTACTCGAATCAGTTGCAATGCTGTAAGCATAAGGCCAACTCCAATAATAATCATCAACCAACCAAATCATGCCACCACCTGAAACTTGCTCTAAGTCCTCAGATGAAAGAACTGTAAATGTATCTGTACCAATCATGTCTAGTAGCTCCTTAAAATAAATTTTTGTAAGCTTACATCTACAGTATACATCTTTTTGTCTATTTTATAGCCTATCTCCTCAACTGTCAATTTTTCATCCTAAATGGTAGCTTTACTCATTGAGAAATAAGAAATTGATAAAAGAGATTTCTCTATCTTCCCATCAAATTAGAAAAAGTGTTTGACAATTATCAAACACTTTTTTCTTTATCTCCTAACTTCCTATTATCTAAAAATCAAATAATAAATATAAAATAAGATTGACGGAGCATAGGGAATAACATTATAGAAACTATGACAAAGAATGGTAAATCGAAGACTACCTGTAACTCGATAAGCGACTGCAAATAGAAGACCAAGAATACTATAAATGATGAGACTGATGGGGTCACGATGGGATAGAACCAAGTGACTAAGCCCAAAGATGAAAGAAGACAAGATCACATCCAAATAAAACTCCGACTTCGGAAAGAAGGTATTCATAAAATAACCTCTATAGATTGTCTCCTCAACAACAGGTACAATCGAAATGTTAAAGATTAAAAATATAAGACTTGATAGAGTCGTTTCTCTTCCGTTTAAGTAAAGTTCTGAAAGAAGGTCTTGGAAAATAAAACTATGGTCAATCAATCGAATATTCTGCATTCTAAATCCATTTAAAAAAGAATAGATAAGAAAGCAAGCCACTAAGAAAGCGAGATAAGACCAGCGCCAACCCTTTTTCTCGAAGATAAAGAGCATCTTCTTCTTTTTCAACCACAAAACGAATAAAAAGAAAATAAGTAACACTTCTCCAACTAGGAAGATTATATAGCTGTCCATTCCTAAACCGAAGATCCTAGCTAGAGTTATGGCTCCTAATGGCGTTAAATAAATGTACAGGAACATTAAAATCATACAGATTCCTAAATGTATTGTCTTTTTCATTCTTTCTCTCCTAATGGTAAACTCTCTATTAGGGCAATATAGAGGATATACTATTGATTGTTTTTCTTATTTATCTAGAGTATTCATGTTTATCCATGCTCTATTATCAAAATAGCTAGAACAAAATGTTCTAGCTTTTAAATTTTCTTAGTATTTTCTAAAGCGTTGGTAACGTTCTTCGATAAGTTGGTCGAGTGGTAGTTCTTGCAATCTATCTAGTTCTGCACGCAATTCATTTTTAACGCAACCTAGCAGTTCTTTACTTGACAGCCCTGCTTCTGAGATTACCTTGTCTACGATTCCCATTTCTAGGAGTTCATGTGAAGTGATTTTCATCAACTCCGCCGCTTCCATAGCACGACTTCCATCCTTCCAAAGGATAGAGGCAAATCCTTCCGGGCTAAGTACGGCGTAGATTGAGTTTTCTAACATCCAGACACGATTAGCTACAGCTAGAGCTAGAGCACCACCAGAACCTCCTTCACCGATAATAATCGCAATGATTGGAACCTTGAGGTCACTCATTTCCATCAGGTTTCGGGCAATTGCTTCACCTTGTCCACGTTCCTCGGCACCAACACCTGGGTAAGCACCCGCCGTATTGATAAAAGTCACAACTGGACGGCCAAACTTTTCTGCCTGTTTCATCAGGCGCAAGGCCTTACGATAGCCTTCTGGATGTGGTTGCCCAAAATTTCGTTTGAGGTTATCATGAAGACTTTTTCCCTTTTGGATACCAAGGACAGTTACTGCCTGTTCACCTAACCAGCCAATTCCACCGATAACCGCACCATCATCACGGAAAGAGCGATCTCCATGCAATTCGATAAACTCGTCAAAGATTCCATTGGCAAAATCAAGTGCAGTCAAGCGACTCTGCTCGCGTGCCTCTCTGACTATTTTTGCAATATTCATCCGCGACTTCCTCCATGCAATCTTACTAATTTAGCAATTGTTTCAGGCAATTCTCTCCGTTTAACAATTGCATCAACAAATCCATGATCAAGCAGAAATTCTGCCTTTTGGAAGTCATCCGGCAAGGTCTCACGAACTGTATTTTCGATAACACGACGCCCAGCAAAACCAACCAAACTCTGTGGCTCCGCTAGGATAATATCACCTTCCATAGCAAAAGAAGCGGTCACTCCACCTGTTGTCGGATCGGTTAAAATAGTTAGGTAAAAAAGTCCTGCCTTGGAATGACGTTGAACTGCTGCAGAAATTTTAGCCATCTGCATCAAGCTCATGATTCCTTCTTGCATACGGGCTCCACCAGAAGCTGTGAAGAGAACGACTGGCAAGTTTTCTACCGTTGCATACTCAAACAAGCGCGTGATTTTTTCACCCACAACGGTTCCCATAGACGCCATGATAAAGTTAGAATCCATGATCCCAAGGGCAACTTTTTGTCCCTTAATGCTAGCTGTACCAGTCAGTACTGCTTCATCCAAACCTGTCTTTTCACGCATTGTTGCAAGTTTTTTCTGGTAGCCAGGAAAGTTTAATGGATCTTGAGTTTCAATACCTGTAAACATCTCCACAAAGCTACCAGAATCAATCGTCAAATCCAAGCGTTCCTGAGCTGAAATACGGAAAGTATAGCTACAATGGGGACAAATTCGTTCGCTCCCAAGATCCTTTTGGTAAATGGTGTGTTTACAACCAGGACACTGGGAGAAGAGTTCATCCGGAACCTCAGGCTTGGCTTGTGGTTTCTGCCTTACGGAACGGTTAGGATTGATCCGAATATACTTATCCTTTTTACTAAATAGAGCCATAACTCCCCCTTTTAGTTCTCATACTGTTTGAAAGTCTATTCTTTTTCTTGGTATTTTGGCAAGAAAGTTTCCATCAAGAAGGAAGTATCGTAGTCACCAGCGATAACTCGGCGGTCTGAAATCAGATCCAACTGGAAGTCTGCATTGGTTTGCACTCCTTCAATATCAAGTTCATAAAGTGCCCGTTGCATCTTCATAAGAGCATCAAAACGATTCTCCCCATGAACAATGATTTTAGCAATCATACTATCATAGTAAGGGGGAATGGTATAACCTGGATAAACTGCTGAGTCCACGCGCAAGCCAACTCCACCACTTGGTAGATAGAGATTGGTAATTTTACCTGGGCTTGGGGCAAAGTTAAATGCTGGATTTTCTGCATTGATCCGGCACTCGATAGCATGACCTCGTAGGACAATATCTTCTTGTTTGAAAGGTAAGGGTTGCCCGGCAGCAATGCGAATCTGTTCCTTCACGATATCAACACCTGAAACAAACTCTGTGACTGGGTGTTCAACTTGCACACGAGTATTCATTTCCATGAAGTAGAAATTGCCACTCGCTTCATCGAGAAGAAATTCAATCGTCCCTGCATTTTCATAGCCTACAGACTCTGCTGCACGAACGGCTGCAGCACCAATTTCATGACGAAGGGTTTTGCCAATCGCAATGGATGGGCTTTCTTCTAAGACCTTTTGGTTATTCCGTTGGAGTGAACAGTCCCGTTCACCAAGATGGACAACATGACCCTCTTGGTCCGCAAGAATCTGAACTTCGATATGACGAGCTGGATAAATCACACGCTCAAGATACATAGCGCCATTTCCAAAATTGGCCTTGGCTTCACTGGATGCTGTTTCAAAGGCTGCGACCAAGTCTTCTGCCTTTTCAACCTTACGAATCCCTTTTCCACCACCACCTGCCGATGCCTTAAGCATGACTGGATAGCCAATTTTTTCTGCAACTGCAAGCGCCTCTTCAGCCGTATGAACTTCACCATCAGATCCTGGGATAACTGGAACCCCAGCCTTTATCATTTGCTCACGCGCATTGATCTTATCTCCCATGGTATCCATTACAGCCCCAGAAGGGCCGATGAACTTAATTCCCACTTCATCACACATCGTGGCAAACTTGGAGTTTTCGCTAAGAAATCCAAAACCTGGATGGATGGCTTCTGCTTCTGTCAATACTGCAGCAGATAAAATCGCATTGATATTGAGATAAGACTCAGTCGCCTTACCAGGTCCGATACAGATAGCTTCATCCGCTAGAAGTGTGTGAAGAGCTTCCTTATCAGCAGTTGAATAGACTGCTACGGTCGCAATGCCTAATTCACGCGCAGCTCGAATAATGCGAACCGCAATCTCACCACGGTTGGCAATCAAAATTTTACGAAACATGGAGAACCTCCTTAGTTTCCAATTGCAAAGGTAAGAGTACCACTCGCTGCAAGCTTACCATCTACTTCAGCCTTTGCTTCAACCACAGCAATCGTACCACGACGTTTGACAAAAGTAGCTGTCATGACTAATTGGTCACCTGGTACAACTTGCTTCTTGAACTTAACCTTGTCCATGCCAGCATAGAAGACCAGTTTCCCTTTATTTTCAGGTTTGGACAATTCCAAGACACCAGCAGTCTGAGCCAAGGCTTCCATGATAAGAACACCTGGCATAACTGGGTATTGAGGAAAATGACCATTGAAGAAAGGTTCGTTGATGGTCACATTTTTAATGGCAACAATGGTATCCTCGCTCACTTCCAAGACACGATCCACTAGGAGCATGGGGTAGCGATGGGGTAGAGCTTCTTTGATTCCTTGAATATCGATCATTTGATACGTACCAATCCTTTACCGAACTCAACCATTTCTTCATTTGAAACGAGAATTTCTGTCACCACACCATCTTTAGGTGCAGGGATTTCATTCATGACTTTCATGGCTTCGATGATCACCAAAGTCTGACCTTTTTTAACACTGTCTCCAACTGTGACAAAGGCAGGTTTATCTGGTCCAGCGGCCAAGTAAGCCACCCCTACAAGTGGGCTCTCAACGACATCACCCTCTGGAGCAACCGTCGTTTCAGCTGGTGCTGGAGCTTCTTCCACTGCACTCTCTACTGGAGTTGAAGGGGCAGAAACTACTGGACTTGCAGCTACTGCAGCTGGTACTGGAGCAACTTGAGCTGGTGCTTCAGAAGCCATTCTTGCTTCATTCTTACTAAACTGCAATTCGTCCGTTCCGTTTTTATAAGAAAATTCTCTCAAACTTGATTGGTCAAATTGAGCCATCAAGTCCTTGATTTCATTTAAATTCATAATTATTTATTCTCCCAACGTTTGAAAGCAAGAACCGCATTGTGTCCACCAAAACCAAAAGTGTTTGAAATAGCATAAGGGATTTCTTGCTCCAAGCCTTGTCCATAAACGACATTCGCTTCGATATAGTCTGATAACTCACTTGTTCCAGCTGTCATTGGTACATAGTTATGACGCATGGCTTCGATGGTAGCAATGGCTTCCACTGCTCCTGCAGCACCAAGTAAGTGTCCTGTAAAGGACTTGGTTGAAGATACAGGTACTTCTTTACCAAGAACAGCTACGATAGCACCACTTTCTCCTTTTTCGTTAGCAGGAGTTGAAGTTCCGTGGGCATTGACATAAGCCACTTGCTCTGGAGAAATTTCTGCTTCTTCCAAAGCCAACTTCATAGCCTTAATCGCACCTTGACCCTCTGGATGAGGTGAAGTCATATGGTAAGCATCACAGGTATTACCATAGCCAACTACTTCAGCCAAGATAGTTGCACCACGTTTTTCAGCATGTTCAAGGCTTTCAAGAACCAACATCCCTGAACCTTCTCCCATCACAAAACCATTACGGTCTTTGTCAAATGGAATAGAAGCACGAGTTGGATCTTCCGTAGTTGATAGGGCAGTCAATGCTTGGAAACCAGCGATAGCAAAAGGAGTGATAGATGATTCTGATCCACCAACTAACATGACATCTTGGAAACCAAACTTGATAGAGCGGAAGGCATCCCCAATGGCATCGTTTGATGAGGCACAGGCTGTATTGATTGATTTACAGATACCGTTTGCTCCGAAGCGCATAGCAACATTTCCTGAAGCCATATTTGGCAAGGCTTTTGGAAGTGTCATTGGTTTAACGCGTTTTGGACCTTTTTCATGAAGACGGATAACCTGATCTTCGATTTCTTTAATTCCCCCAATACCAGAAGCCACGATGACACCAAAGCGATCTTTATCAATTGCTTCTACATCAAGATTTGCATTTGTCACCGCTTCTTGAGCCGCATACAAGGCATACAAAGAATAGTTGTCAAAACGGTTGGTATCTTTTTTGACAAAGTATTTATCAAATGGGAAATCTTGAACTTCTGCCGCATTGTGCACAGCAAATTCGCTGTGGTCAAACTTAGTGATTTCTCCAATTCCAATCTTCCCAGTTTGCAAACTGTTCCAAAATTCTTCTGGAGTATTTCCGATAGGAGAGGTCAATCCGTAACCTGTTACTACAACTCGATTTAGTTTCATCTGTCTTACCTATATCTTTCCTTATTTTTTACATGCTAAGTCCGCCATCAACAGCGAGAACTTGTCCAGTCAAATAATCCTGTCCAGCCAGGAACACTGTAGCATCTGCGATATGTTCTGCTTGACCAAAATGTTTCATTGGGATTTGGGCCAATGTCGCTTCCTTGACCTTATCAGACAAAACAGCCGTCATATCTGACTCGATCATCCCTGGTGCAAGAGCATTTACTCGTACGTTGCGATTGGCAACTTCACGTGCAACTGACTTGGTAAAACCAATCAAACCTGCTTTAGAAGCTGCATAGTTGGCTTGTCCGATATTTCCCATCAAACCGACCACACTAGACATGTTGATAATCGCACCTTCACGTGCCTTGATCATCTGTTTCAATACTGCTTGCGTCATGTTGAAGGCACCTGTCAAGTTGATCTTAATCACTTTTTCAAAGTCTTCTTCGGTCATCTTGAGCATAAGCGTATCTTGAGTGATCCCAGCATTGTTGACCAAGACATCGACAGAACCGAGTTCTGCAATCGCTTGATCTACCATACGCTTGGCATCTGCAAAGTCTGAAACATCACCTGATATCGGTACTACTTTGACGGCGTAGTTTGAAAACTCAGCCAGCAATTCTTCTGGGATTGCTCCGCGACTATTCAAAACTACATTAGCGCCTAGTTGGGCAAATTTGTGAGCAATGGCAAGTCCGATACCACGACTTGAACCTGTTACAAAGACATTTTTATTTGTAAGTTGCATTCTATCTCTCCTGTTTCCTGTTGTATTTTGTGGGAGAAGGGATCATTAGTTTCCTAACAAAGCATCCAAGCTTGCTTGGTCTTCAACGTTAGCTAGCTGAGCTGTTTTATCGATTTTTTTGACAAAGCCTGATAGGACCTTACCAGGACCAATTTCAATAAAGTTGGTTACCCCAGCATCCTGCATCACAGCAATACTTTCATAAAAACGAACAGGTTCTTTGACCTGACGCGTCAAAAGCTCTTGGATTCGATCTTTTTCCATAACAGCAGCTTCCGTATTGCCGACTAGTGGGCAAGTGAAATCAGCGAAACTTACTCCCTCAAGAGCTTCAGCTAGTTGCTGACTGGCTGGCTCAAGAAGGGCAGTATGGAAAGGACCAGATACATTTAAAGGAATCAATCGTTTAGCTCCTGCTTCCTGCAAGAGTTCAACTGCGCGGTCAACCGCAGCCACCTCACCACCGATGACGATTTGGCTTGGGGTGTTGTAGTTAGCTGGAGTCACTACTCCAACTTTAGAGGCTGTTTCACAAGCTTCCTCAATCACTTCAACTGGAGTATTAAGAACGGCAACCATCTTCCCAGAGCCTGCAGGTGCAGCCTCTTCCATATAAGCACCACGCTTAGCAACCAAGGCAACTGCATCCTCAAAGTCCAAGGCACCACTTGCTACAAGAGCAGAATATTCCCCGAGGGACAGTCCTGCCACCATATCCGGCTGATAACCCTTTTCTTTCAATAGTCGGTAAATAGCAACCGAAGTCGCTAAAATAGCTGGCTGCGTATAGCGAGTCTGGTTTAACTTGGTTTCTTCCTTATCGATCAAGTCACGAAGGTCATATCCCAAAACCTGACTGGCTTGGTCAATTGTTTCCTTGACGATAGGGTAGCGATCATAGAGATCACGCCCCATCCCTAGATACTGAGCTCCTTGACCCGCAAATAGAAAGGCTGTTTTAGTCATTTCTTACAACTCCTGCCCAACGAGAGGCTTCTTCTTGAATTTTCTTGGCTGCGCCATAGTATAGATCTTTTAGGATTTCTTCGACAGTTTCCTCTTTAGAAACCAAACCAGCGATCTGACCTGCCATGACAGATCCACCTTCCACATCTCCATGAACAACGGCTTTAGCTAGAGCACCAGCCCCCATTTGTTCAAAGATTTCTAAATCTGGATTTTCTTGTTTAAAGGCATCTTTTTCAGCCTGCTCAAAGTCACGTGTCAATTGGTTTTTAATGGCACGAACAGCATGTCCAAAGTGTTGAGCGGAAATAGTCGTATCAATATCACGCGCTTTTAAGATTTTTTCCTTGTATTTTGGATGGGCGTTAGATTCCTTAGCTACTACGAAACGCGTACCAACTTGAACGGCCTCAGCACCAAGCATAAAGCCTGCAGCGACACCTTCACCGTCCGCAATTCCTCCAGCTGCGATAACTGGAATTGAAACAGCTGCAGCAACTTGGCGAACCAAGGTCATCGTCGTTAATTTACCAATATGCCCACCGGCTTCCATTCCTTCTGCAATAACTGCATCTGCACCAATTTTTTCCATGCGTTTTGCCAAAGCAACACTTGGAACAACAGGAATAACAGTAATTCCTGCATCATGGAAACGAGTCATGTATTTACTTGGATTTCCTGCACCAGTTGTCACCACCTTGACCCCTTCTTCAATCACGAGATCAACGATGTCTTCTACAAAAGGTGACAAGAGCATGATGTTGACACCAAAAGGTTTGTCCGTAAGTGATTTGATTTTATCGATATTAGCCTTTACGACCTCTTTCGGTGCATTCCCACCACCGATGATCCCTAGACCACCAGCTTTTGATACTGCACCAGCCAAGTCACCATCAGCAACCCAGGCCATTCCTCCTTGAAAGATAGGATAATCAATGTTCAATAATTCTGTAATACGTGTTTTCATAGTGCCTCCATCATTCCTTGCTTACGTAATAGTTCGATGAGTTTATCATTTGAGTTTCAAACTATTACCTAAACAAGAGGGAGTGGGTTTCCCCTACTCCTTCTAGTAATATGTTAATTATTTTGTTTGCTCTTCAACGTAGGCAACCAAGTCACCAACTGTTTTCAAGTTATCTTCTGCTTCGATTTGGATATCGAAAGCATCTTCGATTTCAGAGATTACTTGGAACAAGTCCAATGAATCTGCATCCAAATCATCAAAAGTAGATTCAAGTGTTACTTCTGATGCGTCTTTCCCAAGTTCTTCAACGATAATTTCTTGTACTTTTTCAAATACTGCCATGATAGGACTCCTTTAAAATATAAAAAATTTATAACTATGTGTTTACCACATGATTACCTAGATTGTAAGAATGAGTGTGCCCCATGTCAAACCTCCACCGAAGCCTGATAGGAGAATCGTCTGGCTACCATCTAAACGAATCATGCCATTCTCCACACACTCTGATAGCAAAATCGGGATACTTGCTGCACTGGTATTTCCATACTCCATCATATTGGCAGGAAGCTTGTCTCGGTCTACGCCGATCTTCTTAGCCATCTTATCCAAAATGCGGATATTTGCCTGATGAAGCAAGAGATAATCCAATTCCGATGCTGCGATTGGACCATTTTCAATGGTTTCTTTGATCGACCTAGCAACATCACGATTTGCAAAATCAAAAACTGCTCGTCCATCCATCTTCAAAAAAGCAGGAACTGCTTCTTGATCTGAGAAAGGAGAAGCCAAAGCCGTTTGACCATAGGTCAAACACTCGCTCCGAGAGCCATCCGTATAGAGACTTTCCACAAGGAAGTGACGTGTTTCGCTCGCTTCCAAGAGAACCCCACCAGCACCATCCCCAAAGAGAACAGCTGTTGAACGATCTGACCAGTCAACTGCCTTGGATAAGGTCTCAGCCCCGATAACAATCCCTTTTTTGAACTGTCCAGAACTTAAAAATTTTTCTGCAGTTGAAAGAGCGAATACAAAGCCACTGCAAGCTGCTGTCAGATCAAAGGCGAAAGCTCTGTGCGCTCCGATATTTGCCTGAACTCGAGCTGCTGTGGAAGGCATCATCGAGTCTGGGGTAATCGTCGCTACAATGATAAAATCAATCTGATCCGCTGTTAAGCTCCCTTTAGCCAACAAGCTCTTAGCTACTTCTGTCGCCAAGTCACTTGTAGACTCTGTTTTTGAAATATGTCTCTGTTTAATTCCTGTCCGACTTGAAATCCACTCATCGCTTGTGTCCATGATTTGGGCTAAGTCATGATTAGTGACCACTTGCTCTGGAACATAATGAGCAACCTGGCTTATTTTTGCAAAAGCCATTATTTCAAATCCTCCAAAAATTGATAAAGGTTCGTTAAGCCTCTGCCCATGACTTCTTTTTCCTCAGGGCTCATGCCATCGATGATTTTTTCGACCATAGCCTTGTGGAATCGTTTATGAAGACGGTGAACCAAACGACCTTGCTTTGTCAAATGCAGATAGACCACTCGACGGTCTTGGTCAGAACGAATACGCTCAATATAACCTTTTCTCTCTAGGTTATTCAAACTCGTCGTCACTGTCCCAAGAGTTACCATCAGTTCTTTTGAAACCTTACTTGGCGTCGCCTCCGGGAACTTCCCAATCACATCGATCGTGTGCATTTCTTTGATGGAGATGTCTTTGAATCGACTACCTCGTAAGCTAACCTCCTCGATCACAAGGACGTTATTAAAAATAGATGTTAGATAATCATTTACTTGTTGGTAGTCCAAACTTTTTCCCTCCCCCTCAAAAAGCTTTTACAATCAAAACATTTGATAGAAAAAGTATAACAAACTTCAAAAAATTATGCAAGTATTTTTTTATTTTCCTGAAAATTTTGGTCTTCTTCTTTCAGAATGTGCTCGAACCCCTTCTTTAAAATCTTCAGTTAAAGATAACGATTCTTGTAATTCCAATTCTAATTCGGCATAATTCTGCCAATCCTTAAATTGACTTTCCCAAACTAGCTTTTTAATCGCTGCGTATGAGTTTGCTGAACCTCGTCTTAATTTCTTAAGAACTTGTTCTCTTGTTTTTTCTAATTTATCAACTTCACAAACGCGGTATACCACGCCCCATTCTAGCGCTTTTTCAGCAGTCAAGGCTTCTCCTGTCATGGCAAGTTGTGCAGCCCGTGTTACCCCGATGCTACGACTCAAAAGATGGATCCCACCAGCGTCTGGCGCCAAGCCAACTCCGACAAAGGCTTGAATAAATTTTGCCTTGTCAGTCGCCAAACAAAAATCAACTGCTACTGCCATATTTGCTGCAGCACCAGCGACCGCTCCATCTACCTCCATCAAAACAGGTTTAGGAATTTGCTTGATTTTAAAAGAAATTGTATTGACTAATTCTGCAATCTTATTCAAAGAAGGGATATCATCCTCGTCCACTGCTCGTTTCATCTCAACCAAGTCTCCCCCAACTGAAAAGACCTTCCCATTAGCATTAATCAAAATAAACTGCACAGCTTGATCCTGCTCTGCTAGGGTCAAAGCTTCTAAAATTTCCTCACACATTGGGATATGGAAACCATTTGCCACTTCGGGACGATTCAAAGTAATGATAGCAAGATCATCTACGATCTGATATAAGATATGATTCATAGCTTCTCCTTTTCTTTTATAAGGCAATAAAATTGTTTTATCATCAAAGTATACCTTTTTTTGGATAAAGAGGCAAGGAAAAACTAAAGGAAAGTGTCTCAGCTGATTATTTTCCTCCTTCATTATGAATGTGAGAGAAATTTTACTCATTTACTTTTAAGCCGTTATTGCTTTTCAGAATAAGTTAGTGTTTTCTTCTATTATAATAGGAAGTTATTTTCTTCATTGAAAAATACCCCTCTTTCTGCTATAATCGTATAAAATACTTACTTGAGGAGTCCTTATGAAGGTTGTAAAATTTGGCGGAAGCTCGCTTGCCTCTGCTGGTCAGTTAGAAAAAGTTTTAAACATCGTTAAAAGTGATAAAGAACGCCGTTTTGTAGTCGTTTCTGCACCCGGCAAACGCAATGCTGAAGATACCAAGGTGACCGATGCCTTGATCAAATACTATCGTGACTATGTGGCTGGAAATGACATCAGTGCTAGCCAAAGCTGGATCATTGACCGTTATGCCGCTATGGTTAGTGAACTAGGGTTAAAACCTGCTGTTTTAGAAAAAATCTCTAAAAGTATTCGGGCCTTGGCAACTCTTCCTATAGAGGACAATGAATTTCTCTATGATACCTTCCTAGCGGCTGGAGAAAATAACAATGCCAAATTGATTGCAGCCTACTTTAACCAAAACGGCATTGATGCACGCTATGTTCACCCAAGAGAAGCTGGGATTGTTGTCACAAGTGAACCAGGAAACGCACGCATCATTCCATCTAGTTATGACAAGATTGAAGGCTTGGCTGATAGCAACGAAGTCCTTGTCATCCCTGGTTTCTTTGGTGTGACTAAGGAAAATCAAATCTGTACTTTTTCACGTGGAGGTTCAGATATTACAGGTTCTATCATTGCAGCAGGTGTTAAGGCTGATCTCTATGAGAACTTTACAGACGTAGATGGTATCTTTGCTGCCCATCCTGGTATTATCCACCAACCACACTCCATTCCTGAATTAACCTACCGTGAAATGCGTGAGTTGGCTTACGCTGGATTCTCAGTCCTTCATGACGAAGCCCTTCTTCCTGCCTACCGAGGAAAAATTCCTCTTGTCATCAAGAATACCAACAACCCTGACCACCCAGGAACACGCATTGTTTTAGAACACAGTAGTGATAAATTCCCAGTAGTAGGGATTGCGGGTGACTCAGGATTCGTCAGCATCAACATGTCAAAATACCTCATGAACCGTGAAGTCGGGTTTGGTCGCAAGGTTCTTCAAATCCTTGAGGACCTCAACATCGGTTGGGAACACATGCCTACAGGTATTGACGATCTTTCAATCATCCTCCGCTCCCGCGAATTGACTCCTATCAAAGAAGAAGAAATTCTACGTCAACTCGTTCAAAAAGCTGAAGTGGACCATGCTGAAATCGAACATGACCTTTCCATCATTATGATTGTCGGAGAAAAGATGAAGAGCCATATCGGGGTAACTGCTACTGCAACACGTGCTTTGTCTGAGAATAAAATCAACATCCAGATGATGTCCCAAGGTTCAAGTGAAGTTTCCATCATGTTTGTTGTCAATAAAGAGCAAGAAAAAGCAGCTATCAAGGCTCTCTATCATGCCTTTTTCGGTGAAAGTAAGGAAGACTAATCATGGCCCAATCACTCAATCAAGTCATTGACCTCCAAACCACTGGGACATCTTACCTCTCTATCTCTGGAAAAGTTGGAAAATTTTTAGTCGGGGATCAAGCCTTAGAGTTTTATCCTGATGTCAATGTCGAACAATATATCCAAATCCCTTGGTCCAGCATTCAGCAAATAGGAGCTAACGTAAGTGGTCGCAAGATCAGCCGTCACTTTGAAGTCTTCACTGATCAAGGTAAATTCCTCTTTGCCTCAAAAGACTCTGGGACTATCCTCAAAATCGCTCGGAAAAAATTAGGAAACGATAAGGTTGTCAAACTTCCTACTTTGATTCAGACCATTGGTCAAAAATTTAAAAATCTATTTGCAAAAAAGTAGAAACTTTAGTATAATCATAGCAACGGATAAGTAAGTTATTTCCTTCTTTCAGAAAGTCTGCGGGTGCTGCGAGCAGATAGGAGGGATAGGTGAAATTCTACCGTTGTTAACAATTAAATACTCAATCAAGTGCACACCTGTGAAGTTGGATGGAACCGTGGCCCTGCCACTCCAACACTTTGTCAGGTGTGCTTTTTTTCATAAAGGAGTTCTTATGTTAGATATTAAACGTATTCGTACAGATTTTGATGCTGTCGCTGAAAAATTAGCTACACGTGGTGTAGATCCTGCTATCTTAAATGAGATGAAAAAAATCGATGCTAAACGTCGTGACATCTTGGTCAAGGTTGAAACGCTCAAAGCAGAACGTAACACAGTTTCTGCTGAGATTGCCCAAGCCAAGCGAAACAAGGAAAATGCAGATGACAAGATTGCTGCGATGCAAACCTTATCTGCTGAAGTCAAAGCCTTGGATGCGGAATTGGCGGACATCGATTCTAAATTGACGGAATTTACCACTACTCTTCCAAATATCCCTGCTGACAGTGTTCCTATCGGAGCCGACGAAGATGACAATGTGGAAGTCCGCCGTTGGGGGACTCCGCGCGAGTTTGACTTTGAACCAAAAGCTCACTGGGATCTTGGTGAAGACTTGGGTATCCTTGACTGGGAACGTGGCGGTAAAGTAACAGGCGCTCGTTTCCTCTTCTATAAAGGACTTGGGGCTCGTTTGGAACGCGCTATCTACAACTTCATGTTGGATGAGCATGGTAAAGAGGGCTATACGGAAGTCATCACGCCTTACATGGTTAACCATGACTCAATGTTTGGTACCGGAAATTATCCAAAATTTAAGGATGATACTTTTGAATTGAAAGCCACTAATTATGTCCTCATTCCTACAGCTGAAGTGCCTCTTACAAACTACTACCGTGATGAAATCCTTGACGGTAAAGACCTACCAATCTACTTCACTGCTATGAGTCCTTCATTCCGTTCTGAGGCTGGTTCAGCTGGTCGTGATACACGTGGCTTGATTCGTCTGCACCAATTCCACAAGGTTGAAATGGTCAAATTTGCCAAACCAGAAGAATCATACGAAGAATTAGAAAAAATGACAGCCAACGCTGAAAATATTCTTCAAAAACTCAACCTTCCATACCGTGTCGTTGCCCTCTCTACTGGGGACATGGGCTTCTCAGCTGCTAAGACTTACGACTTGGAAGTTTGGATTCCAGCCCAAAATACCTATCGTGAAATCTCAAGCTGTTCAAACACAGAAGATTTCCAAGCCCGTCGTGCCCAAATCCGTTACCGTGATGAAGCCGATGGTAAGGTGAAACTCCTTCACACCTTGAACGGTTCTGGACTTGCGGTTGGACGTACGGTTGCTGCTATTCTTGAAAACTACCAAAATGAAGATGGTTCTGTAACCATTCCAGAAGCTCTTCGTCCATACATGGGTGGCGCTGAAGTTATCAAACCATAAAAATAAGGCCTAGCTATTTCTAGCTAGACCTTTTTTCGTAACCAAATCAGATAACCAACCAAGACAAAGAATAAAATAGTGAGGCAAATAACGGTTTCAGCCAAGACCAGATAATCCAGAAATGGAAGTTTCAAAATTCCCTGAGCCATCTTGAGCGAGGTAGCTGTGATAATGGTTGGGAAGGTGAGGGCTGAGAAGGCTGGTTGAAATCCTTGTTTTAAAATATTGGGTAGGCGAGTTAAAACAAAGAAAAAGAAGGATTGAGATGCCAAAATCATGACAATCAAGAGCCAAGTCGGTAGGCTTGCTCCTCCAACTCGAACTAGAGAAGCCAAGAGTAGGGAAAAGGGAGCACAGTAGATTCCTTCCTGTCCAAGCAAGGCCACTGGGAGTGGATCTTTCTTTAAATCACTATAAATAAGGGGATAGAGATAGAAGGTCAAGACAAAACCAAAACTCAAGGTCGCATAGGCAATTTCAATGATACCGACAAGAGGATAGGTCAAGGCTGCTACTGCTATCCCCACATAGAGTACCGTCCAGCTAGGAGTCGCATTGACCCTCCGACCTGGACAGGCAAATTTGATGGTAAAAGTAGCAATCAAAGTCAAATCCAAGAGAAATGAAAACCACCAGATCCCTTGTGCTACCAAATGAAGAGCAGGGAATACGCGAAAGACATAGGTCGCTAAAATCATCCCAGCCATGGGAAAGGTGGCCATCCCAGATAAAAGAGGGGGCTTGGTCAATTCTTTCTTGGTTTCTTCCCAATTAAAAAGATGAACAACAAGAAAGAAAATCCACAACACTAGACCAGTCAGACTCAATAAATGCGACAGAACAGGCAAAGTATCTGCAATCAGATTTCCTGCACCTGCTAAACCCAACAAACAACCAGAAAATACTAAGGGGAGCTTTTTCATTCGAGCCTCCAATAATCATGTTATTATTAGTATAGCATAAAAGCGCTTAAAATAGCATAGAAAAATGAAGACTGGATTGCTCAGTCTTCATTTTTTCTTTCTGATTCGAACTAGGCATAAGGTTGTAATTCTGGGTTAATAGGCGTATTGGCTAGGTTGTTTGCATAGTTACAAAGGCTGGCAAGACTAACACCGAGAACCACGTCCAAGGCATTTTGTTGCGTGTAGCCAGCTTCCAAAAATTCAGCCAAGGCTTCATCTCCTACACGCCCTTTGGTATTGATGACCGCCAAGGTAAACTTAGCTAGAGTATCTAGTTTTGGATCTGTTTCAATCGGAGTGCGGTTGCGGAGAGCTTGGAGAAGATCATCATTCATCTGGATTTGTTTGATTGAAAAGGCTGTATGACCTGCGACGCAGAAAGCACAACCATTGGTTACGGCAGCTGTGATTTGTACTACTTCGCGTTCCACTGGTGTCAGGCTATTGCGGCGGTTGATGGCTCCGACAGTTCGGTAAGCTTCAAGCGCGGTTGGGGCATTGGCCAAGAGACCGATTAGGTTGGGAATATAGCCATTGTTATCTTTTTGTACTGTTTCAAGAACTTCTTTCACTTCTGCTGGTGCTGATTCTACTGTGTGGATGGTAAATGTTGTCATAAGAAACCTCTTTTCATTTTATTGTCATTTAGTCTATCATAGAATTTTCCACTTGGATAATATATATTTTCAATCGCCTTGATAGGAAATGTTTATGAAATGAAAAAATCACACCAAAAGTGTGATTGGATTAGTGTTTAAAATACTGTTTAGTCTCAGCAATGACGACTGGCGATAAGACTAAGAGGGCAATCAAGTTTGGTAAAGCCATCAAGGCATTGACGATATCTGCAATAATCCAGACCATATCCAACTCGATAAATCCTCCCAACAAGACCATGACTACAAAGACTACACGGTAAAGCCAGATAAAACGAACACCAAAGAGAAACTCAAAACAGCGTTCTCCGTAGTAGTTCCATCCGAGAATCGTCGTAAAGGCAAAGAGTACAAGGAAAATGGTCAAGAGGGAAGGTCCAAAATATGAAAAAACTGTTGAAAAGGCTGACTGGGTCAAGGCAACCCCATTCAAATCACCACTCCAAACCCCAGTTACCAAGATTGTTAAACCAGTCAACGTACAGATAATGAGGGTATCAATAAAGGTTCCTGTCATGGAAATCAAGCCTTGCTCGACAGGCTCATTTGTCTTAGCTGCAGCCGCTGCAATGGGAGCAGAACCAAGACCAGATTCGTTAGAGAAGACTCCCCGCGCCACACCATTTTGGATAGCCATCCGAATACTGGCACCTGCAAAACCACCTACCGCAGCAGTTGGACTAAAGGCTGAAGTAAAGATGAGGGCAAGTGTGGCTGGGATTTTCTCGATATTAAAGAGAATAACTGTAAGAGTCCCTAAAATATAGACAATAGCCATAAAAGGAACCACTGCTGTCGAAACTTTTGATATGGACTTGAGGCCACCAAAGACAGCAACACCCACCAAAATGGATAAAATCAGAGCTGTGATAGCTGGATCAACTTGGGCTGTATTTTGAATGGATTCTGTAATCGAATTGACTTGGGTAAAGGTACCAATCCCTAGAAGGGCTACCAATACACCCGCTAGGGCAAAGAAGATAGCAAGTGGACGCCACTTTTCTCCCATCCCCAAAAGGATGTAATGCATGGGTCCTCCAGCTACAGCTCCATTTGCATCCTTTGTGCGATATTTGATGGCCAACAAGCCTTCGGCATATTTGGTCGCCATCCCAAAGAAGGCCGCCATCCACATCCAAAAGAGGGCCCCTGGTCCCCCAACCTTAATGGCTGTCGCCACTCCGATGATATTTCCCGTACCAACGGTGGCTGCTAGAGCCGTACAGAGAGCAGCAAAGCTCGACACATCGCCATGCCCCTTATCCTTGGTAAAGATCAGCTGAAAGGCCTTAGGGAGACGAGCCACCTGCAAAAGTCCTAGTCGGATGGTCAAATAGATACCCGTTCCGACCAATAAGATCAAGAGGGGAGGCCCCCAAACGAAAGCATCAAGCGCTTTAAGCAATTCTAACATGTCCTTCTCCTATCTTTCAACCCCAAAAGAAAGAGCACATGCAAGATACATGTACTCTGGAATGCTTAGATAAATGCCTAAAAGCGGTCTATCCTAGCTCTGTCCTTTTACCTGAGAGTTTGAGCAGTTGCCTGCCTTGCCCCTTCGGTGCCTTTACGGTCTCTCCAGAGTTCCGTCCATTTACAGTCATGGAAAACAAACCTTTCTCCACTTCTATTAAACTTCATTCGGTGTTGGTATTTTATTTTTTATTATTTTACAAGAAAAGTTAGTCTTTGTCAATATATTATTTGAAAAAAGATGGATTTTCACTTCTTTTTCAAAAAAAGAGACGTACTCTTTTTTAACCTTTAAAGGTCACAATGGTGGCACCACTGCCTCCAGCATTTTGTGGAGCATAGCCAAAACTCTTGACATGCTTGTTTCTTTGCAGGTATTTGGTGACGCCCTCACGGATGACTCCTGTTCCGATACCATGGATAATGTCGACTTGCGCCATGTTATTAAGCAGGGCTTGGTCGATAAAGGCGTCCAGCTCATTCATAGCCTCTTCGTACCGTTTACCTCGGAGATCCAGTCTCGCTTGCGGACCACGACCAGAAGCTCGTTTGACGACATTGACTTGTTTTTTCTTGACTGGGGTTTCTTGCTGAGCCTGAACAAGGTCAAATTCTTTCTCTTCCAAGGTCATCTTGATCAAACCGACTTGGGCTTCCCAACGGCCGTCCTTAAGCTGATTGGTCAAGGTTCCACGTTGACCATAACTGAGGACCACAATGTCATCTCCCATCTTTGGAGCTCGTTTTTTCTTGGCCTTTTGAAGGACCTTGTTTTTAGACAAGTCGACTTTTTCAGGGGCCAATTTCTTCAGCTCAGCCTTGGCTTCAATGATTTCGTGGGGTTTGAGTTGAGACTTACTATGGAGATTTTTGAGAATCTGATCACTTTCACTTAGAGCGAGTTCCACAATCTCGGCAGCTTGTTCACGCGCCTTGTTGAGCTCAGTTTCCTTTTCACGATTGAGCTCGTTGTAAAGTTTTTTGAGTGCTCGGTTCATCTTAAGGTTTTCTTGCTCCACCTCACGGATATTGTCCAAGCGTTTGCGACTTTCAAGCGTTTGCTCTTCCAATTGCTCAATGATACGGTTGACGTCATTATCTTGATTGACCTGCTGGCTGGCATCTCCCACAATGACATCTGACAAGCCAAGGCGTTTGGCAATTTCAAAGGCGTTGCTTCGGCCAGGAACTCCCTGCATAAAGCGATAGGTCGGACGCAGACTGGCAGTATCAAACTCCATGCTGGCATTTTGCACAAAGGCTGTCTCAATACCGTAGGCCTTGAGCTCTGGATAGTGGGTCGTAGCCATAGTCTTGACCTGACGCAGACGAAGATCCTCCAGAATAGCCATAGCAAGCGCTGCTCCTTCCTGCGGATCGGTACCTGCCCCCAACTCATCCAAAAGTAAGAGTGAATGTTGATTGACCTTGCCAAGAATATCTACGATATTGGTCATGTGGCTGGAGAAGGTAGACAAGCTTTGTTCGATAGACTGCTCATCGCCAATATCCGCGAAGATTTCCTCGAAAATACCAACACGGCTTCCTTTATCAGCTAAGATTGGCAAGCCAGACTGGGCCATGAGTTGAGTCAAGCCCAGGGTTTTGAGCATGATGGTCTTCCCACCAGTATTGGGACCTGTAATGACAATGGCCGTTAATTCCTTACCAAAGTGTACATCGTTTGCGACAGCATTTTTGACCAAAGGATGGCGAACATGAAGGAGTTGAATCTCCTGATTCTCTGAAAGTTGAGGAACAACTGCTTGTCTTTCTTGGATGAAACGTACCTTGGCACGAATCAGATCCAGATGACCGATGATCCAAGCGTCATTAGCAATCTCAGCAGCATGAGGACGAACCCGTTCCGATAGTTCCTGCAGGATGCGAATCATCTCATAGCGTTCGTCTGCTCGCAGACTGGCGATTTCTTCGCTCAGCTTGACCACCTCACGTGGCTCGATATAGACCGTATTCCCACTAGCAGAGATGTCATGGACAACACCTGCAATCTTATTACGATAGGTATTCTTGACAGGTAAGACTTGACGACCATTTCGGCTAGCGATTATGCCCTCCGTCAACATCTGAGCTTTTTGTTTGAGCAAGTCTTGCAAGACATCTCGAACTTGACTCTCGCTATCATGGATTTTCCGACGGATACGTGCTAGTTCTTCACTGGCAAAATTTTCGATAAATCCTGCATCATTTAGGGCTTGGAGACTCCCTTGCAAGTGTGGGAAATCATGTAGTTTTTCAAACCATCTCGCCAACTGCTCCAAGCGTACGTTTTCGAGATTGGTATAAAAGCCTTGCAACTCTCTGCTAGCCAGCAAGACTCGTTTGAGGAGCAGGAACTCCTCAATATTGAGGTCCGCTCCCATCTCCAGACGCTTACAGACAGCTGAAATCTCACGTGTCGCTAGGATGGTAAAGTGGGGTTGCTCCACAAAAAGGGCTTGCATTTCCTCCATCTCTGTAAAGGCTTGCTTGATCTTGTCCACCTTGGCAGTTGGAGCCAAGCCTTTTAGCTCCTCTAGTCCTTGTTCTGTCAAGAGATGCGGTTCAAACAAGGCTTTGATTTTATTAAATTCTAAGGTTTCTAGTATTTTTGTATTCATATTCTTTCCTTGTATGCTTGTTTATAAGATTATAGCAACTAGAGGTTTTGACCTAGTCCCCCAATCTGTAAACAAAGGGCTAGGAAAAATCCCGCCCTTTTTATCCGATTAAATTTGTCACCCAAAGTTGTTTGATAAGGTTTGTCGTAAAAGGGACACTTTGGATGATATGTTTGGCTACTATACTTTTTTCGAGTGAATTTTGAATGACTGCCAGAGGCACTGTTGCAAGGATGGTCAGAGCCATTTGCAAGACAAATAAGGTTACCAATAGAGACAAAAGGCCTGATCCGATACGCAACCATTTGACATCGAGCTTTTTAGTTGGAATCAAGTGCAGGAACAAACCGATAAAACGTCCGATACTATAACAAATTCCGAAAACTAAAAGATAGGCTAGACCCGCATAAAAGACCTTGTCTAGATGAAACAGCTGGTCTGAAGGGAAGAAAAAGGTTCCCTGTCCTTCCTGAGGATTGGCATAAGGGACAAGCAAGTGGAAGTGGTCGCCCAGTGATTTATAAAACTGTCCCGCAACAAAGGCTGAAATCACTGCCACGAGGAAATAATAAACTTGCAGGACCAAACCTCTACGGTAGCCGATGTAAAAGCCCCAAGCCAGAACCAATAAGAGTAGGATTGAAATCATAGGGAGTCCTCAATCTTGCTCTGTTCTTGTTTGACAGCAATCAACTTGTGGCGGAGTTCTAACAACTCTTGCTCCTTGTCATCAAATTCAATCTCACGGTTGAGTTGTGTAGACAGACAATTAACCGCCAAAAGAAGCGCAATGGTTTCATCATCCGCCCCAGGCATTTGTTCTTTAATTGCTTGGTATTTTTCAGTCGCAACCTTGGCAATTTCCTCCATAAAGAGGTTGTCATGCTCGGTTGTTAAGGTTAATGTCTTTTTTCCGAATGTAAACTTATATCGATTTAGATTTGCCATAAAATTCACCTCACGATATTATACCAAATTTCGCTAACTTTGTCAGTTTTTACCAATTCTCCTGCTTTTGTGGTACAATAGAGACTATGGCAAGTATCACACTCACACCAAGTGAACAGGAAATTCAGAGCTTTTTAAGTCAGTATCAGAAGGCTCTCAGTCCTAGTAAAAATCCTTATATTCGCTATTTTTTGAGACTGCCTCAGGCAACAGTTTCCATCTATACTTCTGGAAAAGTTCTCCTGCAAGGCGAAGCTGCTGAGCAATACGCTAGTTTCTTTGGCTATCAAGTTGTAGAGGAAACCAGTGGACAAGATTTTCCTATGATTGGGACTGATGAGGTGGGAAATGGTTCCTACTTTGGTGGGCTGGCTGTTGTGGCTTCCTTCGTGACACCTGACCAGCACGACTTCTTGCGAAAACTCGGCGTAGGGGATTCAAAAACCTTGACTGACCAAAAGATTCGTCAGATTGCCCCTATCCTTAAGGAAAAAATCCAGCACCAAGCGCTCCTCCTTTCACCGAGCAAGTACAACGAAGTTATCGGAGAGCGTTACAATGCTGTTTCTGTAAAAGTTGCCCTTCATAATCAGGCTATCTTTCTCCTCCTTCAAAAAGGAGTCCAGCCAGAAAAAATCGTGATTGATGCTTTTACAAGCGCTAAAAACTATGACAAGTACTTGGCGATGGAAGCCAATCATGTTCCAAACAAGATCACTTTGGAAGAAAAAGCCGAGGGCAAATACCTGGCTGTTGCCGTTAGCTCCATCATCGCGCGTGATCTCTTCCTCGAAAACTTGGAAAATCTTGGACGAGAACTAGGCTATCAACTGCCAAGTGGCGCTGGAACTGCATCTGATAAGGTTGCCAGCAAAATCCTTCAAGCCTATGGTATGAAGGGACTTCATTTCTGCGCCAAACTGCATTTTAAAAACACTGAAAAAGCAAAAAAACTTCTATAGAGGTAAACCATGAACTATTTAAAATCATTTATAAAAGAATGGGGAGTCATCTTCCTGGTTATCGCACTGGTAGGTCTTAGCCGCATCTTCCTTTGGAGCAATGTCCGTGTGGAAGGACATTCGATGGACCCTACCCTAGCCGACGGAGAAGTTCTCTTCGTTGTTAAACACCTCCCAATTGACCGCTTCGACATCGTGGTTGCGCATGAGGAAGACGGAAATAAAGACATTGTCAAAAGGGTTATCGGTATGCCTGGAGATACCATCCGCTACGAAAATGACAAACTCTTTATCAACGGTGAAGAAACGAATGAACCTTACCTAGCTGAATATCTCAACTTGTTCAAAACAGAAAAGTTGCAAAACACCTATACTGGAAAAGGATTTGAAGGCAATAAGGGAGTTTACTTTAGAGAACTTGCTCAAAAAGCACAAGCCTTTACGGTCGATGTCAATTCCAATACCAGCTTCAGCTTTACTGTCCCTCAAGGCGAATACCTTCTACTTGGTGACGATCGTCTAGTCTCTAGCGACAGCCGCCATGTTGGTACCTTCAAGACCAGCGATATCAAAGGCGAAGCAAAATTCCGTTTCTGGCCACTTAACCGTATCGGAACTTTTTAAGATAAGGAAGAGGCCGAGAATGCTAAGTCTCAGTCTCTTTTTCTATTGCGAGAAGAAGACCTTTTAGTCTCCTAGCTTGTTGAAAGAAGCTAAGGGTACAATTCTCACGAACTCATGTAAAGGAAACCTATGGAAGTTTATTTTTCAGGCACCATTGAACGGATTATTTTTGAAAATGTCAGTAATTTCTATCGCATCCTCCTCCTAGATATCGAAGATACGGACGCGGAGGACTTTGACGATTTTGAAATCATCGTTACAGGAACCATGGCGGACGTGATTGAGGGTGAAGACTACACTTTTTGGGGACAAATCGTTCAGCACTCCAAGTATGGGGAACAGCTTCAGATCAGCCGTTATGAGCGGGCAAAACCAACTAGCAAGGGCCTCGTCAAGTACTTTTCCAGTAGCCATTTCAAAGGAATTGGTCTCAAAACGGCTCAGAAAATCGTCGATAGCTATGGTGAAAATACCATTGACGAAATTCTGGAACATCCTGAAAAGCTAGAAAGTATTGCAGGACTCTCTGCCAAAAACCGTGAGGCTTTCCTCTCTACCCTCCGTCTCAACTATGGGACAGAGATGATCTTGGCTAAACTAGCTAACTACGGCATTCCCAATAAATTAGCCTTTCAGATTCAAGACTTTTACAAGGAAGAAACCCTTGATGTTGTCGAAAACTATCCCTACCAACTAGTTGAGGATATCAAAGGCTTGGGTTTTACCATCGCTGACCAATTAGCTGCCGAACTAGGCATCGAAAGTCAAGCTCCTGAACGCTTCCGTGCTGGCCTTGTTCATAGTCTTTTTCAGGGATGTATGGATAGGGGCGATACCTATATGGAAGCCCGAGATTTGCTGGAACAAACCCTGACTCTCCTCGAGTCTTCCCGTCCTGTGGAACTGGACCCCAGCCAAGTAGCTCAGGAATTATCTCATCTGATCGAAGAAGATAAGGTTCAACAGGTGGATACTAAAATCTTTGATAACAGCCTCTTTTTCGCTGAAGAAGGCATTCGCAGTCACTTGGTTCGTATCCTTGAAAAAGAAGAGCAGAAAAATCAGGATTTGGAAACCATTCAAAAGCATATCGCTACTGTCGAGCAAGAATTAGGTATCCAGTACGATGACATTCAAAAGCAGGCTATCTATGACGCTATCCAGAACAAGGTCTTTATCCTAACAGGTGGACCTGGTACTGGTAAGACGACTGTTATCAATGGAATTATCGCTGTTTATGCACTTTTAGAAGGACTTGACCTCAGGAAGAAAAGCAATCTGCCGATTCTTCTCGCTGCACCAACTGGTCGAGCGGCTCGGCGCATGAATGAATTGACAGGTTTGCCTAGCGCTACTATACACCGCCATTTGGGAATGACGGGTGACGATGATACCAGCCATCTGGAAGATTATCTGGATGCCGACTTTATCATTGTAGATGAGTTTTCCATGGTGGATACTTGGCTAGCCAACCAACTTTTCTCCAACATCTCTTCTAACAGTAAAATTCTCATCGTAGGGGATAGCGACCAATTGCCTTCTGTTAGTCCCGGACAAGTCCTGGCTGACCTGCTTCAGATACCCCTGATTCCGCAGACTCGCTTGGAACGGATTTACCGTCAGAGCGAAGAATCAACTATCGTTACCTTGGCGAGTCAGATTCGACAAGGCATCTTGCCAGCCGACTTTACCCAGAAAAAAGCTGACCGTTCCTACTTTGAAATCGCTAGCGGCCATATCCCAGCTACCATTGAGAAAATCCTCGGTGCTGCCCTCAGAAGTGGCATTCCGGCGCGCGATATTCAGGTGCTAGCGCCTATGTATCGAGGAACTGCTGGTATTGACGCCATCAACCAACTCATGCAAGAACTGCTCAATCCTCAGCAAAAGGGGCAAGTTAGCTTTGAAGCAACTCAGTGTCACTATCGAACAGGGGACAAGGTTATTCACCTAGTCAACGACGCTGAAGTCAATGTCTTTAACGGAGACCTAGGCTACATCACAGACCTGATTCCTGGAAAATACACCGAGTCCAAACAAGACGAGATTGTCATTGATTTTGATGGAAATGAAGTCATCTACCCACGTAACGAATGGTACAAGATTCGACTAGCCTATGCCATGAGCATCCATAAGTCTCAGGGAAGTGAGTTTCCTGTTGTCATCCTGCCCATCACCAGTGCTAACAAGCGCATGCTAGAGCGAAATCTCATCTACACAGCTATCACACGGGCCAAGAGCAAGCTCATCCTTCTTGGTGAATTACAGGCCTTTGACTATGCAGTTAAGCATATCGGAACTGCTCGCAAGACCTATCTGATTGAACGCTTCAGTGATTTAATTGAAAATAATATTGAAGAAAGTAAACAAACCTTCTCTGAAACTGCCACAGCAAGTGACTCTGAACAATCCTACATCCTCACCGAGCAAAACTGGTCTAGTATTCCCGCTATGATTGGGATTACAGACGCAGACCTTAAAGAGATTTTTGGAAAATAGTGCATCAGAAAACCCACCTAGTCAGGTGGGCTTTTTCTCTTTTAAGATTATTTTACTGTTGCAGTGCTTGTGATCAATTCAACAGCTTTTTTGATAGTGATATCGTGTTTCAACATGTCAGCTGAAAGCAAGTTTTGTACTTGTGCAACTTCCATGTTGTAGTCTGCTGCCAATTGCTCAATTTCTTTTTGGATTTCTTCTTCTGAAGCGTCAAATCCTTCAGCTTTGGCAACTGCTTCGATAACAAGGTTAGTCTTCGTACGTGACTCAGCTTCTGCTTCGTATTGTTTGTGAAGGTCTTCTTGAGTAGTTCCAGTGATTTGGAAGTACATGTCAGGGTTGATACCTTGACGTTGCAAGTTTCCAAGGAATTCATTTACTGAACGGTGAACTTCTTCGTGGATCATTTCTTCTGGAAGTTCTACGATTTCAGCGTTTTCTACAGCTTTATCGATTGCTGCACCTTCAACGGCATCTTTGTATGCTTCTTCTTTCGCAGCAGTCAATTCTTTGCGGTATTTTTCTTTCAATTCGTCAAGAGTTTCCACTTCTTCGTCGATATCTTTTGCAAGTTCATCATCAAGAGCTGGAACTTCTTTAGCTTTTACTTCGTGGATAGTTGTTACGAATTTAGCTTCTTTACCTGCAAGGTCTTCTGCTTGGTAGTCTTCTGGGAATGTTACAACAACATCAACAGTTTCGCCAGCTGAGTGTCCTACCAATTGGTCTTCAAAACCAGGGATAAATTGACCTGATCCAAGTCCAAGTGAGAAGTTTTCACCTTTTCCGCCGTCAAATTCAACACCGTCGATAGAACCAACGAAGTCGATGACAACAGTGTCGCCATTTTCAGCAGCGCCTTCCTTGATAACCAATTCAGCCAAGTTGTTGCGTTCGCGTTCGATGCGTTCTTCAACGTCAGCGTCAGTTACTTCTTTTTCTACATCAACTGATACTTCAAGGTTTTTGTAGTCACCCAATTTAACTTCAGGTTTTGTCACAACTTCAGCTGTGATAACCCAGTCTTGACCTTTTTCCATTGAAGTCACGTCGATTTTTGGTTGTGCAACGACTTCAAGACCAGCTTCTTTTACTGCAACTTCATAAGCGTTTGGCAAAAGTGCGTTCATTGCATCTTGATAAAGAGCTTCTTCACCAAATTTTTGGTCGAAGATAGGGCGTGGAAGGTGACCTTTACGGAAACCAGGAACGTTAAGAGTTTTCTTTACTGAGTTAAATACACGGTCCAATTCTGGTTTGATTTGGTCTTGAGAGATAGTGAAAGTCAAGACACCACGGTTTGTTTCTTTGTTTTCAAATGATACAGACATTCTGTCATTTCTCCTTAAAATTTTTAATACAGTCCATTATACCATATAATAGCGACTTTTTTCAAGTAATGAATGCGCTTTTCAATAGTGCTAGAGGTACTTGCTCGCTTCCTTGATACTAAGTTCAGCCATTCGTTTCTTATTTTTTTCAATAAAACGTGCTACCCATTCGGGATTGGTTTTAGAGTAGTCTCTTAGAGCCCAGCCGATGGCTTTGTTGATAAAAAATTCTGTCTGGTCCAGATTGTTGAGCAGAATCTTTTCCATCAGTTGGACATTTGTCTTCTCTTTTCTTAACAACTGGTGATCAATAGCAACTCGTCTCAGCCAGATATTGTCTGATAGGCTCCATTTTAAAAGCACATCTTCAAGTTCCGGATGGTTAGCCACTAAACTTCCTACTACTCGATCTAGGATATCTACCGTGTCCCACCAGGACTTGGTCACGACCAGCCGCTCAAGTTTAGGCAAATCGTCCTTCGTTAGATAAGACTGCATGGCTTTCAAATAGTTGGCAGCCACATATTGGTATTCTCTAGGTTCCTTTTCCCAGCAAATATCTACAAAATCCCAATCGATAATCTTTGTTTTTTTCACGCTTGGAAAGTATTTTTTATAGAGTGCATTTCTTTCAGGACCTGCAATACCTAAAAAGGGAAATTGATGGCGCATATAGGCTTCCATAGGCCCTGCTTTTTCAGGGTCTTTTGCTGCTTCTAGCTCCACAAGTAAATCTGCAAGACTCATCTAAAAGTCCTCCTGCCCGACCAAGTGGTGCTGAAAGGCATAGACCGCAGCCTGGGTGCGATCGCTGACCTCAAGTTTGGCAAGGATATTGGACACATGGGTCTTGACCGTCTTGAGAGAGATAAAGAGTTCATCTGCGATTCGCTGATTTTCGTAGCCCTTGGCGATTAGCTGAAGTACATCTCGCTCACGTGCAGTCAATTCTTCATGAAGTTCCATATGATTGCGGTGGTATTCAACCTTCTTGCTGACCTCTTGTTCAATAGCCAGTTCGCCCGCTGCCACCTTACGGACAGCGTGGAGCAGTTCGTCTGCACTTGAAGTCTTGAGCATATAGCCTTTAGCGCCCGCGTTCAAGACCGGCATGATTTTTTCATTGTCCAAGTAAGAGGTGACAATTAATATCTTGGCTTCAGGCCATTCTTTGAGGATGGCCAAGGTCGCGTCAATCCCATTCATCTCAGGCATGACAATATCCATGACAATGACATCTGGACGCAGTTGCAAGGCCAAGTCAATACCTTGAGCCCCATTGGCAGCCTCGCCCACAACTTCCACATCGTCTTGGAGATCAAAATAGCTTTTCAAGCCCAATCGAACCATTTCATGGTCATCTACAAGTAAAATTTTCATCTCTACTCCTTTATGATTCCTTATCTAGCAAGGGAATACGGATATCAACCGCCAGCCCTTGCTTTGGAGCTGTCAAGAGTTGAACCGTTCCTGCCATATCTTCAACCCGCTCCTTGATATTTCGCAGTCCATAACTCAAGTCATCTAAACTCCCTAACTGGAAGCCAATCCCATTGTCCACCACCTTCAGCTGCAATTCTACCTCTGTCTGATAGAGGTAGACATCTAGGCAAGATGCCTGGGCATGGCGAAGGGTATTGCTGATCAACTCCTGCAAAATACGGAAGATATGTTCTTCAATCTTCTTGGGCAATTTAGACACATTCTGCTTGAGACTAACCTTGAGATCACTCTTGTCCTCAAGCTCTTTTAAGAGGATTTGAATCCCCTCAACCAAACTCTTCTCTTCCAACTCTACAGGTCGCAAATGTAGGAGCAAGACCCGCAAATCTTTCTGGGCGGTCTCTAGGATAGCTGCGACGCTTTGCAACTGGGTCTGCATCTTTTCTCTATCCAGCTTCAAAGCCTGCTGACTGACACCTGATAAAATCATATGGGCTGCAAACAACTCCTGACTAACTGTATCGTGCAAGTCACGTGCAATCCGCTTCCGTTCTTTCTCGATGATTGCTTCTTCCCTGACCAGGCCTTGATTTTCAGCCTTTTGAACAGCTTCTGTCAAGAGGTTAAGCTTGCCAGACAAGGACTTAAAACTGGCATCCAAGTCTGGATCTGCAAAGGCAACCACCTCTTTTCCTGCTAGGAGTCGCTTGAGATTAACCTGCATTTTTCTGCGAGAAATTTCTTCAATTACGCGCCAAAAAAGGACAAAAAAGAAGGTCATGGAGAGGCTAAATACAAGTACCAAAAAGACTAACTTTTCCATTTTTTCGATATCTTGTAGCAAATAGGACCAGTCTAGTTCAAAAATATCAAGTAAACTATTAGTCAAAAAGAGGATAAAGAGGAAAGAAGTCAGGCCGATTAACAGATACGATTGCTTTTTCATCCTCTGACCACCTCCACATCGCCAACCATACTGGTCAAGAAAATCTTGACGCTCTTGTTACTCTTTAGATAGTCCCTGGTTTCCTGATGATAATGTTCATTACGAAGGGCTCGCTTGGGTTGATGGAGGAAAGTTAGATCTCCATAGAGGCAGTTGACACTGAGACTGATTTCCACATCTACGGGCACGATAATCCTAGTCGTTCCGACCATCTTTCTAAGAATAATGACATTGTCATGATTGGTTAGGATAACTCTTTCTAGATGAATGGTGTCCTTGCCCATGAGGCGAAAGAGGTTGATATCGTCAAACTGGCAGGTCTGGTGACTAGAGAAATGATGGAGATTACCAAACCAAGGATTGCGTTCATTTTTAACCGTCACCACCTCTTCAAAGACCAAGTCCGTCTCCTCTCTTTCTTGATTCATCATTGGATATAGAAGAAAGAGACTGTAGATCACCGCTACAAAGATGGCTAAAATCACAAAGGGATTGAGCATGACGATAAAAAAGAAAAGAATGGTCGCCACAAGGAGGAAAACGTTGTTGCCCTCTTTACCTGTATAATAGCGGAGCAAAAGCAAAAAGAGGAATAGAATCAGCAAAAAACGCGAAAAATGCTCTGATACCATCAAAATCAGAGCTCCCGTCAATAAACAGGCTTCAATAAATAAAAAGATTTGAAATTTTTTCATAGATGCATCCTCTCCCTTCTATTTTATCACAATTCAAAAAAGTCACCTCGGTCTGAGGATGGAAAAAGGCGATTGGACAGAAATCGCTCCTATAAGCTACGTTTCATCAACTCACTACAGTTGACAAAAGGCTACAAAAAAGGGCGGGATTCTTGTCCCGACCTCTTTAGATCTGATCATTTGCTTCTTTGAGTTTACCATAAAGAATATAGTCTACGTTTTGCAGATCTGCTATGGTGGCACAATTAAGGGCACACATGATCAAACGCAGATCTTCTTTCCAGCCTTGGACAATGCCAATCACTTCTTCGACTGTGTAGGTTTCAATCAACTCTAGAACGGTACGTGACAGTCCTACAGCCTTGGCACCAAAAACCAAGCACTTAATCATATCCAGCGGATTCCGAACGCCTCCACTGACCAAGAGTTCGACCTTGTCTTTCCAAGCTTGCGCATTGAGAAGGGCTTGCATAGTAGACTGACCCCATTGATTAAGGTAATCACGCTGGCCACTGCGACGGTTTTCGATATAAGCAAAGCTAGTACCACCACGACCCGACAGGTCAACAGTTCGAACACCCAGTTCATAGGCTCTCTCGATGGTCTTCACATCCATCCCAAAGCCGACTTCCTTTAGGACAATAGGAACAGGGATCCGATTGCTATAGTCTGCCAGATGCGATTGCCAGCTTCTGAACTTCCTTTCTCCCTCAGGCATGAGCAATTCCTGCATGACATTGACATGCACTTGTAAAAGGAGAGGATTCATCGCTTCTACAGTCTGAAGTCCTAACTCAACAGGCTTGTCCAATCCAATATTAGTACCAAGAAGGAGATTTGGATGGCTAGATTTGACAGAAAAAGAATTATCTGTTGGATCTTTGAGGGCTGCGCTATAAGATCCCGTTACAAACAAAATCCCACAGGCTTCTGCCACCTGAGCCAGCTTTTGATTGATTTCTCTCCCCTTATCGCTCCCACCCGTCATGGCATTGATATAAAAAGGAAAGTCCCACTTGTGACCTGCAAATTCTGTCGAAAGATCAATCTCATCTAGGTCGTAAAGGGGCAGGGAAAAATGAATCAACTCCACCTCATCAAAGCTATTATAGGAACTTTTCTGCTCAAGGGCATAGCGGATATGCTCATCCTTACGATTTGTCGTCATGTCCTATCCTTTCTTGGTATAAGAGCTCAATCCCCAGATCGGCCCAACGATTTTTTAAGGTTTCGGTTGATTGCACATCAAAACTCAAGGCAATGCCACAGTCACCACCACCAGCACCGCTACTCTTGGCAACAGCCTGCAAATCTTGACTGGCTTCTTTCAACTGTCTCAGTGAAGGCGTGTAAATATCTGGGCTCAAGCCTTCTAAGAGCTGACTGGCTGTTTCCAGCTGCTCGATGATGTTTTCTGCATTCCCCTGCTCCAAGGCTTCTACCAAAGCAGCCACCGTTGCTTTTGAAGAAGTTAAAAAATTCTGATTGATATTTTGCTTGATTTGCTGAACCATTTGACTCGATACAGCCACTTCCTTGGTCCATCCCACTAGGAAATCACATTCTAGACCTGGTTTTACTTGTGAGATAGAAAAGCCCCAATCACGCTCCAAAACTGTTGCCAAGTTTTCTTCTTGCAACCAAGTAGCTACCTTCTTTCGATCAAAAGATTGGTAGAGAACCAAATCCTCTGCAACGATACAGGCAAGGTCTCCCATGGAGCCATTATCGCCTCGCTTGAGCAAGACCGCGCTAGCCAGCTTGAACAAGAGTTCCTGATCAATCGAAAGATTATACAGAGCCAGCAGGGCCTTTATCACCAAGACAACGACGCTACCACTAGAACCTAGACCAAACTTTTTGCCTTCCCGTTCCATTTTTCCACGAATTTCCAGGGAAAAAGGTCGCAAAGTCTGACCACGAACAGCAAGGAAGTCTCCCACCAAAGCAATCGTTTCCTGAATCAAGCCGTAGTCAGGATTTGGCGTCAAGTCCACTGCGAAATCAAACATGTCTGAGTAGATACGATAGTTCTCAGAAAACACAATCTCAGCCTTCATATAGATGGGGATGGCCTTTATCAAGGCTAACTGTCCTGGCTCTAAAATAGCATATTCACCTGCCCAATAGAGTTTTCCGCACGTTTTAACAGCAATCATCTTGACTCAAATCCTTTGTTTTTGACACAATCAAGCGGTAACGTTGACCGAAAATTTCTGATAAATGCTCCAAGTCTTTCTCCTGACAGAGAACCTTGACATTGGGACCGGCATCCATGGTAAAGTAGCAGGCTTCCCCTTGCTCACGAAGCTGGCGAACAAAGTCCATGGCTTCATAGGAAGCATCCGTTAGATAAGAAAAGGCTGGACTAGCAGTCTTGGTCGTAGCGTGCATGGCTAGGGCATTTTTCTCAGTCAATTCCCCAACATTGGCAAAATCATTCTCTTTAAGATAGACGAGCATATCTTGATAATCCTTCTCAGACTGGCGCACCCAATCATCAAAGGTCGTCGAGGTTTCCACACAGAGTTTCATCCCATCACGGCTAGAAATTGGTTTTTTCTTGTCCTCTAGCACCAACATGATCATAGCTAGTCTCAAGTCTGTCTCTACAGGGTAAATCTCCCCACTATCCTTGTCCCAGGCACCGAGTGGCCCATAAAAACTACGAGAGGAAGAACCAGAAGCAAACTTAGCCTCCTGTGCCAACTGACTCCGATTCAAACCAAGCTGGAAATAAGCATTGCAAGCCTTGACCAAGGCGGACAAACCACTAGAACTGGATGACAAGCCAGCCGCAGTCGGCATGTTGTTTTGGGTATCGATACGGACAAAACCTTCCCCAGCCGGACGGTAGCGGTCAATGATTTTGCTCATCTTGGCATGCTCGGCCTCACTCTGAAGCTGACCATTAATATAAAATGCATCAGCAGTCGCATCCGTCGGTAGAGGCGACAAGGTCGTCTCTGTATACATGTTTTCCAAAGTCAGAGAGATGCTACTAGTAGCAGGAACCATCTCTTTTTCTTTTTTCTTTCCCCAATATTTGATAATGGCAATATTTGCGTAGGAACGTACTGTTACAGGCTTTCGATCCATGTCTGAACAGCTCCTTTCTCTTCTAATCGTTTTGCTAGTTCTTGCGCTTGGTCCAGATTGGCTACCAAGGTGATAATACAGCCCCCAAGTCCACCACCACTCATCTTGGCACCTAGAGCACCATGGCTAAGAGCCGTTTCAACGAGGGAGTCTGCCTCAGGGCTACTGACACCAATTTCTTTTAAATGTAAATGCGCTTGACTGAGGATTTGTCCCAGTCCCTCAGCATCTTTTCTTCTAATCGCATCTTCTGCTTGCTGGGTCAATTCTCCCAAGGCATGCAAAAACGGTAGGGCATCCTTGCCCTTGCTTTGAACCACTTGGATAGCTTCACGAGTGTGACCATACACGCCCGTATCAGCAATCACCAAATAGGCAGATAGATTCATCTCAAGTTCTGTAAAACCAACATTCTTGATAAAGCGAATGGGCTGGTCACTGAGACAGGTCTTAGCATCCAAACCGCTTGGATTCATATGGGCAATCATCTCAGCCCGATTGACCAAAATTTCTAGTACATCATGAGGCAGATCGGCTTGATAGTAGTCAAATACCGCACGTATGGCCGCTATGCTGATAGCCGCTGACGAACCCATTCCCCGTTTTTCAGGGATAGCCGAGTCAATCACACATCGAATGCAAGCTTCTTTGATATCCAAATACTCCAGCGAGGCATACACTGCCATGGACAAGGTATCCTCCTCATAAAGACGCCACGGGCTTTCAGCAGGGACCACCTTACATGTCACCTCCACCTCCAAAAGAGGTAGGGAAATGGCAGGATAGCCGTATACGACAGCGTGCTCTCCTATTAAAATAATCTTACTATGTGCCTGACCGACACCAACTTTTTTTGTCATGTTTTCCTTCAACCAGACGAAAAGACCGTCTCATTTCATACAGTAGTATTTTCTCCTATCTATTTTATTATATTTTCACAAAAAAAGCGATTGTTTCCTTCACAATCGCCTCTTTCATTATTGGACCCATTCGCCATTATAGTTGACAAAATAACCATCTACGGCCGTATTCACTGCCAAAGCACCTGAGCTGTAAGCATAGTACCAGTTACCATTAACCTGGAACCAGCCTGTCTTCATATCGCCATTACTTGCATTTAGATAATACCAAGTCGAACCTTCCTGATACCAGCCAGTCGCCATAGATCCTGATGAACGGAGATAGTACCACTTGTTCCCAAGGTATTGCCAGCCCGTTTTCATATCACCATTTGGTTCATCTAAATAATACCAAGTGGAGCCTTCTTGATACCAGCCAGTTGCCATTGCACCTGACGAACGGAGGTAGTACCACTTATTGCCAAGTTGTTTCCAACCAGTTTGCATAATACCAGTTTCTGGGTCTAGGTAGTACCATGGAGCCGCTTTTAGCTTCTCTTCATCATAGGTTAGAGGATAATCTTTGACCCAACCACGTGCTAGCTCCCCAACAGTCAATCTGTTGATGCGAGAATCAAAGCCACCATCCTCCTGTAAATAATACCAATGCCCTTCGTCAGAAATCCAACCAGTTTTTAAGGTGTGATAACTTCGTTGGTCTTCAAAATAATAGACTCGTTTCTCTGCTGGACTATCATATTGTTCCCCATAATGTTTGTTGGTATTTGTAGCAGTTTTTGCCTCTAAAACTTGCTTGCCAACAAATTCTTGTAGTACCCCATCTTGACCAAAGTAAAACCAATCTGGTCTAAAAGCAATATCTTGCCTTAGAGAAGAACCAATCGTAACCCCTTTGTGTGGAGCAGGTATATATTGCCAGCCGACAACCATCTCTCCAGATAAAGGATCAAAATAATAGTACTTCCCATCAATCACTCGCCAGTAGGTTTCTTTGAGTTCCCCCTTTTTATAGTAGGTTCTACCATTTTCTTGGACAAATTGCCAGCCTTCTGAATCAGCATCATCCGCCAATACGGTGCTTGTCGCTAGCAAAGCAAAGAAAAAGACTGCGAGCCCAACTTGCATCATTATTTTAAATTTTTTCATTAGATCTTTCCTCCATAACTGATTGTAGCAAAGACTTTATTGTATGTCAATATATAGAAACTTCTCAAAAAAAGCAGTTACACAACTGCAACTGCTTTTCTATTCTTGCATGGTGTACCCAACACCACGCACGGTTTTAATGTAGCTTTTTTGACCTTTTACATCAAGCTTGCTACGTAGATAACGGATATAAACATCCACGATATTGGTTTCTGTCGCACTTTCGTACTTCCAAACACTTTCCAACAACTGCTCACGAGTCAAGACCTTCTTGCTTCCCATGAGAGTGGCCAAAAGGTCATACTCACGGCGCGTCAGAGCAATCATCTCCTCGCCACGATAAACGGTATGATGTTCTACATCCATACGCAAATTGCGGTAAGACGTTGGGACCTTCATCTGACTACAATGTTGGTCGATAAAGTCCCGACCTCGGAAAATCGCTGAAATACGAGCCACCAGCTGATCAATAATCACTGGCTTATAGATGTAAGAAACGGCGAAGCGCTGGATTGTCTCAATCTGGTCTTGCAATTCTTCGCGATGGTCCAAGACCATAATCACTGAGGCAGGTTTTGTCCGACTCAGCCTCTCTGCAAAATCCTGGGCCGTCATATCCCCCAGACGAGCATTCAGTAAAATCAAGTCATAATCTGTCTGGAGAGCCATGGAGAGGGCTTTTTGCCCCTCCTCGACCAGATCAACACGGTATTGCTCTTTTTGGAGTTCCAGACTGAGAAAATGAGCGAGATTTCGTTCTTTCTCAAGTAATAAAATCCGTTTCCCCATGGCAGACCTACTTATTTTTCGTCATACCAAGAGTAGTGGAATGTGCCTTCTTTGTCTTTACGTTGGTAAGTGTGGGCGCCAAAGTAGTCACGTTGCGCTTGGATCAAGTTAGCAGGAAGGTCTGCTGAACGGTAGCTATCAAAGTAAGTAATGGCTGCTGAGAAGGTTGGCACTGGTACACCAGCTTGAACAGCAAGAGCTACGATATCACGAACTGCTTGTTGGTACTTAGCAGTAACATCCAAGAAGTACTCATCCAAGAGAAGGTTTGCAAGATCAGCATCACGGTTGTAGGCATCTGTAATCTTTTGCAAGAAACGAGAACGGATGATACAGCCATCACGCCAGATAGAAGCGATGTCCGCAAATGGCAAGTTCCAGTTGTTTTCTTTAGAAGCTACACGCAATTGGGCAAAACCTTGTGCGTAAGAAATGATTTTTGAGAAGTAAAGAGCTTGACGGATCTTTTCGATCAACTCAGCCTTGTCTCCTTCAAATTTGAAGGCAGCTGGTTTTGGAAGCACCTTGCTAGCATGTACACGCTCTTCTTTGTATGTAGAGATGTAGCGAGCAAATACTGACTCCGTAATCAGTGACAATGGCACACCAAGGTCAAGAGCTGATTGGCTAGTCCATTTACCAGTTCCCTTGTTACCTGCAGCATCAAGGATGTAGTCTACGATTGGTCCATCTTGACCTTCATCATCTTTACGGCTCAAGATATCAGCTGTGATTTCGATCAAGTAGCTGTCCAATTCACCCTTGTTCCACTCAGTAAAGATTTCAGCCATGTCTTCTGCAGAAAGGCCAAGCAAGTGTTGCATCAAGTCATAGCTTTCTGCGATCAATTGCATGTCACCATACTCGATACCGTTGTGGACCATTTTTACATAGTGACCAGCTCCATCAGGACCGATGTAAGTCACACATGGTTTGCCATCTTCTGGTGCTTTAGCTGAGATTTCTTCGAGAACGTCCGCAACCAATTCGTAGGCTTCTTTTTGTCCACCAGGCATGATAGAAGGCCCTTCAAGGGCACCTTTTTCACCACCAGAAACTCCTGTACCGATAAAGTTGATACCTGAGTTTGCTAGTTCTTCATTACGACGGATAGTATCTTTGTAGAAAGTGTTTCCTCCGTCAATCAAGATATCTCCCTTGTCAAGGTGGGGAAGAAGAGCTTGGATAGTTGCATCAGTACCAGGTCCAGCTTGAACCATCAGCATGATACGACGAGGTTTTTCGATTGAGTTTACAAAGCTTTCAACGTCATAGCTTGGCACAAAGTTCTTTTCAGGATGGCAAGCAATTACGTCTTCTGTTTTTTCTTTACTACGGTTGTAAATGGCAACTGTATAACCACGAGATTCGATATTTAGGGCAAGGTTACGACCCATTACGGCCATACCAACGACACCAAAGTTAGCTTTTGTCATGTGACACTCCTCTTGTTTAATATGTTTTATTTTATCATTTTTACCTATGAAAGGAAAGAATTTTGTAACGGAGTCCTAGTAGTCCAAGTCATCAGCGTGACCAGAACCATTCCCTACAAAGTAACCTGTCTTACAGTTGAGGGTGAAGAGATAGGTTCCATCTGGTTTATAGAGGTTGTAATAACCATTTCCGTTTACGATATTGACACGTTCTAGGATGTATTGATTTCCAGTGATATAGCCACGAGCACGTGATGTTGCTAGGACTTGTTCCAATACACCATCCGCAAAGGTCCAAGCAGGGTTGTTGCTATCGTCTACAGCTGATTGGTTGTAAGGTACACGACTAGCACTTCTTTGAAGATTAACCCCATCGCCAGACAAACCACCATTCGTGTCTCTAGCTGGTGCCGTGGTGCTTGTTGAAGGGGTCGTACTGCTTGCATTGCTTTCTGTAGCTGAGCTTGAGCTTGCTTGACTCGTGCTAGAGCTTGAACTTGAGCTGGAAGCACTGGTTTGTTGACTCTTTCCAAGACTAATGGCCTTATCCAAGAGTTTGTCTAGTTCTGTGTTCCCTGTCTTAATTTCTGTAAATTTAGCATCCGCCTTGGCCTTAGCATTGGTATCCAAGACTCCGTCAGTGATTGCTGGGCTTTCAAAGAGGGCATTGACATCTTGAATGGCCTTGATTTGAGTTGCTAGGCTATCATATCTTGACTTAGCTAGTGTATAATCACGGCTACCTTCTAACTTATCTAGCAAGGTTTTCAGTTGGCTCAATTTATCAAACTGGCTGTTTTTCAGAGCTGTCTTATTAGCATCTGTATAGAAAGTATCATAGAGATCATTGAAGTCTTTCAAAGCCGTTTGTGTCCCTTGATCATCCGAAGAGGCTGCTTGAGAAGACTGGATCTCTTGGTTTGAACGAGATACTTGGCGGTAGACATAATATGTTCCAGCAAGAACAAGGATTGCAGCTACTACAGAAGTAATGATGATGACACCTTTCTTCTTAGAGCCTGTTTCAGGTTCTGTTTGAGCCGAACGTGATAGAGGTGTATAGGTCTCCTCTTCTTGTTCCTCATTTATTTCCTTGGGCTCTGTTTCTGTTAAAACGAGAGGCTCTATTTCAGCACTTTCTTCATCTTGAAGGGGTGGAACAAACTGAGTAGTCTCATCATTATCTATCTCTTCAATAGATTCCTCAGAAACCAGTTCTGAATCGTCTACCTGATTAGAAGGTTCATTTGATTCACGAACTTCTTGGATCATTTCCTCTAGGTTTTGAGTAGAAGCCAGTTCTTCTTTTTTAAACTGACGAGTTTCAAACTTGTCGGCTTCAATTTCTTCACGGTGCTGTTTGATGTATTTGTCTAAGATACTGTCCTCAGGCAATACTCCTGCTTCGACCTCTTCATTCTTACGAATGACTTGACCAACAGTCAAGTCTTTTGCTTCGTCAAAGTCGAATTGTGGTTCTTGATGTCCTTTTTTATGACGATCACGTCTTTTCTTACTCATGAGTTCACCTTTCTATTTTACCTCTTGGCGTTTGACACGCTGACCAAAGTATTGATACAAATCCACTTTTAAGGTCCCGTTATAGAGTTTTCGTTTTTTATCAGCTGGACTTCCGTACTTGCTTTCAAAAGCTTCGTCACTCGTCAGGATAAACTTACTCCACGTTTTCAGTGGTGCAAAGACTTGTCCCATCTCAGCATAGAGCTTGGTAACTCCTGCATCATCAGACAAACGTTCCCCATATGGTGGATTGGAAATGATAACGCCATTAATCTTGTCAGTGCGCAAGTCCTGTACCCGCATTTGCTTAAAGGTGATATCACCTGCGACACCTGCTACTTGAGCATTTGCCTTGGCAATTTCCACCATGCGAGCATCTATATCACAGCCCATAATGTCCAGCTCAAGTTCACGATCAATTTTCTTAGCCGCCTCTGTGCGAACTTCCTGGATCAACCGATCGCTGACCCAGTTCCATTCCTCAAATGCAAAGGAACGTCGAAGTCCTGGCGCCATCTTTCTGGCTATCATAGCCGCTTCGATACAGAATGTTCCTGAACCACAGGTTGGATCAATCAAAGGCTTGTCTGGATACCAGTTTGAGAGTTGCAAAATCGCTGCGGCCATATTTTCCTTGATAGGTGCTCCACCCTTTTCCGTACGATAACCACGCTTAAAGAGGCTAGAACCTGTCGTGTCAATCATGACAGTTGCCACATCTTTAAGGATGGACACCTCAATCTTAAACTCGGGACCAGTTTCCATCAAGGGAACTCCTTCTGGACGGGCATAGTGTTTTTGTAATTTCTTCACAACAGCCTTCTTAGAAATAGCCTGAACACTGGGCTCGTTGTGGAGTTTAGACTTGACACATTTTGCCTTTGATATCGGGAAACGTGCTCCTAGCGGGAGATAGTTTTCCCAATCTAGAGCAAAAACACCTTGAAAAAGCTCTTCAAAAGTCTTAGCTGGAAAACTTCCGACTACAATCTTGATGCGATCCGCTGCACGAAGCCAAAGATTGGTCTCAATGATTGCCTTCACATCTCCTTGGAAGCGAACACGGCCGTTTTCAACCTGGCAATCATAACCAAGGTCTCGCACCTCACGTCCAACGACAGCCTCAAGCCCCGCCGCAGCAGTTGCGATTAAATTAAATTGTTCTTTCATTTCTAGTCTTGCAAGACCTTTCTCTTGTTCACTTTAAAAAATGAGGTTGAGAAAGATTTCTCAGCCCCAACCTATATGCAATTTTCTATAAGCCATGTTTTGTTCCAGAAGTGACTAGGACCACTTCCTTCGATAATCATCTGTCTACCGCTAACAGCATAAATCTGCTAGCAGTCAGAGTACTACGTTCGTTTCCGTGCACTCCATGCCCCGACCAAAATTTGGGTTGCTAGCTTGAGGGGTTTACCGCGTTCCACTCTCTCTGTTTCCAGAAAGACTCCGTCACTGTGGCACTTTCAAGCCTATTCTGACCTATCCGAAGACTTAGCCATTTCGACTGCCGTAACGATTTCTCGTCCCTAGGCTTATGGATTCGCCTAGCACAAACACTACAGGCATCACAGCCTGTGCTAGCATGGACTTTCCTCATGAAAAGAGATCCTCTTCACGCGATTATCCAAAAATTGCACTCATTCCTTAGTCAATTATAAATCTTGGTTGTCTAAGATTTGCTTACCAAATACTTCTTTTTCGAGACGATTTAAGCGTTTCAAAATATCAAAGTTTGTCATTGAAGTAGAAGCTGTTACTTCAATAGAGTCTGGTTGAGTTGGAGCTACCTGTGGTTTATGAGATAATTCTTCTTTCAAATCAGCAATCTCTTGACGAAGGGATTTGACCAAAGCTGCGTAGGTTTCATAATCCTTAATCACATCGTCTAGGAATTCGTCTACCTCTGCTTTGCTGTATCCACGTACTTCACGTCCAAATTCTTGTTCAAAAATATCTTTCGCTGAAAATATAATACTTGCCATGTCTCTCTCCATTCTGGTTTACTAGTATTATTATATAAAAAAAGACAAGTAAAAATCAAGGTCAAAGGCTTACTTTTCAGAAAAATTTTCTACTATTTCATTCAAGTCCTCAAATGTTAATCTTCTTGTAACATAGTCCGCTTGATTTTTCATCATTTGGTAAAAATATCGTAACTTGGTTTCGTTTTCTTCGTCGTAAAAAAGGTAACAAGTATCTGTATTTTCCAGCAAAAATTTCTGATAATCGCGTAATTGTCCCTTGTGCTCATATTGTGGATAGGCGTATTTGACAAAATCAACCTGCTTGAACTCACTCAATTTCGCTTGATTTGCTTCATTCCAATTACTGCCATGGGTTTCAAAATCAAAAATGGTCGCCAACTGAAATCCATAGTCTGCTTTCATGTCTTTCGCCACCTGAAGCGCCCAGTACTCAAAGCCCAAGGTCCCTGTAAAGACAAGCCAGTTCACCCCATCCTCTGCTAGACGTTCCAGGTCTCTCCGAATGGCTGTTTTGATAATATCAACGCGAATATCCTTGTCATTAAAGAGACCAAGGTCGAAGGCTGAATAGCCTAAAATCAAGGCTGATGTCATTTTTAACCCTTTCTTTGTAAATTTATGATATAATAGAGTGATGTTATTGTACCAATAAGGAGAATTATGGTCAACTATCCACATAAAATTTCATCTCAAAAGAGGCAAGCACCCCTGTCACAAACTAAAAATTTCGCAAATCGGGGAATGTCTTTTGAAAAGATGATCAATGCTACGAACGACTACTATTTGTCGCATGGGTTAGCTGTTATTCACAAGAAACCGACTCCCATACAAATCGTACGTGTCGACTATCCCCAACGAAGTCGAGCCAAGATCGTTGAAGCCTACTTTAGACAAGCTTCAACTACTGACTATTCAGGGGTTTATGATGGATACTACATCGACTTTGAAGCAAAGGAAACCAGGCAAAAACATGCGATACCGATGAAGAATTTTCATCTCCATCAGATCCAGCATATGGAACAAGTCCTTGCCCAGCAAGGAATCTGCTTTGTACTCCTTCACTTTTCTTCTCAGCAAGAAACCTACTTATTGCCGGCTATTGACCTCATCCGTTTCTATCATCAAGATAAGGGACAGAAGTCAATGCCACTTGGATATATTCGAGAAAATGGATATAGGATTGAGCCGGGTGCCTTTCCTCAAATTCCCTATCTCGACATTATCAAAGAACATTTACTAGGTGGTAAAACAAGATGAACAAACAAACTTTTCTGCGAATAGCTAAGTATGTCAGTATCAGTCTCTTAACTGTATTTATCGCAGCTGTAATGCTTGGTGGAGGTCTCTTCCTCTACTATGTTAGCAAGGCTCCAGAACTTTCTGAAAGTAAACTAGTTGCTACAACGTCAAGTAAGATCTATGATAGCAATGACGAGCTTATCGCTGATCTTGGATCGGAACGTCGGGTCAATGCCCAAGCAAACGAAATACCGACCGATTTGGTCAACGCTATTGTTTCGATTGAGGACCATCGCTTCTTTAATCACCGAGGAATCGATACTATCCGTATCCTAGGTGCTACTCTACGAAACCTTCGTGGTGGTGGAGGTCTGCAAGGAGCTTCAACCTTGACACAGCAGTTGATTAAATTAACTTACTTCTCTACGTCAACTTCTGATCAAACCCTTTCTCGTAAGGCTCAGGAAGCTTGGTTAGCCGTTCAGTTAGAACAAAAAGCGACTAAACAAGAGATCTTGACCTACTACATCAACAAGGTTTACATGTCAAACGGGAATTATGGAATGCAGACAGCTGCCCAAAGTTACTATGGCAAGGATCTCAAAGATCTAAGTATTCCTCAATTGGCTCTCCTTGCTGGTATGCCTCAGGCTCCAAACCAGTATGATCCGTACTCGCATCCAGAAGCCGCTCAAGAACGTCGTAATCTCGTCCTCTCTGAGATGAAGGGGCAAGGTTACATTTCAGCTGAGCAATATGAAAAAGCGATTAATACTCCGATTACAGATGGACTTCAAAGTCTAAAATCGGCTAATAGTTATCCTCCATACATGGACAACTATCTCAAAGAGGTAATCGATCAAGTCGAACAAGAAACAGGCTACAACCTCTTAACGACTGGTATGGACGTCTACACCAACGTTGATCCTAAAGTTCAACAACATCTCTGGGATATCTACAATACCGACGAGTATGTCAACTATCCTGATGATGAAATGCAAGTAGCTTCAACGATTGTGGATGTGACAAACGGGAAAGTTATTGCTCAGTTAGGTTCTCGTCACCAATCAAGCAATGTTTCCTTCGGAATCAACCAAGCTGTTGAAACCAACCGTGACTGGGGTTCTACCATGAAGCCGATCACAGACTATGCTCCTGCCTTGGAGTATGACATCTACGACTCAACTGCTTCGATTGTACATGATGTTCCATACAACTATCCTGGAACAGATACCCCTGTTTACAACTGGGATAGAAGTTATTTTGGAAATATCACCATCCAATATGCGCTCCAACAATCACGGAACGTTACTGCTGTAGAAACCTTGAACAAAGTTGGTTTGGATAGAGCCAAGACCTTCCTAAATGGAATCGGTATTGACTATCCAGATATGCACTATGCCAACGCGATTTCAAGTAACACGACTGAGTCAAACAAAAAGTACGGAGCAAGTAGTGAGAAAATGGCTGCTGCTTACGCTGCTTTTGCTAACGGTGGTATCTACCATAAACCAATGTATATCAATAAAATCGTCTTTAGCGATGGTAGCTCAAAAGAATACGCTGATCCTGGTACTCGTGCCATGAAAGAGACGACCGCCTATATGATGACAGAAATGATGAAGACTGTCTTAGCATACGGAACGGGTCGTGGTGCTTATCTCCCTTGGCTACCTCAAGCTGGTAAGACTGGTACATCAAACTATACAGACGATGAAATTGAAAACTACATCAAAAATACTGGTTATGTAGCTCCAGACGAAATGTTTGTTGGTTATACTCGCAAATATTCAATGGCTGTGTGGACAGGTTACTCAAACCGCCTTACTCCTATCGTTGGTGATGGCTTCTATGTTGCAGCTAAGGTCTACCGTTCAATGATGACTTATCTGTCTGAGGATAACAACCCTGGCGACTGGACTATGCCAGAAGGCCTCTATCGAAGTGGTGAGTTCGTCTTTAAAAACGGTGCTCGTTCTGCATGGACTGCTCCTGCTCCGCAACAGGCCCCAACACCAGAAAGTTCGAGCTCGACATCAGAAAGTTCAACTTCACAGTCAAGCTCAACTACTCCAAGCACGAATAATAGTGCAAACAATAATACCAATAACCAGCAACCAAATACAACGCCTGGTCAACAAAACCAGAACCAAAATCAGAATCCTCAACCAGCACAACCATAACATTTATCACCCAGAAAAATCTGGGTGATTTTTTCATAGCACTATTGCATCTATCTGCTTAACAAAAGCCTGAGAAGACATCTTCTCAGGCTTTTTCTGTACTATAAACCTCATTGGGAAAGATAGGAAACGGATTTCGTAATCTTGTTAAGAGGTTTTACTAAATACTAGTCTTTCTTTGTTTTTGCTACAAAGAGAGCAGATAGGGCTAGGCTAACACCTGCTAGGAAGAGGGCTGTGTCAGATTGACTCTCACCTGTTGCTGGCAAGCTCTGTTTTGCTGTTTCTTGTCTAGCAATTTCTTGTTTATGATCTGGAGTCTTACCTTGATCAGAAACTAGAGTGCTAAGTTTAAACTCAGGTTTTTCTACTGTTGGAGCTGCTTGGTCGCCTACTGTCGATAATGGACCTGTGTATTCTGGAAGCTCATGTACCAGTGCCATAACAGCATTGACACCGCCATTGAACTCAGGTTTCTCTACTGTTGGAGCAGTTTGGTCTCCTACTGTCGCTACTGGGCCTGTGTACTCTGGAAGTTCATGTACTAGGGCTTCAACTGCATTGACACCGCCCTTGAACTCAGGTTTCTCTACTGTCGGAGCAGCTTGGTCTCCTACTGTCGCTACTGGGCCTGTGTACTCTGGAAGTTCATGTACTAGGGCTTCAACTGCATTGACACCACCTGTGAATTCAGGAACCTCAAGAACGGGTGCTGGTTCTTCACCCTTGCTTGATTGGAGCGGTTCTTCTGTTAATTCTTGATGGAAGCTTGCCAATTCATAAAACTCAGCCTTGCCACCTTCCCAGACTAATTTGACGTCTAGAAGAGAGCCACCATTTCGGATAGCGAAGGTTTGGAGACTAGATGTAATGGCACCGAGGTCTGTCCAACTGTCTTGACCATCCTTGAGTGTTCTAGCAAGAATACGTGCCTTAGCTCCTTCAGGAAGACTGGAAACGAGACGAAGGTGGTTGGCATTGGTTGGCTCAGATAAGTGATACACCAATTCGCCCTTGTCTTTTTCAGACTTGTAGCTGGTCAAAACTTTGCCGTCTACAAGATTATTATAAAGGTTGCCTTGGCTTTCTCCACTACTTCCTTCTACTGTTGGATCATTGATTGGTTTGACAAATTCACCATCGTTGATGACCAATTCTGTAAAGCCTACAAAACGGGCATCATAGTCTGCTGTATAGAGGACACGGAGATAATTAGCTTTAACTGGTGTCGTCAATTCACCCTCGATATAGCGATTTCCTGGCATCTTAGAATCATGTGTCCAACCATCTGTCAATGAATCATCGTGTGTGCTATTGGCCACACCATCTCCTACTGTCACGACATCAGTCCAAGTTTTACCGTCTTGGCTGACTTGGATCTTACCATCACGAAGATAGTTTTGAGTTCCGTCTTGGATGTAAGCTCTAATCTTCTTGATGGTGCGTTCGCTGCCAAGTTTCAAGGTCACATGACCATCTTTACGGGCATAGTCTGAAAATTCAACGAAGTTGTTGTAAACACCGTCAAACAGTTGATCTAGATTGTTCAGTTTACGAACATCATTGCTTCCGTATGTTGGATGAATGCCCATGGTTGTAGATTCTAGTTTGGTTGGTTGCACTTCTTTGGTTGTCACAAGGAGAGAAGTGGCTGTCACAGCTTGTTCCTGATCTGTTTTATTGACCAGACGAACATAACGAACCAAGTGGGTTGCGACAGTTCTGTCTGTCAATTGGCTAGCTGGCGTCCATTCTTGCGCATTTGCAGAGTACTCTAGAGTAAGAGCAGGGTTGGCCTGACCTTTGAGCTGGATGCTCTTGATCTGATGGATACGGTCAAGCTTCATTCCTAGATAGCTATGAGCAGGGAGTTTGGTTCCAGACGGAATTTGAAGCTCGTAACTGCCCAAGCTATCCACTACCGGTGTTTCCTTCAAGGAGTCGACGTTGGTGTCTGTTAACTCACTGTTTCCAGAACGTGTCTCAACAGAGAAGTCCTGGATACGCCACCAGAGGTCGAGAGCCTTGGTATTGCGGACTCGGATGTAACGAGCATTAATAGCTCTGGTCACTTCCTTGGTTTGTTCTCCTGATAGGCGATCTAACTCTTGCCATGCAGTCCCATCTGTAGAGTACTCAAGTACACCTGCGGCAAGTTTATCACCCGTTCCTTGGCGAAGGCGAACTTTAGTGACTGACTTGACTTCACCGAGGTCAAGTTGTGCCCAAGCATCTACTGGTGTCGTATTGCTACCGTCAGCGTTTGCCATCATGGCTTCTGTATTGTCCTTGCCATCAGTGATTTGACGGGCTGAGGTATTTAGTTTGTAAACTAAGTTTGAGCTTAGACTAACTGTCGTTGCTTGTTGGCTACGAGCTTTTTCAACTGGACGGTTGACTGCAATTTCCTGAACTGCAAACCAAGTGTTCTCGCGGTCTGCTGTCGCAATCATACGAACTGCCTTGGCCTTGATGTTGAGATTTTCAAACTTAAGTAGGGATTCATTTCCGACATAGCTTGGCTCTTTCAAGGTTACCCAGTTATCATTTTCATCTAGATACTGCACTTCTGCCTTACTAAAGGTGTCATTTGGATTAGCCTGGGTTCCCATAGCAAAGGTCAAGGTTTGGATTGATACCGGCTTGTTGAACTTCATACCAATATAATCACCTGTCTTGATGCTATTTGGTGATTTAATAATCGCATGAGTTGCCAAGTCGCCATCCGTTACTTCTGCCAAACCACCTTCTACACCTGTTCGATTGGTGATAAAGGTGCTGATGATTTGGTCTGGGTGCAAGACTTTTTGAACTTCAGACGCTAGAACTTCTTTCAAGGATAGGATAAATGGACGAATATGTTGAACACCCAATTCAGCTTTTTCCATATGGTCTACATAATGGAAGGTGTGAGTTTGAGACTGTTCGTACAATTTCAAACCTTTATAGTAGCTATTCCAAAGTTTGGCTGCATCGTTTGTAGCCATGGCTTCAGTTCCTGTAAGGAAGGCATCAAGAGCATTCATTTGGTCGATTGCATTATCCAACCAATAGTGGATTTGGGCAACCATTTTTTTATCGCCTGATGCTTTATAGAGTTCAGCTGCTTCTTTAATCTTGGCAAATTCTGCACGCAAGGCTGCACGTTCAGCAGTCACATCCTGACCTGCTTTGAGCTTGGTCATAAAGTCTGTTAATTTTGGAGCCAAGTCTACAGATTCTTCTAGTTTGACGACACGATTATCCATGTTTTGGTTGATCATGTGCTTACCAAGTTCACGGAAGGCTGCTGATACCTTGCTATCTTCAAAATGACCATTTTCTACAAAGTTGAAGGCAATATCATTGATTTTCTTAGCTTCTTCTTCTGATTTCCACTGTTTCCATGAGTATTGAGCTCCTGAAAAGAGGGCAATCTTAGATGGTTCAGACTGTTGCATTGGGTTCAACATGATACCAGATAGCAAGCTAGGATCCACATTCGGATGAAGGAATTTCTCACCACCACCTAGAATCAAGTGCTGTTTAGAGTTATCTGTTACAGGCCAGTTAATCCAAAGTGAAACTGGGCGATAGGTCTTGCCACCTGCGGATAGATTGTTCTTGAGAGTTGAAAGGAAGCTTTCAGAGACTTCACCCCAAATCTTACCACCCGTCAAGGTCATGGATGTTGAACTTGGGAGATTTTCATTGAGGGATTTCAACTCATCCTCACGTCCATTACCCCAATACTGGCCAGGAACAAAGATCATTTCTTTACGAAGACCGCTGTAAGTTCCCTGCATTTCAGTCAACCACTTGGTCATATCTTGCATCAAGCGGTTGTAGCTATTGTAGCCTCCGACTGGGCTTGGAGCATCATCTGCAAGGATACCAAATTCGCGGACACCCACTTTCATCAACTGGGTAAATTTGGCCTTGATGGTTGCCAAATCTTCTTGGTAATGCGCTTCATTGCCAAAGCGGATGCGGTTGTTCATGAATGGATGGATAGTCCAGACATAGCGAGTTTTACTTTGATTTCCGACACGAGCAAGTTCACGGATTTCAGCTAGTTTTTCTTCTGGATAGAGTTCACGCCATTTCTTGTTGTGGTATGGATCATCTTTTGGTGCAAAGAAGTATTGGTTCAATTTCAAATCGCCACCATAACGCATGAGCTCTGCACGATCGGCATTAGACCATGGATTTCCATAGTAACCTTCGATGAAACCACGGTTCTTGAGCTCTGCGTAATCTTCTACTGTCACATTGCGAAGGACTGGCACTTGGCTTTCCTTGAGCATGTGTTTCAAGGTTGTTAAACCATAGAAGACCGCATCAGTGTCTTTTCCGACGATGGAAATCGAATTATCCTTAATGCTCAAGACATAGGCGTCAATCTTGTCAAAGAGACCTGCTGAAACATTGGACAAGTTTTGCTCTGCTTGTGAGCCTTGTCCATGCACCCCAAGATAGATATTGGTTGCGCCAGCGATTGCTGCCTTACCAGTTGTATAAGATACTTGATTGTCCTGCAAGACACTCTTCAAGCGATTGCGAGTATAGATATCGAGTTGATCGCCCATGACCAGATTGACTTGCTTGCGAAGGGCTGTGACTCCTTCTCCATAAGTCACTTTTTGTGGCGTTGGGAAGACCTTGTACTCTTTCTTGAGATAGTCTGCGCTCTTGCTGGCAGCTGCAATGCTGTCTTCGCTAGCTGGTTTACTTGCAGTAAATTGATCTGCCAATTCAACTGTTCCATCACCTGTTTGCTCTACTTTTGGTTTTTCTGGTGTAGTTGGTTTTTCTGGTTGACTTGGTGCAGGCGTTTCTTGCTCTTCTTTAACAGGTTTCAATAGATGAACTTCAGCTGCACTTGCAAAACCACCAACGCCTTCCAATACTTTCAACTCAATCTTGTTGGTATGCACCGCCGTAAAGTTGACTGTTTTTTCTTGGGCGTTGTTGTCCCAGCTTCCTTCTGAAACCTTGACCATTTGGCCATCTTTTTGTGCGTAGATTTCGTAGCGCGTCACGACACCATTTCCACCACCTGGACGTGGGAGATACGTCAAGCCATTGACTTTTTCTGCTTCTTTCAAGGTCATAGTAAGGGTGTATGGCCCAGTGTCACCAGTCCACTTAGTATGCCAGAAGGTATTTGGATCATTGTCAAAGGCCTTTTCAACAGCGCCTTCAGTCGCGTTTCCTGGAAGTTGCTGACTGCTTGCGGTTGCCGTAATCTTATCATTTGAAATCAAGCGAGGATTTACAAATGGTTTGTCTGACAACTCTGCACTATGCAAGATTCCTTTGAAACCACCGATGCTTTCAAGCGGTAGTACCAAGCTATTGTGGGCAAAGCGAGGGTGGGCTGGATTTGCGATACGCTCAATCTTTTCACCATCCACATAGACTTCTGTAGATTGTGGTTTGGTCACGATAGAGATTTGATAACGTTTGTTCTTTTCAAGTTTTTTATTGAATTGGATATGGAACTGTTCAAATTGATAAGCAAGATAGCCGTCTTTATCAGCTAGATAGATACGGTTGTCCCCACTTGTTGAGAAAGTTTGTTCCCCGTCTCCAGTGACAGTTACATCAAACTTCAAGACGTGACTTGGACCAACATCACCAGCCAAGCCTTCGATACTGCTGTCTTTCTCAAAAGCCAATCCCTGCTCGCTTGTCTTCACTTTCTTGCTTGCATAGTTCTTGACTGTTTCAGGATTGATGGTAAACAAGTCGCTTTGATCAATCTCTTTATCAGGATTTGACTGTGGCGCATAAGGGCTCGTTGGTAGGGTACGTTCTGCAAAGGTTGCAGCTGCACGATCGGATCCCCAAGTACGCTCCGCAGTGGTTTGCATGCTCTTGAAGAAGCGTTTAAAGATATCATAAGAGGTCAAACCTGTCTCATGAAGGTCAATATTGTCATTCCAAACTGCGTGACCACCACCAAGGATACTTGGATGAGAAGCTGGTAGAAGTGGACCTCCACCTGTTCTAAAATCATTCGGTGTCCAGCTATTGTACTGACGTTCGTAGTTAGCATAGTCCCCGTAAGCTGCTTGACTATTGCTTCCACTTGGCACACTATAGGTCGGTACATCTGTGATGTTGATAATCTTAGCTCCCTGAGCAATGGCTTCATTTGGTCGTTGCCATCCGATACTCCAGATATCAACCTCTACTCCGTTCCAATCAACAGGAGTGTTCCCACGTTTCGCACTGAGTGAGCCCCAGATACGAGGGGTGTAACCTTTAGACTTGATATATTGGGTCAAATCATTGACATAGCGACGATAGCTTTCTCTGCTACCATAGTATTCATCCGTTCCGATATGAACAGTAGATACGCCATGAAGCGGTGCATCTGGACCATCGAGGAGTTTGTCATAAACGGATTTGACAAATTTAAGAGTTTCTTCGTACTTGTTATCCAAGTCTAGCATGGCTACGCGCTCAACATTGTGCTTGCCTGCATAATCGCTCAAACTACCTTGATACATGAGGTCTGGGCGGACTTTGACAAAGGACAAGGCGTGACCTGGTGTGTCAATTTCTGGCACTAGATTGATATGCAAGGCCTTGGCAAGTTTAATCAGATTTTGCATTTCTTCCTTGGTATAATGCTCATCTGATGTCAATTTTTGACCATTCTTACCGACAATGTCTGTCTCCACACGGAAACCAGTCTTGGCATGTTCAAGAACATACTTGAGTTGTTCTTCTGGTGTTAAGCTCTTACCTGCCAAGTGTTCCTTGAGGAAGATATAGTTATCATTAAGGTGCAACTGCAAGTCGTTCATCTTGTAGTAAGCCATGTTGAGCATGATGTCTACAAGAGTGTCATAAGGGATAAATTTACGACCTGTATCCAGCATAAAGCCACGGTGGCTGAAACTTGGGAAATCACGAATTTCGCCATTTTGTAGGTCTGTTTCTCCCATTTGAAGAAGTGTCCGAGTGGCGTAGAAGGCACCTGTGTTTGTAGCAGCTTCGATGGTAATCACATCATTTTGGATAGTGATGCCGTAACCTTCCTTACCATAACCCTTGTTTTCAACCTTTTTAAATTCGATTCGTTTTTGAGCCTGCTTGTCACCTGTTGCTAGTTCCAATCCACGGCTTGCAAGGTCTGACTGGTAGAAGGTTGCAGCCTGATCAAAGCCTGAATCTCCTGTCGCAAGAACTGTATCTGAAGTGATAGAAGATTGGCCTTCTTTCCCATACCATTGTTGAACAGCTGGTGCTACTTTTGGTTTGACACCCACACCTTCGTCCTGATGTAGGCCCTTGATGACTACTTCAAATTCCTTAGTGAAAGTATGACTGTCTCTGATTTGTTGCACCATGACCTTGACGCGTTGGTCTGTCAAAGGCTTATAGATGTGATTTTGAAGATCAATCACACCTTGCTTGTTGCTTCCGATGAGGCTGACTTTTCCTGGTAAAGTTGGTAAGACAAGAGACTGTCCATCTTCTGCTACTGTTAGTTCGGTTACTTGGCGGATATCCGTTACCTTACTATGGTCCGGAACGTTTGAATAAGCTCGAATTTCTTGGATTCCAACGTTTCTCCAACCCATTGTGCCCGCTTGATAGTCGTTGATCTCTAACTTGAGATATTTAGCTTGAATACTATTGGCTAAGTCAACTTTCTCGTCTAAAACAGGATCTCCAGTCTTGGTATGAGCGAGTTTCCATTGTTTTTCTCCGTTAGCGCCCACGTCTTCTTGACCTGCGTAGTAAAGGCTCCAAGATTTGATATTGGGGTCATTTTGCCCATTACGAAGACGACGATCCCAGTCAATTTCTACATGCTTGATGAGGGTAGTTTTTGGAAGAGTTAATTCAAAGGTTGGTTTTACTGCATCTCTATCTGTAGCCCAACGGGTATTGTCATCTCCATCGATAGCCTTATCTGCAGTAAAGTTGGTCCCAGTCTCATGGTTGCTTGCCTGAGCAGTAGCACCCTCGAGATGGTTGACATCTTCTCTATCTTCGATTGTCTTTTCAGCTGGTTTTACTGCTGGTGTAGGGGTTTCCGCAGGTTGTTTATCTGCCTTTGGTGTTTCAACCGGTTTTGGCGTTTCTGCTGGTTTGGGACTTGCAGGACTTGTCTCTGGTTTTGTCTCTTCACTTGCTGCAGGATTGGTTCCCTCATCTGTCGCTGGAGTTTCTTCATGACTTGCTTCTGTTGCAGCTTCTGCATCCGCCTTTTCAAGCGCAGCGGCTAAATCATCTGGTAACTTATCCAGGGCTTGAACATGAGTGATACTTCCCTCTGTCTCTGAAGGTGTTGCTGTTTCTGCCGCCTGAACCATATTGGCGCCAAAGATACTAGCACCAATCATAACGGAGGCTGCACCGATTGCAAATTTTCTTATACTATAGTGACAGCGTTTCTCAAAAAAATGTCTATCCATCTTTCTCCTATTCCTTTCATCCGCATACATGAGTAAGCGGTATCATTTCTCCTTTGAAAAAAGGAGAGAACCTAGAGGTCCTCTCCGGCTGTTTGATCCTATTTGATTCGAGATCTTTTGGACTTCTAAAACCAAATCTGTTTAGTCTTCTTTTCGTTTTGTCGTAAGAACAGCAGCAGATAAAGCGATACTCACACTTGCTAAGAAGAGGGCTACTTCTGAGCTGTGCTCCCCTGTAGCAGGTAGTTTTTCTTCATCTTTAGCTCCCGGAGTTTTGGTATCAGCTACTGGACTTGGAGTGAGCGGGTACTCAGGTTTTTCAACAGTTGGAGCTGCTTGATCTCCAGCTGTAGCCAATACACCTGTGTAGGCTGGCTTTTCATTCACCAAGGCCTCAACTGCATTGACTCCACCTCTATACTCTGGAACTTCATTTGCAGCTGCTAGAACTGCATTGACTCCACCCTTGAACTCAGCTAGGTCATGAACAGCTGCTTCTGCCGCATTGACTCCGCCCTTGAACTCAGGGACTTCATGTACAGCTGCTTCAACCGCATTAACGCCGCCCTTGAACTCAGGAACCTCATGTACAGCTGCTTCTGTTGCATTGACGCCGCCTTTGAACTCAGGAACATCAAGAACTGGTGGTTGTTCTTCACCCTTGCTACTTGTTGGAGCATCTGGTTTCGTAGCAGAATCTTTTAATTGGTTGAGATAGTCTGCGAAGTAGGCAACCATTCTTTCCGTCAAGAGGTGGTTATCCGTCGCATATTTCATGCTTGCCTGAACGCTAGCTACTTCCTCTTGATTGTCTTTGTCTGTTAATTTCTGCGCCTTAGCCAAAGCTGCTTCATATTCAGACATGTCAAGCGGTGTTTCTGCTACTTGTGGACGGGTAAAGATGAGTTCCGCTGCAGATTGGTATTTATCGCCACCATCTCCGTAAGTCTTGGTACCTGTAAGGACAATTTTCTTAGCCTTGATTGTCTTGCCAAAGTCAATGTCTTTTGGTTTGTTATTATTTGGCCAATCTGTCACTGTGAAGGTATGTTCTTTACCAGACTCATCTGTGACAACCAGTTTCACATCTCGCAAGTTTCCATTTGAATCAGAGGCACGTGGAACATAACGAAGTCCTGTGATTTCAGTTGGTTCTTTCAAGACCATGGTTGCAGGCTTGCCTACATCTCCACCATTCCAAGATGTATGCCATAGACTAGACACATTTCCATCAAAGGCATTCTCTAGACCTTCACCTGGTTGAGCTGGCGCATCCAAACTTTCAAAGTCTTCTGCTACCAAGGCTGTTTTCTTCTGAACCAAAGCATTCTTCAAGGCTTCAATCTTGGCAATCTCTGCACGCGCTTCTTCCACGCTAATGTCATCATCTGCCTGACTGAGGTTAAAGACCGCCTCTTTCAAAGCATCCATAGACTCTTTCGTGTAGTTAGTCATGGCAACCGTTGGCAAGTAGTTCTTGAGAGCATTTTCTGTCAACATCTTACCTGTTAGGGTAATTTCTTCGATGTGAAGATTATCCATCATGAAGTCGTTATAACCACGGAAGTTGGCATTTCCACCAGAATCACCACGAGTATTGCTTGCATTTCCAGTTGAGTAGATACCTACCCAAGTATCGCCTGTTTCTGCACCTGTCACGAGGAAGGTTGCCTTCTTGGCTTTCTTAGAATCCGTCCAAGTATTTGGCAATTCATGCATTTCCAAGTTGCTTGCTTGAGTACCACGACGACCTGACTGGAATTCTCCCTTACCGACTACAAAGGCATAGGTATTGTCTGATCCAGCTTCGTATTCAAAGGTTACACGGTAGGTCTTACCTGCCTCAAAGCGGAAGTTTTGTGGGATAGTTTGGTAAACCAAGTTACGACGGCTCACTAGCCCATTTGTCTTCAATGACCAATTTCCTTCGATAACATCATCGACTTTCTTACCGTTCCAACCACGCTGTGTATATGGATCGTGTTTTTCAGACAAGTGAGTGCGGTTATCTTCAACACCTTCGACACCACCTACTACAAATGGGAAGATTCCTTGAGCTACATTTTCAAAGTCTTGTTTGAAGGTTCCTTGACCTGTATCATGCTTGTCTCCGTACATGCTTGAATTATTTTCAAAGGTACGAATTTCATCAAAGTAAGTTGCTTCATCACCAGCTTCACGACTCAATGTCAGAGTGACATTTGATACGTCAGATCCAGTTGTAAAGAAGGCGTACATATTTTGGAAGTAACTTGTATCGTCAACTGTAGCATTTTCACGACGATTGTTATGAGCATAAGCTTTGATATAGTTGAGAGCGAGTGACTTATTGGTATAAGTAGTCACTTCTTTTTCGCCAGTATTCACTGTGATACTTGCCTTAGCATTACTACGGTTATCGACACCAACATAAACCGCATACTTTGTATTTGGTTTCAAGCCAGTCAGTTTCTGAGTAAGGCTGACCTTGCTCTTATTACCTTGGATACGAAGCATTTCATTTGCACCCTGTGATTTGACAATTTCTGCCTTGGAAGCATCACCAGAAATGGTCCAGTGTTTCAAGGTTCCACTGTTAAATCCTTGGTCATAGATGTGCATTCCTTCGCTCCATGACATTTCAGGATTGGTTTGTTTTGAACGGTAAAGAACGTATGGTTGATTTGCTAGAAGGTCTAGGGTAATCTTGCCATCTTTTACAGTTAGTTCTTGCTCTTCTGTTTTACCTTGGTCAGTTAGCTTGTAAAGGTAAACCTTGCTATTTGCCCAATCACTCGGAAGGGTCCAAGTTGTTGCACCGGCCTGCGTATTGAAGTAGTACATCTTTTCCTTTTCAGTAGGAAGTTTCTTACCATTTGCATCCCAGTTCCAAGGAGTCAAGTAAGCTGAACCATCTTGGATGACACGTCCATTGAGCGTTACTGTACGTTCGCGGTATTGCGGGCTATTGACATCGTTTGACTTACGAGTCACAACAACCTTGTTTCCTGCTGCATCGACTAGCTCAACCTTCATTTCTGGAGTCCATTTATAGGTGCTACCATTATCGGTCATGGTAACTGGTGTACCATTTTCCCATTTACTTACAGTGAAGTGTTGGAAGTACTTAGTCATGACATCATGGGCAAATAAGTTGGTTACATAGCCATTGTAGTCGCTTCTTCCTTGCCAGCCTTCAAAGTCTTTCATGCTGTAACCACCTAGAAGTGGGTAGTTGGCTGCACCACCGTAACTTCTGTAGTCCCCAACCCAAGAATCTTTTTGGTGGTTGCGGATAAAGCGAGTGATAGCACTGTTGATACCTTTATTAGTGTAGCCACCATAGGTCAAGTCAGCTGCCCAGTGTTGGAAGGTAGAGTCGTATTCACCACCATGGCCCCACTCGATCGCAAAGCGCCAGCCTTGTTTGTTAATTTCTTTAGCAAGAACGTGGGTAGCCCAGGCACCGTTATCACCTGATTGGCCATTGCCCCATACGTCCACATAGATAAAGTCGAGACCTTCACCAAGTTTTTTCTTCAAGTCTTCCCAGCGAGCCAAGCGTCCATGCGCCAAGTCATAAGCAGCATCGATGTTGATACCTTGGTCTAACCAGTTCCAACCATAGCTGTAGCTTCCATCTGGATTCTTACGAAGAATATTTTCATTAAAGTATTTAGACTCAGGATAGGTTTCAGAAGCGTTAACGTGGATACCTAGATGAGCTCCATATTTCTTCGCTTTTTCGATCAAGGTCTTGAAGTCTTCGACACCACCAATACGTTTACCAATATCAGCATAGTTCAAGTGACCAGAGTCGTGACCTTCACTACCATAACCTTTAAGGAGAACACCTTGCCCAAGACCATCTGTGTGGAGATTGATCTTCTTGATACCATCCAAGGTCATAAGGAATGGGTTTTGTGCTTGAGAACCAAAGTTCATCGCGATACGGTAAGCAGTGATATCCTTAACTTTTTCCCAACCTTGAGGGTTGTTCATGATGCTACGATAAGCAATGGCACCATCTTGCCAATCGACTTTGTTGTCAGCATTGGCGTCTTCGGTGATAACAACCTTGGCACTTGGAAGTTCCTTGGTGTATTCTGGGAAAACAATGCCCTTATAAGCTTTTTCCCATTGCCATTCAGAACTTTGGATTCCCACATAGTTTGTATTTCCAACAGTTTGTTTGAATGCTGTCAAACGAGTCCAGTCATTCGAACCACCACCGTAGCTGTTTTGAGAGTTACTCCAAACACCTGCAGCAAGCTTATCTGTAGAAACAAAACCATACATATAGCCCTTAGCCAAATCTTTCATTGGATTGGTTACAGCAATATGTTCATCTCCACTGATATGAGTGTTGTTTGACATGGTTGCCCCGTCAAACTTAGCTCCAGTTTGGTCGCTTGAAACTGACACAAGTGAGTTTCCTAAGAAATTGATAGAGGAGAGAAGTTTTCTTTCATCATCAATCTTCTGACCTGGAGTAACTTGATTGTGGTTGACAATCTTGGTCACATCAAAATGCAACTGATTATCCACAACTTGCAAGCGTACTGTCATATCTGCATTGATGAAATTCTTCTCGTCACGAAGTTTCATCAAGTACTCTGCAGTAGTATCATTGATCTTCTTATAAGTGACTTCAGGTGTAATTTCGCGATTGTTTACCAAGATTTTCTTAAGTTGTTGAACTTGTCCTGGCAAAGTATGCCCATTCAAGGTGTATTCTTTGACACGAGGAAAGGCTTGGTCAATCACTGCCTTGAGAACCTTGGACTGGATCGTATCATAAGTCACCTTGCTATCATCAACAGCCGGACCTGTTTCTTTCTGGGCAGGAGTATCATCCGCTTTTACACCTTCTTGATTGTCTGTTTTAACGCTGACAACCGTACGGTCATTGCTGTAAGTTCCTGCCTTGAGAAGGATCTTCTTCTCATTTTTAAGATTCTCATTGACCGCAGCTGGCAAAGTAACTGTATCAAAAAGTTTTACATCATTATTTGTTGCATTCAGCTGACCATCTGATTTTAAGCTAATAGTCAGATGATTCACTGATCCATTTACTGGAGCTGCAACACGACCGCCCTGATACCATGTGCTATTACCTGGTGTCTTGTATTCCCAGAACCAGCCACCTTGGTCATATCCAACAAAAACATTGTTCTTGGTATCTTTAAATTTCAAGAAGACACCAAAGCGTGATTTGCCCTTTTCAGAGTCATCTTTGAAGGTTAAATCAACCGTCGCATTTCCATTCGCGTCAACTGTCAATCCTTGTTTTTCAAACAAGGCTGGTTTATCCCCATTGTCGTTCTGCGCAGTCGACGACAACTGATTGTAGCGAACACCCTTTTCTTCACGAATAGTGATGGTTCCTTGTTGCTCTTTATTCGCTACTGTTTGCCATTCAGGAGTTACTGTCTTAGGTGTTTCAGGTTTGGCAGCTGCAGGTTTATCCTCTTTTGGTTTTTCTTCAGCCGGTTTTTCTTTCTCTTCCAAGTCGGCTGGTTTCACACTTGAAATTCCCTGTATGTGGTCTTGGATCCATTTTAGTTGAGCTGGTGAGAAGAGAATGCCGCCGCTCCGTTTTCCAACTACACCATTTTGGTGAACACCGACTAGTTTGCCTTCTGTATCAAAGATACCGCCACCACTAGCGCCCGGTTTTCCTCCTTGGTAACCAATCCCTTGGACACCTTCTCCGTATGGTTCCGCAAAATCAACTGCAGTATTGACAATCGGATTCAATTTCCCTTCTGGATAACCAAAGACATGGAGTTTATCTCCGATTTTCTTAACTACTGGCTTTTTGGTTACTTCAACAGGCGTATTTTCGAGAACTGTACGCAATCTCACAAGAGCCAAATCATTTTTGAAGCCCTTCAGGTAGCCTTCACGATCCCAATGAATAATATCTTTCTTGCTAAACTTGACATCTGGCAATCCTGGATATGAGATGCTATAGATATCTCCATCCCCTTGGTCATTATCCACAACCTTACGGATATTGCCGTCTTGGCTATCCTTGATAAAGTTATGAGAAACCGTCAAGACAAGGTCTTTAGCAATGACAATACCGCTACCTTCTCCTGATGGCGTCTTAATCTTAACAGTCGCGCCGTAGTTTAATTCCCCATTGGTAGTCTTAGCCACATCTTCTGGGACGAGCTTCCCAGTATCTTGGGCCAACTGATCCTTGTCAACTTCGCGCCCATTGTCTTCGGCTTTCTCCAACTTATCTTCTAATTCTTTTGGCAGATTGCTTGGCTTTTCAGACTTTTCTTTTTCTTGAGCCAACAACTCTTCTTCTGTTTGTGGGCCTTCAGTAGTCTCAGCTGAACCAGGATTCTGAGCGGCAGCTTCCTTGTCAAAATCGTGCCCCTCATCACTAGCCTTCTTATCCAAATCAGCTAGTTCACTCGGCAAATTATCTGTTGAACCAACTCTTGCTTGATCAGCTAATACTGGGCTAGCTGCGAAGAAAGTCGCTCCAATCATCACCGAAGCTACTCCAAGCGTAAACTTACGAATACTGAACTTACAGCGTTTTTCAAAAAATCGTTTATCCATGAACTCCTAAATCCTTTCATTTTGCAGTAAGCGTTTACATTTCTTTTTTAAAAAATACTCCTTTCTCTGAAAGTGCTCTGCTTAACTGTTATAAATAAAAATTAATTGTACTTTTAATATAACAAATAAAAAGGCAGAAAGCAATAGGAAATAGGTAAAATTCACTAAAATTTTCTCTTTTCTGAAAAATCCTATCTCTAATCATTCAGGGACTTATACCAAGATAAAAAAGGACTTAACCATCATATCGATGGCTAAATCCTTTACTTTTTTAAAGTTATTTCACATGGTTTGCGAGTTCTTCTTGGGCCTTTTTATTTGACTCTTCTTTTTCTTTTAACCATTTTTCTTGAGCTTTTTGGTATTCGTCTGTTGTCTTAGAAGTGTACTTATAGGACTGACGATCGATATTTGTGCCTACTAAATAAGTAGTAGAATCTTGTTGGGTATAATCGTGTTCCTGAACCACCTGCAAGAATAATACCTTTCATAATGAAGTAATCTTTCTAACGAACTGATCAATGAGTAGCTTCAAATTCTTACTTCAATTTAGAAATAGCCGATTTCAGATAATCACCATTTCGAAGCGCTACTCCTACTTGTCTGGCTTTAGCCGACAGTTCCATGTAATCTTGATCTGTCAAATTGTCCAGTGCCTTTTGGAGGTCATGTAGAGAATCAACTGCTATACCACATTGCTTATCTAGCACAAAATGCGCAAGGGCAGACTCTTTCCAAACCACTAGAGGAAAGCCCGAAGCCAAATAAAGAGAAGCCTTGTGGGAGTTGTTAATACGTAAGTAATTTCCGAAAGAACCTTGGCAAGTTTCTGAACTATCACCATCCCACACCAAACCAAAACTACCTTGAAGAGCATTTGGGAGGTCATCTGGCATAAAGGAACCAAAGTAGGTGGTGTTTTTCAATGCACGACTTTCATCGTACCCCATTCCATAGAGATTATAGGCTGGCTGTTCTGGCAAATTATAAAGATAGCCTGATTTTGTTGGAATTAGATTTCCGGCGATGATAATCGCTTCTTCTTTTTGGGGAACACTTTTTTCCTCAAAGTTCGGAATCAGATAGTCAAAAATCTCCAAGCTAACCATTTTATCTGATGGTATGCCTTGAATTGTCAAGGCATTTTTCATGATATCATTATGAACGATAATGCCATCCACTGATGTAAGAGCTGCCTTCTCTTGGAAGTAATTTCTCACTTTATGACGAAGTTTCACTGCTGAATTTCCTACATGACGCAAGGTTTCAATATCATGAATCACAAGATAGAATTTGACCCCTCTATTTTGCGCCTGCTTAATGAGTTGTGAGATGAAAAATGTATGGTGGATAATTGGGAACTGAATCAGCAATTCATCCCCAGATCCCAACTGATCAAAGACAGACTTGAGCGCACGATATTTGTGTTGCTGAGCTTTAAAGAAATTCATCTTATACCAATTCTCAACCTTGAGTTCCAACCCCTTATAACCCTCTGAGACTAGAATAGCTTCCACGTCATTTCGTGCCTTATTTCCTGCATTCTTTTCATATTCATTACTCAGAAATGAATCCTTCAGATAATATTTCACCTTTTCTCCCCTTTATCTGTGATGTTCTTAGATACTTCCTAGTTCTTTCTCTACCACATCCAATGCACGTTCAACAGTTACATGCATATCATAGTATTTATAATCTGCCAAGCGACCACAGAAGATAACCTTGTCATTTTTGGCTGCTTCTTCTTGATACTTAGCAAACATGGCATTGTTTCTCTCATCATTGATTGGATAATATGGCTCATCTCCACGTTTCCAATCAGCTGGATATTCACGAGTGATAACCGTCTTTGGTTGAGTACCATACTCAAAGTGTTTATGCTCAATAATACGAGTATAAGGAATTTCACGTTCTGTGTAGTTAACAACTGCGTTTCCTTGATAGTTTTCCTCATCCAGAACTTCGTGTTCAAAACGAAGACTACGGTATTCTAACTCACCATGTTTATAATCAAAGTATTGGTCAATCATCCCTGTAAAGACAACCTTTTCAGCAGAAGCCTCTAATTCTTGACGATTGGCAAAAAAGTCAACGTCAAGTTCTACTTCTACATCCTTCAGCATATTTTCGATGATAACGTTATAACCCCCAATTGGAATCCCCTGGTAACGGTCGTTAAAGTAGTTGTTATCAAAGGTCAAACGCACTGGGAGGCGCTTGATAATAAATGGCGGAAGGTCTGTTGCAGAACGTCCCCATTGCTTTTCTGTATAGCCCTTGATCAATTTCTCATAGATATCCGGACCAATCAACTTGATGGCTTGTTCTTCCAAGTTCTTAGGCTCAACATCTTTCATGTCAGCCGTTTGCTCTGCAATCTTATCCTTGACTTCTTGTGGTGTCTTAGTTCCCCACATAGCGTAGAAGGTATTCATGTTGAAAGGAAGATTGTAAAGACTCCCCTTGTAGTTAGCCACTGGCGAGTTGATATAGTTGTTAAACTCAGCGAATTGGTTAACATAGTCCCATACTTTTTTATTGGAAGTATGGAAAATGTGGGCACCATACTTGTGGACATTGATGCCCTCAACATTTTCACAGTAGATATTTCCACCGATGTGATCACGCTTGTCAATCACTTTTACTTTTTTACCGCGTTTTGTAGCTTCGTGTGCAAAGATTGCTCCAGACAAACCAGCACCGACGATCAGATAATCGTACATAGTGTTCTCCTTTTTATAATTTGACGATTCGATTGAAGTAAGGAATCTTCATTAACATTCCAACAATAATAAAACTAACACTTAAAGTAAATAGAGCAAAAAGTAAATATGCTCCAACAAAATTAAAACCAAATATCCTTTCCCACAATTTCATAATATAAGTGTGTATTATGAAAACTCCCATTGTTTGATTAGAAAGGAAAACAATCCATTCCTTTCGGTTTTCATTCAACGTAAGCGTGAGGATAGTTAGAAAAATTCCTAGAGTACTGACTTTTACAAATAAAGTATCATAAAAATATTCAGCAAAAAGATTATGGTAAGTATTCTTTGCTAAGAAAAAGAATATAATTGGCGATATCAATACTAAGAGTATGCTAACTATTTTCATCCAGTTTTTAAATCTATATTTGAGGTTGTCTATATTGAATTGCGCTATATAACCACCTAAAAGATAGTAGAAAAACCAAGTCCATAATCTAAAAGTTTGCATAACATGAGTTTGTATAGGCATCTGAAGGAAAATATTTGCTAATTCAACTATAAACCCAATTGCCACCAATAAAGATAGAATGTATACATATTTTCTTTTTGAATTTATAACTGTTTTCAAAACAGGCAAACATAAATAAATAAGAATCAGCGCACCAAAAAACCAAAACTGAAAGAAATACCCTTTTTGTAACAGAGAGCCTACAATTTTTTTAATTGGATTAACCGCAAAGTCTCTTTTAAAGAGCCAAACGATAATGCTCCATGATGACACTGTTATTAGAATCCATTTGACTTTTTGAAGTATGTAAGGATAAGTTATTTCCCTTTTGCCTAACAATAAATAACCATTGACCATAAAAAACAAAGGAATGGAGTAGGTACCTAAATAATATAAATATGCCAAAAGATTCCATGATCCTGTCTCTTTAAATCCGCCCATTGTTGTATGGAGTAAAATGACCCCAATACACGCAAGCACTTTTAATAAATCTAGGCTGATATTCCGATTTTTTTGCATTCTAATTTTTCCTAATAACTTGTTTTAATTCTTTTACATCTACCACTTTCAGAGATAGAATTGCAAAAAGATAAATGATTCCACCAAGCACTGCAAATGCTAGAACATTTAGGGTTGGCGAAAAATGTATAACTGTTTTTGAACCTAGCAGAATGCCATACATGATAGCTGATGCTAGGACTATTTTTGTCAAAGATCCGATAATTGGAACTTCTTTTAGGTATCTACGGGTAAAGTATAATTGTATCGCCCATACTAACGCCTCTGTCGAAACAGAAACAATGGCTGCTCCGATATATCCAAGTTTAGGAAGGAATAGTAAGTTCAAACCTACACTGATAATTGCGGGAGCTGTTGTTGAAATCATGAATTCTTTATTTTGATTGTGAGGTATCAGTATCTGAATTCCCATGATATTGGTCCAACCGATAAAGAACATACGGAAAATCATAATAGCAATTGCATGACGTGCATCCTGAAAATCCTGCCCAAGGAAAAATCTAACAAAATCATCATTGACTATTAAAATTCCTGCCATCATTGGGAAAATCACTAGATTATAAATGAGGAAGGACATCTCATGCATTTTGTTAACCGCTTTGTGATCACCTGTCGCTAACAAATGTGCGACACGAGGCAACATAACGCTTCCCAAGGAAGTTACCAAGGTCAGAAGGATATTTACTAATTTTAGGGCCTGGTCATAAATTCCTACATCTTTTGTAGAAGCTAAGGCTCCAAGCATGGTACGATCCAGCGTAATGTACAAAGAAATAGCTACTTGAGGAAGGAATAATAATATGACCGGCTTTAAATGATGCTTAGCATATTCTATGCTAAAATGAGAACTACCGATAAACTCCCTAGCAGGTAACCACATACTTAGTTGCCCCAAAAGTTCAAATATAGTTAGCAAAAAAACATAGAGATATAGGTCATTTGCAGATTTGACAAAGAGGAAGATTGAAATGACTCCAACGAGTTTAACTGTGATATTTCGAACAGTAATCTTTCGAAAATCTTCTAGCCCTTGAAAGAGCCAGGAAATGTCTAAACCTTTTGAAACTAAACTCAAGCCTAGAATGTAGGCTACCGGATTTTGCATAGAGGGAAGGGTCAGACAAAGAAGAGCATATAAGGACAGAGAAAGAACTGTTGCCCCTAACTGTAGAGAGTAGATACCCCAAAAGTTTTTATTAATCTCATTACGATGTCCTGAAATGACCTTAGTACCATAGTTAGCAACTCCTAACGTCGCTAAGAGAATAAAGTAGGTGACAATGGAATTAAAGTATCCATACATCCCTAAATCATCCGAAGAAAAGACCCGTGTTACATAGGGAGTCGTAATAATCGGAAGTATAATCACCAACAATTGATAAGAAAGATTGTAGGCGTAGTTTTTTAATACTTTCATTTCAAGTCATCCAATTTAGAATTAATCAGTGAAAACAAAAAGTTTGACTGGTCATACTTATAATGGTCAATAATTCTAAAAACTTCTTTCATATTTCCTCTTTCCTACATTTTTTTGACACTTGTTATAAATTAAATTGGATCTATGCACGATACTATCGTAGCAACAAATACAATCTAGGGTTTAACATAAAAATAAGGTATTTTAGTTTTAGTTTCCATGATAACTTATTATTTTTTAACAAGTCACTCATTTCGACTCTCAACAACTCTTTATCTTTTGAAAAATCTTTTAAGCCTGAGTCAGCTTTTGCACCAATTATTACAAAACCACCTAATAATTTTTTAGCTTGCAAAGCTTGCTTTAATTCTGGACTCTGAATGTACTCTCTTTTAATAACTTCCTCATTTTTTGCAACAGCTTCAAAGAAATCATATCTTTTTTCAGTAAATGTTGAACGAACTATACTCCCTTCCCTACGATAGTAATTGTAGGTTTCAAGTGGACTGATCACGATTCTTTCAGCTAAGGCAAGGTGTTCTGCTACAACATAAAAATCCTCATAGATTTTCCCAACTGGAAAAGGGACTCGTTCCAATATACTTTTTTTATAAAGCTTAGCACAGGCAGAAACCGTTGCAACTTTGTCATCCAACATTAGTTCCAGAGCCTTTTCTTTTGTAATCGGAGCCAAATCTTTATAGTCTGAGTCTTGCAATCGATAAGAAGTATAAGCATTATATTTTGAAGTAGCTTTTACCTTGGTTGAAATCAAGTCTGCTTGATGTGTTTCCTGAATTTTCACGATTAACTCTAGCGTATATTCTTCAAGATAATCATCCGGATCTAAAAAGAAAATCCAATCTGAGTTGGCTTTTGCCACTCCAAAATTACGTGCATCAGATAATCCACCATTTTCTTTGTGGAAAACATAGATATTTTCATATTGCTTTGCATAATCTTCGCATAATATGGGAGAATTGTCTGTGGAACCATCATTTACAAGGATTATCTCAAAGTTTTGATAGGTCTGTTTAATTAAGCTTTCTATCGCAAAATGCAGATAGTCTGCAACATTATAAACAGGAACAACGATGCTGATAAACATCTTAAACGCCCCTCTCTTTTTCTTTCTTTTCAGAGTATTTCTTCAAATTCGGATTAAAAACTATTCCAAAAGCAAAGTTAGTCCTATAATCTAAGTAAGACCATCTGTCAAATTTTTTCGTAGGAACGTATTTATATGAGCTTTGCTCAATTTTACTATATAGCTCCTTTAACAACCTTTCCGAATTACTGGCCATCCATGACAACCAGTACTTCAAATTTATTTTTATAATTCGGAAACACTTGTTGAAAAGACTCCAGCCCTTTTAAAATGTAGTCCTGAATATTACAACTGGGCATTACAATTGTTAATAAACAATCCTTCATCTTATCTCATAAATCGTCTCAATTAGTTCAATCCACTGCTTGAGAATTTTTTCCTTATCGAATTTATCCATATTATCCATGGCATGATTGGAGAAGGAACTTCGCAAGTTCGAATCTTCCATCAATTCAAGTATTCTATCACTCATTTTATCGGTATCATAACAATCAATCAGATAACCATTGACCCCATCTTCAACAATCTCATTTGGTCCTGTTGGACATCTGAAACTAACAATTGGGAGGTTGTATTGTTGAGCTTCCAGTAGAACTAGAGGTAAACCTTCATAACGAGAAGTCATGACATAAATCCCTTTATCTCCATAAATCAAATCTTGATTTTTTTCGAGTCCTTTTATAACTAACTTATCCTGTAAATCATTTTCGTTGATTAAATTTCTGATTTTGTCCACTTCATCTTGATTGCCGGAACCGTAGATTTCCCAAGTCCAGTCAGACCTTTTCACAAACACTTTTTTCGCGACTTGAACAAGATAATCAAATCCTTTTTGATAATCAAAACGGCCAACCGTCACGATTTTAGTTGAATTTTTATTATAGGAGATATCTGAAAGAGAAGCCTCTTTCCAATTATAGATGTAGCAAATCCTTTCTTCAGGAACACTGTATTTTTTTATATAATTTTCACGGTCTTCTTGAGTAAGGGTCACGAGTTTATCAGCAAATTTCGCTCCAATATACCTTTGTATCTTCTTAACTTTAGTATCAATATCTACTATAGAATTTGTATGGTCGCAGGAAACAAATTTTGTTTTCAAACCAATTGTGCTTGCTACACCAACTGTATTCATACTCATTCCGATTCCAAAAACAATATCAATGTTCTCTTCTTTCAGATAGTTTCTCAACAACTTGACCGCTTCGAGAAAATTTTTACTCATAGATATTTTCTTTGATGATAAATTTTGATATCGAACCGATTGTTTCAGCGAGAAGAAATTGTTTTCTGTAGAAATCATCGAGAGAAGATGAACTTCATACATAGTTGATAACTCATTTGCAAGGCTGGTTGCTACTTTCAGTCCTCCATCTGTTCTATCGATACTCCATTTCACTAAAGCGATTTTTTTCATCTTTAAACTACACTTCCCCTTCATTTTCACCCAGTGATATAATCTCGTAGTGGTGAAGAGTTCTTTTGTCTTCTGGTGGCAATTGCATATAATCCGCTCCGTAAATGGCTATTAGATATTCTTTGTATTTGCAAGGACAACAAAGTTTAAGATCTTCAAACTGTAATAGGACTGGTTCTCCAAAGTATTCACTCGGTACTATCTCTTTTAATTTGTAAGCTCCCGTATAATTTCCTGCATAAGCTTCATCAAACGAATATTTTTTTATCGTTTGTAAATATTTTTTCTGAGCCCATGTAAAGGAAATAATCTTCTCAATATTAACAGCATTCGCAAAAGCAATAATTATCTTTTCAATGAATGGTCGATTTTCTTTTTTCTGATTCACCAAACTATTGAATTGCGAGAGTTGAACCATCATCCTTGCGTACAAGTATCTCAAAGAATGAATTTTTTTCTTTAAAGCGTTAGAGGGCATACCATCTAGCGGGAAAATGTCTATCCACAAACTTTCTACCAATTCTTCTTTACTATAATTCATGATGATTTTTGTAGAATCATCTCGAATCACAGAGAAAGCTTTTTTATAGTTTAATGTATCTTCGCTTAAAAACTTGTAGTTTTCCCGCAAGACATTTGAAGCTATTTTTTTAAACTTTTCGTAATCTTCTCTCGGCATACCGATATCGATGTCATCATCCCAAGGTATGAAACCTTTATGACGTACCGCTCCTAACAAGGTCCCACCTAGAGCATAGTAGGTTAGGTTATTTTCTTCGCAAATATTAATAAACTCTTTCAAAATAGATAAAATCTTATCTTGAATGATTTTGATATCCGACATACTTTCCTCCTATATAAATAAATCGAAATTAAACCGTCGTCTCAGTCTATGCTCTTTTAAGTTCTCGTTAAATACTTCTTACCATTTCACTATACGATTTTTTCAAACGAACGTCCCCCTTGATCTTCATCGCTTTCATCAGAAAACTGATAATCCGAGTTTATTAAAACACCTACTAATATCCAAAAAATATTGTTATGAAGATAGAAATTCAAATCATCAATCATAGAGTGAAAACTCATTAATATCAAAATCAGAGCAAGAATCCACTGGCGTTTCTTAATGACTTTAAGTAGTGTCAAAGATAGAACTGAGACCATTAATCCCAGGATGAGTAGGCCAAATCTCTGTAAAATTTGGACATACAAATTGTCCACATACAGATAGGTCTGATAGTTTCTAACACCTTCAACAGTCAGACCATTCCCATTCCAGTAAACTGGTCGTCCAAAAAATCCAAAACCATAGAGATTTAAAGATTTATTAGCCAAGTATATCCGACCACCTAACATATGATTCACTTTAAAAAGAAGATCATTGATAAAAGAATGACTTGAATTGAGATAGGTAACGGAGACCCAAAAACTAATAACTGCATTTACAATAAAGGTTGGTTTAAAAACTTTAATCACATATCCTAACTTTGAAAATAGTTTCGGAAACCATTTTATTAACAAACTGCATGCCAGCAATACACAGGAACTATAAAATGTTAAACGAGAATCCGTTTGATCATATACCCAATAAACTGATAGAGCTAACAGTAGCCATTGCCAGTATTGGATTTTGTTTTGCTTTAAATAAAACACAATAGCAACTATATTCATCAGTAAAACCGAAGGAAATAGAGCATATCTAAAGCCTAGGTAGGCCCGTACTCGAGGACCAGAAATTTCTATATAATTCGTTATTATTCCTAATCTTGCGCTTATGATAACAAAAAACAACAAGCACATACTAACGACTAATGAAGTTTTCGCCACCTTCTTAAAGGGAATATCTCGTAAAGTATAAATAAATAATATACTTACAGGAAGTTCTGAACTGAGAGATGTCATTTTCCCCACTATAAAATAAATTAAAATCGTTGCAAACAAACCAATGAGAGTTCTATAATCATATTTTCTCTTAAACGACTCTTTTATAACCAAAAGAAAGAGGGAAAAAGCTATCGCTAATTTATAAACTGTTCCAGGCAGATACCGAGCATAAAAAGTTACATTTAATATCGAAACCGTTAAAAATATCCCTAAAGCAACAAGAGCCAAAAGTTCTGGTACAGATTTTATTTTTAGTACTAATTTCATTCTTATTATTCATCCCTATCTAAAAACTCTGTCCATATTTTTTTCCAAAGAATTTTGCTTGTAAAAAGGACCTCCCTTTTTGAATCAAATCAATTTTTTCCATATAAATGAACGGAATCTCTTTTACCCGCAAATCTTGTTTTGCCAACCAAACATTGAACAAGCGTTCACTGATACGACCAAATAATCTAGCGTCAAAAGCAGAATAGTCTGTAATGTCCAATCTTCTATAGAGTTCATCGATAATTGGGAACAACCATTCACAATAGGCTGCTACATTTTCTTTGGACATGATAAACATATTGAACATATAGCCTCTGCGTTGTTTCATGACCTGATCAAAAGCTTCGATATAATCCGGTCTCAATTCGCTAACAATCTGGCGTGTCACGTCTAAATGATTGGCATCGTGAGTATGTGCATAGTGAGAGTATAGTGTTTCAATATAATATTTCCGTTTTTTAGGAACGACAACATCGTATTTTGACAGAAAGTTTTTTACTTCTGATTTTGAAAGAATAATGTCATCCATACTAATTGCTTCTCTATATGAGTGTCGTTTTGATGTGAAATATCTACGATAATGTACCAATCCAAGATAATCACATTCTAAATTTTTCCAAGCCCAATATAATCCTGTTAATTCACAATAATAAGGATTAAGGTGAGAAATATGAACTCCTTGATTATCTGGTTGATAACCTAAATCTTCCTTACCCTCACTACCAACTTGGATAGGGATATACAAGTCCTTATCCTCTGGCATTTGAAATCGTTTATGTGTTGCAACTATGATTCTATACGTTTTAGACATTTCTATATCCTAATTCAATTCCCTTCATCCATAACTAGCTCAACTACCTTTTAATCAAAATTGTAATCATTCTCTATTAAAAAATATCCAACCAAAATAGATTATCACTAAAACTATCTTGACCCAAAAAGATAAAATTGAATACCAAAGATATCCTTTTTGTATTCAATTTTATCTTTATATATTTCACTTTATGCCGACTCAGTTTGAATTCTCAATGAGCTCCTTCACGGGATAACACTCTTCTAATGGTCAAAAAGAAGATTTTGATATCTAACCGTAAAGACTGATTTCTAGGATAATATAATTCCATCTCACAACGTTCAGGATAATATACTCCGCTCCTACCTGAAACTTGCCATATCCCTGTAATCCCAGGACGAACAGACAATAAAATTTCCTGTTCATCCTCGGTATATTCGTCTAGTTCATTTTCAAGAATTGGTCTTGGACCAATAAGACTCATATCACCTAGTAGTACATTTATAAACTGTGGAACCTCATCAATACTTGTTTTTCTTATAAAATCTCCAATATTTGTAAGTCGTGGATCCTCATTTGGTGGCAATTTATAGCTATTCTTTTTATACTTTTCATAAAGTTCCTTATTCGAAATCAGAATTTCTTCTGCATTCTCGACCATCGACCTAAACTTAATGATTTTAAATTTTTTCCCTCTGAGACCTGCTCTGCACTGTGTAAAAAATATACTTCCTTTGTAACCTTTCATTTTATAGATTACAAAGATGACCAGAGAACAGGGTAAAACTATAAATACCGTTCCAAACAAGCCGATAAATACATCCATAGACCTTTTGAAGGCAATATAGATGATCTTGTTTTGTTTCACCTAAAACTCCCCCTTGTAATAATCCCCTTAGATAATTCTCCAACTACAAGATTCCCTACTTTTTCCCATAGTTCCCATATGCTCCATAGGAGCCATATTTTTCAACTGAAGTATTAAATTTATTTAGAACTACTCCTAGAAATGGTTTGCTTGTTTGTTCGAGTTGTTCTTTAGCTTTTTGGACATCACGACGATTTGTTTCACCAGCCGCAGTTACTAAAACAGAAGCGTCACACTGCTGCGTGATAATCGCCGCATCGATAACAACTCCAATCGGGGCAGTATCTACAACGATGTAGTCAAAGTACTTGCGTAAGGTGTCAATCATGGTCGCAAAATTTTCACTTTGTAACAAAGCTGTTGGGTTTGGTGATACAGAGCCCGCTTGAATGACAAACAGATTTTCAACATTGGTTTCACATAAACCTTGTGATAGGTCTGTTGTGCCTGACAAGAACTCTGTTAGGCCTGTAATCTTTTCACGTGATTTAAAGACACCTGACATGACTGAATTACGGATATCCGCATCGATCAACAGTGTCTTATAGCCTGCACGCGCGAAAGCCCAAGCAATATTGGTAGAAGTTGTTGATTTCCCTTCTCCTGGTTTGACAGACGTAATAGAAATCACTTGCAAGTTATTCCCACTCAATTGTATATTGGTACGAAGGGCATTATAGTACTCTTCTGCTTTTCTTGCCTGATCCAGTTTTTTATGTGCAATCTCTAACGTTGGCATTTTTCTCTCCTATTTCAATTTATCCAAATTTGGAACTACTCCCAATAGTGCAATTTGCAACACGTCTTCAATATCTTCTGGACGTTTCACTCGTGTATCCAAAATCTCAACAAGGAGAACTGTGACAACCATCACAACCGCTCCCGCAAGGAATCCAACCATGGTATTGCGACGAATATTTGGCGAAGATGGCGATGTTGCTGGGCGTGCTTCTTCAAGCGTTGTCACATCCGAAACCCGAGTGACGCTGATAATCTTTTGAGCCGCAACCTCTCTCAAAGAGTTGGCGATACGACTAGCTTCCTCAGGTGCACGGTCTGTAACAGAAATCGATACAATACGCGTATCCACTGGAACTGTTACCTTGATTTTACTAGCTAGACCTTTGGGAGGGAGTTCTAGTTTCAAATCAGTCGTAACCTTCTCTAAAACGTCTTGCGAGAGAATGATTTCGCGATAGTCTTTTACCAAGTAAGATCCAGCTTGCAAGTCTTGGTTGGTCAAACCTGGCTTATCTCCCTGATTACGATTGACCACATAAATTCGGGTCGTACTCGTAAACTCCGGCTTCACAATAAAACTACTGTAGGCAAATGCTACTATCCCTGTCACGAATGCTACCAAAGCAATTAACAATTTTCGCTTCCAAAGGATTTTAAGCAAGTGAAATACATCGATTTCCATCATATTTTGTTCTTTCATTTTTTCTCCTAAATCAATTGATCCATTATTATTTTTCGGGGATTATCCTTAAAAAGTTCCTTAGCCTTATCTCCACTGTATTTTTTGGCAATGATATCATAGGCTTCCTCCATATGAGGAGGTCTGTGATCCAAGTTGTGCATGTCACTTGCTATCACGTGAACCAGATCTCGTTCCAAGAAATACTGGGCTCTCTTTTTCATAAATTTATAGGTTTCTCCGAAGAGTTTTGGTTTCAAAACATGAGAACTATTAACCTGAGTATAACATCCCATATCAATCAGCTCTCGCACGCGCTTTTCATTGTTTTCTAAAGCATCGTAGCGTTCAATGTGGGCAATGACGGGTGTAATGCCTAACATTAGAATATTACTCAACCCCTTATGTATATCCCGATAGGGTGTATTCATACTAAACTCGATTAAAGCATAGCGGCTATCGTTGATGGTTGGGATTAATTTCTTTTCTAACTTCTCAACAACATCCGGCGTATAGTAGATTTCTGCCCCATAGGCAATGATTAGGTCATTCGCAACTTCCTTAGCCATTTCTCGCACCTTCAGAAAGTTAGTTGCGATTTTTTCTTCAGGAGTTTCGAACATCCCTTTTCGTCTATGCGAAGTGGAAACAATTGTTCTCACTCCTTGACTATAGGCCTCTCTAAGAAGTTTTTTACTTTCCTCTATCGACTTTGGACCATCGTCCACATCAAAAACGATGTGCGAATGGATATCTATCATGCTACTTGCCCTCCATCACATCCTTGATAGCAGCTTTCGCAGCGGCCAAACTACTTTCATCAATTTCCATCATGTAGAGGTTACTATCTGGCATAGCGTATGAAGGAAGATCCGTGCGTCCAGTTCCCTTCAAGTCTTGAGAGTTGACTTTGTAGCTCCCACCACTCTCCAATTGAGTATTAACCAGATCCATCATGGTTTCCAAAGGCATATTGGTCTGAAGAGAATCTTGCAATCCCTTGATGATGTTATCGTAGTTTTTTAAAGCCTCAGTTGACGTCAACTTCTGAATAATAGCTACAATAACCTTTTGTTGGTTCCGACCACGATCTCGATCTCCATCTGCTAGAGAGTAGCGCTCACGGACAAAACCAAGAGCCTGCTCAGAGTCTAAATGAACATTCCCAACAGGATAATACTTCCCGTTAGTATGTGCTGTAAACTCCTGATCATTATAGACATCAATTCCACCTAAAAGGTCAATTAACTTCAAGAAAGAGGTAAAGTTTAAGCGCACATAGTAGTTAATATCCACACCATAGAGATTTTCCAAAGTATGAATCGACGAGTCCACTCCATAAATACCAGCGTGGGTCAATTTATCCTTTTGATTATTTCCCCCATCCGCAATCGGAACATAAGAATCTCGAGGCGTTGTAGTCAGAAGGATTTTCTTGGTATCTCGGTTCACAGTCATTAGAATATTCACATCTGAACGAGAAACGGAACTAATCGGACCATAGGTATCAATACCACTCACATAAATATTGAAAGCTTTATTCTTCGATATCTTTGGTGCCGCAACATCCTTAGTTAATTGTTTTGTATAGATTTTTTTGATTTTTGAAGCATAATCTGGATACTCTGCTTCAATGATATTTTCAAAGACACTATTTAAGACAATTGCTTTCGTTTCGCCAGAAAGCAGACTCTTATAAGCTGCCAGATAAGAAGTACTCTGTTCAACTGTAAAGTCTTTACTCTGTGTCGTCTTAATATCCGCCACCAACTTTTGGATATTATCATTATCTGTTTCAGTCGGACCTGTTACACTATCCAACTGGGTCACATTATTGATTTCACTATCTTTCAAAACGACCACACTCATCGAATACTCTGAGTAGTTTGAGGTCGCATTGATATGATTGGTAAAACCGACAAACTGTTGCAAAGCATAAAGAGAAACGGAGCTAACTACGATAGCAAGTGTCAAAAAGAAAACCGTAAACTTCTCGGCTTTTTTATACACTATCAGGAGGATTGCAATTACAGCAGAAACGAGAATAAGAACCGCCGTAAGGATATTGAGGTATCGAAAAGCTAGGATATTATGTTTGAAAATTAAGAACAACAAAAAACCACTCAATAACAAATAAATGGTTGCTAAAACTATATTAATATTTCGTTTTACATTCCCTAAACGAGCTCTCTTTGAACGTCTACTCATTATAATCCCCTATACACGTTAATAGTTATAAATATTATATCACAATCATGATGGAAATTCCATCCATCCTTGCTATTTTCAGCGTTTTCATTCGCTTTTGTTCTCTTAAGTTGCTCTCAAATATGGGCAAAGTTCCGAATGCCATTCTGCACAAAAAGACAAGGCGCTCAGGGGCAACCTTGTCTATAATCTTATTTAACGTGGTTTTCAAACTCTTTTTGGCTCTTTTCGATAGCCTTTTTACTTTCTGCTTCCCACTTAGCCTTGGCTTCGTCAAATTGTTTCTTGGTAACAGGGTCTTTTTGTAATCTCATGTACTTATAATTATTTCCGTCACCCTTGATACCTACTAGGGAGTAGGCACGTGTAAACGGAGTTACTTTAGTTACAGAGGCTGTACCACCATTTGACATAGCAGACATGACTAGAGAATTGTCAATCATCCAAGCTTGCGCTTCAGCGTATTTTTCATAACGCTTAGCGACATCTTTGTTCTCTGCATCTGCTTCTTTCAGGAATTGTGTATAGGTATCGAGCCCCAAACTCTTAATGAGCTCTTGGTCTTCCTTGGCATCAAGACCAAAAATTTTGAGATAGAAGCCAGTTTCAGCATTGAAGGGGTCTAGATAAGTTGATGGATCCTGGTAATCACCAACCCAACCATCAAAGTTTAGGTCGTAGTCACGAGCTGCTGGATTTGGTGCTAGAAAGGCAACATTTCCAAAGTCATCTGTAGAAAGCTGTTGAACATCAATGACGATATTGTCAGAACCTAGTACTGTTTCAAGGGTTTGTTTAACCGAGTTCATACCAGAAACCGCGTTTTTATTCGTCTGATCAACAGGGACATCCAAATGGATTGGGAAAGTCACGCCTTGGGCTTCCAATTCCTTTTTAGCTTCCGCAAATTTTGCTTGGGCCTTTTCCTTGTTAAAGTAGGCATCTTGAGCATCTGCCAAATTGATACCTGACCACTCAGTTCCGTAGTTCACAAGCTTAGAAGCTGTTACTTCTCCAAAGGTCTTATCTCCCACCTGAACAAATGTTGGGGGAACCAGAGTATTACGAAGGGTTTTGCTCGCTGCTTCTTCACCGTTAGATTGAGCAGAGTAGGCTGTTCGATCAATTCCAAAGTTGATAGCCTGACGGAAATTTTTATTTAAGATAGCTGTTTGAGCTGATTTCTTTTGTTCGTCCGTTGTTTTAGCGGTATGATTATAGGTTTTGCGGTTGACGTTAAAGTTAAAGTACCAAGATGTCTTGTCTTGTAAGCTATAGACGATATTGTCTTGGTATGTTTCTTTTGTCTTAGCATAGTTCGAACTATTTGGATAGACTCCTGCAATCGAGTAAGCACCACTTTCAAAGTTTCGAATGGTCATCTCCTGATCTGACCCATCAAAGTAGGCTAACTTAACTTTTTCAATGGTTACTTTATCATGGTCATAATAGTGTGGATTCTTCACATATTCGATCGAAGATTTTGATGTGAAATCTTTTAACAGATATGGACCATTATAAAGGATACTATCTGGTGTCAAGGTACCAAAATCTTTATCCTTTGATTTCAAGAACTCTTCGTTGACTGGGAAAAGGATACTATTGGTTGTCTTTGAATTCCAATACGGTTCTGGTCGAGTCAAAGTGTACTCGACTGTGTAATCATCCAAGGCTTTGACACCGACAGTTGAAAAGTCATTGGTCACACCCGTCACATAGTCATTCAATCCCTTGATTGAATTTTGGATCAGATCCATGGCTTGCCCCTTGTTGTCAGCGGCATATTTGATTCCAGTGACAAAATCCTGAGCTTTAACTGAAGCATATTCCTCACCATCAGCCGTATACCACTTGGCATCTTTTCTAAGCTTGTAAGTATAGGTCAAACCATCTGATGAAATAGACCAATCCTCCGCAAGAGCAGGTACGAGGTTCCCATAGCTGTCATTTTCTAACAAACCATCTACAAGATTGGTAATAACGGCAGTGTTATCTGCATAATAATCTAGGAGATAGTTAAAAGTTGTTGGATTCGCACTAAATGTTGATGAATAAGTGCTAGTATCTGTGTTGGACTGTCCACATGCAGAGAGCAAAATCCCTGTCGCTAAGACAAGACCTGTCCCGATTAGTCTTTTTTTCAGTTTGATCATCATTCACTCCTTTATGTCAGTTTTTATAACATAACCATATTTTATCAAATTTATTCAAAAATGTAAAGTTACTGCCTTTATGACAACTGGTGTCTAAAACAAAAAAGGGAGCACAGTTTCCTGCAACTTCCTTTTCTGTTTATAGATTACTTGACGTGTTTTTCAAGTTCTTTTTGGTATTTGGCATTTGTCTCGATTTTTTCTTGTTGCCATTTCTTGAAGGCTTCTTCGTATTCTTTTGCAGTCACAACGTCATTTTGCAACTCCAATCCTTTGAATACAAATGGGTCTCCCTTGATCCCGACTTGAGAGTAAGCTTTTGTAAATGGTACAGTACGGCTAACCGTTGGAGAACCACCTGAAGAAGCAACTGGGATTAAAAGTGAACTATCCGATACCCAAGCTTGAGCTTTAGCGTATTTTTCATAACGCTTATTAAGGTCGCTGGTTTCAGCTGCAGCGTCATCCAAGAGTTTCTTGTATTCGTCCAGTCCAACTTGAGCCATCACTTCTGGATCTCCTCCGCGCTTGATCCCCAAGTGTTTAAGGGCAGAACCCTTCTTGGCATCAAGAATGTTGAGGTAGGTAGCTGGGTCTTGATAGTCTGGTCCCCAACCAGTTCCGTTCAAGTCATAGTCTTTTTGGGATGGAACCTTGGCTTGAGACGTAATGCTCATTTTTTCATTATCTGTCATTTGAAGGACATCAACAATGACATTTTCAGTACCAAGTGATGATTCGATAGACTGCTTGAGTGAGTTGGTTTGTTGAACCGCGATTACATCTGTTTGTTCAACCGGGATATCCAAATGGATTGGGAAGGTAACCCCCTTGGCTTGCAATTCTTCCTTGGCTTTAGCAAAGGCTGCCTTAGCTTTTTCAGGACTGTAAATCGTATCCTTGCCATCTGTAAGGGTTACATCTTTCCACTGGTCTCCATATGAAACGAGCTCTGCCTGTGCCAACTCTCCAAAGGTTTTTTCACCCACTTGAACGTAGTCATGTGGCACTAGGCTGTTACGGATAATCTTGTTCGCACCTTCTTCACCATTCAACTGAGCAGTGTAAGAATGACGATCAAGAGCAAAGTTCAGCGCCTGACGGAAGTTCTTGTTGAGAAGAGCTTCTTTCGTTGAAGTTTTTTGAGCCTCGTCTGTTTTGGCTGTTTTATTATAAGATTGGCGGTTTACGTTAACAGTGAGGTAGTAGCTAGTCGCTTCTTGTGGACTGTAAACAATCTTATCTCCGTACTCTTGTTTAGTTGACTCAAAATTTGAACTTGTTGGGAAGAGACGGGCAGTTGTATAAGAACCTTGTGTAAAGCTACGAATCAAGGATTCTTGGTCTGATCCATCGTAGAAAGTTAGTTTAATATTGTCAATCTTGACATTGTCCTTATCCCAGTAGTTTGGATTCTTTTCATATTCAATGACTGATTTTGAAGTCAATGATTTCAAGAAATAAGGACCATTATATAGGATACCTGATGGGGTTGGTGCACCGTAGTCGCTCCCTTTAGAATTCAAAAATTCTTCATTAACTGGGAGCATGGTTGCAGTTGTGACCTTAGAGTTCCAGAAACTTTCTGGTTTGTTGAGCGTGTATTCTACCGTGTAATCATCAACAGCCTTAACTCCTACGGTAGAGAAATCATTGCTCTCACCACTAACATACTCTGCCAAACCTTTGATAGAATCCTGAATCAAAGAAAGACCATCTGATTTTCCATCAGCAGCATGTTTAAGCCCAGTAACAAAGTCTTTGGCCTTAACTTCAGCGTATTCTTCTCCATCAGAAGTATACCATTTTACACCCTTACGAAGTTTGTAGGTGTAAGTCAAACCATCCTTTGAAACAGACCAGTCTTCTGCAAGTGATGGAATTAAGTTCCCATACTTATCATTTTCCAAAAGACCATCAACAACGTTTGCTATAACGTCAGAGGTTGAGCTCTTGCTCGTCACACTATAGTCCAAAGAAGATGGATCCATAGCGTAGACATAAGAGAATGTTTTGGGAGCATCCGCTTTCTTTTCACTTTGCCCACAAGCAGTTAACAGTAGAGCTGCACTCAAAACAGCACCTGCTCCTAAGAGCCACTTTTTCGATTTCATAAGTAATCTCCTTAAAGATAGTGTTTTCACCATTATACCCTATTTTTTAATAAAAGCAAGGACTTTCGCCAGATTTTTTAGAAAATTCTAACAAATATTTTTTAAAGACTTTTCTATATATTTTTCAACAAAAGAACCCCAAGCATCAAAGGCTTGAGGTTCACTTATTTTAATCCGTTAGTTCCACACAGAAAGCATCCCATGAAGCTAAGGTCTGTTTTTCAACTGCTTCTTTAGCAGTAGTGTTTTCAATCAAGACAGATTTGACTTTTCCTCCTACCGAAAAATCTTGTTTTTCATTGGACAAGTTAGCCACAACTAAGAAACGTCGGTCGCCATCTTTACGAATATAGGCAAAGACCTTATCAGCCGTATCAAGCAATTCAAAATCAGCTCGAATCAGCCAGCTGTTCTCCTTACGGATTTGAACGAGTTTTTGATAAGTATAGAAAACAGAATCTGGATTTGCCAGTGCTTCCTGAACGTTGATTTCTTCATAGTTTGGATTAATTGCTAACCAAGGTTGACCTGTTGAGAAGCCAGCATTTTTACTCTCATCCCATTGCATTGGAGTACGGGCATTGTCACGTCCAATAACACAGATACTGTCCATTATTTCTTCCATCGGAACGCCTTTTTCAAGAGCTTCACGCGCATAGTTGAGGGATTCAATATCTTCTACTTGATCCAGTGTTTCAAACGGATAGTTGGTCATCCCAATCTCCTCACCTTGGTAGATATAAGGTGTTCCTCTCATGAGATGAAGTAGGATTGCAAAGGCTTTGGCAGATTTTTCGCGGTATTCTTGGTCATTTCCCCAGATAGAGACGATGCGAGGAAGGTCATGGTTGTTCCAGAAGAGGGAATTCCAGCCATCTTCAACTCCTAACTCAGTCTGCCATTTGTTGAAAATTTCTTTTAATTTCCCTACATTTAGCTCTTTTTGGTAGTGCCACTTAGGTTGCCCTTCCTGATATTGAAGACAGATATGCTCAAACTGGAAGACCATAGATAATTCTTGCCCCTTTGGATCCGAGTAGAGTTTAGCAATCTCTGGCGTTGCTCCCCAGGTCTCTCCTACTGTCAAGAGATCTTTGTCACCAAAGGTCGCCTGATTCATTTCCTTGAGATAGGGATGGAGCATAGGACCGTTATTGACTACTTTCTCATCAGGAATTTTTCCAATCATGTCAATAACATCCATACGGAAACCACCAATGCCCTTATCAATCCAGAAGTTCATCATCTCATAGATTTTCTGACGAAGTTTTTCATTCTCCCAGTTGAGATCGGGCTGTTTCTTACTGAAAAAGTGGAGATAGTATTGACCCGACTTTTCATCGTATTCCCAAGCAGACCCACTAAAGATAGACTCCAAATCATTGGGCTCATCTCGCCAGATATAGTAGTCACGCTCAGGGCTATCAGGATTCTCACAAGCCTTGACAAACCATGCGTGTTCATCTGAGGTATGATTGACCACCAAGTCCATGATAATTCGAATATCACGCTTCTTAGCTTCTGCGATGAGTTGCTCCATGTCCTCCATGGACCCGAAAATAGCTGCAATCGCTTGATAATCAGCAATATCGTAGCCATTATCATCCATCGGACTGTCATAAACAGGAGAAAGCCAAATAGCTGTAATCCCTAACTTAGCTAGATAGTCCAACTTACTAGTAATTCCTGGCAAATCGCCAATGCCATCTCCGTTGCTGTCCATAAAACTCTTGGGATAAACTTGATAGACCACGGCATTGTGCCACCATTTTTCCTGCATCTTCTTACCTCATTATTTTAATAATCTATAGTCTATGATAGCGCTTTTTCAAACTTAGTGCAAGCGTTTGCCTAATCTTTTTGATTTCTTTTTTGACTCCGTAGTTTCCTATCTTCCAATTTTTTATTATAATAGAGGTCAGAGGTAAAAAAATGAAAAAACAAGCTTTTAGTTCTGAACAATATTTGAATCTACAGCGCGACCACATTTTGGAGCGCATTAACCAATTTGACGGCAAGCTCTACTTGGAGTTTGGTGGCAAAATGTTAGAAGATTTCCACGCTGCTCGCGTTCTTCCTGGTTATGAGCCTGACAATAAAATCAAGCTCTTGCAAGAATTGAAAGAGCAGGTTGAAGTTGTGATCGCCATTAACGCAAGCAATATCGAACATTCTAAAGCGCGTGGTGACCTAGGCATTTCTTATGACCAAGAAGTTCTTCGTTTGATTGACAAATTCAATGAGCTGGGAATTTTTGTTGGTTCGGTTGTCATCACACAATACGCTGGACAACCCGCTGCAGATGCCTTCCGCAACCAGTTAGATAAAAACGGGATTGATTCTTATCTTCATTATCCGATCAAAGGATATCCGACCGATATGGACCACATCATTTCTCCTGAAGGTATGGGGAAAAACGACTACATCAAAACCAGTCGTAACTTGATCGTCGTGACAGCTCCTGGACCTGGTTCTGGAAAATTGGCAACTTGTATGTCCAATATGTACCATGACCAACTCAATGGCATCAAGTCTGGTTACGCTAAGTTTGAAACCTTCCCAGTTTGGAACCTACCCCTTCATCATCCAGTCAACTTGGCCTACGAGGCTGCAACCGCAGACCTTGATGATGTTAATATGATTGACCCTTTCCATCTCCAAACCTATGGAGAAACAACGGTCAATTACAACCGTGATATCGAAATTTTCCCAGTGCTTAAACGTATGTTGGAACGCATTCTCGGTGAATCTCCATACGCTTCACCAACAGACATGGGTGTCAACATGGTTGGTTTTGCTATTACAGATAATGAGGCTGCTATCGAAGCTTCTAAACAAGAAATCATCCGTCGCTACTATCAAACAGTTCTTGATTTTAAAGCTGAAAAAGTCGGAGAAACTGCTGTCAAGAAGATTGAACTTCTCATGAACGACCTCGGTATCACACCTGCAGACCGTCAGGTTGCTGTCGCAGCACGTCAAAAGGCTGAAGAAACTGGTGGCCCTGCCCTAGCCCTTGAATTGCCAAATGGGGAAATCGTGACTGGTAAAAACTCTGAACTCTTTGGCCCTACAGCTGCTGCCTTGATCAATGCCATCAAAAAATCAGCTAACATCGCTAAGGAAGTAAAATTAATCGAGCCTGAAGTTGTCAAACCAATTCAAGGCCTTAAAATCAATCATCTAGGTAGCCGCAATCCTCGCCTGCATTCAAATGAAATTCTCATTGCCCTTGCTATTACAGCCATGGAAAATCCTGACGCCGCACGTGCAATGAAAGAACTTGGTAACCTCAAAGGAAGCGAAGCCCACTCTACCATTATCTTGACTGATGAAGACAAGAATGTCCTTCGCAAACTAGGCATCAACGTAACCTTTGATCCATACTACCAATACGATCGCTTGTATCGCAAATAAATAAACAAGGCTGGACAAAAACTCAATTCGAGATAAAAATCCAGTAAATCTTTACATAATAAAAAAATCAAACGCATAATATCAAGTCTTTTGGACACTTGGTATTATGCGTTTTTATGATTTTCCATTCTCATTTATTTCAATGAAATTGTCAACTCGACACAGGCTCCTACTTGGTCTGGATTGAGCAGAGTCAGACGACCACCGTGCAAGAGAGCTACTTGCTTAGAAAAGGCTAAGCCGATTCCATGATGGGGATTAGCTGAATTGCGGCTTTGGTCACTCTGATAAAAGAGCCGTTCCGCTCCCAGCAGCATCTCCTCTGAAAATGCAGGGCCATTGTTCCAGATAGCAAAAACCAACTGGTCCTGCTGCACTGATACCATCAGCTTCACTTCCTTTTGATTCTGGTCTGCATGTTCAAGCGCATTCAGTAAAATATTGAGCAAAGCTCGCTTGAGATAGTCCAAATGAATTGACAAAATCAGACTAAGCTCACAATCTTCTTGGAGGTAGAAACGATGGCTTTCCTGTTTGCTGAACAGTGCCCAATCATCCTGTAGATAAGCCAAAAAGTCCCCTAAGGAAAGCTGAATGAACTGATTAGAATCAATCTGAAAAGTCTTAGCGTAATCAATCAAAGAGCCACAATACTCTTCCATCTTGTGACTAGCCTGCAAAATCTCAGCAGAATAGTCTGCCTGTGGATGGCCCAACTGCGCCAATTCCAAGAGCTCAGCGTTCCCTTTAATCACAGTTAGGGGCGTCTTCAAATCGTGCGATGTCGCTGATAGCTGTAAAATCAACTCCTGATTATGCTGCTGCTCTCTTTCTAGAAGACGAGCATTTTCTTGGTGGCTGCTCCGTAAATCGCTATAAACTTCTAGCATTTCCTCAATCCGAAAAAGCTGACTTTGATTTTCTTCTAAAAGCTTCTCGCTCTTTAGCATTTTTATTTCCCTGTCGATTTTTCGGAGCAATTTCAAAATATGATAAAAAGTAATCAGCAGCAAGCTCCCCGCCCAAAAGAACAAGGTGAAAAAAACGTGATCACTTCCTTGCGTAAATTCATAGCCTATAAGCACAAAAATCAAAACATGAAAAAATACGATTTTTAAACTGGTTGTCCAGACTAGGCTTTTGAAATTTCGGGTTCTAATTGCCATCTATAGCCTACTCCTCTCACTGTTGAGATTGCTTGTAGCCCTTCTTGTTTGCATTTTTGACGAATCTGATATACGTATTCTGAGATGGAGCGAAGCTGTGTTTCTGAACTTTCTGGGTAAAGCAAGGTATGCAGGCGTTCAGCCGAAAAGGTCTGCTTGGGATTGCTAGCTAGTAAATGCAGTAACTTAAACTCTCGCTCTGAGAATTTCAATACTTTACCAAAACAGATAATTTCATAGCGCTCTGGATAAAATTGACAAGAAGCAATCTCAGAATAGCGCTCCTCACGTCTTTCCTCTCGCCGAAGATGCGCCCTGACACGCGCCAGCAATTCGTTGGTCCCAAAAGGCTTGACAACATAGTCATCTGCTCCGCGAAAGAGCCCTTCCACCTTGTCCGCCTCCAATTCCTTGGCCGTCAAAAATATGATGGGACACGAAAGATGAGGACGAATGTAGGAGCACAGCTCAAAACCATTAACAGGCTCCATCATCACATCTAGCAAAATCAAGTCATATCCGACAAAATTCGTCAGCTCTAGCTCTTCTATTCGATCAAGCGTCGTCACATCATAAGCATCGAGCTCTAGGACATTTTTCACCAGCTTCAAAATGCTCCGGTCGTCATCAACCACCAAAATACGATACTGTCTCATGATTTCCATTATAGCATACCTCTAGCGAACATCTCGTTTCAAGGTCAAGAATATAGCAGAGCTCCAAATCAAAGCTAGCCAGAACAGCTGTATTCCCAACCCTGATAGATCTATTGAATGCTGAAGCCCTTCATACTCAAAAAGATTTAGCGTAGCCAGATCGGGCAGGTACTTTGCTTCTTTGATAAAAGTTGCCAATAAACGGCTAAGACCAATCAAGAGAGGAAATAGCACCGACACCGGCACAACCCAAGATTGAAAGAGCAAAGCGAGGCCAGCAGCTAAAAGAGCCAGAAAAAGATTGCTGAGAAGACCAAAAGAGCTGTAATAGAGGAATTTCCCCAGTAAGGGCCAGCTAAAGTCTAGGTCAAATCGAGCCAGCATAACAAAGAAACAGCTGCCTATCATGACACTGTAGAGAACCAAGAGCAGAACGGCCAGAAAAAGGAATTTCCCAGCCAACCAAGCCTTTCTATTTGATACGGTTAGAAAATTCGTTCGCATCCCAGACTTGACAAACTCCTGGGCAAAATAGAGGGAAGTAAAGATGACGATGACAGGCTGCGCCAGATAGAGAGCATGCAAAGCTTCACTCAGAGCCTTTGTCTGGCCAACTGCTGTCTGACTGTAGTCAAGATTCATCAGAAAAAAAGGAACGACTACCAGAGCCACAAATGCGGCACCAAGAACGAGATAGTAAGAACGAAACTTAATCCATTCACTTTTAAGCAGAGCTTTTATCATCAGTAGCGTCCTCCTAAATCCGTCTTCAAAAAGCGCAGAGAGGCCATGACGCCGATGACTAGCAACCATACGCTTAGTATCAAGAGTCCTTGCAAGGGATTGTTGGCATATTGGGAAGTTGGCGTTGCAGCAAACAACTCTACTGCTGGCTGTGGCAAATATGCCCCCCAACTCGTGTGAGCTGCCAGGTAGTTTCCCAGATTATAGATCTGGGGCACAAGAAAGAGTAAGGGAAGCAACATCGTCCGCCCAAGCAATCCCAATAAAAAGGACAAGAGACCTAGCAATGCAGTAGCTAGTGCCTTCCATAAAAGATGACTCCAGGCAGCTTGATTAAGTAAAATTGGATGTAGTCCTTCTTTTCCTAAAGCCAAGTGCATGACAATATAGCTCAAATAAATGGATAACAAGCTAATGATGAGTGAAAACAAACCAAAGGTCAATATTTTCCCCATAAGTAGCTTCAAGCGGTTATTACAAGCCAATAGACTGGTTCGCAAGCTATGAGACTGAAATTCCAGTGCTCCCAAAATTCCAGCTAGAATGACCAAAACCATGACTGCCATAGAGGCCCCGTTGAGACCTAGATATTCCAGCGGATCAATGGCGTTTATCAGATTAGGAACCGTCTCAGGCGTAGCATCCAAGCCGATAGATAGATACTGTCGGCCCTCTAGCCAGGATACGGCAGGCACCAAGAGCAGCATGAAGGCCATACTCACTCTGAAAGCCTTAGTTGAGCAAATTTTCAACCATTCTGAATGCAATAAGGACATCGTTTCTTTCATCTTAAGCCTCCTCTGTCAAGTCAAAAAAGAGGTCTTCTAGACTGTCTGAATCTTGCAGCACCTCTTCCAATCGTCCCTGCTCAATAATTTGCCCATGATGAATCAAGACTACATCATCTGTCACCATTTGCACCTCTGATAGGATATGAGAAGATAGAAGTACCGTTTTCCCTAAATCAGCCTGCTGACGGATGAACTTTCTAAACCACTTAATCCCACTTGGATCCAGTCCATTGGTCGGCTCATCTAATATAAGAAACTGAGGATCTCCCAGCAAAGCTGCTGCCAAACCCAACCGCTGACCTTCCCCCAGAGACAGGCTTGACAAGAGGTCCTTCCTCTTATGAGCGATCCCAGTCATATCCAATACCTCATCGATCCGAGACTTGGGAATAGCGTTACTCGCCGCAATAATCCTCAAGTGGTCATAGACCTTTCGATTTGGCAGACCGCCAATGCCGTCAAAGGCTGCACCTACCGTTCTGAGCGGATAAATCATTGACTGATAGGTTTGTCCATCAAAAGTCGCAGTTCCTGCTGTCGCCCGATCTAAGCCCAAGAGAATCCTCAAGGTCGAGCTTTTTCCTGCACCATTATGTCCTAGGAAAGCCGTAATGCGACCACTCCTAGCTGTAAAAGAAATATCCTTTAAAATTTGCTTGTCTCCATATTTTTTAGAAACACGATCAATTTTTACAATATGTTCCATACTGAACTCCTTTATCTTTATTTTCTCCAGTATACCCAATCTAGTTCAGAATTAGTTCAGAGATTAAACAGAAATTTCAGAAAAAGTTGATCCACTTTTCAAAAGTCACCTGAGTTCCACTAGAAAAACTAAACTTTTCTTTCACAAGGTATTCTTCTCTCCATTCTTTCTTTATAATTCTGAGGTTTATGTATAGAGACTTTATTATCATTCTAGTACCAAAAAGTCATTTATCAAACTCCATCAACAGCACCCTTTATGATATAATGAAAGAAGAAAACTGAAAGGAACTACCATGTCAAAAGAAGTTATTGTTGAAAGTTTTGAACTTGACCACACCATTGTTAAAGCACCCTATGTTCGCTTGATTGGGGAAGAAACAGGGCCAAAGGGAGATGTCATCTCCAACTTTGATATTCGCTTGGTACAACCAAACGAAGACTCTATCCCTACTGCTGGGCTTCACACTATCGAACACCTCTTGGCCAAACTCATCCGTACTCGAATCGACGGCATGATTGACTGTTCGCCATTTGGTTGCCGTACAGGCTTCCACATGATTATGTGGGGACGCCATACTAGCGCTGAAATCGCTACTGTCATCAAGAATTCACTAAAGGAAATCGCTGAAACTACTACTTGGGAAGATGTCCCTGGAACAACCATCGAATCTTGCGGAAACTACAAGGACCACAGCCTCTTTTCTGCTAAGGAATGGGCTAAACTTATCCTGGAACAAGGAATCTCAGATGATGCCTTTGAACGCCATGTCATCTAAACACAAAAGAACCAGTTACAATAACTGGTTCTTTTTTATTCTCAAAATTTTGTCTTATACTCAATGAAAATCAAAGAGCAAACTAGGAAACTAGCCGCAGGCTGTACTTGAGTACAGCAAGGCGACGTTGACGTGGTTTGAATTTGATTTTCGAAGAGTATTAGGCTTTCTCACGAATGACCAAACTCCCATCTTCCATATCTGCTTCCAAATGTTTAGCATCTAGATGATCCAAGTGGAAGTCTGTCACCTTATCACGAATTTGTTGTTCAACCACGCGACGGAGAGGACGAACACCCATGACTTCGTCATAACCTTCTTCTGTGATAAAGTCCTTAGCTGCTTGGCTGACTTCCAAATCAATGTCTTTCTTAGCCAAGGTTTGGTTGACTTCAGCCAACATCAAGTCCACAATCTTAGAAAGGTCTTCCTTATTCAAGTGTGAGAACTCGATAACTGCGTTAAAGCGGTTAAGGAATTCTGGACGGAAGTATGGTTTCAAACGATCCATTAATTCTGGTTTATCTGCATCTTCTGTCAAGTTAGCTTCATAGCCAAATCCAGCATTTGATGTCGCGATAATGACCGTGTTCTTGAAGTTCACTGTATTGCCTTGACCATCAGTCAAACGACCGTCATCCAATACTTGGAGGAGAAGGGTGATTACTTGAGGATCAGCCTTTTCAATCTCATCCAATAGAATGATAGAGTATGGATTGCGACGAACACGTTCTGTCAAGGTATTGCTATTGTCATCATACCCAACATAACCTGCTGTTGTACCGATCAATTTAGAAACGGCTGTGCGGTCACTGTATTCAGACATATCCAAGCGGATAATCGCATCCTTGGTTCCAAACATATCCAGCGCCAATTGCTTAGCAAGCTCCGTCTTACCAACCCCAGTTGGACCTACAAAGAGGAAGCTACCGATTGGGCGATTGCCCTCATCAAATCCTGCACGGTTACGACGGATAGCACGAGCTACTGCTTCTACTGCCTTATCTTGGCCAATTACCTTGTGTTCCAAGCGATGAGCCATATCTTTCAAACGTTCGATATCTGACGCTCCCATTTGTGACACTGGAATACCTGTCATTCGCTCTACAGACTCAGCCACATCGTTGATGCTTGCAGTCACTTTCATGTCTTCTGTGTGGTTTTCGACTTTTTTCTCTAATTCTGCAATACGTGTTTTAGCATTGAGAGCTGCTTCAAAGTCTTCTGCCTCAACTGCTTTTTCTTGCTTGTCTTTTTCTGCCTCAATTTCCCGTTCAACAGCATGCACATCTGTTACAGGATGTTGAGCTGCCAAGTGAGCTGCCGTTACATCGACAAGGTCGATAGCCTTATCTGGCAAGCTGCGTTGTGGAATGTATTGGATAGAATAATCCACTGCTGCTTTCAAGACTTCGTCTGGCAAGATAACATTGTGGTGTTGTTGATAGAGGTCACGAATCCCTTGAAGGATTTTAAAGGTATCCTCTGCTGAAGGAGCATTGACCTTCACTTCGTTGAAACGACGAGCAAGAGCTGCATTTTTCAAGATGGTGTTACGGTATTCGTCTTGAGTTGTCGCTCCAATAACGGTCAATTCACCACGAGAGAGAGCTGGCTTGAGAATATCTGCAAGACCTTTAGAACCACTGTCTCCACCGATTGAACCAGCACCAAGGATTTGGTGAATTTCATCAAAGAAGAGGATAATATTCCCTGCTTCTTTCACTTCATTGACTAGATTTTGAACGTTTTCTTCAAAGCTGCCACGGTATTGAGTACCAGCCTCAAGACCTGAGATATCAATAGAAATAATTTCCTTGTTCTTGATGGCAGCTGGAACATCTCCGTTCACAATCGCTTGTGCTAGGCCTTCGACAACGGCTGTCTTACCAACACCTGCATCTCCGACCAGAACAGGATTATTTTTCGTACGACGTGAGAGGATTTCAGATGTTTCTTGAATTTCCTTGTTTCGTCCGATAACAGGATCCAACTTGCCCTCACGAGCTTCCGCTGTCAAGTTACGACCTAGTTTAGCAAGGACACCGTCTTGTTTCATACCTGAAGCGTGTTGTTGCATTTGCGCATCAGATTCTGCATTTCCTGGCAATTGACCAGTTGCACGATAATGAGCAAATTCCTCAGGTGTCACTTCACGTCCATTAATCAAGTAGCGACGATTTTCAGAACTATATCCTCGCATACCACCCATCAATTGGTTAAATAAATCATCCATGTTGTTAAAGTTATTAAAGTTGTTGTTCATATTCTTTACCTCGTTTATTCTTAATTACATGCGATCTCTGATATTGACTATCTTTGACCTTTGTTTTAAAAAATTTAGACTAGCTATCTAGCTACTCTACGTATAATTTCTGGTTTTTCTTTTTTAAATAAGCCTTTTATCATCTTCTTTTCAAAGTCTGTTAGATTTAACATAGGCCTCACCCCTTTCTAGGGTATCTATCATACATTTTCAAGAAATAGAGTCATTGAAAATGAAGTTTTCTAAGGAATTCATTTTCCTTATGTTTCTACTATATCACATTGGTCAGTAAAAGTCAATAACTTTTTGACCAAATTTGACTATTTTTAAAAAAATTTTTTTGAAGTACAAAAAAGCCCCTAGAAAACGAATTTTCTAGAGACTTTCTCTATCAAGTGTAAGAGAGAAGTAGAATTCTCACTTACCAAGTTTCAAGTTTCTTCTACAAAAGCCTAAGCTTTACGTTTTACGAAGAATACCAATCCACTCAATGCCAATACTACAAATCCAATTGCTGAGAAGATAGATGTTGCTTCACCTGTGTTTGGAAGTTCAGCTTTACCTTTATTCTCAGTAGCTGGAGGTGTTGGTGCTGGATCCGGTGTTGGCGCTGGATCTGGCGTTGGCGCTGGATCTGGCGTTGGCGTTGGATCTGGTGTTGGTGCTGGATCTGGCGTTGTTCCTGGATTATTTGGAGCTGGATTTGGATTTGGTTCTGGCGTTGGTGTTGGAACAGTGTATTTATTTGTAAATACAACTTCTTTACCATCGGCATACGAAACCTTTGCAGTCAAGAGACCTTGACCATCCGCAACTACAGTGACTGTTACGGTATGCTCGGTCTTATCGTATTCAATACCCTCTTCAGTACCAACTTTTTCAACCAAGGTATAAGTATGAGTACCTGCTTCTTTGAATGAACGAACAAAGGCTACTTTACCTTCAGCAGTATTCTTAGCTGTAGCTACAACGGCGCCTTTCTCTTTCAATTCGAAAGTATAAGCATCAGCCGCAAGTTCTTTACCTTCAAGTTTCTTAGTTGCTTCAATCGTAGCTTCTACCGCTGGTGCTTTGAAGCTATTCTTGAAGACACTACCTGCTGGATATTCAACAGCTGCCTTCAAAGTGTTGGTTGCTGCATCTTTGGTTACTTTTACCACCACAGTCTTTTCTGTATCGTAAGTAATACCAGTTGCTCCGGCACTCACTTCTTTTACAGTATAAGTATACTCACCTTCTGCATCATAGTTGATTGCATTAAATGTTACTTTCCCACCTTGGTTTGTTTTTGTATCAAGTAGTTTTGTACCTTCATACAATTCAAATTGGAATTCACCATCAACCAAAGCACGACCAGTCAATTCTTTCGTAAATTCAAGTGTTGCTGATGTAGCTGTTGGCGCCGGTGGAACTGGTGCTGTATAAGTATTTGTGAAGACCCGTTCTGTATCCGCATCTTCTACAGTCGCAACCAATTGGCCTTTACCATCATCCGCAACAGTGACAATCACTTCATACGCATTTTGATCATAAGTGATTGTTTTATCGTCACCAGCTTTTTCAGTAATAGTGTAAACGTAATCGCCTGCTGCTGAGAAAGTGACGTTGAAGACAACTTCTCCTGAGGCAGTATTCTTAGCCGTAGCTACAAGGTCTGAACCTTCTTTCAGTTCAAATGTGTAAGCATCAGCTTCAAGCGCTTTACCTTTCAAGACTTTCTTAGCTTTGATTGTAGCTTGTGCAGGTTCTGCTTTATAGTCATTAACGAAGACCGGTGTTTCACTTGTAACTGTCGCGACAAGTTGACCTGAGCCATTATCTTTGACTTCTACAGTTACTGGATGTTCTGTTTTATCATAAGTTACACCAAGTTTATTGCCAACCTTTTCTGTAATAGTATAGTTATATACTCCTGCTGTTGAATAGCTAATTTCAGAAAAACGAATCAATCCGCCAGCAGCATTCTTTGCTGTCGCAACAACCTTGTCACCCTCTTTCAGTTCAAACTCAAACTCATCTATCTCCAGCTCTTTACCATTCAAAACTTTTTTAGCTTCAATAGCAATTTTTGCTGGAGCTGCTTTATAGGTGTTGGTGAAGGTTGGGTTGTTATCTGTAACAGTTGAAACAAGTTGACCTTGACCATTATCTGTAACGTTTACCTTAACTTCGTGTTTAGCAGTATCGTATGTCACACCTTTTTCACTACCTGCTTTTTCTGAGATAGTGTAAGTGTGGTCGCCTGCTTCATTGTATTCGATTTCTTTGAAAGTAACAGTTCCATCTGCAGCATTTTTAGCTGTCGCAACGACTTTGTCACCTTCTTTAAGTTCGAACTCGTATTTACCAGCTTCAAGGTCTTTACCATTCAAGACTTTCTTAGCTGTGATAGTAGCTGTTGCTGGAGCTGCTTTATAAGTGTTGGTGAAGGTTGGGTTGTTACCTGTAACAGCTGCCTCAAGTTGACCTTGGCCGTTATCTGTAACTTTTACCTTAACTTCGTGTTTAGCAGTGTCGTATGTCACACCTGCTTCGCTACCTGCTTTTTCAGAGATAGTGTAAGTGTAGTCACCTGCTGTTTTGAACTCGATTTCTTTGAAAGTAACGGTACCGTCTGCAGCGTTTGTAGCTGTGTCAACGACTTCTTCACCTTTTTTAAGTTCGAACTCGTATTTACCAGCTTCAAGGTCTTTACCATTCAAGACTTTCTTAGCTGTGATAGTTTCTTTAGCTGGAGTTGCTTTATAGGTGTTAGTGAAAGTTGGTTCTGCAGATGTGACAGTTGCTGTTAAAACTCCACTTTGGAAAGTTGCTGCTACAGTAACTTCCTTGGCTTCTGTATCAAATGCAACGCCTGCAACTGCTGTTGAAGTGTCTTCTTTGATGATGTAGTGATAAGTTCCCGCACCTTTTACTTGGAGATTCTCAAAGGTAATAGTCCCATCAGCTTTTGATTTTGCTGTAGCTACAGGATCCTTCAAGTTCTCTGCAGTAAACAGGTTAAAGGTAAACTCATCTGCTTTTGGAAGTTTATCTGTACGTCCTTCTACTACTTTCTTAGCCGTCATATTGAATACAGCTGGAACAGGTTCGTCTTTAAGATGAATAGTAGAACCCGCAGCACCGAGTTTGACTGTATACTCTTTTTCATCTAGTTTATAACCTGCTGGAGCAGTCTTCTCTTTGATCTTAAACGTTTTACCTTCCCATTTCTGATCATAAGTTTTCGTAAGCGCTACTCCTTTTTCATTCGTAGTCACTTCTGTTGTTTCACTTGCATCATCTGCTGCTGTCACAGTATATACCGCACCCGAAACCGGAGCAAGAGTGAAGGCATCAGTCTTATGAATCTTAATTTGGTAAGCAGTAGATGCTACAATCGTACCAGAAATCAAAGATGTCGCCTCAGCTGTCATATCAAGTGCTCCCGGACGACTTGTATTCTGTGCTAATTTAGTCCCGTCAGCCAATGACAGAGCAACCCTATTTCCTACTTTACTTCCATCATTAGGAGTTGTTGTGTTATAAGAGACTATATAAGAGGTCGTTCCATCTTTAAAAATGATATCAAATGAAGTATAGTTTTCGTTCCACGAAACGGTATAGTCTTGTCCCTCAGTTAACAAAACTGCATCATCTGGAACAGCAGAAGTCCCAACAGTGATATTTGCCTTATACACTTTTAGAGTCTCAGGAATATACTGGGCGGGAGTGTAACTAGTATCATCATTTGGTATAGTATCATGTAATACAATATTTTGTCCTAAGTCTTGTTTCTCTGTATTTACACGTACACGCCAGGTAGACCATGCATCTCCCTTGCTAACCGAACCAATCTCAGCCAGTTTTGGAGAGTTCCAATTTTCAAGGGCAGCACGACCCCCAATTTTAGCATAATTTTCAGTACCAACTTTGGGACCATCGATTGTTTTTGATGAATAAATGTGAGTCACTTCTTGCTTCAATGAGGATGAATTAAAATTAATGCGGGTTTTATTCTGATCCTTTAAGAATCTAAAAGTAACAGAAAAATTCCCTGACACATCCTTTACCTTATCTCCACCAGTTTTCTCTAGGTATTTATCCAAATTTTTTAAGGTGATTTTTGCTTTCCCACCTTGATCAGTACCATTTGAAGTCACTTCTGCTTCTCCAATAGTGACTTTTGTTGTCGGATCAATTAAATCCTGACTCCCTTCATAAACTGCCATAGGAGCAGGTATATCAAAGGTAAAATAATCTCCATTATTCAGATGTTCATTATACTGTTTGAGATCAAAAGTCACACGAAGCTTATATGCTAAATTCGTACGAAGCTCGAAATCTCCTTCTGAACTCACATTTTGCTTAGTATCTGAAGCATCTAACAGATCAATGCCTGTAATTACTTGTGTTAATTCTTTTGATACTGGATTATCTGCTTTAACAATGCCTACTAAAACAGATGCTAGACCTAAAATAGCAAAAACTAACGCAGAAAATTTAGAAAGCATTTTTAACGCTTTGCTTTTCGACATTTCTTCTCCTCTTTTCTATATGAAATTTTTATTTCTAATCTCCCTAAGAGATTACATCATAACATTTTGACAACCTCTATCACTAACTAGAGCTTGTCTATTATATTATAACATCTCAATACAATCTATTCAAGTATATTAACTTAAAAATACACGTATTTGCATCATTCTATAACCTAGCCATTCAATTTTTAGCTATTTATATCGGTAAACTAATATAAATAGCTTAATATATATTGCATCTGTAATTAGGTCAATCTTTGATATTATAATAAGAAAGCCAGTCATTTTGACTGGCTTTCTTATTATTCTAATTGAATCTTAGCTCAAGGCGTCATCCATTGAAAGAACTTCGTGGAAGACACGTTGTGTCAATTCAGTTTTTTGTTCTGGAGTGAGGTATTTAGTGTTTACACAGTATCCAGAGATACGTACGATAACGTCTTCACCTGACATGATCTTTTCGTAAACATCGTTCAAGTCCATAACGTTCAAGTTAACGTGTTGTCCACCGTTTTCAAAGTAACCATCAAGGATTGTTACCAAGTTATCAACTTGCTCGTCACGAGTCTTACCAAGAGCACGTGGAGAAACTTGAGTTGTCAATGAGATACCGTCAGCTGCGTAACCAAAGTCAAGGCTAGCAAGTGAGTTCAAGTTTTGCAACCATCCACCTTTAGCTTTGTTAGATGGGTTCGCACCTGGTGAGAAGAATTCAAGTTTAGACAAGTTCACAGAACCATCTTCGTTGAGGTATACACCTTTGTGGACTGGTGAGTTACCAGTTTGTTTAGAGTAAGCAACGTTAGATGTGATTGTCAAAAGTGATACAGTAGCTTCTGCGTCTTTGTATAGTTTGTGGCTACGTAGACGAGTTGTGTAAGCTTCGATCAACCATTCTGCCAATTCGTTTGAACGTGGGTCATCTTCACCCCAACGTGGGTATTCACCGATTGTTTCGTAATCGTAGATGTAGCCATCTTCATCACGGATTGGTTTAACAGTAGCGTACTTGATAGCTGACAATGTATCAACAGTGTTAGCAAATCCACAGATACCGAATCCCATGTTGGCACGTTGTTTAGTTGGCAAGAAGGCCATTTGAACAGCTTCGTAGTTGTACTTGTCAGTCATGTAGTGGATGATGTTCAAAGCATCTACGTAAGTGTCAGTCAACCAGTCAAGAGATTTTTCAAAGTTGGCTTTAACTGATTCGAATTCAAGAACTTCGTCACGGATAGGATCGATGTCAAATACTTTGTAGTCTTTATGAACATCGTCGTAACCACCGTTCAAACCAGTAAGAAGGGCTTTAAGAACGTTTACACGAGCACCGAAGTACTGGATATTGTGGCGTTGATCTTCGTTTTCTGGGTCAAGTGGTGACACACAGCATGAGATACAGCTCATTTCTCCGTATCCGTCTTTAGCCATTGTTGTTACACCTTCGTATTGGATAGAAGAGTGTTTGTGGCTCATGTGCATACAGTAGCGACGGAAGTTGTATGGCAATTTGTCAGTCCAAAGAACTGTCAAGTTTGGCTCTGGAGAGTTACCGATGTTGTCAAGAGTGTTCAAGAAACGGTAGTCCATCTTAGTAACACGGTGACGACCATCGTTACCCATACCAGCCATAGAAGTTGTGATGAAGGTTGGGTCACCTGAGTACAATTGGTCATAAGCTTTTGTACGAGCAAATTTAACTGTACGAAGTTTCATAACGAAATCATCAACGAACTCTTGGATTTCTGATTCAGTAAATGTACCGCGAGCAAGGTCACGTTCTGCAAAGATATCCAATACGATTGGCACACGTCCTAGAGATGTAGCAGCACCATTGATAACACGGCAGACAGCCATGAAGGCGATGTTAACCCATTGGATAGCTTCTTTCGTGTTCATCGCTGGTTTGCGGACATCAACTCCGTAAAGGTCACCCAAGCGAACAACTTGTTGCAATGCTTGGTATTGAAGGTTTACTTCTTCACGAAGACGGATTGTTTCTTCATCAATTTCTTTGATCGCATTCCAGTCGTTTACTTTTTCTTGCATCAAGTAGTCTGCACCGTAAAGAGCAAGACGTGCGTAAACACCGATGATACGTCCACGTGAGTAGGCATCTGGAAGACCAGTTACAGTGTGAGCGTGACGAGCACGACGAATGTTTGAAGTGTAGGCACGGAAGATACCGTCGTTAACTGTTGTTACGTATTTAGTAAAGATTTCGTGAACAGCTGGATCTGGCTCGTATCCATTTTCTTTTAAAGTCGTTTCAGCCATACGGATACCACCTTTTGGCATGAAGTTCAATTTGAAGAGTTCATCGTTTTGGATACCGAAGATCAATTCGTTTTCTTTATCGATAAATCCTGCTGGAATATCAGCAATAGATGTTGGACGAGTGTCCATTGGGAAACGAGTTTCTTCGTAGTGTGCTTTTGTTTCTTCTACGATTTTTTTGATGTGAAGTGAACGTTCTGTTGGTCCAGCAAGGAAACTTTCATCTCCATCATAAGGTGTGTAGTTAGCTTGAACGAAGCGAGAAATACTTGCTTTTTCTTTCCAATCTACGCCTTTGAAGCCTTCCCAAGCTTTATCAAAAATATCTTGTGCTTCAACAACTGTCTTAACAACCATGTTAATGTCCTCTTTTTTCTAGTAACAGTCATCTGTTACATTCTTGAGACAAGTATACCATACAGTAACCGATTTCAACAAGAGAAAATCGGTATTTTAGACGCTTTCTTTTATAATACAGTCCCTTTTTCGTTCTTATCTGTATTATATTTTTGAAAGTCAGGTTAGACTTTTTCCACTTTTTCAGAAAAAAGGGTATAATAAATAGAAAATGCCACTAGAAAGGGATTGGGATGCTCATATTTCCATTGATAAATGATCTGTCCAGAAAAATCATCCATATCGACATGGATGCCTTTTTTGCTGCGGTGGAAATCAGAGATAATCCCAAGTTAAAGGGCAAACCTGTCATTATCGGAAGCGATCCCAGACAAACAGGTGGGCGTGGTGTCGTTTCTACCTGTAGCTATGAGGCACGAGCTTTTGGTGTTCATTCAGCCATGAGCTCTAAAGAAGCTTATGAGCGCTGTCCCCAAGCTGTCTTTATCTCTGGAAATTATGAAAAGTATAAGACTGTGGGACTTGAGATTCGTGCTATTTTTAAACGCTACACTGATTTGATTGAACCTATGAGTATCGACGAGGCATACTTAGATGTGACGGAAAATAAACTTGGTATCAAGTCGGCCGTCAAAATAGCCCGCCTTATCCAAGAGGATATCTGGCAGGAACTACACCTGACTGCTTCTGCAGGCGTCTCTTATAACAAATTCTTGGCTAAAATGGCTAGTGACTATCAAAAACCACATGGTTTGACAGTTATCCTCCCAGATCAGGCCCAAGACTTTCTCAAACAAATGGACATTGCTAAATTTCATGGTGTGGGAAAAAAAACAGTTGAACGCCTTCATGAAATGGGCATTTATACTGGTGCAGACTTATTAGATGTCTCAGAAGTCACTTTAATCGATCGGTTCGGCAGACTCGGTTTTGACCTTTATCGAAAGGCAAGGGGCATTCATAACTCACCGGTCAAACCCGACCGCATTCGTAAGTCCATTGGCAAGGAAAAAACCTATGGAAAGATCCTACAAGTAGAAGAAGACATTAAAAAAGAGCTGACTCTCCTCTCTGAAAAAGTAGCTCTCAATCTCAGCACGCAGGACAAAGCTGGAAAAATCATTATCCTAAAAATACGATATGCTGACTTCTCCACTCTGACTAGACGAAAAAGCCTCCCACAAGCAACACAGGACGCTAGTCAGATTTCTCAAACTGCCCTTCAACTCTACGAAGAACTAGCTGAAAAAGAAAAAGGTATCCGTTTACTAGGAATTACGGTAACAGGATTTTAAAAAGCTTGAAGGAATCTTCCTTCAAGCTTTTTCTTATACAAACAAACGCACAAAACTATAGAGCAACAAGACACTACCGAGTACGATACGGTATTTACCAAAGAGTGTAAAGTCGTGCTTCTTCACATAGCTGGTCAAGAAACGAATGGCAACCATGCTGACTGCAAAGGCAACACCCATAGCAACCAAGAGCAAGAACAGTTGTCCAAAACTCAAGAGTTGACCTGCTTTAATAAATTTGAAAATCTTTAAAGCGCTGGCTCCGAACATGACAGGGATCCCGAGATAGAAGGTAAACTCTGTTACGACTGAGCGGCTCGTTCCATTCAACAAACCACCAACAATCGTCGCACCTGAACGGCTCGTTCCCGGGAAGAGGGCGAGGACTTGGAAGAGCCCAATATAAAGGGCTGTTTTATAAGGTAACTTGTCTAGCTCTGTTACTGTTGGTTCAATGGCTTGCGCCTTATTTCGTTTTTCAAGATAGATAAAGGCAACACCATAGATAATCAACATGATCGCAACTGAAACCATGTTATGGAAGTTGTCATAAAACCAATCATCTAGTTTAAAAACTAATAGCAAAGGCAAGGTTGCAACGAAGACTTTTGACCACAACTGCCAAGTTCTACGAACTTCGACCTTAGTTTTACCAGGTTTGAAGGGATTGAGCTTATTAAAGTAAATGACCGTAACTGCTAAAATGGCACCAAGCTGGATGACAACATTAAACATGGATATGAAGGCTGCATTCTGGTCCTTGTATTGTACAAATTCTTCAACCAAGATCAAGTGGCCAGTACTTGAAACGGGCAACCATTCTGTAATTCCTTCAACAATCCCAAAAAAGATTGACTTCAAAATTTCAATAAAATACATACATTACTCCTTTTTCTGTCCTCTATTATAGCATAATTTCAGATGTTGCGATAGATTTTTTAGAAGGCGCCGATGCTACCACCGCCTCCGCCTCCTGAGAATCCTCCACCTGAACTTCCACTTCCAGAAGATACAGAGTAATTGCTAGCTGTATTCGCGACAGCTGTATATTGCTTGATTTGTGCAGTTGAGGTGTAGAACTGTGAGTGCCAACCATAGGCTACATAAAGATTCAAATCTGGATTTTCAAGCTGAATATGGCGAACTTTCATTAACTTGCTCACCTTCTTGGCATAACCAAAGAGAGTCGCATAGACCAGTAGACGGTTCCAAAGGACGATGCTCTCTAGCTCGGCCTGATCCAGATGAGCGATGTCGCGAAGCATATTTTCAAAACTCGTCCAGAGATAGAAGATCTCCGCTCCTTCCTCTGTTAGAACTCCATCGCGATAGGCTCCTCGCGTGGCAAGATAAACCCAGAAACTAGCCCCTAATCCTGTCAATCCTAAGAGTAGAAATGGGATCGAAAAGAAACCATGTGTTTGCCAGCTATAGTAAAAGAATAGCAGTCCACCTAGAGCTGTTATGGCTGAACAAACTCGCATCCCGAGAGCAAGGCGGCGTTCCTCGCTTGTCAAGGGACGATAGTAGCTTGGGATACGAAGTACATGGACCTTATCCTTGACACAAGACTGAATGCGTTGAAGTCTTCCTTCAAAGGAGCGTTTAAGACGCGAGCCTGTTTCTCGGATATGTTTTTCATCTGATTCTTTGGCACCACGATAAAGGGAAGATGAAACTTGGTAATCAGGGAAGAGCTCTGAAATAGCCAATTCTTTCTTATTTGACAAAGTCATGCGCAGACATTCCTTCTCAAAATTGGACAAACCCTTTTCACTGATAATGCGCACATAAGGTTCTTCATCCCCTTGGAAAATAGATAAATGACCTCGATCTACTAAATCCAACAAGGTTGCCTGAATCAAACGTTCAAAAGTAAATTTGCCAAACCCTGATTTGTTTAGGGGATTGACTTCCTCTAAGGAAGTTGAATACACTGCTTCTGCTAAAACCATTGGAGGCAAATCCATCGGTGGTTCGTAGAGTCGATGATCTTTTGGAAAGACCTTTTTAATGCTTGTACTCTGACGAAACTTCCTATAGAAGAGAGGAACTAGAAGTAAGAGACTCATAAAAATGACGGGAAATACCCATTTCATCAAAATCTCACTTTGCGCTTTTTCTGTTGCTATATTGCTTTCAATACGGTTAAAATCGGTTAAACGTTCTTCCTCTAATCCTTGATCTGGAGCTCCTGCAAAAGCACTTCTAGGCCAGTATGCGTGTAATTCGATTTGTCGCTTTCTAGGAAGGTCTTTCATTTTGACATGATAGAGATTATTTACTTTTTCAACACTAGAGTCCCTTAGGAGTTGGCCTGCATGAAAATAGAGTTTCTCTGCTGGGGTATCAGAGCTAACCTTAAACTCAATCTCTTTGATGTCTCCACTACTATCTGTCAAGGGTTGCCAATTTAGCTCTGCGATATCCTTATATAAGAAGAGAAGGTTTGTTAGTTTCCAGGTAACCGTTACCCGAACAGTATCTCCAGCATATCCAGCATTGTAAATTTTTACCTTGTAGCCGTCCTCTTCCTCCATAGTATAGAAGGAAGCATTTTGAACAATTCTTCCATTTTTAGAGACCTGAACGGTCGGATCGGGATCAATGTCAAATCCTTCTGGCATTTTCCCAGCTTTCCCTAGTCCAACCAACTGACCATTATAATCGTCTCCAAAGCGGTAGGTAATTGTTTCCTTAAAAATTGCAGTATTATCTGCATGAATATTCAAATCACCCTGATAGGATAAGATATCAAAGTCTACTGCAAAAACCAGGCTCGGTATAAATAATAAATAAGCAAATACCAAAGCCAACAGCCATCTTTTTTTCATAATCGGTTCCCTTTCAATCTTTTTACCATTATATCATTTTTTATAAGTAAAGGCTTACTTGTATTGAAAATCTCACTATTTTTAGATACAATAGAGAGAGTCATTTTTAGACTAGAAATAGGAGAAAACATGAAAAAATTATGCTTATCTATCCTTGCTAGCCTAGCCCTTACCTTAGGACTAGTTAGCCAAGTCCAAGCCGACGAATATTTACGCATCGGGATGGAGGCTGCTTACGCCCCCTTCAACTGGACCCAAGACGACGATAGTAACGGCGCCGTCAAAATCGACGGTACCAACCAATATGCCAACGGCTACGATGTTCAAATTGCTAAAAAGATTGCTAAAGACCTTGGCAAGGAACCTTTGGTTGTGAAAACCAAATGGGAAGGACTTGTTCCAGCCCTTACTTCTGGCAAAATCGATATGATCATTGCCGGTATGAGCCCAACCGCTGAACGCAAACAAGAAATTGCTTTTTCAAGCAGTTACTATACTAGCGAACCGGTTCTATTGGTAAAAAAGGACTCTGCCTATGCGAATGCCAAATCTTTGGAAGACTTTAGCGGAGCAAAAATCACGTCTCAACAAGGTGTTTATCTTTATGACTTGATTTCCCAAATTCCAGGTGCCAAAAAAGAAACAGCTATGGGTGACTTCGCCCAAATGCGTCAAGCTCTGGAGGCCGGTGTTATAGATGCCTATGTTTCTGAACGACCTGAAGCAATGACCGCTGAGTCTGCTAACGCTAAGTTCAAAATGATCCAACCTCAACCAGGTTTCAAAACTGGCGAAGAAGATACAGCTATTGCCATTGGACTTCGTAAAGATGACAGCCGCATCAGCCAAATCAATGCGAGCATCGAAACCATCTCTAAGGATGAACAAGTAGCCCTCATGGATCGTATGATCAAAGAGCAACCTGTGGAGTCTACAACAACGGAGGAAGAAAGTAGTTTCTTTAGCCAAGTTGCTAAGATCCTTTCTGAAAACTGGCAACAACTCTTGCGTGGTGCTGGTATCACACTCTTAATCTCCATTATCGGAACCATCACAGGTCTCCTTATCGGACTTGCGATCGGGGTCTTCCGTACCGCTCCACTATCTGAGAACAAGGCAATGTACGCCCTACAGAAACTAGTCGGTTGGATTCTCAATGTCTATATTGAGATCTTCCGTGGTACACCGATGATTGTTCAATCTATGGTTATCTACTATGGAACTGCCCAAGCTTTCGGTATCAACCTTGACCGCACACTAGCTGCTATCTTCATCGTCTCAATCAATACGGGTGCCTACATGACAGAGATCGTTCGTGGTGGTATTCTAGCAGTTGACAAAGGACAGTTTGAAGCCGCAACTGCTCTTGGTATGACCCACAATCAAACCATGCGTAAGATTGTCCTACCTCAGGTTGTCCGTAATATTCTACCTGCTACTGGTAATGAGTTTGTCATCAATATCAAAGATACCTCTGTATTGAACGTTATTTCAGTTGTTGAGCTTTATTTCTCAGGAAATACTGTAGCAACACAAACCTATCAATACTTCCAGACCTTTACCATCATCGCCGTGATTTACTTTGTCCTCACCTTTACTGTGACCCGTATCCTACGCTTCATCGAACGTCGTATGGACATGGATACTTACACTACAGGTGCTAACCAAATGCAAACGGAGGATTTGAAAAAATGACACAACCAATCCTTGAAATCAAACACCTCAAAAAATCCTATGGGCAAAACGAAGTGCTAAAAGACATTTCCCTCACCGTCCATAAAGGAGAGGTTATTTCCATCATCGGAAGCTCAGGAAGTGGAAAATCAACCTTCCTTCGTTCGATTAATTTACTCGAAACACCTACAGAGGGAGAGATTCTCTATCGAGGAGAAAATGTCTTAGAAAAAGGCTATAACCTCACCCATTATCGTGAAAAACTCGGTATGGTTTTCCAATCTTTCAATCTCTTTGAAAATCTGAATGTCCTTGAAAATACGATCGTTGCCCAAACGACTGTACTCAAACGCGACCACTCTGAAGCTGAAAAGATTGCCAAAGAGAATCTCGAAAAAGTTGGTATGGGAGAACGCTACTGGCAAGCCAAGCCTAAACAACTCTCGGGTGGTCAGAAACAACGCGTGGCTATCGCCCGCGCTCTCTCCATGAATCCTGATGCCATTCTCTTCGACGAACCAACATCTGCTCTTGACCCTGAAATGGTTGGAGAAGTCCTCAAAATTATGCAGGATTTGGCTCAAGAAGGCTTGACCATGATCGTCGTAACCCACGAAATGGAATTCGCTCGCGATGTCTCTCACCGTGTCATCTTTATGGATAAGGGTGTCATTGCTGAAGAAGGCAAACCAGAAGAACTCTTCACGAACCCTAAAGAAGAACGAACAAAAGAATTTCTTCAACGCTATCTCAGCTAATAAACAAAGACTGCATAAAGAATGCAGTCTTTTTAATTTGTAATTGTAAAGAAAAGGCAGACTCGACTCAGGAATCTGCCTGTGACCACAGTTTAATCTTCAAATTTTTCATGATTTTTTTCATAGAAATCGATTAAACCAAGAGCTGTTTCAAATGAAATATTTTTAACTTTTGCGCGTCCTTGTGCTAGAGCAATGATAGACATTTCACGCGCATTCGTTTCTTTAGAGATACGGTAGCCTGTGATTTTCTTATCACGAACCCAGCCAACAACTGCTTCTACTTTTTCAAAGTTCGACTTAGCCATGTTCTTCTCCTAAATTATTCTTTACAATACTTAATTGTATACGTTTTTATTTCATTTGTCAATAAAAAAACATATATTCGTCGCAACTATATTATTCTGCATATTTTTATTTGGCTTTTAAAGCCGATAATATATGAGTTCTTATGTCCTCGACTCCATTAGGATTCGCTGGTAGGAAGATTGTATTATTACCCTCTTTATCTGCAAAATTATTCAACGTATCTAAATACTGGTTCGTTAATAGGATAGACATGATTTGTTCTTCAGTTAGCTCAACATTGGCTCCCTTTAACTCTTGGATAGAATCAGCTAGTCCGTCAACAATTGCTTTACGCTGCTCTGCAATCCCTACACCATGTAGGCGATCTTTTTCTGCTTCAGCTTCTGCTGCGGTCACGATTTTAATCTTATCTGCTTCAGCAAGCTCTTGCGCCGCAACTCTCTTACGTTGAGCCGCGTTAATTTCATTCATTGATTGTTTTACTTCAGCATCAGGTTCAACCTTAGTAATCAGCGTTTTGACAATGATATACCCATACGTAGACATTTCTTCCGCCACTTGTTTTTGAACTTCTAAGGCGATTTCATCCTTCTTCTCAAACAACTCATCTAGGGTTAGCTTTGGTACAGATGAACGCAAAGCATCTTCAATATAGGATTTAATTTGGGCTTCTGGACGCATCAATTTATAATAGGCATCTGTGACATTGTTTTCATTTACTCGATACTGAGTTGCCACATTCATCGTTACAAATACATTATCTTGCGTCTTGGTCTCTACAACAATCTCACTTTGCAACAAGCGTAGTTGAACTCTTGCCGCAATCCTATCAATTCCAAAAGGAGCTCGTAAATGAATACCACTATTGCTCAACTTTTGGTATTTCCCAAAACGTTCTATGATAGCGACAGATTGTTGTCGAACCACATACACAGAACTAACCATGATCACTGATGCAATCACCACTAAAAACAATAAAACAAGTAAAATTTGTAAAAACATGGGAATCTCCCCCTTTCGTCACCCTCATTATAGCACCATCATTACCATTACGCAAATAATATGATAATAATTTTATTTTAGCTTAAACTAACATATTATACAACGTTTCGTTCCCATTCAAATTAATATAAGATGGGTCAAACTTTTCCATTCGATGAATCAATCCAGCATAATCATGCTTATTGGCAAGGGCTACCCCAATCAAGACAGGACCTGTCCCCTTGCTTGCTCGTTTGATATATTCAAAACGAGTGATGTCATCATTTGGCCCCAAAATGTCATTTACAAACTCTCGTAGAGCTCCTGGACGTTGTGGGAAATTCACTACAAAGTAATGCTTGATTCCATCGTAAATCAAGGCACGTTCTTCCATCTCTGGCATGCGGTTGATATCGTTATTTCCTCCAGAAATAATACAACAAATCGTCTTGCCTTTGATATACTCTGATAAAACTTCCAAGGCTGCAACGCTGGCAGCTCCGGCTGGTTCTGCTACAATACCTTGTTTGGAATAAAGATCAATCAAGGTTTCAGAAATCAATCCCTCGTCCACCCCAATCAGCGTTTCAACATTCTTACGAGTCGCTTCATAGGTCAATTGTCCAACCTTTTGTACGGCTATCCCATCAGCGAACTTATCAATTTCTTTGAGCTTAACTGGTCCTCCAGCTTCAAAGGCAGCTTTCATCGAACGGGCTCCATTAGCTTCTACCCCAATCACTTCAATAGTCGGGTTAGTTTCCTTAATATAAGTAGAAACACCGGCAATCAATCCGCCACCACCTACTGGTACAAGTACTGTATCAAAATCAATAGACTCTTTACGGGCTTCTTCAAGAATCTCATAGGCCACCGTCCCTTGACCAGCCTGAACATGCGCATCATCAAAAGGATCGATAAAGGTGCGGTTTTCTGTTAATGTAAATTCTTGTGCTGCCTTAGCAGAAGCATCAAAGGTATCGCCAACCAACTTGATTGTCACAAACTCTCCACCGAAAAAGCGAACCTGCCCAATCTTTTGTTGCGGTGTTGTAATAGGCATAAAGATCGTTGCAGGAATCTTCATCTCATTACAAGTATAGGCGACACCTTGAGCGTGATTTCCCGCAGAGGCACAGACTACACCACGTTCACGTTCTTCTTTTGATAGTTGAGAAATGGCATAATAGGCTCCACGAATTTTAAAAGAGCGAACTCGTTGCGCATTCTCCTTTTTGAGATAAATCTTTGCTTGGTATTTTTCTGATAAATAATGATCATATTCTAGTGGTGTATCCACTACTACACCACTCAAAACTTTGTGGGCTTTCACCACATCTTTTGCACTTAGCATTGTCTCCTCCTCAAATACTGTTCAAGATAAAAAACGAGTTAGGTACCCCCAACTCGCCTTCTGTCTCTCTTTACAAGAATTAATTGTAGATTTTGAATGCGTCGTCGTCGTTTTTACCAACGAAAGGCATTGCTTTACGCAATTCTGCACCAACTTTTTCAATTTCAAGGTTAGCTGCTTGTTCACGGTAAGCAGTTAATTTTGGACGACCAGCCTTGTAGTCATTTACAAAGTCATTTGCAAATTTTCCATTTTGGATGTCTGCCAAAACAGCTTTCATGTTTTCTTTCACTTGCTCAGTAATCACACGTGGACCTGACACATAGTCACCGTATTCAGCAGTGTTTGAAATAGATTGACGCATTTTCTTGAATCCACCTTCATAGATCAAGTCAACGATCAATTTCATTTCATGAAGAACTTCAAAGTAAGCCAATTCTGGGGCATAGCCTGCTTCTGTCAAGACTTCAAAACCTGCTTCGATAAGAGCAGTCAAACCACCGCAAAGTACGGCTTGTTCACCAAACAAATCTTCTTCAGTTTCTTCTTTGTAAGTTGTTTCAAGCAAACCAACACGAGCTGCCCCAACACCTTTACACCAGTCCATAGCAATGTTTTTAGCATTTCCTGTAGCATCTTGGTAAACTGCGTAAAGAGCTGGCACACCAAATCCTTCTTCGTAAGTACGACGTACCAAGTGTCCTGGTCCTTTAGGAGCACACATGAAGACATCTACATCTGCAGGAACTTTGATAAATTCAAAGTGGATATTGAAACCATGAGCGAATCCAACTGCATTTCCAGCTTCCAAGTTTGGAGCGATTTCTGCTTCGTACAATTCTTGTTGGATTTCGTCTGGTGCCAAAATCATGATAACGTCAGCCAATTTAGTAGCTTCTGCTACTGTGTAAGTGTCAAATCCGTCTTCTTTTGCTTTGTCAAAAGATTTACCTGGACGCACACCGATGATGACATCACGACCTGAATCACGCAAGTTTTGCGCATGCGCATGTCCTTGTGAACCATAACCGATTACGGCGATTTTTTTACCGTCAAGCGCTGCTACTTTAACATCTTTTTCGTATTCCATTTGAACTGCCATAGTTTTTCTCTCTTTTCTATTTTTATTGCCTTATAGGCTGGTTAAACAAATTTATGCTGGATTTTATACTCATTGAAAATCAAAGAGTATTAGTCGCGGGTAAATCCAGTTGCACCCGTACGAGCGATATTTTTAATACCATATGGTCGAATCACTCGTAATAAAGCTTCACTCTTCTCAGCATTTCCCGTCATCTGGATGGTGATTGAGCTTGGAGCCACATCTACTACCGTTGCACGGAAAGGTTGGATAATGGCCAAGATTTCTGCACGCTTCTCAGCAGGAGCAGATACTTTTACCAAGATAACTTCTCTTTCCAAGTGCGGTTTATCTGTGATATCTCGGATGCGAATCACATCAATCTGACGATTGAGCTGTTTAATGATTTGCTCTACTTCATCATGAGATGCTACATCAATAATGATGGTGATACGAGATACATTGGGGTTCTCTGTCGCACCAACCGAGATACTCTCAATATTGACTTGACGACGAGAAAGGACACCTGTAAAACGATTCAAAACTCCTGAACGGTTTTGCAATCTAGCTGTTAACATTCTACGCATGGAACTTCACCCCCAACATCTCATGATTGCTCTTACCAGCTGGTACCATCGGTAAGACCTGTTCCTTACGAGAAATATCCACCTCGATAAACATGGGCACATCCTCCAGAATGACTTCTAGATCCTTCTCTATCGTCTCTGGATTATCAAATTTATAGTTTTTGATGCCGTAAGCCTGTGCCATCAGCTGGAAGTCAGGAAGGGTATCAAAGACTGACTCGGAAGTTCTACCCTCATAGAAGGATTCCTGCCACTGACGAACCATTCCTAGTGAGTGGTTATTCAACATGACAACCTTAATCGGCACCTTGTAGATGTTTAGGATAGCTAGTTCTTGGTTGGTCATTTGGAAGCCACCATCACCAACAAAAAGGATAACTTCTTTTTCTGGATTGGCAATCTTGGCTCCGATAGCTGCAGGAACGCCGAAGCCCATGGTACCCAAACCACCTGAAGTGACTAACTGACGCTCATTTTGGTAAGGATAATACTGAGCTGTCCACATTTGATGTTGCCCTACGTCAGTTACGACAATGGCATCCCCATGCGTCAACTCACCGATGCGTTCAATAACGGCCTGAGGTTGAACCACACGTTCTTTCTTATCATAAGAACGAACTCGATTCTTGTCCTTGGTGACTTTTTCAATCCACTTTTCAGTATTGTTATGAACAGTTGGTTCTGCCAGTAGCATCTGCAAGGCTTTCTTAGCATCCCCCACTACAGGAATATCTGCACTGATAATCTTACCAATCTCAGCTGGGTCAACATCGATATGGGCAACCTTAGCATTCTTCGCGAAGGTCTTAGGGTTCCCAGTCAAGCGGTCATCGAAACGGCAACCGATACTAATCATAAAGTCCGCTTCCGTCATTGCAATGTTGGCCGCGAAAGAACCGTGCATGCCTCCCATTCCGAGGAAGAGTGGATGACTCGTTGCAATGGTACCTTGTCCTAAAAGACTGGTCACGACTGGAATTTGGTAACGTTCAGCAAATTCATTGAGCTCCTTAGAAGCTTCTGCATAGCTGATACCACCGCCTGCTAACAAGACAGGTTTCTTGGCTTTTGACAATTGCTTCAAGATTTTCTTGATTTGCATGTCATTCGGATCAAGCGTCGGTTGGTAACTTGGTAAATTCACCTCCGGCGAATAGATGAAATCTGTCTCTAGAGCTGATACATCCTTGGGCAAGTCAATCACAACTGGACCTGGACGACCTGTCGTTGCGATATGGACAGCTTCCGTAATGATACGAGGAATATCTGCTGTCTCACGAACTTGGTAATTGTACTTGGTAATGGGCATGGTAATACCTACGATATCCGCCTCCTGAAAGGCATCCTTCCCAATCCCAGCTCGCGCAACCTGACCTGTAAAGACCAAAAGGGGAACGCTATCGCTCATGGCATCTGCAATCCCTGTAATGGCATTTGTTGCTCCCGGCCCACTCGTGACGACGGCAACGCCCAACTTTCCAGTTGATTTGGCATATCCTTCAGCTTCGTGCAAACAACCTTGCTCATGGCGTCCCAAGATGTGGCGAATACCTTTAAAATTGTATATCGCATCATACAAAGGTAAGACCGCACCACCAGGATAACCAAAAATGGTATCAATCCCTAAGTCCCGAAGTGTTTCCAAAACTAGGTCCGACCCCGTCTTAGGAGATTCTAAACTGATTTTCTCCATTGTTCCCCTTTCTCTTCTCTTAAAAAAATAGCTTGTTACTATCATACCATTTTTTCAAAAATTTTCAAGGCAAAAGAGTCAATTTTCTGAATTTTCTATCTAAAAGTGTATTTATGAATCTTTCCCTCATTTTTATTAACTTTTCTACGGAATTAGGAAGCTTTATTTACTTTAATTTATCAAATTAGAATATTTTCTTTCTGGATAGAATTAGTATTTTTCTCACTTAGCGACCAAATTTGTATACTATATTCAGCAAAAATGAATAGTTAAAGACAAAAAAAGGAAGCCACTAAGTGACTTCCTTCTAGAGTGAGGACTGATTAGTCTTCACCTTTGTTTTTCTTAATGATTTCTTCTTGTACTGACTTAGGTACATCTTCGTAGTGGTCAAATACCATCATGAAGGTACCACGTCCTTGAGATGCTGAACGAAGAACAGTTGCGTAACCGAACATTTCAGCAAGTGGAACGTAAGCACGAACGATTTGGCTGTTACCGTGTGCTTCCATACCATCTACACGTCCACGACGAGCAGTTACGTGACCCATAACATCACCAAGGTTTTCTTCTGGAACAGTGATGGTTACAAGCATCATTGGCTCAAGGATAGCTGGTTGTGCTGATTTAGCAGCTTCTTTAAGGGCAAGTGAAGCCGCGATCTTGAAGGCTGTTTCAGATGAGTCGACATCGTGGTATGAACCGTCGTAAAGCTTAGCTTTAACGTCAACCATTGGGTAACCTGCAAGAACACCGTTAGCCATAGATTCCACCAAACCTTTTTCAACCGCTGGGATAAATTCACGAGGAACCACACCACCGACGATTGCGTTTTCGAATTCGAATCCTTTACCTTCTTCGTTTGGACTAAACTCAATCCATACATCACCGAATTGACCTTTACCACCAGACTGACGTTTGAAGAATCCACGTGCTTGAGTAGAAGCGCGGAATGTTTCACGGTAAGATACTTGAGGAGCACCTACGTTCGCTTCAACTTTGAACTCACGACGCATACGGTCAACAAGGACGTCAAGGTGAAGTTCACCCATACCAGAGATAACTGTTTCACCAGTTTCAACGTTTGTTTCAACGCGGAATGTTGGATCTTCTTCAGCCAATTTTTGAAGGGCGATACCCATCTTGTCTTGGTCAGCTTTAGATTTTGGCTCAACCATCAACTGGATAACTGGTTCTGGAACGTGGATTGACTCAAGGATGATTTTAGCTTTTTCATCTGTCAATGAATCACCAGTAGTTGTATCCTTCAAACCAATAGCAGCTGCAATATCACCAGCATAAACGGTTTCGATTTCTTGACGACTATTGGCATGCAATTGCACAAGACGTCCGATACGTTCACGTTTGCCTTTAGAAGTGTTCATTACGTAAGAACCTGATTGAAGAACACCTGAGTATACACGGAAGAATGTCAAACGACCTACAAATGGGTCTGTTGCAATCTTGAAGGCAAGAGCTGCGAATGGCTCTTCGTCAGATGCTGGACGAGTTTCTTCTTCGTCTGTATCTGGGTTGATACCTTTGATCGCTGGGATATCAAGTGGGCTTGGAAGGTAGTCAATAACCGCATCAAGCATCAATTGAACACCCTTGTTCTTGAAGGCAGAACCACACAATACCGGGAAGAATTCAACGTTGATAGTTGCTTTACGGATAGCAGCTTTCAATTCTTCGTTAGTGATTTCTTCACCTTCAAGGTATTTCATCATCAAGTCTTCATCAGTTTCAGCGACTGCTTCAACCAATTTTTCACGATATTCTTGAGCTTGGTCAAGGTATTCAGCTGGAATATCTTCTTCAAGGATATCTGTACCAAGGTCATTAGTATAGATTTCAGCTTTCATCTTAATCAAGTCGATGATTCCTCGGAAGTCATCTTCAGCACCGATTGGCAATTGGATTGGGTGTGCGTTTGCTTGAAGACGGTCGTGAAGTGTGCTTACTGAGTAAAGGAAGTCAGCACCGATTTTATCCATTTTGTTGGCAAATACGATACGTGGAACTCCGTACTCAGTTGCTTGACGCCAAACTGTTTCAGTTTGAGGCTCAACACCTGATTGTGAGTCAAGAACAGTAACCGCACCGTCCAATACACGAAGAGAACGTTGTACTTCGATTGTGAAGTCCACGTGTCCTGGTGTGTCGATGATGTTTACGCGGTGGTTGTTCCATTGAGCTGTTGTCGCAGCAGATGTGATAGTGATACCACGTTCTTGCTCTTGCTCCATCCAGTCCATTTGTGACGCACCTTCGTGAGTTTCACCGATTTTGTGGATTTTACCAGTGTAGTAAAGAATACGCTCAGTAGTTGTTGTTTTACCGGCATCGACGTGAGCCATGATACCGATATTACGAGTTTTTTCAAGTGAAAATTCGCGTGCCATGAGGTTTGTTTCTCCTATTTATTTTAATTTCTATTCTATTATAACACGATTTTAATAAAAACGGATAGGCAGGACCTACCCGTTCTCAATGTTTATCTTGTTTTTGTTGGTTTCAACTTGTAGACAAGTTGAATTGAACTCAGGCTAAAGTTAGTTAGCCGATTTGAGCCGGAACGGGATGCTGTGTGAAAAAGATAAACTTCCTTGTATTCGTCGAATACTGCGTCAGTTTCCTATTTTCACTTTGCATCCTTACCGTTCCTAGCATCATGATCTTACCAACGGAAGTGTGCGAAGGCACGGTTAGCTTCAGCCATACGGTGAGTGTCTTCACGTTTCTTAACTGCTGCACCAGTGTTGTTAGCAGCATCCAAGATTTCTTTTGCAAGACGGTCTTGCATTGTGTGTTCACCACGAAGGCGAGCGATTGTTACCAACCAACGAAGTCCAAGTGTTGTACGACGTTCTGGACGAACTTCAACTGGGACTTGGTAGTTAGAACCACCAACACGACGTGCACGTACTTCAAGTACAGGCATGATGTTTTCCATAGCTGTTTCAAATACTTCAAGTGCATCGTTTCCAGTAGCTTCTTTGATTTGCTCAAAAGCACCGTAAACGATTGAAGCAGCTGTACCACGTTTACCATCAAGCATAACGCGGTTGATAAGACGAGTAACTAGTTGTGAATTGTAAAGCGGATCTGGCAATACGTCACGTTTTGGAGCTCTATTTTTACGACTCATTTCTCTTTATCCCCTTTCCTTATGCTTTTGGACGTTTAGTACCGTATTTAGAACGGCCTTGTTTACGATCGTTAACACCTGCAGTATCAAGTGCACCACGGACGATATGGTAACGTACCCCTGGAAGGTCTTTTACACGTCCACCACGAAGAAGCACCACGCTGTGCTCTTGCAAGTTGTGTCCGATACCTGGGATGTAGGCAGTAACTTCGATAAGGTTGCTCAAACGTACACGAGCGAATTTACGAAGGGCAGAGTTAGGTTTTTTAGGTGTCATTGTTCCCACACGAGTTGCAACACCACGTTTTTGTGGTGAAGAAACGTTTGTTTGAACTTTTTTATGACTGTTGTAACCAACGTTCAAAGCTGGTGATTTAGATTTTTCTACTTTTGATTTACGCGGTTTGCGAACCAATTGGTTAATTGTAGGCATCTACATTCTCCTGTGTTTTTTTATTTTTGGTGATGATACACTTGGTGACAGCTACCATCTGTGTGTACTTTTGCAACATTTGTCAGCACGTCCCTGTACACTTTTGAGAGACCAAAAGTAAAAAGTACCGTCTATTATTATAACACAATTTTTCTTTCCTTGTCAATATTTTTTTCGTTTTTGTTCTGATCTTTTAACTCTTTGACACTAGTTCTAACCGCTTTTCTAAACCTAAAAAGGAGGCAATTTGCCTCCTCCTTTCTAGTATGGATTTCCTTTGATTCAAGTTGTCATTTCGGAATTTTTTAACCCTTCTTATCAAAGCCAACCAGATTCTTTTGCAATGTTGGCTGCCTCTGTTCGATTACCAGCATCTAGTTTCGAAAGAATATTGGTAACATAGTTTCGGACGGTTCCATTTGATAGATAAAGCTGATCCGCGATTTCTTGATTAGACAAGCCCTGAGCGATTCCCTTTAAAACAGCTATTTCTTGCTCTGTTAACGGATTGGGGTGCGTCATCACCACTTCCATCAATTCAGGCGAATATTCCTTGCGTCCTTCGAGAACAGTGTGCAAGGTTTGCATGAGGTCTGCAATGCTTCTTTCTTTTAAGACATAAGCATCCACTCCAGCCTTGACCGCACGTTCAAAATAGCCAGGGCGTTTGAAGGTCGTCACCACAACCACCTTTGTTTCTAGCTTTTCTGCTCGTATCCACTCCAAGACTTCGAGGCCTGTCTTAACAGGCATTTCTACGTCAAGAATGGCGATATCGACAGACTCTTTTTCTAAAAGTTGGATTGCTTCTTGGCCATCCTTGGCTTGTAGGACAGAATCTACATCTGGTTGAAAGGTAAGCAACTGGCACATAGCATCTCGCAACATACTTTGATCTTCTGCAACAAGTAATTTCATCTTAGTTTCTCTCCTTATAAGATAGCCGAACCTGCACTTCAGTCGGATGTTTCTGACTGATCACCTTTACTTCTCCTGAAAATGGAAGGACACGATCGCGGACTGTATGAAGCTCATCCCCTTTTAGAGAAGCAAAGCCACAGCCATCATCTCTCACTGTTAAAACGAGTTCTTTATCTGTCCGTTCTAATTTTAAGTAGACTTTAGACGCTTTAGCATGTTTGATGACATTGGTCACTAACTCAAGCAAAATCATGGAAGCCGTTGACTCCAATTCCTGAGTTAAGCTAGCTGTATCTAGTTGATTAGCTATTTCCACCTCGATTCCAGCAATTTCTAACATCTTTTTCACAGTCTCTAGTTCTGATGTCAAAGTTCTAGACTTAAGATTTTCCACAATGGTTCGGACTTCATTCATGGATTCTTTACTGATTTGATGAATTTCTTTTAATTCTTTTTCCACTTGAGGATAGGCCTGCATTTGAAGAAGCTGGAGGGCAAGGTCCGTCTTCACACTCAACATGGCAAAGGTATGACCTAGGCTGTCATGGAGATCCTGACCGATACGACTGCGTTCGTTTTCAGCCAAGAAAAGATTGAGCTTGGCATTTTGTTTCATCTTTTCTTCTTTTATGTCCTCCGACAATCGAATTCGATAAAGACCAAAGGTCATTGCATCGGAAAAGATAAAGGTCACCAAGAAAAAGAGTAGCTGCCAGGGACTAACATGATTGACCATATAGATTCCGGTCAGAATAAATGGTTGCAGGACAATAAAACTGACAAAACGCCAAGAGTGAAAAGAAATCTCATCCAGCTCATAAATAAGGAGATTGGATAAATAAAAGATAAACCATGTGAAACCTGAACTTAGCCAAACAGATGTATAAAAAATGTAGACAAGCATGGACCACCATGCTAGCCACTGCACGGTGCGATTCTGACTGATTAAAACCGAATAGAAGGCAAGTACAAATAGTAGGGTCCATAGCAAGGTTAAAAGCGGGTAATCTCCAACGATGACACCCGCTATAGGAAAGATGATAAACACAATTGAAATATGAAACATATAATGAATGTTTTTAAATTTTTCCAACATAGATTTATTTTACCTCAATCCTTTTTTTCAGCTGGATTACCAGTACACCAAAGAAAACTGTATAGCCTAGCACAACCAAGGCAGAAAGAATATTAAATTCATGGTGTTCCAAATAAGTAGAGACGACCTGCATCAGTTGATAGGTTGGAGTCAGCTTTCCAATAGATTGGAGCCATTCTGGGAAGGAATCCAAGGGGAACCACAGTCCACCTAGAACAGCCAAAGCAATATAGGCAATATTTCCAACAACCGTCATCAGTTGAGCACTGGGTAGCAAGCTCACCAAGACCCCCATGCTGATAAAGACCACGCTTCCGATCAGCAAAATAGCACCAATTACCATCCAGTCAAGCCAAGGCAGAGTCACTCCACGGACAAAATGACCAACTGAAAAGACAACTGTAATTGATAACAAGAAAGTCAGTAGGGTACTGAACAGTTTTGATACATAATATTCTACCATAGATACGGGAGAATGTTGAATCAATTTTTGCCAGTTGTTTGTCTTATCAGACTCGAGTGTGCTTGGGATACTGAAAAAAGCACTTGACATGATACTAAAGAGCGTCATGGCAAAAAGATAGGCTTGAAGAGCAATTTCTGGAATATCTGACCCTGACATCATACCAGAAAAGATAAGGTAAAACACACTTGGAAGTCCGATGGATAGCAAGTAGTAGACTGCTTGCCGTTTCATCAGAATGATTTCCACTTTCATGAGACTTGTCATATTTTTCATCGTCAATCTCCTTTAGTCTTGAGTCGTTTCGAAGATACTGTCTAAGAGAGTTCGATTGCGAACTTCAATTTCTTCGATCATGCAGCCCTGTTCTTGCAAGACTTTCCATACCTGACTGGCTTCTTTGGTTGTGAAGGAAAGAGCATTTTGCTTGATTTCAAGCCCTTGAATCTGGTCCAAAGTGCTGATAACTTCCTGATAAGTTAGTGGTACCGTAAAATGTTTTTCTTGTTCTTCACCACGCATGGCATAAGGTGTCGTATCCCGGATCAATTCACCCTTGTGGAGGACCAAAATGCGGTCAGCCGTATGTTCTACCTCTTCGATATAGTGAGAAGAGTAGACAATGGTGACACCATTTTTCTTTAACTGATTGACAATTTCCCAAAAATGCTGACGTGTCGAGGTATCCATGGCAGCAGTTGGTTCGTCCAAAAATAGAATTTTCGGACGACCTATTAGTGCCAACACGAAAGAGAACAAACGTTTTTGCCCACCAGACAACTTGCCCGCTAGCTGATTTTTCTGTTTGTCCGAAAATCTCAGCAAGTCATCAATTTCTTGATTGGAGAGACTGTTTGGATAGATTGATTGAAAGAAGGATAAGAGTTCTTTCACTTTCAAGTCTTGAACCACCGTATTTTCTTGAGGTAAGATAGAAATAAGCTGCTTTAATCGAGGATCTGTTGGTGCAAAGCCTTGAATAGCTATCTGACCTGAGCTCACGAACTTGTCGCCCAAGAGGCAATCAATCAAGGTCGTCTTACCTGCTCCGTTAGGTCCGATCAAGGCGACACATTCACCATCGTTGATTTCAAAGGAGATGTTCCGCAAGATCTCCTTGTCTTTTATTTTCTTACTCAATTTCTCAACTTTAATCACAGTCATGAGATTCTCCTTTCAACCACTTCATTCCCATAGGGAAAACGACGAAAATCATAAACCCAAAACCCCAAGCACCACGAATAAATTGGCGAAGCACGGTTTGGTCAAACCAACCAGTAAACATTTCCACTAACCATACCAAGAGTGATAGGCTGATAAAGAAATAGATGATTGCTTTTTTCATTCCTCAAACTCCTTTTTCACATCTCTGACCAATTTCAAACCTTCTCTGACAAGCCAAGACATCATTCCAAAGCCAGCAAAGAGCTCCCAAGGAAAATGGTAGAAACCCTCGTCCAATCCTGAAAACATGAGATAGGTCATAACTCCTGCTGCTACTAAACTCACTGCGACAATCATTTTATTTTTCATTTCTTCTTCCTCCATTTCATACTTCAATTATAGTCTTTTGAATTTGGCGGAGCTAGATGCTTCTGTCACTAGGAAATATGACAAATGTCATAAAAAAGAACCGATTTCTCGGTTCTTAAAAATGATTAGTCTGATTCATCGTTTCGTTTCTTTTTACCTAGCAATCCAAGTGTCATGACACCTGCTAGGGCTGTCAGAATTCCTAGATTCTTCAAACCATCTTCTTGACTTCCGGTATTTGGAAGTTGATGTTTTTTTACAGAGATGTTTTGAGTCAATTGATCTGGTTTCGAATCAGGTACTGAAAGTTCTTTTTTATCAGACGGCTTCACTTGCTCTGGAAGTTCTACTACTGTTGGAGTATAGAATCCTAAAATGATATTTCCATTACGGTCTTTACGGATCACTTTCACACCTTTGGCTTGTCCTACAAAGTCTGCCTCAGGAGTAAAGGTGACGGTGCCATCTGGTGAGATTACATAAGTTCCTTCACCTGGAACGACTTTTTCAGTTGTTCCATCTTCAAAGGTTGGCGGAACTGTCAGATCGATATCACCTGTAAAGTTTTGTTTACCAGTCTGAGTTTGACCTTTAAGACCTTCTGATGTCGCATCACTCACTTGTGTTTGTCCAAGGACAGTTGGTGTGTAGTGAGCAGTAACTACATTTCCATACACATCCAAACGTTTCACAACCAATCCTTTAGCTGTACCAACAAAGTCTGGTTCTGGAGTAAAGGTAATCTTACCATCTTTATCAATTGTATAGCTTCCTTCACCCGGAACAACCGTGGTCGTGCTACCATCCTCAAATGTTGGTGGAACTGTACTATCGATATGTCCTTCAAACGTTGGGGTTGCCACTTGTGGTTGGCCTTTTGCTCCTGTAGAAGCCGTGTCATGACCAGTAGACGGATCTACAACTGTTGGACGATAAGTCGCAGTAACTGGAGTACCATTTTTATCCTTACGGACAATCGTTACGCCAGTTCCTTTTCCTACAAAGTCTGCCTCTGGCGTGAAAGTGACGGTGCCGTCTGGTGAGATTGTATAAGTTCCTTCACCTGGAATCACTTTTTCAGTTGATCCATCTTCAAAGGTTGCTGCCACAGTTTCATCGATTGGAACAAGTGGATCACCACCTTCAAATGTTGGCGTACCCGTTTGAACAAGCCCCTTAATGTTAACTGAAGAAGTATCTTTACCAGTCGGCGTTACCTTAGTAAACTCTGGACTGTAAGTCGCAGTGACTGGGGTACCGTTCTTATCCACACGTTTCACTGTGACTGGATCTGGGTTTCCAACAAACTGTTTATCTGGAGTGAAAGTTACTGTTCCGTCTGGTGCAATCGTGTAAGTTCCTTGACCTGGAATAGACTTCTCCTTGCTTCCATCTTCGAAGGTTGGTTCAACTGTTTCATCGATTGGAACCAATGGGTCACCACCTTGGAAGATTGGGGTGCCGGTTTGTGGAAGTCCTTGAGGACCTGTGCTGGTTGCGTTAGTGCTGGTTGGTGTGACCTTGGTCACTGTTGGGGTATAAGTTGCAGTCACTTCTGTACCGTTCTTATCTACACGTTTAACGGTGACTGGATCTGGAGTACCAACATACTGTTTGTCTGGCGTAAAGGTAATAGAGCCATCTGGATTGATGCTGTACTCACCTACACCTGGAACGGTCTTCATTGACTGGCCATCTTCGAAGGTCATCGATTTTGTATCATCAATTGAAACAGCTGAATTACCCGCTGTAAAGCTTGGGATACCCTTTTGAGATTGACCTTGGATACCATTTGAAGTGGCATCCGTTGAAGTTGGTGTTACTTTCGTAAACTCTGGACTGTAAGTCGCAGTGACTGGGGTACCGTTCTTATCCACACGTTTCACTGTAACTGGATCTGGTTTACCTACAAACTGCTTGTCTGGAGTGAAGGTTACTGTACCGTCTGGCGCAATTGTGTAAGTTCCTTGACCTGGAATGTTCTTCTCTTTGCTTCCATCTGCGAAGGTTGGTTCAACCATTTCATCAATTGGAACCAATGGGTCGCCACCTTGGAAGGTTGGAGTACCCGTTTGTGGAACACCCTGAGGACCTGTGCTCGTTGCGTTAGTGCTAGTTGGGGTTACCTTAGTCACTGTTGGGGTATAAGTCGCAGTGACTTCTGTTCCATTCTTATCTACACGTTTGACTGTGACAGGATCTGGTGTGCCAACGTATTGTTTTTCTGGAGTAAAGGTAATAGAGCCATCTGGATTGATGCTGTATTCACCTACACCTGGAACTGTTTTCGTTGACTGTCCATCTTCGAAAGTCATTGGTTTCGTATCATCAATTGGAACCAATGGATTGCCTTCTGTGAAGGTTGGGGTACCTTTTTGCGGTTGACCTTGGATACCATTTGAAGTGGCGTCTGTTGAAGTTGGGATTACTTCTTTCACCACCGCTTGGTACTTGACAGTAACAGGAGTTCCGTTGGCATCCACACGAGTCAATTCAAGTTCTGGTGTTTCACCCTTGAACTGTTTATCAGGAGTGAAGGTCACCTTGCCGTCTGCGTCCACTTCGAACTTACCAACATTTGGCACTTCTTTCACAGTTGTACCATTATCAAATAGTGGAGTTGAATCAGCTGGGAATGGAACAGAGTCATGTCCTGGAGTGAAGGTCACTTTACCTTCTTGGACCTGACCTTGCAGACCCTCTGTCTTATCACCTGTTCCAGTTGGTGTCACTTTCGTAAACTCTGGACTGTAGGTCGCAGTAACTGGAGTGCCATTCTTATCAGCACGTTTGACTGTGACTGGATCTGGGTTTCCAACAAACTGTTTGTCTGGAGTGAAAGTTACAGTTCCGTCTGGTGCAATCGTGTAAGTTCCTTGACCTGGAATAGATTTCTCTTTGCTTCCATCTGCGAAGGTTGGCTCTACTGTTTCATCAATTGGAACCAGTGGATCGCCACCTTGGAAAGTTGGAGTACCAGTTTGTGGGACACCTTGAGGACCTGTGCTGGTTGCACCGGTTCCTGTAGGAGTCACCTTAGTAAACTCTGGACTGTAAGTCGCAGTAACTGGAGTACCATTCTTATCCACACGTTTCACTGTGACTGGATCTGGGTTTCCAACAAACTGCTTGTCTGGGGTGAAGGTCACTGTACCATCTGGCGCAATTGTGTAAGTTCCTTGACCTGGAATAGTCTTCTCTTTGCTTCCATCTTCGAAGGTTGGCTCTACTGTTTCATCGATTGGAACCAGTGAATCACCGCCTTGGAAGCTTGGAGTACCAGTTTGTGGAAGTCCTTGAGGACCTGTGCTGGTTGCGTTAGTGCTGGTTGGAACTACTTCTTTCACCACTGCTTGGTACTTAACGGTAACTGGAGTTCCGTTGGCATCCACACGAGTCAATTCAAGCTCTGGTGTTTCACCCTTGAACTGTTTATCCGGAGTGAAGGTTACCTTACCTTCTGCGCCCACTTTGAACTTACCAACATTTGGCACTTCTTTCACAGTTGTACCATTATCAAATAGTGGAGTTGAATCAGCTGGGAATGGAACAGAATCATGGCCTGGCGTGAAGGTAACTTTACCTTCTTGGACTTGACCTTGAAGTCCTTCTGTCTTATCACCTGAACCTGTTGGTGTTACTCTTTCAACAACTGGGGTATAGGTCGTTACAGCCAACTCTCCATTTTTATCCACCACTCCAACTTGAACTGGAGTTGCCGGACCATAGAAGGTTTTCAGTGGAGTAAAGACAATTGTTTTATTTACAAGATCTAAATCGTATGTCCCTTGGTTGGCAATGGTTAGCGAAGTTACCTTTTGTCCATTCTCATCATAAAGAAAGACACTACTTTGGACTAGGTCAACGGATTTCTTTGCTCCATTAATGGTTGTTGTCCCTTTTGTAAAGTGAACCTCACTCTCGCTTGCTCTATCCTCATCAAAGTGAATCGTCGCTGCCTGCTTCTGCCCTTGAAGGCCTTTAGATTTCGCTGTACTTGCTGAAGGTACAACTGGAAGCGGAACGTAATACACCACCCGATACCAGGTAAATTCTTTTTCCAACTCTTCATCTCTAGGATCATCCGCGTTCATTAAATATTCATAGAGAGCTCCTTCTCCCGACATTGTGTTTGCGTCAATATCCTCTCTTGGATAATAGCCAGGAATTTCAGGAGAAATCACTTGAGACCAAGTTTGGTCTGCAGACCAAGCTGAGTATGCCACACCTGCTGTCGCATCATTTGGTTGCCGTTTCGCCAAAACCTGGTCAATTCTCTTCGTTCGAGTAAACGAATGAGTCTCAACATGTTTTGGAGGAAGGAGTGATAAATCAGAATGGTTTGTTTTTTTGAGATATTCAAAGTCAATCTCGCGAGTTCCACGAACAGTTTCGGTTAGTTCTGTAATCTTGTGTCTAAACTGAAACTTGAATTGTCTTGGACTAGCCGAGTCACCAAAGGTATGATCTATAAAATCGTTACTGATTAGTTCATATCCTGCATCTTCCAATTCCTTAATTCGACGAGCAGGATCATAAGAAATTGGTCCATTAGGTTTGCCTACAACTGTGTCTACCTGTCCTAGTTGTACTTCCTTAGACGGATCGTTTACATCCACAAAGGTAAAACTTGCAGATGACAGTTTGGTAGACATTTGGATTGAAACATTATTGGACTCAGTGTACTTGGAACTGCCATTTGCCAGAGCCGAAGAAAGATAAGCCGTAGCACCTGGGGCAGTATCTTGCCCGATAACTGCTCCATCGATAGGAAATTGAACCCTACCTCCAGCAGCAACCGGAGCAGTCGAATGCCAACGAACTGCACGAATCTCTGACCAATCTGACACTTGGTCTGCTGTGAGCCATTGTGAAGCATTAATTTCTGCAGCAGTGCCCGCAGTACGACTATATTGAACTTCCCAGCCTGAAGGTGGTGTTAAAGCTTTTGTCAAACTCACTGTAAATCCAGAACCACGATTTCTGGATTCTAGCTGTTTATCACCTTTCATCGGCAAGGATGATAAAACATAGACATCTGAAACCGGCTGTTTAGAGGCGTTTTTATAGGTCACTCTGAAATCAACCTCATCGCCAGGATAGTGCTCTTGGGTATTGTAGGCAAAGTGTTGATCTGCAGCTCTCTTCACTTCAGAGTAGACACCACTCGCTTCAGAAGCCTGTACGATCACATCGAAGTCATAAGAAACCGAATTTTTCGAGGTAACTGTAATGCCGTCAAGCTCCCCCAAGTCGTAACCATTCTGAGCTTGAACGTCAGGAAGTTCCTCATCCCAGAAAGCAATCGCTTTATAGGTATAGGTCCCATTTGGAATCGTCTTGTTTTCCAACTTCAAAAGCGTTGGAGGCATAGGGGAGTCTGGAGTCCCCTTTACTTGGGCATAGTAGAGAGTTTTCCCAGTATCTTTGTAATTATAATAAACCTTAAAATTAGGGTTTCCACTAAAGTTTAATTGTGGATCAGCCAAATAAGCCAGATAGTAAACTCCCGTCAAGTTTGCGAAGTTCTGAGTAGGGGTGTCTTTACCCGCAGTCCTTGTGATAAAATCTTGCTTAAAACCAGAAGCATCTGTATGTCGATTGAAAACATCTGTTCGGGCTCGCCCAATCATTGAAATTTGCTGGACAACACGCGTCAATTCGGCTGAAGCCGTTTGAGAGAAGGAAACAGTGTTGCCAGTATTCTTAAAAGTGAAATCCGTTCTAGAATCCAACTTACTAATCGTCGAATCTTTATAGAGACTTTCCCAATTATTAAAACGTGTTTTTGTCTGGAAAAAAAATGCCGAAGTATCATTGGTTGAGGACTTCCTCATCTTGATATTTTTAAACTTGTACTCCAGTTCCTTCACATCTTGCTCTTCCGTCAATCGTAGACTACGGGTGTTACTATTAAAAGTACCTAATAACTCACCTGTAGCTTTATTGTATACTTCTACGGATGCGTCCGGTGAAGAGAAAATTTCATTCCATTGACGCTCCTCAATCACGTTTACTTCTCGATAAGACTCTCGTGAATCCTGTATTTTATGGGTGACCGTATAGTCATTGATAGGATAATCTTTTTCAACCTCTGCGACTGATGAAAGTCGAACATTAGAACGGTATTCTGTTTCACCATAAGAACGAATTATCTCCGAGTCAGACTGATTATAGTGTCTAAACTCAAAGAGAGAAGACTCTGGCTGATCTGTTTTTTGAACAAAGAGAGTATAAGGAAGAACAGCCGTATTTTGATAACTAGTCCCATCTGCTTTTGTATAGATACCTGTCACAGTTAGGTTTTGCGCTTTTCTATTGATATCTGCTACTTTGGCATTCTTTAACTTAAAAGAAATTGGAATGAGCTTATTTTTATTGTTATTGATATCTTGAAGCGGATTGTTAGCTCTGTTAATGGTCAGATGGTAACCCGTCGCATCGGCAGTCCATCCCAAAGCTTTGGCTTCATCTGTCAATTCATAACCTTCTTTTAGATCTACATTATAGGTATAAGAAGTGACAGGATCAATGATATGTCCCCCGACATCACTAATCCCCATACCATTGATCATACGACCATCAAAGACACCATTTCCATAGTTGAAATAATCATTTCTTGCCGTATTATTTTTAGGATCTTTCGCGCCATTAAATAGATAGAAGGACACACGAGACGAATCTTCATCAACGATACCATCATTGTTTCGATCGTAGCCAATGACCTGATTGTTAGACATTGGTGTCAGACCACCAACACCATTTTCTAAGACTTTCCACGTGTGTTCAATGCTTCCAAGTTCTTTAAGGACATTGTCATTTTTATCATAGAGCTTAGCAGTTGCGGTCACCTTATGGTCTGGCCCAATGGCTTGGACAGCGCCTCCCCAGTTCTGAGTCAAAGGATCTATCTGAAAAGTATAGACGAAGTTATAGTTTGCCCCACCTCTCAGATTCGCAGGTTCTATCTTTAAATCAAGGTCTCCATTCGTTTTTTCTTGGCTGAACTTTACACCACCAACTGGAGAAGGGGTCAATTTAATCGCCTTACCATTTTGGAAATGAATTTTGATATACCCACCAGAATAGTCTGCTTCGTGTCCAGTAATACTAAAGGTCAAGGATTCACGGACACTATCTACCGCATGGATATCTTTGATTGGCGAATGAGTTTTAAATTCTGCATTGACTTCATCTAGCGGTCTCTTGCGCCTAGAAGAAGTTTTCCCGCTAGAGCCACTTTCTTCCTTGCTTTTCTGCTCAGTTGGAGTTGATTCAAGAGATTGCTTTTTCTCCTCTTCTAAATAAGGCTGACTCGCTTCCTTGGTATTGTCAACTTGTGAAACTGGTTGGCTCTGAGCAACTGGTGCAGATACTTCTGTTTTGGACGGTTCAGTTTTATCCTTCTGGTCCTTAACTGCTTCGTTCTGTGTTACCTCTTTTTGAGGTTCAGAAATGACTTCCTGTCCATTCTCAGCACTTTTTTCCTTCTGTTGAATTTCTGCCTGCGTTTGTTGTTCCTTATTGTTGACTTGAGCTTCATCCGCTTGCACTGGAGAAGTAGCCATCACCATAAAGGTTCCTAGCAATACCGAACAGGTCCCAACACTTAACTTTCTAATTGAAAAGCGGGAAAAAGATTGATTAAAAATTTTTTTCTTCATCATTTCTCCTTTATATTCATACTTAATCTAACATAACAGCTTTATCATTATAACTTATAGTAAATAGAATTTCCAATAGAATGTTCATTTCTACATAAATTTCTTTATAACTCCATTTGCATAGAAAAAGGAAGCTGTAAAACCAGCTTCCTTCTGTTATTTTTATTCCATTTTCACGATTATTCCACACTGAAAAGATATGGATATACAGGTTGTTGACCTTGGTGAATCTCTACTTCAACATCTTCAAATTCTTCTGCGATTTCTTGGGCAATTTCATTGGCAAGTTCTTCGCTTCCGTCTTCACCGACATAGAAAGTCACGATTTCACTATCTTCGTCCAACATATGTTTCAAAGTTTCTGTCAAGGTTTGGTGCATGTCAGGATTTGACACGAGGATTTTCCCATCGACCATACCAAGATTATCATTTTCATGAATTGCTAATCCATCGATAGTTGTATCACGAACGGCAGTTGTTACACTACCGCTGATGACATCACCGAGGGCTGCAGTCATGCGTTCTTTGTTTTCTTCGATTGATTTGCTTGGATCAAAGGCAAGAAGACTGGTCAAACCTTGAGGAATTGTACGCGCTTCTACCACAACAGCAGGTTGTTCAAGCACTTCAGCCGCAGACTGAGCTGCCATAAAGATATTTTTGTTGTTTGGCAAGAAGATAATGTTGCGAGCATTGACCTGTTCAACAGCCTTGATAAAGTCTTCTGTTGAAGGGTTCATCGTCTGACCACCTTCGATAACATAATCCACACCTTGGGCACGGAAGATATCTGCTAAACCTTGACCAGCTACAACTGCGATAAGGGCATATTCTTTTGTTTCAGAAGGCTTGTTACCTTGAGTTGCTTCTTTTTCAACTTGCGCCTCGTGTTGGTTACGCATGTTGTCCACTTTTACCTTAATCAAGCTACCATATTTGAGACCTTCTTGCATGACAAGACCTGGATCTTCTGTATGGACGTGAACTTTGACGATCTCATCATCGTTGACAACAAGCAGTGAGTCGCCTAAGTCATTCAAGTAGTTACGGAATTCATCGTAGTCAAAGTCCTTAGAATAAGTTGGACCTTGTTTGAGAGCTACCATAATCTCTGTACAGTAACCAAAGGTAATATCCTCAGTTGCAACATGTCCAGCTACAGACTTGTGGTGCTCTGCATTGATCATTTCACTCATGTTGGCAGGAGTCGCTACAAAGTCTTCAGAAGCACTGTATTCACCAGTAAGAGCTGAAAGGAATCCTTCGTAGATGAAGACCAAACCTTGACCACCTGAGTCTACCACACCAACTTCCTTAAGGACTGGAAGCATTTCTGGTGTCTTAGCCAAAGCTGCTTTTGCGCCTTCCAAGGCTGCACGCATGACCTCAACAGCATCATCTGTCTCCTCGGCTTTTTTCTTAGCCCCAATAGCCGCTCCACGAGAAACAGTCAAAATGGTTCCTTCAACTGGTTTCATAACTGCTTTATAAGCTACTTCGACACCGGATTGGAAGGCAAGAGCCAAGTCTTGACCTGTTAATTCATCTTTTTCCTTGATAGCCTGAGAGAAGCCACGGAAGAGCTGAGAAGTGATAACCCCTGAGTTCCCACGCGCACCCATCAAGAGACCTTTAGCAAGAATGCTCGCTACTTCTCCAACTGTAGAAGCAGGCTTGTCTGCTACTTCTTTGGCACCATTTTCAATGGTCATTCCCATGTTTGTCCCAGTATCTCCATCTGGAACTGGAAAGACGTTCAATGAATTGACATATTCTGCTTGCTTATTCAAACGAGTTGATGCAGCCTGCACCATCTCTTGGAATAAACTGGTAGTAATTTTTGACACGATTATTCTCCTACAACTTTGATATTTTGAATGTAGACATTCACAGTCTGAGCAGTAATTCCTAGTTGATTTTCTAAACTAAAACGAACACGCTCTTGAATGTTTTTTGACACTTCGCTTATCTTTACTCCGTAGCTCAATACGGTATAAACATCAACTGCAATGCTACCATCTTCGGCTGCTTTTATAACAACACCCTTAGAATAATTTTCCTTACCAAGAAGGGCTTGGAAATTGTCTTTGAGGGCATTTTTACTAGCCATACCGACCACACCAAAAATCTCAGTTGCGGCACCACCTACTACGGTTGCAATCACTTCATCTGTCAGTTCGATTTGACCATCTTTTGTATTAATTTTTACAGTCATTTTTTTTACCTCAACTAGTTGATACTCTATTTTATCATATTTCAGCCCAAGTGTAAAAGCAGAATGCTGTATCTGCGGATATTTACTCTATTTTTCAAATGGTTTTATCCTTAGAGCAAAAGAAAAAGACCTAAGCGGTCTTTTCATTTTTATTAAACGCGTTCAACTTTACCTGATTTCAAAGCACGAGCTGAAGCCCAAACTTTTTTAGGTTTACCATCGATAAGAACAGTAACTTTTTGAAGGTTTGGTTTTACGGCACGTTTTGTTTGGTTCATCGCGTGTGAACGGTTGTTTCCTGATACAGTCTTACGACCTGTAAAGTAACATACTTTAGCCATTGTGTTTTCCTCCTATTAGATCTAATATAGCGGATGTGCTAGCACCACATACCGTACTATGTTATCACACTTTCTCGAATTTATCAAGGGCCTAAACTATTTTGTTTGTGTCTAAATTTTTGGGAATAATTAAATATCCTTATAACTCAATAAGAAAGCGAGATTTTTCAGACAAAAAAACTGGAAAAAGTTTCTCACTTTACCCCAGCCCTTGACTATATTGCACTATTTATGCTACAATATTGTTTGACTGATTAAGCAAAGTGTGTTTTTGTCTTAATCGGTGGTGTAGAAGCAGCAACTTCTACACCTTTTTCGTTTTTCTTTACTCTATTATTGTAACACACATTAGGCAAAAAAGCAACTATTTTGTATAAAAACATAACAAAAACACCTCTAAAAAATCTTTTTTTAGAGGCTTTTGTCTGCCTTTTTGTATTATTTATGCCCTCTTTTTCTGATAACAGCTTTGTGTGGCCTATGGTTAATACGAAACCCTGCGCCTAATCCCGAATCCCTAAATTCCTCATACTCTTGTCTCCAAGCTCCAAAAAACAGCTCGTGTAGCTGATCAATTCGCTCAATAAGAATCATCTTGGCCATGGTACAAGCCCCTTCGATGGACCAATACATCCCTCGATGTTTCATGCGGTAAGTGACCTTTCGGTGCTGACTCTCCATTACCCCGATACCACGTGAGGACAATCCTCTAAGTTTAGGTGGCCTAGTGTCACAGAAATTTCTTAATAATTTCTTACGAAAATTGTAAAAATTATCAAGAGCTTCCTGGCTTTCTATGAGAGATTCAACTGTATCTAGTACGGTCTGAAGCAGGCTCTTCTGATGATTTTTGATAGCCTTAAAAGCAAGATCAAGTAGTGTAGACGGGTACGGCTTCAGGAATCGTTTAAGTTCTTCATTGACATGATAGGCATCCCAGAAATGCTCATGACGTTTAATTCGTAGGACCTTCTTAATTTCTTGAAATATTCTGCGAGAATATCCTTTACCATTGTCCGAGTTAGTGATAAGAAGAGTTCGATCAGTGATTTCAAAATGATTATAGAGATAGTCTATCAATTCTTCCTTTGCTTGTTCATGGCTTGTATGTATAATCTCATGCTTATTCTCTAGTACATACCGATTATTACCAACCTTCTTCGCTCCAGTATGAATCAGGAAATGGGCTAAGTCTGTATTGTGTCGTTCATCATTGCTTGATGTTGTCTTGACGAGCACACCATCTCCCTCCAGGTAGATTTTATCTGCCTGAATTTTTTTCGGTTGCTCATCACCTCTAAAAAGCCGATAGCGTTCCCTATCTGAAAAGAGTCTGCCTGCCATTTTTACAGACTTCAGAACAGCGTCCTTTGTTATCTCCAGGCGATAAGCCATCTTAACTGTTCGACAAACTTCACGGTAGGATAAAACAGAAGCGTGTTTTGCCATGTGAAAAATCAACTCAGGAGAATAACGCATATACTTTTCTAGACCTAGCCACTCATCTACGGGATAACAACTTTTCTTTCCCTTTCGCCAGCGATTCCTAGAGAAGGTCACCTCTCCAAATGTAAAAACAACTGTCCTCTCTGTACTATCTATCCGCTTATATCCCCTCAGTCTCATGGAGGGAGCAATCTGCTCGTCGTAATATCTTACTCGCTTCAGGAATTGCTGCTCACGTTTGCGATCTAGTTCTGCGATAAATTCTTTTTCATCAAATCTAAACATACTCTCTATTGTACTGAAATCATGACTAGATTGAAAACATCAAAAACTTTCTGCAAGGCTCTTTCAAAAATAAAAGCCTTCCCTTATTGGGAAGGTTGTTTAATTATAAATATAATTATATTTATAACGATAAACTTTCGATTAGTTTATCAAGATAATCTGATGCAGACTTTGCTCCAGCTGCTTTAGCAATTTCATCCAATTTTTTCCGATTGCTTGGTTTCAAAGTAAACTGAAATTGTTTCTTACGTTCAAAGCTTTCAAACTCAACTGCGACTTCATTTGGAGTCCGATCAGGTTGGCTGCTCGCTTCAATGATCTGTGATATTTCTTTTTCCTTAGGGGTAAATGCCATGATAATCTCCTTCTAATTATATTTATAATTGTATTTGTGTTTATAAATATAATTATATTGTATCATAAATTTTTGAAAAAGTCTGCTCCAGCTCAGCGAAAAACTTTTTGTGTTTTTGATAAAGCTCAGGATTCTCCTTCATATCTGCAATAGAGATCTTATCAATCGTGGAATGATTGAATAACTCTTTTGCTGGTACGATGCCTAGAAGGTTGTCTGTTCCCTTCTCTTTAGCTTCAAGTCCCAGAGCTTCCAGTAACTCTCTTGATGATCCATAGTTCGGTCGGATCATATTTGCTAAGAAATATAGCTCAGCGGTAATGTATGATTCCCTTGTACGATAGTCAATTACATCCTTTCTGAATGCTTCTAACCGAGTTGATAGATTGAATTTGGCATTATAACCAAACTCTGAAGGAGTCAAGGGACTAATAATAGCGTGACTGACCGCAACAGCATTTTTAGTAGCTGTCGCAAAGTCTGGTCTACAATCAATCAAGATATAGTCAAACCGATCCAACTTCTTCTTTTCGTAGTTATCCTCTAGCCAAAGATAAAGTAGCATATTTTTCTTATCGCTGTTCTCCAGATCTCGTTCCACCGTGTCAAGCTGAACTGAACCTGGAATTAGATTGATATTTTCCTTGACTTGCTTAATATCCACATCGCCACCTTTAAAAGCATTAGCAATCGTATTCTTGCTCTCGTAAATATTATAGCACTGGGTTAAATTGCACTGATGGTCTAGATCAATCAAAAGAACCTTATGCCCTTTTTTAGCCAGCCATTCCCCATAATTAAATGTTAAAGTTGTTTTCCCAACACCGCCCTTAATAGCGGCAAATGTGATAATCTTCATTTGATATCCTCCTGCAACTGATACTCAACAATCTTATTTTTCGAGCTTTCAATCAAAGCTATTTTTTTCCACTCATTTTTAGTATGTTTTACTTTCCATAGTGGAATAAATCCAAATAACAATAACCTACCGACATAGAGCGTATTGTCTTCGGTGTCTTCAGTGCTTTCAGTACCTTCTATCCACTGACATAACAAGTCGCTTTCAGTGGTAGCTACAATCTCACACGAAATACATTCGATAGGTGAGAAATACTTTGAAATAAGTAAACTTAAAACGCTACGCCACAGTTCTCCATAATTTTCAAAGACATATTTCCAAAAATAGTCACCTTTTAGACGATCTCCTATCCAGCCCCAAAATCGTATTTTCTTTTCCATAAGTCGAACCTCGATTGCCATTGTGCGACTTTTTGAAAACTCAAAAACGATTCTGTTCTCATTACCTTTCTCTAGGCTACCATCAAAATAAACAATCCCTAATGATTTCAAGGATTCCTTAAGATTCCTCTCTTTGGCAACATTCTCAACTTGGTTTTGAAAATCATAAACGTCAAAAATATCCATCGTCTTCCTCCTGTTTTTCTATACTTCTATTATACCATTATAATTATATTTGTCAATATGTTTATAATTATATTTATAATTATTTTGCAATGAAGTTTCTCCTTCCCTTTCGCCAGCAATTCCTAGAAAAGGTTATCTCTCCAGATATAAAGACAACTGTTCTCTCTGTACTGAAATCAAGACTAGATTGAAAACATCAGAAACTTCTACAAGGTTTTTCCATCTTCAAAACGTCGGTCAACTTTCTCTTCTCGACTACGCACGTGCTCCTTAACATCTCTATAATCTGTGTAATGTTTTAGAGTGTCGTCAAAGAACTCTTGTAAGGCTCCTTTTTCAATTTGAAATTGTTTGATCAGCTGACTGACATCTTCCAGCCTCATATCTTTTGGAACTCCCAAATCAACCAATAGTTGTACCGCCGCAAGACTATTTTCTGGAGTTTGCTGGATGGTTAAAAGTGCTCCTTCAATTTTATGATAACGTCCAAGTCGCTCATCTAGCTGTCTTAATTCCTCCTGAGTAGCCTCTATCTTTTCATTAAAGCGCTCCTCCAAATGTTGAAATTGTGTTCCATCTGTCACGCCGTGCTCGACTAAGAAATTATATTCCTTAATCAGTTCACGCATAGAGGAAATTTGAGCGTTTTTAGTTACAAGTGTTTCTCCATTTTGTTTGGCCAATTGCCTTGCGACAGTCAAACCCATCATGTACCTATTTTTTTGAGATTGATCAGGATTGAGAAAATAAAAATAGTCTTTCTCTTTGATATAGATGGTATAATTTCCATCCTCATTTTTATCAACTTTATGAGAAGGTATTAAAATGGTACCACTATTTAAAGCTCCTATATCCATCTGCACGTAAATGCCTTGCTTGCTTTCTTGCTCGACCTGCCAGGATTCCACTTCCAATTTCAATTCAAAATCATTGGCCGTTTTTTCTTTTGATTCTTGATATTGTTCTTTCAATTCCTCCACATCAAAAACCAACTGATTCTTAGAAATTCTCTCTTTTATTTTTTCAAGAGAATAGAGTCCTTTCTTCGATAATGTATCATCTCGGACATTTCTTTGTTGGGGCTGGTCAAGCAATTTATACTTCACAAATTTGCCAGAAAAATCAATCTGAAGGTCAAGTGCAACTGCTTTTTGTTTAAAGTCTTCCAACGACAGCGAGTGCTTCAGAAGAAAATCTAGACGATCCTTGATTTCAAAGCGATAATTATTTTGTCTTCTCCAAGCAGAATACTTTGTGTAAGAATTTTTCATAGTAGGCTCAATAATTTTGGCGCCATAACGTGCCGCATGTTTGTCTGATATCGCCCTCAAATTTTTCAGAGTTTTCTTTTCCCAACGAAATTTTTTAAGCGTTGAGGTATTGGTTGTATTGAGTATGATATGATTATGAAGATGATCTTTATCCGTGTGTGTCGCAATCACAAACTCATAATTTCCACCTGTCAATTCCAACATTGTCTGACGGCCAATTTCATGAACTTGCTCAGGGGTTAAGTTATCATCTGGAGAAAAAGACTGGATAATGTGATGAGCCAATACTTGTTTTCCTGAAGATAATTCTTTCAAGTCGTCATCTCCTTTTTTAAAGGCTGCGGCCAATTTTGTCATGACCATTTCCTCATCTGCTACACTAAAATCAGAAATCCCATTACCAGATACTAACTTCATTTGAAGCTCACCATCATGATAGACAAGAGGAAAATCAAGATCACTTTCTGCAGTTCCTGATACAAGGGTTTTCGCTTCATTCAGAATATAATTAACAGCTCTCTTCAAATTAGCTGGTGTTTTAATTTGAGTTGGGGATTTAATTACTACCATTCTTCTATATCACTCCTTACCGTTCGTTTCCGTTCCTGTAGACTCTGTTTTTCTGCGCTAGAAAGTTTGGCAGCTACCATCTCTTTCAACTCAGATAGATAGTCAATAACTTGTGCCACTTCCTCTGGCGTAACGCCTTGATTTTCGTTAGCGTGCTTGGCAATTTGGTTGATGTTCGTCCCAACCCTATTGATGGCAACTCGAAGGTCTTTTAATTCAGAAAAATCAATTTGCACTACCTTTCCTTGCACCAATTGATTCTTCGCATAGTATTGAAAAGATGGAACTCCCATTTGGGCCATCGCTGTTTTAATTTGACGATCTTCCTCTGGTGTTAGTCGTATCAATTTTTGTATATAGCGTTTTCTATTTTCTCGTTTCTGCATTATTTTTTTATCCTCTTTCTCCCAAAGTCTCTGGCATTTTCTGACCAGGCATCAGCTCCTGACTTCCTTCCGGCAAGCGTAGCAAATGGATATCCATTTGCGAAATTTAAAAAAATCAGAGAAGGAGAACCTTGTAGTTTTCCTTCTTGATTTTCTCAGTTTTGGGGAAATCCCCAAGCCCCTTTCCTATATCTTTTGGAGTACAACCTCTAACAATTTATTGCAACCAACTGAAGATGTTTTTGAAAATAGATGATTGCTTATCACTATTTTCTACACTTTTTTCTTTCTGACCTTGCAACTTTTCAGCCAGGACAGAAAGTTGTTGAGCAGTTAGAGGCTGGAAAATCGACTGCCCAATTTGTATTTCTGTCAGTAAGATTTTTTCTGTGAGTACAGCTTGAAATTCTTCATCTGTAATCATCTTGAGTAGCTCAATATTTTCTTCTTCCCACTCCAAAAGAGCAGGATCTCCTTCAGGTAGTTGAGACTGTTCTTCCTCTAGTTGCTCCAGAACTTTTTGGCGAGTCAAGTCTTTAGCGTTTGGCGATACTCCTTGAACTCTGTCTCCATCCATGATTGGAATAAAGTCTGAAAGGATGATGATCAGTTGTTCTTCTTGTTCATTAGTCATGAGTGTTGTCCTCCTTGATGATGATTTGTTTTTAATTTGACCTTGGGTTTATTTGGGGTGTCCCGTTCGGTCATTTCGAGAAACCCTTCTCTTTTTTTGATTGTGCATCTGCTTTCAACTCCTGCTTGTGATCTTCGACAGCCTGCTTGCTCTGATCTTTAAACTTCTCCAGTTTTTGTTCAAAACTGCGCTTCGTTTGTTTCTCCTGGCTCAATCTTAATTGTTCCAATGCTTGATCCATCCGAACCATTAAACTTTTAGCTTCTTGTTGGACAATATCCAACTGTGCTTCTAAATCAGCAAGCGTCTCTTTATCAGCAGACCACCTAGATAGATAGTTAAAGGAATACTCTGACGTATCAATACCATAGTATGAAGAAACAACATAAGCGACGCTTTCAGCCTGGAGTTCAGCAGTACTTCTAGTTAGATTTTCCTTTTGAGGATTATCTGCATGATGCAACTCTGCATGAGCCATTTCATGTAAGAAAGTTTTAATAATTTGAGCCTTGTTCATCTCATTACTACGTAAAACAATTTGATTTTCTTGGACAGAATAATATCCATGTTTATTATTTTCCATCTCTTCAAATCTAACCGATACATCATTTTCTTTTGCAATAGCCATCAAGGCACGGTAAAGATTTGCATAGTCCAAATCAGTCAACTGTTCTTTCACTTCTGCAGCTTTTGGCATCTCCTTTCCTTCTGTCTGACTAACATCAAAAACTGGTACCAAACCAAAGAATGTAACTGTTTCTGGTTTCCCATATTTATCCAATATTGGTTGGTTATTCTCATCCTTTTTGATCTTCGTCATAGGTTTAAAAATACGTAAAGCCTTCTCACCTTTTTTCACATAGCGACCAAAGTTTTCTTTCCACTGTTTGAAAGAAGCTACTTGCCTTGCTTCAGGATTTTGTGCAAGAATTAAGCGCAAGTTGCGATTAGAATAATTATTTAGTTGGCTCATTTTCGTTAGATAGTCTTTGTACTTATCTGAATCCAGAAACTCCTTAATCCCTTCTTTAAGATGACGACTTAATCCTGCCATATCTTTATTTTGAATAAAATCTGCGACTGCAAGACTGCCAGCTGCTAAAACAACTTCGTCCGCTTGTAGACTCTCCTCGCCCTCTGGTTTAGAACCTGGTTTCGATCTAAAATCATACGGATTCGTTCCCTGAAGCAACTCTTCCTCATCAGAAACACCATCAGCATCCGCATCATGTTCCAACTTCTGCTTGTTGTATCTTTGTTCTTCTAGTTTGATTTCTTCCTCTTGTGATTTCTCAAATTCTTCTCGGACTGTGGAGATCATTTGTTCAACTTTTTCTGATAAACCTTTGATTTCTTTTTGCCATTTTTCAATAAGGGCCAATTGTTCCATAGGTGAGTCTTTGACTCCCAACTTCTCAAACCAAGCAGATAGATTTTCGACCTCAACACTATCCATTCCATCAAAAGAGATAAATCCAAGGCGACCATCATGACTACTATCTGTAAATCCAATTGGACTATTTTCCAAATCTCCAAATGGGAGTTGGGATAGAAGTTGATCTGCGTAAAGAGTATCTTCTAAAGCGTAACTGAACTGAGAAATATCTAACTCACTCGCCAATCTCTCCAGATGATACGGAGTGAATATGGCCCCATCTATCTTCATCAATTCTGGGTACTCTCTCATTTCTCGTGCTCCAAGTCTTTCTTTGTGAGCGATGGGGTTAATCTCCTCACCGATATTGTAACGGATGCTATCCTGGATCAGTTCACCATCAGGAGCGTAGATACTAAACTGGATCTTAGTTGGAGAGATGTAGCCTTCTGGATAAACACCAATCACTTGTTCTAGCCCTTCCTGATGTAACTGATAGAAGCTCTGGTTGGCTTTGTAAAGCTCTCTAGCAAAATCTTGATAAGATATCAGCTCTGTTTCTTTAAAGGGCAATCTAGGCCCATCTGGGCGCTCCTCAGACCATTGAAGTCGTACATGGTAGTTTTCCTTATAGATATGATCTTGTATCCATTCTTTATAAAAATCTGAATTTGTATCTAGGAGATGATCTTCACCAGCTGCAGCAACAATCTGATCAAAATTATCATTGTGCTGTTTTGCATAGTCAAGATACTGATTCCAGGCTTGATGAAATTCTTCTGGAGTTTTTGAGATGTCACCTGGCACACCTAAATTATAGACAGTATCTAGGACTTGAGTAAACGTAGCTGAATCAAGTAGGGGGCTATTTAGTGTGTTCTCTGGCGTTGTTTGTTCAATTTCTTTAGAAACTTCTTCATACTGCTTATTCTTCAAAATTGACAGCATTTCTGCACCTTTGTCTTTAACATATTCCTGATTGATTGAAAGTTGCTCAATGTGTCCATCTCGCTCTCTAAAGACACCTAAAATAATCTTTTCCTGATTTGTCTGATCTAGTAGAAGATTAAGACTTTGTCTTAATCGCATAAGACTAGCTGGCAGAACCGTGCCATCTACTGTCCTAAAAGCAAGTAAAACATCTTGGTCATTTGAACGAATGGCCTTATCCAAATTTAGGCTATGAAACTTTTCTACATCTGATAAGTCTCCAAAATAAAAGGACTCTGCGTCTACTATGGCAGGTAATTCAGGAAGAACTTTCAACTTATCGAATGCAGCACCTCTGTTGGCAATCAAAATATTATCAAATTGTCCATTTCCAGCAGCAAAATCCAATAAAGTCTGTCCTGCAGTTTGCCCTTCTCTATAAGGAAAAATACCTGTTAAGTGCATGAAACTTTCTTTGTTATAGGAGATAGCAAGGCTATTTGTATCTGCACCATCCTGATAAAAATAGGTAACTTGTGAATCTGCTACATTTTCTAAGTACCATTGAGCAGCATTCTGAAGATGAGGAGCATATCTGTTTAGTTTCAGCAAATCTTTATCCGAGATAGGATGGTAGTTATCCTTATGAATTGACTTTCTATCCTCATTTATGCTAAAATAAAGTAAAGGTTGAGATCGAGTTTGACTTGGTGACAAGTCATTCAAAGGTTGCGATATATTCGCTTCTGGTAGAGGTGCTGCCCCCTGAGTTTCTTCAGGAAAATCCCCGAGTTTTGTCTCAGCCTTTTTGTTTTGTTCAGAATTATTAGAAGTCTCTTGTCCACTATCAAGAGACTTTTCTTTTTCTTCTGAAGCTTCCATTATCTTAATAGGATGAGTCTCAAGACGTGACATCAAGTTATCCAATAATTCATGGTTTAACACCACTTCTCCCTCTTGCTCATCCAAATAGTGAAACAATATATTTGGTGTTGTCACAAAACCATGGGCAAAATCTCTTGTTCCGGATTCAATCAATGGATACTCCAGCATTCGCTCAACCGATTGTGAAAGATTATCAAGGGTTCTTTCACCAAAATAGACACCAAAACTGTCACTTGATAGGCTTTCTATCTGCTTGTTGGTATTGTAGGCTGCTATAGCAAGTTCACCAATGAACTGAGTTGAAATATCTACTCCCAAAGTCCTCTGATGAGGTTTCAATGCTTGATACAAGGAATCCTGCTCAGGAGTTCCTTTTTTCTTGTATAAATCAATCGTTTGATCATTAATAGAAGTCAAAAGAGAGTGAATGGGAGACAGCACTTCCATTCGCTTATCATTGAGATATTTTGTAGGATGGCTATTTCCTAACTTTGCAAAGACATCATACAGATAGAAATCTGGTGCAAATTCGATTGATAATTCTCCAGATTGAATCCGATTATTTAATTCCTTAGTTAATGCTTCGTTTTCTCGTTTCACCTCTTCGTAGCTCATCAATCTTTCAGCATTCTTTTCTGTATTGACAATAGAGTCTTGATTATCTAGAGTTTGTTTTTCTTCAACCATCTCATCTATACTAGTCGGATCAATGACGACTGTTTTTTTATTTTCTATCGAAAACGTGAGATTGTCCCAATTTTTTTCTAACCACCCTGCTTCGCCTTGATTCTTTTCAATAGGCTCTAGTTGTGGTGAGATTGATTTTTCCTGATTCGAGGGCGTTAATCCTACATTTTCTTGCCTTTGTTTGGCAAGTAATTCATCCACCTTCAGTCTTTCCTCATCTGTTTTCGGATGATACTTGATTTGTGAAGATAATTGAAACTCTCCTTCTTCAGTCAACTCCAGGGCAACTCTTCGTAACCCTTTTACAAAATACGTATTTGGTTGTTTTTGCCACTGGTTCACTAGCCCCTCATCAATTAAGGCTTGAGTTGCTGGTTGAATACTCGTTTTACCCATTTGTTCAGATATAGCCTCAAGTCTAGTCAACTCTTTTTGATAGCGTTTGAGAGTAGCTTTGGTAAAGAACGACTCCCCACGCTTAGCTTTTTCTAACTCTTCACGGATTCTAGGTATATTTTGAACACTCATCTCCAGACCACCCCCCTGACGATTCAACCCCACTTCTTTCAAATGTTGTTGGTGCTCCAGGCGCTCTACTCGCTCTTCCTGTTGCCTAATCTCATCCATCTTTGAGAAGACTTGACCTTCTATTTGTTCTTGCTTACGCATAAAGCTAGCACCGCCTCGCTTATCATTCACGGGTTGCCCATTTGTTAGTGCTTGGTGGGAATAAGCTCTTGAAATAGCCTCGTCTTGTTCACCCCTTAGTCTTTCCAATTTTCGACGTGCCTGGGCAAGACGACTGTTGTCTGGTGCGCCTTTCTCCAGTTGTTTTTCCTGCTTCAGAATCTCATTCCAGTCTGTCTTCTCCTGGCCTTCACGTTGTGGTGGTCTTGCATCGATAACTGGGATTTTCTTCTCCCGTAGTTTAGTGATAAAGTCTGTACCTGCTTTATCGTGATCAACTGCCAGCGTGATGAGATCATCATATTTGTGATCTTGGAAAAGTGTGGATGTTTCCGCTGCAACAGATAAGAATCTCGAGGTACGTGTTAGTTCACTAGACTTGGTATAATCTCTTTCATCCATAGGAATATCCCCTCGCTCCTGTAACATTTCAAGAACATAGTGAGACAAAACCCCCTCTTTTAATCCTTCCATCGCAACCAGTCGAACATCGTTTAATTCGCCCTTATGAAGCTCATAATAGCTCATTAGGTCAATTGGTGCCTCTGCCACAATTAAACGCTTAGGAGAGCCTATAGAAACGTTTAAACCACTGATAGATTCTGATTGATACATAATCTGTTTCAAGTATCCCTTACCAGGATGACGTTCTTGATCAGGAACAAGTCCCTGGAGGCTCGCACCTACCAGTTGCTGATTTCTGTCCAAGTATTTAAAAACTAATACGTCTTCTATAACGCCATCTTTACCTGTACGTTTAGCTTGGGCTAGTGTCCCCTTCTCCAGAAAGAAGTCAATTGTATCATCAGAGAGTCCTCTAACCTCCTTGAGATAAGCTCTTGCCTCTACAAATGGTTGCTCATGAGAGGCCAAGGTATAGTTAAATGGTTTACGCACGTCCTCCATTGGTTTCGCTTCAGGAAATGATCCTGTCTCTAAGAATACCATAGCTTCCTTATAGCTGACATTTCGCATTTCTTGGACAAGACTAATGGGGTCCCCATACTTATCTGCTTGTGAATACCAATGCCAGACATTCTTGACCGTATCGATCTTAAACGAGTCATGCTCAGCCCAATAATACTCTCGATGTGACTTTCGCTTCATCTCCATTCCAAGGCTACGAGCTACTTCTAAAATATCCAGCGATTTTGCCTGTGCTTTTGTTAAGGGCATACTCTTTCCTCCTCTACTAATTCCTTAAATAAAAGATATCCTTCAGGAGTTGCATCTAGTTCGCTAACAACTATTGGATCTTCCTGACTCGTTGTCACAAAAAGATGAGGAGCTAATTGATAGAAAGTCTCCTCATCTGCCTGTTTGAATAGCTGCCAAATAGCATAACGTTCTGTAGCTAAATTTTCTCGCTTTAGTGCTAAAACTTGTGAGATACTCTCCAGGTATCCTAATTGTATTTTTGGTGTTTCCATTCTACTGTCCTTTCTGTATGTTAGGCCACAAATAACTCTTTTAGTTGCGGAGTCAAATCGTTGGCATATAAAAGCAAGCCATCAATATCTGTCCCTTTTCGAGTGTATTCGTACCAGGTTTCTGTGTCTTCTGGAGAACTTGCAATCTCATCTTTTCGAGGATGATCATAGACGCTTGCTTTTTTATCTCTGAAGACATTTTGTTTAGAAATAAAGACCAATCCTTCTTCTACCCCAATTCTTGCGACTTCATCTGGAGTTAAAAGGGGACGACCTTGAATTTGTTTATTTTCACTTGAGGATCCATTACGATAACTATGCGATTTTGAGGTAGATCGAGTACGTATAGTCTGCTTACCTGACCTTGTAGAATAGTATTCCATCGTATCCTTGTCATTTGTCCCTAAAAATAGGTGAGTAGCACAGTTATTAAAGATGGTCTTCCAATCACTTTTATAAAGTGATTCTAGCTGATTGACAGCTTGGATGATAATCTTAATAGACATCTCACGACTACGAATAGAAGAGAGGACCTGGGCGAAGTTTGGAATACGGCCAATTTGAGCAAACTCATCGAAGATAAACTGAATGTGGCGAAGATTTTTTCTACTGTAGCCAGGTACTTTCCCTTGCAGGATATCATCAGCCTTATGTGTGAGAACCTCAAAGCCAATCGCAAATAAGATTGAGGAAAGAAAATTAAAGGCGTTATTGGTTTCAGGAATAGCAATAAAAACGGCCGTCTTTTTCGTATTCCAGGTATCCATTTCCATGGTATCCTCACTAATCAGATTTCGCACATCCTCGTGATCAAAGATGGAATAGCGAGAAGACAAAATCGCAACTACACTGTTTTTTGTCTCACCTTTAAAGTTTTGAAATAGTTTCCACTGTTTATAAGCATAGTTGTTAGGTTGATGTTCGTTCAGTTCCTCAAACATCTGCTCGACAGGACTTGGTACATCTGGATCCTCTCGATACATATTTCTTAATAGATCCGCAACGTGACCCAAGTTTGGCATGTATAACTGGACTCCAGTTTCAGGATCCTTCGAGTCAAAATAGAGATAACCAATCAATGCACGTTGCAGCATCAACTCTGCTTGAACCCAGAAGTCTTCTCCAGTATGCTCACTCTTCTTCGTTCCCTCAGTAATTGCTTCAGAGATACGATCAATATCTAGCTCAGACTTCATGTAATGAAAAGGATTAAACCGATCTGAATTCTTGAGCCGAATCAAATCAAAGATTTTAACGGCAAAGCCAGCTTTTTCAAGCATCTTCCCAACTTCGTGTACCAGGTTTCCTTTTGGATCTGTCACAACAAAGTTTGAGTTCATCTGCATTAAATTTGGCAATACAAAAGTAAAGGTTTTACCGTCTCCTGGAAGACCAATGACAATCACATTTTTATTGAGCTGGACATTGTAGGCTAAGCGAAAATTAAATAGGCCCATTTTGACCTGTTTTGAAAAAATCATATTCTTCTCAAAATCAACGTCTTCAAACCGTCTCATTTCCTTCAAAGTCGCAAAACGAGCACTACCTTGTTCTTCTCCTTGGCGATATAAATTCTTATCCATAGAAGCATAGACAAGCATTGGAAGACCGAATCCGATCAACCCAGCATATAAGGCACCTGAATCAAAGAAAACACCAAAAGAGAAGCGTTCCCAGTGTTCTAGCAACCAACGAAGCCGCAACATTCCCATAAAAGGTACTGCTGCAGTCGAAAGTTGGTAGTAATGGTAAAAGGACTGGAAAATAACAAATGAAAATAGCCCCACCACCAGGTAGGGCCATATAGGTTTTCTAATCATCGTGTCTTCTCCTTCCCAATCTCCTTCGTAACTACTGGCATCGTTCCTTTATAGACCTTATTTGTCTTATAGTAATTGATTTTATCTTCAGGAGTCATTTCATGTGGTTTCTTCAGCACCTTTTTCGCAAACTCTTCCAATTTTTCTGAGCTTTTCGTGATATCTGCTAACATCTCTTTGAGAGCCTTTTCTACCAAGGTGCGATTTTTTGTTTCAAAGAAGAGATAAGTTGCACCATCTTTTTGATGATAAGTAAAACCTATCTTATACTCCTCCAGGTAATGCTTCAACTTGGCCAAGTGGACTTCACTATTTAACAACTTCTCGACATCTTTTTTTGATTTTGTGGCCATAAAGTCATTAAAACGTGTCTCCCCTTCAAAAGTTCGATTTGCCGCCTTATGTTGTTTCTTGTCATAATGGGCTTTTGCGAGGGCATACAGAGCTTGTATCGTCATCTCCAGGGTAACTTTTCCTTTTAACGCCAGAGAATGACTGACTTTTTCCTGATCCATGTAAGACCTCCTTTATTTTGGATAATTGGATAGTTCTGGCTTAGCAATAACCTGGAATCCGTAAGGTGCTGAAGGTTCTTCCTTTACAGTAACTACCAAGCGTTTCTGACTTCTGTTCTCACCGTCTTTCACGGCTACTACATAGGTTAGCTGATAAGTTGCTTCATCAACAATCAAGCTAGATTCCAAAATCACAGACTGCAGTTGACCTGCTTGTCTATCTATCGTTAATTGAGGAGCTACGAAATCAGCCATTTTCCCTTTATCAGAGTAAAGGGCTGGCAAAAAGTAACGTGAAAAGGCATCTAGTTCACCTGTTTTTGACTGAATGGTTTTTAGATTTGAAAGTTCCTTGGATACGGCCGAGAGTTGCTTTTCTTGATGGTAAACTAGCGTAAGTGATAAGCCAGCAAGTGTCAGACTTCCTACTAGACTCAATAACACCAAAACTCTTCCTAAATACACCCAAAAAGAGCGTTTAGAAGAGGTTCGAGGTTTGGGAGTTTCATGTTTCAAGGAAGAGGCTTCAGCTTTTTCTTCAGGAGTCTTCTCTTGATGTTTTGTTTTTGGCTGGCGCTTAAAGAAAGAGGTTTTTGCTTCTTTTGGTGCAGCCTCCTGTTTATTCAACGTACCAGGCTTCAGGAAGAGGCTATCTGCGATTCCCTCAAACGGCAAATAGATATCTTCTTGGTAGATGACTACATTCTTTTTATCCAGTTCCTCTACTAATAAAACAGCCTCTGCCTCCTGATGTTTAACCTTAGCATTTTCTCGCTCCAGGGCTTGATACACAAGATCCCGATTTTTATACGTTGTGGTCGTGTTTTGTGTCAGATTGGTTAAACGGTACATCTTTTTCAGCTCCTTTCAATTTTCCTTCAGCAAGAGCTGTTTCAATATCAGCCCAGGTTAAATTATGTTCGGCCAAGTAGTTTGACCGTTCCTCATGTTTGGCCAGAATGATTTGAGTTTCTAGCTGCTGCAGTTTATCTTCTTCCTTCTTGGCCTTGGTCATATAGTCAGCTAAGCGGTCTTCCGCTTTCTGTTTTTGTTTTTCCAAAGTTTCTAATTTTGTCATTGTTCCTTTTTCCCTTCTGTACTTTGTGTTTGGTTAGTGATTGGTTTGTTTAACGATGGAATACTCGCCTTTTCGCTGGCGTTCAAGCTGTCCACAATCAAAATGGGGTCAATATGATTTACCAGGTATTTCCCATCTTGCTTGCTGAAGCGAATCCGTATGGTTCTTGAAGATCCTACGTTTGTTTGGGCGTTAGTATAATCATACTTCTTCTGTAACTGTGTCTGAGTGTATCTCACTTGAGCTAGGGCAACATTATTTTCTTGATCGATGTAGATGGTAGAAGACTTCATCTGTGTATCCACTACATAGCCCTTATAGGTTTGTACCGTTGGTTCTTCTTCAGAGTTCACTTCCTGATTGTAAGCAGCTTCTGTCATATAGGGCAAATAGCGATTTCTATTTTCTCCAAGATCCTGCTTATTGAAGTAAGCCGTCAAAAATTCCTTTACATATTCTTGCGTTAGTTCGCTTCCCTCTGCTTTGGTTTCTTGTTGAGTAGTTTCAGCATCCTGTTTAGCTTTCTTTTGCGCTGAGGTTGCTGCTCCAATCCAGAATACGAATCCTAGAACTAGCACAGCTCCTATAAGGATTCCTCCTATTTTCAGGAGTTTCAATTTCTCCATATCTATCATTTTCATGATTTACCTTCTTTCTTTTTTAATTCGGTGTCGCAAACGTATAGTAGTAAGCTGGATAGATGACACGAAAATGGACCTTATCCTGTACTCCTTGGATATTACATTCTGAAACGAGGAATGAACCGTCTGGATTCACAGCTTCCACAATCGCAACATGGCCGTATTCATCTGGTGTCCCACCAAATCCACCTACTACTGATACAACAGCTCCTTTTGTTGGAGTTGTACTATACCGCCATCCTTTTGCGACCAGATTTGCTACCCAGTCCTGACCATTGCCAAGGTAACCATAAGCTCCTGATAAGTCTGTAATCGTTCCTAGTTCAACTAAACGATTATAGGCATACCAAGTACATTGTCCCACTTCATAACCGCTTCCTTGTTGTGTAGTCATAGAAGCCTGTGTTGGAGGGTGTTCCACTTTTGACTTATACTCTTCAGGGAAATTCCAGGAAGACGCTAACGCTCCACCTCCTCGAACTTGTTGAGTAAGAAAAGCGTGGATCTGCTTAGCGTTATTTTGGCGCTCTAGGACCTTGTCTCCAGAGTTCCCTTCCCAGTTAACCAGGAACCGCTCTGTAAGTGTCTCTACATCTTCTGTGCTGGTTAGAATTGAGGTCAGTTCAGTGATATAGTAAGGAGTATCCCCCTCCAACATAAAATCTAACTGCAGTTCTAAATCGTACCACTTTTTATCTTTTGATTTTGCATAATTCAATAATAGAGTATGCCTAGTAGAACCATCTGCTGTATCTGTCCACTGACCTAATCCTAAACCTCGACGAAGAATATTTGGATACCCACCATCATAGATAGCGGGCCCACTTATAGCTAACCATGACTCATCATCCCAGGAAGAAGAATCAGCCCCTACTGGCGGACTAAGATAATCTCCTTCAGCACGTTTAGGATTGATATTACTTTCAGTTGCAAAGTTTCCAAGCATGGCTGCCAAACCATTATCTGTCAGCCCTGGTACCTTTTGCTTCAAGTAGTCTTTTATCGCTCGTGATTTTTGTCCTAAATCACCATCAAGTGTAGTAATGACTGAGGTTGTCTGATTGTACGTGACAGATTGAAAGTAAAAGCCTGGATTGACTGATGTCCACTTTTCTTTCTTATCCTTTGTCTCTTTTTCCTCCAATTTTTGATACTGAATGACCTGGTAACCATTTTCCGTTACCTTCCCAACCTCGTCTCCAGCTTTGACCTGATCACCGTCAGAAACACGGATATTTCCTACCTCTTCATAAGTAAAGATGGCTTTATCTGTTTTGATGGATACAGTAGTATCATCTGTCACACTGACTTGACCGTCAATAGGAGCTCTTAGAGCTTGTCCTGTTGAAGCTTTTAGTTGTGTTTTCTCATAGATTTCACTCTTAGAGGTATAACCAAACCGCTTCAGGATAACTAGAGGAGCATGATAAGAAGAGTCGTCTTCCTGGTAAAAGGGATTAGCTAGTTCTTGATAAGATGGGTATCGACCAACTTCTTTAGTCAAATCCTCTAGCTCTTTATACTCTTCTAACTCGCTATCACTCAACTTAGTCCACTTGAGATCTGACGAGGGGCCATATAAGTCAGCCATCTTTTTCAAGTTGTGAGGGTCATCATTCAAATGATTCCAAAGATCATTCAAGGCATCTGAATAGTGATTGAAACCTAATATTCCAGCCCATTCACCACCAGTCCCCTCATTCCAGTTACTTTCTGGTTTCCACTCACTACCGTAGCGAAAGTTCATGAAAAAGATCATGTCATCGATGTTGGTCCAATAGTCTACCTTATCATTTGACTTCTCTCGATCTCGTTTACTAATTTGAAGCCATGACTTGTTCAGGTCAAATTCATTTTGTTGGACAGGACCACTGCCTCCAAACATGGCCATAAATGCCCCAAATACTGCAAAGATGAGGAACATTAAGAAATAGGACTTGACAGCTAAAGGATTGGATAAGATGGAACGCAGGGGCTTTGTCGCAACCTTCAAAACCTTTCCTGTCCCTCTTGACACCTTCCCAAACTTTGAACCTGCAAGTCGCTTTCTGGCCTGTTTCATCTTTTTGCTGAGCTTTCCTTCCCAGGAGAACTCTTTTGGTGTTCGAGTATATCCTCGCCCTCTGATGAAATTATAACTTCTATTGAGCTGTCCATAGCTGCGCTTGATTGAATACTTGGATAATTTTCCTACAGCATTTAACGCTCTTTTAGAGGCGTTTACCTGGTACTTAAATTGACGAATGTTTTGCCTCGCCTGAACCCAGTCTCCAAGAATCTCATTATCTCTGACTGTCTTCTCAACGTCGTGTCTCGCTTTCGTTCGAGCACTTTGTTTAGCACGTTTCTTTAGGCGGTTAGGGATATAACTGTCATCAGCTTTTTTAGCTCGTTTATAGAGCGTTGTTGCAATTTGTTTTTCCAACTTTGCTCGATCACGTTGTTGCTTAAAGAAAAGACCTCTAGCTGTTGCTTGAGGTCCTTTATGTAGTTTATAATCTTTGTTCGCTAAGCGATAATTCTTCTTAGCTTCTTTAAATGCAACTTTTGAGTCTAAACGTGCTTCTTTAGGCTTTTTTTCAGCATTGAGGGCTAATCCTTCTTTGATTCTTCGCTTGCGTTCCTGTTTTAATTGTTTGCGATTACTTTTAGACAAAAGAAATTACCTCTCTTTCTATTTTTTAACTATCTGTCGCAACCAATTGATACAGCTTGGTATCTTTAGGGATAGGATTTTCAAATGGTACAATCGTATCCCCAGCCACGATCAAACCAGTACCTTTCGCTTTTGGCCGCAAGACAAATCGCTCCAGTGAAGGCGTAAGAGGGATAACCTGCTCCAGGGCATCTAGGTCTGTCCGCTTCAGCTTCAGGAGGGCTAGAAACTCACAGTTTGCGACTAGCTTTCTACCTTCCTCTGTAGATAAAACAGTCTCTGGGTTTTGGGTAATCCCTGTTGGAATAGCCCCGTACTTACGAATACGTGAGTATAGCTCTGTAAAGAAGGTTGCTTGCAGTTTATTTTTGAAGTAGAGCTGCAACTCATCAAAGTACAACCATGTAATGGTTTTACCTTGGTTATTGACTACCTGGTTCCAGATGAAGTCCTGAATCACCAGGAGGGCAAATGGCTTCAATTTACCACTCAACTGCTTGAGATTGAAGATAATAAAGCGACTATTCATATTGACATTTGTAGGATGAGCAAAGATATCGTTTGAACCGATAGTATAAGGTTCTGCCTTCAGCGCCAGATCCTTGGCCACATCTTCAGGTTGACGTTCTAAAACTGCTTGCCAATCCTTAAATGTTGGTTTTTCAAATTCCTCATAGGTCTTTCTCGTTACACGGTCAATCATCGCAAATTCATCGTCTGATACCTCAGAGAATATATTCTCAAACAGGGTTGATAAGAGGTTTGATTTTTGGCCAATCGGGTCACTATCTTCTGCCTGCAGTTTATCCTTATCAGGAAGATCCAATAAGTTAAAGTGATGTTGTGAACCAGGAGCAATTGTGATAATTTCTGCACCTAATTCTCGGCCAATACCAGTGTACTCATCTTCAGGATCGACGATAATAATATTATCTTCAGGGTAACTTAGAGTTGTAGGAATAATCTCTCCTCCTTTAGCGAGAACAGACTTTCCTGATCCTGAAGTCCCAAAGATACAACCTGAACCTGTATTCAAGTCTTTCTTACGGTCAACTGTGATAGCGTTCTTAGAGAGCTGATTCTGGCCATAATAAATTGCACGTTGACTGCTAGATCGAAGATCTACGTTGGTAAATGGGACTTGTGTGGCCAAGTTACTAGTAGTCATATCTCTCATAAAACGGCGTTTTACGTTGATAAATGGAATCCCAATCGGTAGAATCGTATTCAAGGATTCTTCCTGGTACAAGTAACACTTATCCAGTTCTACCGTATTCTTACGGACAGATCGTTGAACCTGCTCAGTGTAGATATTCAACTCCTCCAGACTGTCAGCCATGAAGAAAATCGTCATCACACCTGAAAACATTTTTTGGTCATTGTCCTGGAGTTCTTCAGTCCATTTCTCTGTTTCACGAGATGTCTCCACAGCCTTCCCACCAACAGCCAGGTCACTTCCATAACCTTCTTTTGCTGCAGCCTTCTGACTTTTGATCATTTCCCTACGTACACTTGACTTAACTGTCTTGATTTTCTTTAGGGCATCTGCAGTATCATAGGGCTTCGCATGCAGACTGATAGCCAGTTCAATTCCTGTATCCAGGATATTCTTAATCAGTTTGTCATTCAAGAAGGTAGGATATTGTCTAACATACATCACCCTTGCGAAACAATCATCAATTTTCATATGATCTTTTTCAAACTTCAGATAGTTTGGAGCTACAAAGTCCCTGGTTGATAATCCAGAAATAGCGATGTCTTCATAGTTGAAATCAATAAAACCTTCTCGCCTCAAGAGTTTTCGGAAGATAAGAAGACGATCTAATCCCTCTAACTCCTTAAAGGAGATTCCTAAGCCACTGTATTGACTTTCAATCACACTGGCTGTATCATCGAGGATTCTTCTAGCTTGATGATCCTGGTCTGTTTGGGTTGTAATCGTCAGATATTTCTCTACCTTGAAGGTATTTTGTTCATGAGAAAAACGATCATTGATCATTGCATTGTATTCTTTACGATAATCGTCATATCCATCTCCAACCAAATCATAGCGGATAGAAGATAAGCTATTGCTTTCTACTCGACGATTCAGGATCAATAGCTGCATATCATTATCTATGTCCAGCGAATTAAAAATATCAGCGTTTGTTTCAATGATATCAATTCGCTCATCATCTGTTGCAGTAATATAACTTGTATCACCTAGACGATAGGTCTTTGAAAATTGATCATTTGTAATTTTCATAAGTCCATCGGGTGTCAGCCATTGATAATTAAGACTATTCTGTGTAGAGGCCGTCATGGTACGTCTCAGACGTTTGGCCCGTTCCCATTCCTCTTTAGAGAGTTTCGGGGTTTTCTTTCGGCCGAATAAATTCATTTCTTGTGTATTCCTTTCTGTCATAATCTGTCTGATAAGATCGTTCCTGCTTGGTTAACAAGAAACGGATATTATCTTTAATTTTTTCATCAAAATAACACCCGAAAATAACAAAAGGCGCTAATAACAAAATATCAACGCCATAAAGGATTATATCAGGTGCCTTCAGCCAATAGAGGATGGTAGTGACAACTACTGTCAATGCGATACCAAATAGTAACACTAACTGTCTCAGTGTCATATATCCTATAACTGGCCTTTCGTAGCTATCTAAAGCCTTTAAAAATTCACTTCCTAAACGTGTCATTCTGTTCCTTTCTTCCAGTTATCTTTTCTAAAGAAAATAAATTCGCTCCCACATGCCAAAATAATACCACTTACGATAGCCAGCCAATGTGGCTGTAGAGCTCTACGGCACAAGTAATAGAAAAAGAGAGCCCTAAGTAAAAACAGTAGCCCCCAGACTACTGTTTTTAAAATAACTCTCCAAATGTTTCCTAGCACTTGCTGATTTTTCTGTGAGTGCTTTTTAAACATTGTTCCTCCTAGTTCACCTGCATGATATTCTTGGCCATGCGTTGGCTACCAAAGAGCATAATGATGTAAATGATTCCTTTTGCAATGGCTACGAGTGCAGTTATAAAAGCTCCAGTATTGCTAAGTGTCAATAAATCATTCGTGACAATAGCTGGATAAAGCATGGTCACGACCACTAAAATCAATCCCTGAAGGACAGCAGCAGCATAGAGCTTAAAGAAACCGAGGCAGATCGGACGTAAGCTATCCACCATGTAACAAGCGACAATAATTTTAGCGATTCCCTTATACGTGTAAAGCGTAAAGGAGCGTAACAGGATCAACAACTTAGTCGATATCTGACCGACAAAATCAACAACCGCATAAACAATTTTAAAGAATGTTTTCTCAATCATACCCAAACCTTTAAAATCTGGCGGCTCAGAACTGAAAGGATCTGTAGCATTCTTGGCTACTAACTTAATGATAACATTGAACAACCATGACAAGGCATCAAAAATCGCATCCACATAGAGGATAAAAAAGAGGGCAATAGCATATTTGAGGATTTCTTCAATCCAAAGCTGAAAAGACAGCTCCCCACCATTGCTTTTAAGTTGTTGGTGCCAATTCATGAGGTTGATCCCCATAAAAAGGAGAAGAAGCAAAATTGCTACCTTCTCCATCGATCCCGAAACAGTTTCCATCAATTCATAGGCTGTCGCATTATAGTCTTTCAGACTCATGGTTAGTTGATCAAGTGTGGATTGGTTCATAAAACCACCTCCTCTTTCTTCTTCATCCTAACCAAGAGATTGAAGACCTGTTGCTAAAGCTGTAAAGAGGGCTTTTAGAACGGCACCTAGAAGTGCACCTAGTATCAAACTTTGGATTCCTTTATCCTTCTTGTCATCCAATTCACGTTTGATTCCTACTGCTAAGTCCCAGGCACCCCAAGCGGCCCAACCAATACCGATAATCCCACCGATATTTCCAATTTTGTTAATAAAATCTACAACTGCATCCATTATTTTTTTCTCACTTTCTTTTTATAAAAAGGTACTAAGAAAATTCCTTAGCACCTACATTGTTTATTCAATACTATGTTTCATCCGTTGGACGAAAGGTTAGAGAGAGGGCTGTAATCACAGCTAAGACAACGATAATAGTCGTTTCCCACCAATAGTAGATGGGGACCTTTTGAGGAAAGAAAAAGTTAGTCATAAGCCAATCTAACTGCTTCTCTACATCTGCAGAGGGACCTGATTTTGTTATCCAAAAATATATTTCCCAAAAAGCAGCATAGCCTAGGACAACTACAATCTTAAATACTACCCATCCAATTGCTGTCGCAATCAAGCTCTTAATCAGATTAAAGATAAAGAGGAGAAACATGAGTGGAGTCGCAACCATCAAAACGGCAGCTCTCGCAATCACACTCGGTAGGTTCTTTATTCCTGACCAGATGGCTTTTCCTAGCCAACGTAGGCCTTTTTTCCACTTCTTCTCTTCAGCCTTAGTGACTTCTGATTTTTTTTGAGTTGGAGTGTAGTATCTATATCCACTTCTAGTCACATGTGCATCCATTTTCGTGTCCTTTCTCATCTCTCTTCCCCCTCTTTTTTATGGCTTCATTATACCATAGATGAGGGGGAATTTCTAGATGTTCTATTTTTTATGCTTACGAAGCCCAGCTCCTGCAAGACTCATCAATCCCAAAATCATACCCCAAGTTGGAAGCATGCTTGCTGCTGTTCCTGTATTTGGAAGTGATGGCTGCGGTTGTGGCTTGCCTGGTTCTTTAGGCTCTGGTTTTGGAGGTTCTGGCGTTGTGGTTGTCACTTTCGCCGTCATCTCCTGTAAATTGACTGTATTGATAAAGGTATTTTCAACCTTCCCAGCTGCGATGCGTTCGACTTCTAGATAGAAGTCTGCATCAAAGGTTCCTTTAACTCCTAGAGAGTTTAGGAAGTCTTGATTGATAACGTAAGACCATTTGCCTGCTTTCTCGTCCCATTTGACGGTCACGATTTTATTGAGGAAGTTAGGATCCGTATCCTGGTTCACTTTAAACAAGAAGGCATAAGGTGTACCTTTGACAATCTTGTCACCAGCTTTGATAACTTTACCATCCTTCAGGATAACGTCATAAGGAAGAACCAAGTCTTTAGCAGCTGTGTACTCTGTCCCCTTGATAATACCTTCCCACTTGCCTGTGAATCGATCATGAACCACATCCAACTGGTCACTGCCATCATATTGGAAGAGGCTGTCGTGTTTAGTAGGCACGGTTACGCCATCAAGTAGATAGCGGATGTATTGGCCAATCTGTACTTCTTGGCCGTCCAAGACTTTTTTATTATCCTTTTGATCCAAGGCGTGTTTTTCAGGCTTCACATCAGGAACCGAGACAGTGACAAGGTTTGATTGATAGCTATTGCCAAAGTCGATTTGCTTAAAGTCATTCTCGACTTTCTCCCCTGCTTTAACCAGGAGTTTAGCTGGGAGATCAACAGTAACATTCTTATTTGGTTTCACGTAGTTTTGATAGAAACTCTTGGAATCTTTTGCTACCCAGAGATAGAACTCTCCTTTAGGGTTCAAGTTCAATTCTTTCAGGATCTTCTTAATTGCATCAGTACGTCCTGCATCTGAAAGTACGTGATACATATCAAAGAGATTTTTCACGTCCTTACCTGCGGCAGTCATCTTGATCTTGCTGTGGTCAACTGTGAAGGCTTTGTCTTGAACATCGTCCAGGATTGCGAACTTCTTACCAAGTGCTTGCGCTGAAGCAAGGGTTTTTGTGTAAGGGCTGTAATCTGTCATCAAGCGGAAAGTCACGGGGCGATCAAATGTTGTCGCCCCGTTTATATTCTTACCAGAGCGATCCAGGACCGCTTTGACTGGTTTTGGTGGCTTCGGTGTGTAGTTCGTAACAGTGTTTGAGAAAACCTCATAGTTATTCACTAGCACTTTATAAGTGTTATCATAGAAACCTTTGTCATAGATTGGCTTCCAGCTAATCACAGGAGCTTCTAGGCGCTTCCCTTCGTAGGTTGCAGTAAAGGTATACGTATTCTTTACTGCATCATAGGCAACGCCCCATCCTGCTTTCTCTGCAGCTACCTTTGTGACAGCCACAGCAGGAACCGCTCCAGCTTCGAGTGGATCGATGATGGTAATCTTGTCCCCTTTTTTAAGGTTCGCATAGATGTTGTCATGATTCAATGTGTAGAGCTGCGTAGCGTTTTTAGCAACTGTTTTGCCATCTGTGTTGGTTTTGTCTGTATCTGCTACAGATTTAGTTACAACTGGCTTATACTTCAATTTATAGCCGTGGTAGCTTGCTGACAATTTCTGATTTTTGGTTTCAGAAAGAGTTTTAAGCGCCAAAGTTGGTTTGGCTGGATTCTTCGCTTCGACCAATTCAGCTGATACAGGTTCAGTCTTAACTGGCTTCACGGTTGTTTTAGTAATAGTTGCAGTAGCTGGAACTTCAACAACTGGCGCTACAACCTTCGTATTCAAAGCAAACCAATAGGTTTGGCCATTTGGACTTTCTGGTCCATCCCATTGAATAAATTCGGTTGTGAAGGTTGTCCCTTCCTTAAAGACTCCAAGAGCAGCACCCTTGTACTGATATGCTGAAGAGGAAGTATCCCAAAGATGACCTACCTCTTCCTCACGGTTATAGTCTTCTGCATAAACATAGCCATAATCCTTGTTTTGAGTAACAGTTGATCCATTGATTTCAACATGTGTCCCATTGATGGCTTTTGCGCCTTCCCACCCGATAGGGTTGTGGTTTAGAGACGAGTAGGTCAATGCTGCAGGTGTCTTTTCAGATGCCTTGAAAGCTACTTCTTGGCCGTCCTCATTGTAGTAGTAGGTATCTGTAACCAGGAAGTTCATGTAGTCCGCAGCTCCACCTGTTCCATCATTTCGAGCTACTACAAAGCCTTCTGTTGGGTCATTCAAGACATAGACATCGTTTAGGCCCGTTTTACCTTGGTTTACAATTTGAAATTTTCGATGGATACGAGAAATATTGTGTTGTTTCCCATCCTCGGTTGTGACTGTTAAGCCGTTTAACCCAGTATAATCAATTTCTGTTGTCCAACCATTGCCCACATCTTTGTATTTCAAGACTTTGGTTGAGTCTAGAACGCGAGAGTACCCAGATCTGCCACTTGATGAAGCGATATAATCCGTAGTCAGTTCTTCTGCTCCTGAAGCTGAAGACTTCACAGTTGCTTCAGGATTAGCGGTCGAAAGACTTAGAGCTTGTAGTACAACTTCTTTTGTGTATCCTTCAGTGCTTGTTTTAGACTGAAGATCGTTGTACTTCTTCTGCCATTCAGCTTGTGCCTGCTTAGCTTGATTATAAGCTGCCTGGTTTTGTTTGGCAATTTGGTTAGCCTCATCTACTGAGGAAACTTCTTGGGTTTTAGAACTGAGAAGTACACCTGATTTTTTCAATTCAGCGAACTTACGGTCAGCATCTTGATTGACTTGTTCACTAGCATTCTTCTTCTCTGTGTAGGCAGCCATCAGGGCTTTGTTAAGCTCCACTTTGCCTTTTGCAGTCGCAATAGCCTGGTCATTTTGTTTCTTCAATGCTTCTACTTCTGCGACTGAAGAGACCGTACGTGTAACGACTTTAACGTCAACCTTTTCTTTCTTCAGCTGTTCAGATGCGCTTTCTACCGCTTTGTTTAGAGCAGTGGCTTGTTCAACAGTAGCATCATACTTAGCTTTTTCACCCAGGTAGGTTGAGACAGCTTGCTGGTTTTCTTCTAAGACTTTCTTAGCTGTTTTAGTAGCTTGCTTGTTTTTGTCAGCAGTTCCATCTGTGGCAGTCGAACCGTCATTCGTCACTGTGACAGTTGTTGATTGTTCGTGCTTGCCTTTTTCAGTGGCCACAAAGCTATTATTAGCTTGAATGGCTTCCTGCGCTTCCTTGAAGGCTGTATTGTTTTCGACTTGTTTTGCAGTCGTTTCTTCAAGTGCCTTGATTTGCTTATCCTGGTCTTGTTTAATTTCACCCTTAGACTGATCAAGATTTGATGAAGTAGTATCTGTACCCTTATCAACGCTTGATGTCTCAGACACAACTACTCCAGCTTGTTTAGCAGTTGCAGCAGCCTTTGTGACTGCACTATTATCAATCGCTACAGGCTGGCTTCCTGTTGCCTTACCAGCTTGTTTAGCGTATGTGTTGTTGTCGTTTTTGCTTTCAGGCTGTACTGCTTCATCCGCCAATACAGAACCTGCAGAGAAGGCTACAATACCTGCAACTGCAATTCCTGATACTAGGCCTTTAGCCCATTTTTTCTTACGGAAATATCCGTGTCCTTGTGTTTTTTCTGTCATTTAATTGTTTCCCTTTCCATTTCACCTTAAAACATTTTCTTCTTGTAGACGTAGCTGACTGCTGTCAACAACATGGCTCCAATAGCACCCAGAATGCTTTCTGCAGTCCCAGTGTTTGGAAGTGTTTTGAGTTTGCCTTCTGAATCAGTAACAGAGATAGTCTTATCTTCGTTAACTGTTCCACCAACTTCTTCTGGAGCCACTACAGAACCATCTGAAAGGACTACGTTTCCGTTTTGGGTGCTAACAATAGACGCACCTGTATTTGTTTCAACGGGCTCTTTAGTTACATCATGGACAACCTGTCCAGTTGATGTAGATGTTGTCCCAATTTGTGACTTTCCTTGCTGATTCGCTTGATCAGTAGTTTTTGGCTTTTCATCTGGAACACCATCTAAGCTACCTGCGTTATCTTTATCTTGCGCCTTATCTGAAGGCGCTGGTTTATCAGCTGGCACTCCGTCAAGACTTCCTGCGTTGTCTTTGTCTTGTGGTTTATCTGATGGTGTTGGAACACCATCGAGGCTACCTGCATTATCCTTGTCTTGCGCCTTATCTGAAGGTGCTGGTTTATCAGCTGGCACTCCGTCAAGACTTCCTGCGTTGTCCTTGTCTGAGGGAGCTGTTGGATCAACTGGAGTAACTGAAGGCTCTGTTGACTGATTTGCTGGAGCCTCTGTTTCTGTTGAAGCGCTAGGTACTGTTGGCGTAACTACTTCTGTTGTTGGAGCAGAAGAATCAATTGGTGCAAGTTCGTCTGCTGATACATAACCAGCTTGTGCAAGTGCGATAGTTGAAAGTGCTAGTGTAGCTAATACTTGTTTTTTGTTCATGATTTTTCCTTTTCTTTATTTATTTTTCGGGTTATAACCTTTTCCAGTTAAACGAAGTTCCATTCCTGATGGTGTCTTAACTTTTCGAGCTATAACTTGAGCATCTCTCTTGATAGTGCGAATTTGATCATAAACCTTTTTATAAGGCAAATGAAATTCAACATCCCTTAAAAGGCCGTCTACGTATCCTCTAGCCTGTTTGACTGCATAGTCTGGCTTCAGGATAAGGTCTGTGCCGTCCTCTAAGCGAGCTGTCGCACCTCCTTGTTTTCCTAAGTTTTTTAAGTCCTTTAGGCGGACGGTTATTTCATCTGTCATAGATTTCTCCTTGAAGTTGAAAGGCGAAATAACGCCGTGCTGTGTAAAAACGTATTTTTACATCGGTATTTCATGCGCTGGGTTTATAGTCTAGGAACCCTTACTCCTTCAGCTTATGATCATTATCATGCTTTTTCGTTCAGTGGCTGGACTAGATATCCTTTTCTAGTTTGCTACTCGCCCCCGTTTCTTTTTTATCCATAGCCACGCTGCATCAGGGCAAGCCTTGTATTCAGTTTTCAAAGGTCTATAGTTTAATGACTTTTCGGTCAATATAGATTTATCTGTACTAGGTTTGGTCCGATTCTGATCCTAACAGGTAGTCAATAGTTACCCCAAAGTATTCTGCTACTTTCTTAGCATTTTCAAGACTTATCTGACTATATCCTGTTTCCCAGTTCGATATGGTGTTACGAAATACTCCTATCTGATCAGCTAAGGCTTGCTGAGACAGTCTAGACTGCTTTCGTAATTCTTTAATACGATTTTGTGTTTGTTTCCTCACATCTACTTGTCTCCTTCATCGTTTGGACTTGATAGTATTTCATCATCCAGCAAAGAAGCATTATCCACTTCCTTTATAACTTTGCCAATAGTACAACCAAAGAGCAATAATAAACCGATGACGAATATAATCATTAACCCTAGCTTAAACATTACTATCCTCCTGATATTGTTCCTTATTTTGTCCGATAAGTTATCTTCTTCACCCATCGAGGATTGATAGCAAACGGCGGAGTCGCTGATGGAAAATTCATACTCGCTCCTGTTCCAAATGAACTTGATACCAATTTTTCTAGTTCCTCTAAGTTGGAAGTGACGGAAATACTGTCTACCGTTTTATCAAAATACTCTACAATCATTTCAATCTCTTGAACTGGTTGGGAAGGTGTAGCTTTCATAGCTTGCCCTCTGTACATTCTCTCTTGGTTATTAAACAATCCCATTAAATCAATCCTCTTTCTATTGCCATGATAAGAAAATTTGTCTGAGTTTCTCATCTCTTTCTTTTTTCGGTAAATCAAAAACAGCTTTAGGAATCATGTAGATTTTCTCCTTCGGGCTACGACCGATCGTTAGCACTTTACCATCAATTGGTCTAAATTCATCTTTTAACATGTTTCAACTCCCTTAGACAATTCTGATAAATAGCTATTGAGTTTCGTCTCCGACAGTTTATCTGGATAATAGTATGCAATCAGACTAGGACACTCATCAGGGAATTTTCTAGCGTGCTCACTTTGTCCTGATAGCTCCAGGAAACCATTTTCTTTTTCGATAAGCAGTGCCATTTTCCAGAAGCGAATCATCATTTTGTAGAAGTAGGCTGGGACATTCTGGATCGATTTTCCTTCAGCCTCTCCTGTTTTAATTTTGAAAATCAATTTATCAAGCTCACGTTCAAGATCTTGCAGCCAAACCTCTCCATAAATTTCCTGATCAGCTAAGAGGTTGTTGTAATTCTTCTCAACTTGGCGTTTTGCTTGATAGATTTTATTTTCAAGAATTTTCGCATCTTTCCCAAATAAACTGAGTTTCTGAACTAGTTGAGGAGAAAGAAAACCATGTTGCCCCATTTTAAATGCTTCAGAGATTGATAAATCAGATAAAGATGACTCCCCCTCGTATCGATTAGTATCGTTAGATAATTCAGTCTCGTTATTCTCAGTATCATTAGCGTGTCGTTTCGAAATTTTTTGACATGTCGTTCTAACATTTCCTTGATTTTTTTGGAAGTGTCGTTTTGACATTTCCGCCGTTGCCGATGGGGTGAAGTGAATTTCTTCAGCAGGGAGAACTTGATAGTCAATATTGCCCAAGTACAGTAGATTAGGCTTATTCAAACCTTGTCGAACCTCTTCTAAGAGGCCATATTCCTGGAGCTCTTTTTTTAGTTTAATAACTTTTTTATTACCATAGCCTAAAATTTCTTGAAGTTCAGTAATTGTATAAATCAGATAGACATCTCCATTTTTATCAATCCAGTTATTTCTAAGAGATAGTTCAAAACGGTCTTTCAAGATAGCGTATGTGAATTTAGCATCTGTACTCATCGGTTTATAAAGTGGTGATTCAACAAATATTTTTGGTATTCTATAAAATCTTTCACTTGATTGAACTTGTCTTGCAGAAATTCGCTTCATACTAAACACCTACTTTCAACAAAAACTGACCAGTGTCAGAAAACTGAAATAAACCAAGTTCCTCTAGCTCTTTCAAAATTAAATGTGCTCTCGTTCTTGTCATATTTTGTGACTTCATAATTTCTTTCAATATTAGGTCACGTGATTGTTTCGCTTGTCTTGTCATTGGGTTATCCTTTCTTATCACCAGCTAATGGCGATTTATTCACAGCTATATCATAATGTATAATGAGAAATTCTATTTTAAAGGGACAATCAATAAATTATCGAACTATTTCCTTTATCTGTTTGATAATATCTCTTTCCTTTTTATCAAGTTCTATGTATTCCTGTAGGAGTTTTGACTTTTTTTCACTGATAAAAGAAAGTTCTTTAACTAACTCTATCGATATTGTTGCGTTTGGTTTATTAGCCGTAAAGTTCTCTTCATAACCGAGAAGATATGGGATAGATACTCCAAAATATTCTGATAGTAGTTGAGCATTTCTAGCATTAGGAATTCGGCTTCCCTGATTATAATTTCCAACAGTAGAGTACCCTATTCCAGTTGCTTCACTTATCTCCTTCAGGGATAACCCCCTATCTCTAACAAGTGATTGGAATGGGGTCATCTTTCTGCTTTCATCAGTAGCAGAATCATCATCCAGTCCTAGTAAGTAAGGGGTAGACACGCCAAAATATTCCGCTAGAATTTTAGCATTTTCTATACTAAGATTTGTTTTTCCATTTTCGTATTTTCCATATTGAGACTGGTTAGTATTCAAAACTTTTGCCAAGTCAGCTTGAGTCAGTCCTTTTTCTTTCCTAAGTTTTTTAAGCCTATTAGACATCTGGATTCCTCATTCTGTAGTATTTATTGAATAACCTCCAGGCTTTAAACGGGTTTTGTCTAGAATGATTTTCAAAAAATACGACATAATAACAACCTTTATTCAAGACTTTCTCAAAATCATTTTTCGATACAGATAAACCGAAATCTTCACGATCGCCAAGACTAAGTAAAAAATACTTTCTCCATCGTTTTTTTACTGGAACACTCCTAAACATCAGTTCATTAAGTTCTAGTGACTCTTTTGAATAATCAAAGCTATAAATATAGCATGCTACCAAAACTTTCTTGCTAAACATTCTTTATTTCCTTTCACACATATCCCATCAATTCTGGATTAAACTCTAGAGTCAACCATAAGGCTTCCTCCTGAGTCAATTGACTAGATTGACCCCATGTCCTGTCTCTTGCTCTTCTGGAATACGGATAAGTGCCAAGCTTAATTCTAGGACGTAATTCATGAATAACATCATCTTTCATAACTCTCCAGAGAATACTAGAAGGTCTATAGTAATAGCCGTCTCCAAGCCAAACTCTATTGAGATCATCGTATACAGATACTTTTTCATCAGAATTTCCTTCAGGGATACAATCAACCATATTTTCATACTTATCAAGATCTATTACATCGAAAATTTCTAACGAATCAATATCCATAACAATTTCAATATTATCTGACATTTTTTCTCCTTTCTTTAATTTTTGCAACGAAAAAAGAGAGCGATTTTCTCACTCTCTCAAGTTATATGATATTTAATTTTTCACTTTCCCAAAACTCTAGACACTTACAACTATTTTTTTATTTAACGTAAACAACTCCAAGTTTACCAAAAGCGACTTCCCCACGGATAATCAAGGTTTTGTTTGTTGGCGCTACAGGAGCATCTGCCTTAGCTGCACCAAAGGAGGTTTCTACTTTCAAATCGACACGCCAGTGTTGTGGAACATAGACAGTTGCATTCCCGAAGGCCACTTCAATATTTAAAGTTGCAAAATCACCTAGCATCTCTGCATTATCATAGTAGATTTTAGCATCCCCAAAAGCGACTTCCACTTGGTCATCTACGAGATCTTGATCTTGCTTATAGAAGGTTCCGCTACCAAAAGCGACTTCCTTATCCGTGACGACTGTTTTTTTCCCATCGTACCACCATTTTTTTTCATTCCAGAACTTACTTGAATGCGTCAGATAACCAACACCGAGCACCACCAAGATGCTAGCCCAGATGAGAGAATGATTGGTAACTGGTAACAAGTCATAAGCGTAATTTGCAATGATGAGCGCTAATAACCCTGTAAAAACTGCCGAAGTGAGATGGCGTCTAAGGATAGACTCAATGGACTTATAAGCAAAAAAGACGATACCAATCAAAGGCCATATCTTGCCATCCAAAGAAGGAATTCCAAAATTCCCTTGCAGCAAGATCCAAGCTGCTAAAACCAATAAAACAATACCAAATGCTTTCTTTTTCATGTTTTTTACCTCATGTTTCTTAGATTTTCTTTTAGGAGGGATTGGTAATGCCGTGAGACATGAACCTCCTTGTGCGTCTGATAAAAGGAAATGGTCCCCGTTCCTGAAAAGGACTTGTCCACTGAGTAAATCTGACGGATGTTTGCGATCGTTGACTTGGAAACTCGACTAAAATAGCGAGGCAAGATGGACTCCAACTCATAAAGCTTGAGGCGAACTTCATAGGCTTCCTTCTGGTTATGAGCGTAGATCTTGCTTCCTTCTGTTTCAAAGAAGAGAATTTCTGACAGGTCTAGATAATATTCACCTGTCCCCTTGTAAAAAGTCAACCTCGGAGCCTTTGACTCTTGCAAGAGTCGTTGCAAATCTGCAATTTCATCTGTCAAAGTGGGTGTCTTGATGACAATTTCAGTTTCCTCTAAATTGCCGTCAATCTCAATTCGTAACTTCATCACATCTCCTTTCTGACTCTACTATATCAAAGCTAAGTTAGGAATACAAGGGCAAAAAAGCAAGTGGTCAATTTGAAGCCGTAAGTGGTTGTAGGACTAGCTTAACTTACATGTCAGAATAGGAAGAAAAGGAATCCCCACATCAGACCACAAGCATAGCCAACCAAGACATCCTTGGGATAATGAACACCCCCTAAAACCCTCACCAAGCCCAGCAAAGCTGAGAAGAGCAAGCATGCTAAGCCAACAGGTAGACTAGCATGCAGACAGGCCATGGAGATGATGGTTGCCGAAAAAACATGGCGACTGGGCATCGACTGTCCCGAACTATCTTTTTCAAGCAGGGGACGGATATCCCAAGTTTCATAAGGTCGCGGGTGGTTGATTTTCTTACGAAGAAGAGACAAAATCACAAAACCTGATGCAGGAATAAGCACATAAACCCCAACTTGCTGACCAAGTCCTAGCTGTAGGTAAGTGGTGACTAGCAAGGTCAGATAGACCAGGGGCAGGGTGACCGTCATCAAGCGATTAAAACTGCGTAACAGAAATAGAAGGCTGGGATGGCTGGTGAGCTTGGAGCTGATATTTCGATACCATTCTTGATAATTTTTCATCTATTCTTCTCACTAACACTTTATTTTTGCCTCTAGGCGAGGCACTTGTCTTCTAGTATAGTGCAGAAAAAGAAGGCCGTCAAGCCTTCTTTTGATTTATTCTTCTGCTTGGTCTTCTGTGAATTGGCTGTTGTAAAGATCCGCATAGAAGCCAGCTTTGCCCATCAATTCCTCATGGTTACCTTGTTCGATGATATTGCCATCTTTCATGACCAAGATTAAGTCAGCATTTCGGATGGTTGACAAGCGGTGGGCGATGACAAAGGAGGTTCTACCCTCCATCAAACGGTCCATGGCTTTTTGAATCAACTCCTCTGTACGTGTGTCAACTGAAGATGTCGCTTCATCCAAAATCAAGAGTGGTGCATCCTTCAGCAAAGCACGAGCAATGGTTAAGAGTTGTTTTTGTCCGACAGACAAAGTCACTGTATCGTCCAAGATAGTGTCGTAACCGTCTGGCAAAGTCATGATAAAGTGGTGGATTCCCACAGCCTTGCTGGCTTCCATCATTCGTTCATCACTGATGTCTGTCTGATTATAGATCAGGTTCTCTCGAATCGTTCCCTCAAAGAGCCAAGTGTCCTGCAAGACCATTGAAAAGGCATCGTGCACTTCAGAGCGCTTCATGTCCTTGGTATCCACACCATCAATGCGGATACTTCCCTTATCTAGCTCATAGAACTTCATCAAAAGATTGACAATGGTTGTCTTCCCAGCCCCAGTCGGTCCAACGATAGCAACCTTCTGACCTGCATGAGCTGTCGCAGAAAAGTCATGGATGATGGTGCGCTCTGGTGTATAGCCAAAGGACACATGATCAAAGACTACTTCCCCTTTCATATGGGCCAATTGTCTTTCCTTATGAGATTCATCCTGCATCTCAGCTTCAGCTAGAAATTCTAATACACGAATCATGGCTGCACTCGCTTGTTGCAAGCTCGTAATCCCTTGGGCAATCTGTGACAGAGGTTGGGAGAAGGTCCGTACGTAAACCATAAAGGCTACGATAATCCCTATAGTGATATGCCCTTCTAACGCCAGCGCGGCACCAACGATGATGACTAAGACATAACTAAAGTTCCCAACAAAGAACATGGCTGGCATCATGATACCAGAGATAAACTGAGATTTCCAGATACTATCATGCAAGTCTTGGTTTAAACCTGCAAATCTCGCTTTGGAGGTGTCCACTGCGTTGTAGCTGGTCACTACATTATGGCCAGAGTACATTTCCTCTACGTAACCATTGACGGCCGCTAAATTATTTTGTTGGGCTTTAAAATAACCCTGTGACTTGGCCATGATTACAGAAACCGCCGCAAAACCAACAAGGGTTGATACAACGGTTACCAATGCCAAAATCCAGTTCATCCCAAACATGGTCACCAAGACAGCAATCAACAAGAAACTAGCTGAAAGAACTGTCCCTAGACTTTGGTTGAGAGATTGCGCTGCTGTATCCACATCATTGGTCACGCGCGAAAGGGTATCTCCTTGTGAATGACGGTCAAAATAGCCAAGTGGCAAACGATTGATTTTTTCAGCGATTGCTGTCCGCAAGCGTTTTGAAAAATGCTGAATGCTCGTTGAAAAGATATAGGCCTGTGTATAATTAAGGATAGCTCCAAATACATACAGAACAACCAAAAATCCAGCAATGTTTGACACAGCTACCAAGTCGATTTCTGCAGCCAAACCATCTGAAATCAAATTTGTTATTTCCTTAATCTTAGTTGGACCATAAACGGTGATAATGCTTGAAATGATAGCAGCCACAACTGCTAGTAGGAGAGGGAGTTGGAGACCTGCCATATAAGGTTTGCACTGTTTCCAGACCGAAACTTTTTTATTTTCCATGTTCCAATTCCTCCTTCGATAGTTGTGAGTAGGCAATTTCTTGGTAGACTTCGTTGGTAGCTAGAAGTTCCTTGTGGGTGCCTTGTCCCACGACTTTACCTTGATCCAAAACTAAGATCAGGTCGGCGTCCATAATGGTAGAAATCCGTTGCGCTACGATGAGCTTGGTCATGGATTTTGTTTTCTCGGCTAGCTCTTGGCGTAGGACACGATCTGTCTTGTAGTCCAAGGCTGAGAAGGAATCATCAAAGATGAGAATCTCTGGTTTACGAGCCAAGGCACGCGCAATGGCCAAACGCTGTCTTTGACCTCCTGAAAAGTTGGTTCCACCTTGGGCTACTTCTGATGCAAGACCTGCTTCCTTGTCCTCGATAAATGCTTTAGACTGGGCCAATTCAAGAGCTTGCCACATAGCAGCTTCGCTTAGAGAAGTTTCTTTGCTCTTACCAAAGTCCAAGTTCCCCTTGACATCTCCAGAAAAGAGTACAGCTTTTTGTGGAATATAGCCGACCTTATTGCGCAAATCTTCCAAGTCATAATCTTGCACATTGACACCATCCACTAGGATTTCTCCATCTGAAACGTCGTAAAAACGTGGCAAGAGGTTGACAAGTGTAGACTTACCTGATCCAGTCGATCCGATGAAGGCCACGGTTTGACCAGCTTCAGCTTTGAAAGTGACATGTTCCACGACTGCTTCTGAGTTTTTAGAGTAGCGGAAAGTTACATCACGAAATTCCACTTGTCCTTGAACTGAAGGATCCGCTGTCTGTGCATGACTAGGATTTTCAATAGAAGAATGCAGATCCAATACTTGATTGATACGTCCTGCCGAAACCAAGGTACGAGGAAGAACGATAAAGAGTGCTCCCATGAGAAGGAAGCCCATCACGACCTGCATAGCATAGGACATGAAGACCACCATATCACTAAAGAGTGGCAGACGTTCTGTCAAACTTGCATCGTTGATGATATAGGCACCAATCCAGTAAATGGCTAAACTTAATCCACTCGAAATTGCCATCATAATGGGATTCATAATCGCCATCAATCGATTGACAAAGAGATTGAGACGTGTTACCTCATCATTGGCTGCTTCAAATTTCTTATCTTGGTAATCTTCCGCATTGTATGCGCGAACAACTCGAATCCCAGTCAAACTTTCACGAGTGATACTATTGAGTTTATCTGTCAATTTTTGGATGACAGATTGTTTAGGAAAGGCTAGAGTCATGAGAACAGTTGTCATTAGAACATTGACGATAACAGCTACCACTACTGCCCAGAGCCAGTATTCGGACTTACCAAGGATTTTTCCAATGGCCCAGATAGCCATGATTGGCCCACGAGTAACCACTTGCAAGCCCATGGTAAAGAGCATCTGTACCTGGGTAATATCATTGGTCGTCCGAGTCAAAAGACTTGGGATTGAAAAACGTTTGATCTCTGTCTGTGAAAAATCCAAAACCTGATGAAATACGTCAGTGCGTAGATGAGTTGTATAGGATGCTGCAACGCGAGCGGCAAAGAAACCAACCACAACAGATGAAAAGAAAGCCAATAAAGACAATCCAATCATCTTCGCAGCTGGTGACCAGAGTTCACCCAACTGCGTTCCAGACGTTCCTAGTAATTCTGTAATTTGCGAAATGTAAGTCGGTACCTCTAACTCGAGATAAACCGAGAAACAAGTGAACAGAATCGTAAGGACAATCATTCCCCACTCTTTTCCTGTAATACGTTTAGCGAGTTTCTTCATTCTCTCCTCCTATCTTCTCAACATTTGCTTGCAATTGCCCGAGTACCTTTTCAAAGATTGCTAAGTCTGACTTTGAAACACCCTCTAGCAGGCTCTGATCAATCCGATCAAAAAGTGCCTTAACTTCTTGCATCTGAGATCGTGATTTATCGGTCAAACAAACAAGTTTCGCTCGTTTATCACTTGGACTGGCCTCTAACTCGACCAAACCATTTTGTACCATACGCTTGACCAAGTTGCTAGCAACTGACTTGGTGATATTGAGTTCTGTCTCAATATCCTTGATAAGCGTTAATTCTTGATTATGCTCACGACGATCTAAAAACTGCAGGACCTGCCCTTGCGGTCCCCCCATAAATTCAATACCGCAACGTTTGGCTTCTTTCTGCAACATTAGGTGAATCTGGTACCCAAAACGTTTAAAAATCAACAACGATTTGTCCATGATTGCTCCCTTCTCATGATTTTATATAGTTCTCTGGAGAACTAATTTAGTTTCCGTGAGAACTATTTTACCACTTACAGAGAATATGTCAAGAAAAAAGTTTCCTTGGGAACTATCTTGGTCTGAATTGACATTAGCTGCTATTTTCTCTATAATAAACACTAACTACTGTGGATAGAAATCCATTCACTCGATGAAGGGAGAAAACTTTCAAATGAAACCAGAGGAACAGAGAGTTTTAGGAATCTTGGCAACCATTTTTGGAGCCATCGCACTTTTAGGGTCCTGGATCCCATTTATTAACTATCTATCGTTTTTCAGCGCCATCGTCGCATTTATCTTGGGGATTATCGGCCTTATCGTCAACCTAAAAAAACGGAAAACAATGGCCATTATCGGAACATCCCTCGCAGTTGCCTCTATTGTACTATTCTTCACAACCCAGATACTGTACGCTAATATCTACAAAGATTTTGCCAGGGAATTTAACCGCTCTTACAGAGAGGCGAGTGCCTCCATTGACCGCGAAGAGGATGGCGACTTGACAGATGATAGCAGCGACTTCATCCCTGAAGAGGAGGAGGATTCCTTCACTTGGACCCAAGAACAGTTCGACGCCTTAATCGAAGGTGACCTTGATAACAAAGGAAAAGGTGGCACCAACTACAAGGATATCATCAAAAAACACGGACTACCAGACTCCGAGTTTGACTCCACTATTGGGGGTTATAATACGAGAAAAGTCACCTATCTCTCCATTGGTGACAAAATCAAGACTGTTACCCTAACTTTTGCAAAAGATGACAATGGGCAGCTCTTGCTGGTCCAAAAACATGCAGTTGGTCTAGGTCAAGGAAAAAGCAAGCAACAAAACGATTCGGAAAGCAGAGTCTAAGTTCCAATATAAAAAGCGAACAGCTAGTAAGTCTGTTCGCTTTTATATTAGAATCCGTCTACGTTTGTATAGATCTTTTGCACATCTTCGTCGTCTTCAAGGACGCTGTAAAGTTTTTCAAAGGTTTCAAGGTCTTCGCCTGACAATTCCACTTCAGACTGAGGAATCATTTCCAATTCAGTCACTTGGAATTCTTCGATACCAGACTCACGAAGGGCAACGATAGCCTTGTGAAGGTCTGTTGGAGCTGTGTAAACAGTGATTGTTCCTTCTTCTGCTTCTACATCGTCCACATCCACATCTGCTTCTAGCAATTGCTCAAAGACTGCATCAGCGTCCTCACCCGCAAATACGATCACACCCTTGTTATCAAAGAGGTATGAAACTGAACCTGAAGCACCCATGTTTCCGCCGTTTTTACCAAAAGCTGCACGGACATTGGCTGCGGTACGGTTGACGTTTGAAGTCAAGGTATCCACAATCAACATAGAACCATTTGGTCCAAAACCTTCGTAACGTCCTTCTGTAAAGGTTTCGTCTGTGTTTCCTTTTGCTTTATCAATCGCTTTATCGATAACGTGTTTCGGCACTTGGGCTTGTTTGGCACGATCGATAACGAATTTCAAAGCAGTGTTTGATTCTGGGTCTGGATCACCTTTTTTAGCTGCTACATAGATTTCTACACCAAATTTTGCATATACTTTAGAGTTAGCTCCATCTTTAGCCGTTTTCTTGGCTACGATATTGGCCCATTTACGTCCCATTAGGAATCTCCTTTTTTCACATTTTAATCTTTCTTATTATAACACAAGTTTTTTCGATTTTCACTAGAGGAAATGGATTTTATTTTATACTCAATGAAAATCAAAGAGCAAACTAGGAAGCTAGCCGCAGGCTGTACTTGAGTACGGCAAGGCTAAGCTGACACGGTTTGAATTTGATTTTCGAAGAGTATTAGCAAATCCAGCTAGGATTGTCCTTTGGCTGCCAAGATTGCCTTGCCTTCTTTTATCAGGGGGTGACGGAAAAGTGAGAAGTACAGTTGGGTGGTCATGGCGACCCAGATAAGGGGTTCGCAAAGGATAACTCCCCTATACCCTGCCCAAGGGATAATCAAAACCACAAAAACGATTTTCCCGATTAGTTCTATAAAGCTGGAAACTAGAGGAAGGACTTTCTGCCCCAATCCCTGCAAGCAATTGCGATAAATCAGCAAAAGGCTCAAAATCGGATAAAAGACTGAACTGATTTGCAGGTAGAGACTACCATTTTCTACCAGGTATCCATCCGTCGAACTGGCTAAGAAAGAAACCAAGCTAGGACTGGCAAAAAAGAGGAGAATACAAACAAAACCTGCCCAGGACATGCTCAAACGACTCCCAATACCAAGACCTTGAACTATGCGGTCTGGTCGCTTGGCTCCTAGATTTTGAGAGGCAAAGGTCGTCATAGCAGAAGAAATAGCTGTCATAGGAAGGAGAGCAAAGGCCATAATGCGTCTAGCTGCTGTCTGGGCGCTAATAATCACAGCTCCAAAAGTATTAACAGAGGATTGTAAAATCACACTACCAATGGACACAATCGAACTCATCAGCCCCATAGCCAAACCTTGCTCTAAAAGATCCGCGTACAAGGCCTTGTCCCATTTAAAATGCTTGAGTTTAGGGAGCAGTTCTGGAACACTCTTGCGGATATAATAAAAGCAGAGAAGCGCTGACAACCCTTGTGAAATAATAGTAGCAAGCCCCGCAGATTGAACTCCCAGATGCAGTTGCGTAATAAAATACAAATCCAGCACCACATTGACCAAGGCAGAGAAAATCAGAAATCCAAGAGCTGCTAGACTGTCACCAATGGACCGCAACAAACCTGCAAAGAGGTTATAGGCAAAGCTGACGCCTACACAGGTCACAATCATAGAAATATATTGATAGGACTGAGGAAGGATTTCTGCAGGAGTATCTAAGTATTGCAAGAGAGGATACAGACCGACAAAGCCCATCAGCATGACCCCAATGCTCAAAAGAGCACCTAAAATCCAAGTTGCTGCTACTGCTTCCTTGATCTTTGTAAAATTCCGAGCCCCATAATAGCGGGCAATGACGATCCCCATCCCATTGCCAACACCAAGCGTAAAGCCTATAATCAAGTCAAAAATGGCAGTTGTCGCCCCTACTGCTGCCAAGGAATCTTGACCTAGAAAACGCCCAACAATCAAGACGTCAGCTGTATTATAAAGCTGTTGAAAGATATTAGACAGCAAGATTGGAAAGGCAAAGCTTAAAAGCGAAGGAAGGATTGGACCATTGACCAAATCCACTTTTCTTTTCTTATTCATAAGCCTATTATATCAGCTTTCTAGAGGAGCGACAAGGATTGCTTGAAATCAATTGCCTACCGAGAGACAATTTGCTATAATCAAGAAAAGGAGGTCACTTATGAGTTTGACCAGTCAATTAATTACCGATGCATTTCCCGATCTGGATAAGGTCGAGAAGCTAAACAAGGAAGCATTCCCCGAGGAAGAACGAGTTCCTCTGTCAGAGTTTTTACGCTATCAGGACCGAGAAGACGCCCACTTTTTTGCTTTTTATAACCAAGAAGAGTTTGTCGGCTTTGCTTTTGCCATCTCCAATCCCAAGGCCTTCTATATCAGTTTTTTTGCCATCATGCCCCACTTGAGAAGCCACGGATATGGAAAAGAAATCATCGAAAAGCTGACTGATTTTTACCAGCGAACCATGTTATTGGAAGTCGAGCGATTGGATGAAGAATGCGATAACTTGGAGCAGAGAAAGGCCCGCATGGATTTCTATCACCAAAATGGTTTCAAAACAGCCAACGCTTTTCTAGAGTACGATGGTTTGAGTTTTGAAATTCTCTACCGTGGCGACCATTTTGACGAAGAAGCCTATCGCGATATCTTCCAAAAGTTACAGAATGAACATTATTTTGACTTTCATATAGAGTATCGTCGTTTTAGTGACCATTAAACAAGACTTATCCTTCTGGTGAAGAACCTCTCTTTTTCGATAGAAGCTACATATAAAAATGCATGTAATCTACGATTACATGCATTTTTTATTTTCAACTGATCAGAATAAACTTTTATTCTCTCTATGGCTTAAGCTTCTGCATTGCCTTCTGGAAGAAGGAAGTAGAGAACAGCATAAACTAAGATTCCAGAACCACCAAGTAGGGTGAAGATGATCCAAAGTGCACGAACAAGTGTGTGGTCCATGTTAAAGTAGTCACCGATACCTGCACAAACACCAGCAATCTTTTTGTCTTGTACGTTACGAACAAGGCGTTTTTCCATTATAGTAGTCTCCTTTTTATAGAATGATTTAATTTTATCATCAAATCAAAAAAATTGCAACAGTTTTTTTAATTTTTTTGATTAAATACTCTTTTATTACGCTTTTGAAGCTTATGGAGAATTAATAATTAAACATAAAAAGCAGAGAAGGACTTCTCCGCTTTTATTTTTAATCTTCAATTTCGATTTCAAGTCCATCACCTAGGTCAAGCGTCACTTCTTGGTTAGGTGCCAAATCTTCAGTGGCAGAAGTAGAAGTGGTTCCTTCTTCATCTTCAATCAAACCGTATTGAACACGAACCTGATGGTCAATCTCATCAAAAATCTCTGGGTGATCTGCCAAATATTTCTTAGCATTTTCAGATCCTTGTCCGATTTTTTCACCCTTGTAAGAGTACCATGCTCCCGCTTTTTGGATGATATCGAGATCACTTGCGATCTTCAAGAGCTCACCAGTTTTAGAAATCCCTTCTCCGTACATGATTTCAACAAAGGCTTCCTTAAATGGTGGAGCTACCTTGTTTTTCACGACCTTGATCTTGGTTTCCTTACCGACATTGGTATCTTTTTGGTCACCAGTTCCTTTGATTTGTGTGCTTCCACGAACATCCAAACGGACTGAAGCGTAGAATTTCAAAGCACGTCCACCAGGTGTTGTTTCTGGATTTCCAAACATGACCCCAACTTTTTCACGCAATTGGTTGATAAAGATGGCAATTGTTTTGGTTTTATTGATAGAAGCTCCGAGTTTACGCATGGCCTGGCTCATCATTCGAGCCTGCAAACCAACGTGACTGTCTCCAATATCCCCATCAATTTCCGCACGAGGTACAAGGGCCGCAACTGAGTCGATAACGACAAGGTCAACTGCACCTGAGTCAATCAATTTTCCAGCAATTTCAAGACCTTGTTCACCTGAGTCTGGTTGTGACAAGAGCAATTCGTCAATGTTCACACCAAGGGCTGCAGCATAGGCTGGGTCAAGAGCATGTTCCGCATCGATAAAGGCTGCAATACCACCTTCTTTCTGTGCTTGCGCAACAGCGTGAAGGGCAACCGTTGTCTTACCAGATGATTCTGGTCCATAGATTTCGATGATACGTCCTTTAGGATAACCCCCTGAACCAAGAGCAATGTCAAGAGCCAATGAGCCTGAGCTCATCACTTGAACTTTTTGCTCCGCGCGCTCACCCAAGCGCATGATTGAGCCTTTCCCAAAGTCTTTCTCAATCAATTTAAGAGCATCGTTCAATGCTTTTTCACGGTCAGCTCCAAATTTTTTCCCAATTTCATCTAATTTTTTCGTTGGTTTTTTCGCCATTTTGTTCTCCTATGTTTTACTGGTCCTTAGACCTATATTTCATTATACCAAAATTTAGTCACTTAATAAAGCCTTGCGAACTAGGTTAAAGGCATGCATGACCGCAATATGTCGAACATCTGCTCGACTCCGTCCTGCGATATTAGCCTTGATCACCTCTGTTCCTTTTGCATGTGCCAGTCCAATAAAAACTGTACCAGCTGGATGCCCCTCTAGGCTATCTGGCCCAGCTACACCTGTCAGACTGACTCCGTAGTCAGACTTAGTCTTGATCCGTGCCTGCTCTGCCATTTTTCGAGCCGTAAAGTCAGAAACAACCCCGTGTTCTTTTAGCTCTTGCTCGGAAATATCCAGCATCTTAGACTTTTCTTCTAGGCTGTAAGTGACAAAACCGCCATTAAAGATTGCTGAAACGCCCGAAAAGTCTGCTAATGTCGCTTGAAAGAGACCTGCCGTCAAGCTTTCTGCCGCAGTAATGCTTTTCTGTCTCTTCTTTAGCTCTTCTACAACGACACTTGCGAGGCTGGTTTCTTCCCCATATCCGTAACAGATGTCTCGTAAAGAAATTCCCTCGAAAGTTTGGCGACTCAAGATTTGATTTTCTAGGATGTCCAGCGCTTGATCAGCCTTTTCTTGACTAACTGCTTTTGTAGACAAGCGCAAGGTCACTTCTCCTGTTTTGGCATACGGCGCCAAAGTCGGATCGGTTTGATGGTCAATTAAATCCGCCAAAATGGTCACCAACTGGCTTTCCCCAATCCCAAAGAAACGGAGCACACGTGAGTATAACTTGGTACCAGTCATTAACTTGGGTAAGAGTTGGTTTAAGACCATAGGTTTCAACTCACTCGGCGGTCCTGGAAGGACCACGTAGGTTACGCCATCCACTTCCGACACCCCTCCTACTGCTAAACCTGTCTCATTTGGCAGTGGAGTTGCTCCTTCTACAATTTGGGCTTGGCGCTCATTATTCGGTGTCCGAGCATAGTCAGGTCTATGAGCAAAGAAAATATCCAGTTTCTCTTGTGCTTGAGGGTCAAACACTAGATTTTTTCCCAAAAATTTTGCCAGAGTTTGTTTGGTCAAATCATCCTCAGTTGGTCCCAAGCCCCCTGTCAAAATCACAAGATTGCTACGTTGACTCGCAATCTCCAGCAAGGACAAAAGACGAGCTTCATTATCTCCAACAGCTGTTTGGAAGTAGACATCTACCCCGATTTCGGCTAGTTTCTCTGATAAAAACTGAGCATTGGTATTGACAATCTGCCCTGTTAAAATTTCTGTTCCGACAGCAATAATTTCTGCTTTCATGTTTCCTCCTACTTATCTATTCGAATTTTTTTGAAAAAATCGCAGGAAATTTCCCACGATTTGATTCTTTTCTTATTCTGCTTCTTCGTTTGAAGCGTTAGTACTGGTTGAAGGTGCTGTCCGACCAAAGGCTGTTTCGTACAGTACCGCATTGGTTTCCAATTCTGTCACTGGCTCTTTACCTAGTGAACGACGCAAGAGATTTTGCATTTCGAGCATATGTTCTGAAGTGACAATCTGATAAGAAATTCCCTGTAGCTCAGCATCTTCCCCACGCAATTGATGCGTTTCGATATTCTTGAAAGAATCTTGATAGCCGAGCAATTGTGGAATGCTCTTAGCTGACAAGTCCACATTGGTCTGCATGTTATCACTCAAAGCTTTGAGGATACCTTGATAATGACTCACACTGTTTAGGCTCAAAACCTTCTCAACGATTTTTTGAATGACTTCACGTTGACGTTTTTGACGACCATAGTCTCCTTCTGGGTCTTGGTAACGCATCCGTGAATACACCAGAGCTTCCTCACCATTCAAGGTTTGTTCTCCAACACCGATGGAAATCTTATTAAACTCTTCTTGGTCAGCAATCGAAATTGGGAAACCGAGTGTATTGTTGACGGTAATTCCACCAACTGCATCCACCAATTGTTGAAGCCCCTGCATGTTAACCATCACATAGCGGTCAATGTGGATATTCATCATCTTTTGAATAGTAGAAATTGCAAGTTCCGCACCACCATTAGCATAGGCCGCATTGAGTTTAGCTTCCTGAACTTGACCGTTTCCAGTCTCAATCTTGGTCAAAATATCCCGTTCCAAACTCATCATAGTGGTTTTCTTTGTTTTGGGATTAACCGTCAAGAGAATCATGGAATCACTATTTCCCGCCCACGGGTCTGTACGTTCCACATTTCCCGTATCTACCCCCATCAAGAGGATGGTCAGAGGCTCCGTCGCTTCGATAACGTTGGTTTCTTCCCCGATTTTTTTGTAAGTCTTTTTACTTAGGGTTTCTGTTCCCTGTTGGTAGATGGTATAGCCATAAACCGCTACACCTAAAACTGTTACTGCTAGGAAACCTAGCACCATTCCAATTAATTTTTTAATCATCTCGTTATTCATTTATCAGCTTGCCCATAAGACAAACATCTAAAAATATCCCTTCTGCTAAATAGGCTCCTCGTTCTTGTAAGCCTTCTGTGATAAATCCCATTTTTGAATAGAGGTGGATCGCAGCCTCGTTTCGTTTTTGTACACTAAGTTGCAAACGGCGCAAGACACCACTGGCTTTAGCCCACTCGATGCCTTCTTCTAGAAGTATAGTCGCCAAGCCTTGGTTCCAGAATTTCTTTCGAACTGCTAGAAAAACATCACCGATATGTCGAACTCTTAAATGTTGGTCCGCTGTGATATTTAAAACTCCTGCAATCTCATCATTCAGTAAGGCGAGGAGAGTAATTTGATTCTCTGATACAGCTTGTTTTTCGATAAAAAGAGCCATTTCAGAAGCTGTCATCATGATGCCATTTTCATCCAAGCTGGTAAAATCTGTCTCTTGACCGACACAATCTAAAAATGCAATTAAGTCTGTAGCATCTGAAATCTCTGCCTCACGAATACACAACTCATACTCCATCTTGAAGCTCCTTGATGAGTTGTTCAGCCCGAGAGCCATGAGCCGTAAAATGAAGACAACGACCATCAGCTTCTTTCAAAATTTCCAACTCCAAGTAAGAATCTGGTAAATCTTCACCCAAAAGATGCCCCCACTCAATAACAGTCACACCACCTCCAAAGAGAAACTCATCCAAGTCAATAGAATCAGCATCACCTTCGATACGGTAGACATCCAAGTGGTAAAGTGGCAAACGCCCTTCGTACTCTCTGACAATGGTATAGGTTGGACTTTTAATCATCTGACGGATACCCAAGCCCTTGGCAAGACCTTTTGTAAAGGTTGTTTTACCCGCACCCAACTCTCCAGTCAAGATCAGAACATCGTCTTTTTGAAGCAAATGACCTAATCTTTCTCCGAGAGCTAGAAGCTCTTCTTCATTTTTTGTGTGCATGCTACTATTATACCAAAAAGTTTTCTTTTGTGTGAATTTTCTTTATGGACTTACTATAACAATTTTGAAAAATTCTTCTCTACTTAAAAGAATACAACTATTGAAAAAACAAACAGGATATCTCGAATCAGGTGGCCGTAAAAGGAGATTTCCCTTTGAATACATTTTGGAAAAAGGAAACGTGCGCATAGAAAACCAACACTGACATAAAGGAGAATCGAGGAAATCACTAAGGGATTCCTCAAAAAAACCATCGTAGCTAGAACGGAAATGACGACTGTTTTCTTTTTATTTAGGTGATTTTCTATATCGCGAAAAATTTTATCAAAAGGTAAGAAAATCAATAGATCTACTCCTAGCAAGAAAAAGAAGGAGGGTAAAAAGAGGTCAACCAATTCCTGCTGCAATTTGCTAGTGGTTTGGATACTTTCTGAGAGAACCAGACAGGTTGCCAAAAGATTGACTACTAAAAGGAGGCAATAAACAAGGCTCACTTTCTTTTGAACATGTAAAATACTATGTCTAGACTGGTCTGCTGTATGGAAATAATTTATCCCAGCGCACAAAACAGAAATTCCTACTATTAAAATTAAAAAATAAGCATTGGTCTGTTTTAAAGATAAAAAGGATTCTTTCCATAATAGACAACTACTAAAACTAATCTGGACGACTGCAATCAGTAACAATAGGCGAATTGATTTTACCATTTCTTTTCCCTCCCTATATGGGATTATACCTTGTGAGGAGTTTGAAATGATTGTTTCCGCCTCAAGTGTCCATTTTTTGTGCTCAACAGACCAAAAAACAGCTCTGTTGTGTACAGAACTGTTCTTTTACCAGTCTAATCCTTAAACCAGAGAGCAATTTCACGTTTTGCAGAAGCTTCCGAATCGGAGCCGTGAACTACATTTTGAATGGCTTGATTGTCTCCTGCAGCCTTGGCAAAATCTCCTCGGATAGTTCCTGGCAGAGCTTCTTCTGGACGAGTAGCCCCCATCATGGTCCGCCAAGTTTCAATCACTTTCGGACCTGATAGAATGCCCACCACTACTGGTCCTGAGGTCATAAACTGACGGATAGGAGGGTAAAAACTTTTTCCAACCAAGTCTTGATAGTGTTGGTCAATCAAATCTTTTGAAACTTTTGAAAGCAACTCTAATTTTTCGATTTTGAAACCTCGTTGCTCCATTCTTTGCAGAATTTCGCCAACCAGCCCTCTTTTCACACCATCTGGCTTAATGATAAAGAATGTTTGTTCCATACGGACACCTCCTTGGCATTTTAGTTCTTCTATTCTACCATACTTTATGAAAAAGTGGGAAAATTTTCTGAAATAAAGCAAAGAGAACCCAAAGGTTCTCTTGTTTGCTTTTATTCTACTGTTTCTTCAACTTGGATTTCCACAACTTCCTCTACAGGAGCAAGTTCTGCCTCTTCTTGTTCTGGAGCCAGATATTCTGCTTCATTGATAGCTTGTGGTTCAAGGTTCCGGTAGCGAGCCATACCAGTACCAGCTGGGATGATCTTACCGATGATAACATTTTCCTTGAGTCCAAGGAGATGATCTTTCTTACCACGGATGGCTGCATCTGTAAGGACACGAGTTGTTTCCTGGAAGGAAGCCGCTGACAAGAAACTATTGGTTTCAAGTGAGGCTTTGGTGATTCCCATAAGAACTGGGCGACCAGTCGCTGGAACTCCACCTGCGATAAGAACATCCTTGTTGGCATCTGTAAAGTCGTTGATGTCCATGAGAGTACCCATAAGAAGATCTGTGTCACCTGGATCCATGACACGAACTTTACGGATCATTTGACGAACCATTACCTCGATGTGTTTGTCACCGATTTCTACCCCTTGGCTACGGTAAACTTTTTGTACTTCACCGAGGAGGTAAGTTTCAACTGACAAGACATCACGAACAGCAAGGAGACGTTTTGGTTGGATAGAACCTTCTGTCAATGCTGCACCACGAGAGATTTGGTCTCCAACTTCGACACGCATACGTGCTGTAAATGGAACCACGTACTCACCTTCGCCAGTTTCACCCTTAACAAAGACTTTCTTAGTACGAGTTGAAGCATCTTCTTCGATAGCTGTAACTTGCCCTTTGACCTCTGTGATGACCGCTTCCCCTTTAGGATTGCGGGCTTCAAAGATTTCTTGGACACGAGGAAGACCCTGAGTGATATCGGTATTTGAGGCAACCCCACCCGTGTGGAAGGTACGCATTGTAAGCTGTGTACCAGGTTCCCCGATAGATTGGGCAGCGATTGTACCAACTGCTTCACCAACTTCAACCGCATCACCAGTCGCCAAGTTGATACCGTAACAGTGACGGCAGACACCATGACGGGTGTTACATGTAAATACAGAGCGGATAGTCACTTCTTCCACACCAGCATTGACAATTTCACGCGCCTTGTCTTCTGTAATCAACTCATTTGGACCGATGATCACTGCACCAGTTTCTGGATGTTTAACAGTTTTCTTAGTGTAACGACCGTTGAGGCGTTCTTCGAGAGACTCGATCATCTCTTTTCCTTCTGCGATAGAACGGATCAAGAGACCACGGTCTGTTCCACAGTCGTCCTCACGGATGATAACGTCTTGGGCAACGTCAACCAAACGACGAGTCAAATAACCTGAGTCGGCTGTCTTAAGGGCCGTATCGGTCATACCTTTACGGGCACCGTGAGTTGAGAAGAACATTTCGAGTACTGACAAACCTTCGCGGAAGTTTGAAAGGATTGGCAATTCCATGATACGTCCGTTCGGAGCGGCCATCAGACCACGCATACCGGCAAGCTGTGAGAAGTTTGAGATGTTACCACGGGCTCCAGAGTCCATCATCATAACGATTGGGTTCTTAGAATCTTGGTTGGCAACCAAACGTTTCTCCAATTTTTCACGGGCAGCACGCCATTCAGCTGTAACAGCGTTGTAGCGCTCGTCGTCTGTGATCATACCACGACGGAATTGTTTGGTGATTTGTTCTACACGTTTGTGTGATTCTTCGATGATTTCAGCCTTGTCTTCAACAACTGGGATATCGGCAATACCTACTGTCAAACCTGCAAGAGTTGAGTGGTGGTAACCGAGGTTCTTCATACGGTCAAGCAGGGCAGATGTTTCTGTCGTACGGAAACGTTTGAAGATTTCAGCGATGATATTTCCAAGGTTTTTCTTCTTGAATGGAGGATTGAGTTCAAGGTTGCGAATAGCTTCCTTAATATCTCCACCTAGTGGCAAGAAGTACTTAGCTGGAACGCCTTCTGTCAAGTTAGCATTTGTTGGTTCTTGCAAGTAAGGTAGACCCTCTGGCATGATGTCGTTGAAGAGGATTTTACCAACCGTTGTCAGCAAGACCTTGTGTTTTTGCTCTTCTGTCCATGGTTTGTTAAGGCTGTCTGTTGCAATACCAACACGTGAGTGGAGGTGAACATAACCATTGCGGTATGCCATAACCGCTTCGTCACGGTCTTTGAAGACCATTCCTTCACCTTCACGACCAGCTTCTTCCATGGTCAAGTAGTAGTTACCCAAAACCATGTCCTGAGATGGAGTAACAACTGGTTTACCATCTTTCGGGTTCAAGATATGCTCAGCAGCCAACATCAAGATACGAGCTTCTGCTTGAGCTTCTTCTGAAAGCGGTACGTGGATGGCCATTTGGTCCCCGTCAAAGTCGGCGTTGTAGGCTTCACAGACAAGCGGGTGCAAGCGAAGGGCCTTACCATCAATCAAGACTGGCTCGAAGGCTTGGATACCCAAACGGTGAAGGGTCGGTGCGCGGTTCAAAAGTACTGGGTGTTCTTTGATTACTTCTTCAAGAATATCCCAGATACGTTCGTCTCCACGTTCTACCAAGCGTTTAGCTGCTTTGACGTTTTGCACGATGTCACGGGCAACGATTTCACGCATCACAAATGGTTTAAAGAGCTCGATCGCCATTTCGCGTGGCACACCACATTGGTACATCTTAAGAGTTGGACCAACGGCGATAACGGAACGTCCTGAGAAGTCAACACGTTTACCGAGCAAGTTTTGACGGAAGCGTCCTTGTTTTCCTTTAAGCATGTGGCTCAATGATTTCAGTGGACGGCTACCTGGTCCTGTAATCGGACGACCACGACGGCCATTATCAATCAAAGCGTCAACTGCTTCTTGAAGCATACGCTTCTCATTTTGAACGATGATACCTGGTGCATTCAACTCAAGCAAACGAGCCAAACGGTTGTTACGGTTGATAACACGGCGGTAAAGGTCGTTCAAGTCAGATGAGGCAAAGCGGCCACCATCCAACTGCAACATTGGACGAAGATCTGGTGGAATAACCGGAAGGATGTTGAGAATCATCCATTCAGGTTTGTTCCCAGACTTGTAAAAGGCATCCAAAACATCCAAACGACGGATGGCTTTGACACGTTTTTGTCCAGTAGCTGTTTTCAACTCTTCTTTGAGTTCCGCAATTTCTTTTTCAAGATCTACTTGTTTCAAAAGGTCTTGGATAGCTTCGGCACCCATTTTGGCAACGAATGATCCATAACCATACTCACGCAAGCGCTCACGGTATTCGCGCTCTGTCATGATAGACTTGTGCTCAAGCGGTGTATCCTTAGGATCAATCACCACATAAGCCGCAAAGTAGATAACTTCCTCGAGGGCACGAGGGCTCATATCAAGGGTCAAGCCCATACGGCTTGGAATCCCCTTGAAATACCAGATGTGAGATACAGGAGCTTTCAACTCGATGTGCCCCATACGCTCACGACGAACTTTTGTACGCGTTACTTCAACCCCACAGCGGTCACAAACAATCCCTCTGTAACGAATGCGTTTGTACTTACCACAAGCACATTCCCAGTCTTTTGTAGGACCAAAAATCACTTCGTCAAAGAGTCCTTCACGTTCTGGTTTCAACGTACGGTAATTGATTGTTTCAGGTTTTTTGACTTCTCCATAAGACCATGAACGGACTTTGCTTGGAGAAGCTAGGGTGATTTGCATACTTTTAAAACGATTTACATCAACCACTATTTCTTCCCTTTCTATTCTAAGTGAACTGCCTATTCTTGTTCAGCAGCTTCTTCTGTTGCTTCCGCTTTTGTTGCTTTCTCAGCTTCTTCAGCTTCAAAGGCTGCTTTAGCCTCTTGGGCTGCTTTTTCGCGGGCTTTTTCAAGGTCATCTACGTGGATGACATCTTCGTCCATTCCTTCATCCAAGTCGCGAAGTTCCACTTCTTGGTCATCTTCGTCAAGGACACGCATGTCAAGACCAAGAGATTGCAATTCTTTGACAAGAACTCGGAAGGATTCTGGAACACCTGGTTTTGGAATTGGTTTTCCTTTTGTAATGGCTTCATAAGCTTTCAAACGTCCGTTGATATCGTCAGACTTGTAAGTCAAGATTTCTTGGAGAACATTTGACGCACCGTAGGCTTCAAGAGCCCAAACTTCCATCTCACCGAAACGTTGTCCACCAAACTGAGCTTTACCTCCAAGTGGTTGTTGGGTAACAGTTGAGTATGGTCCGACTGAACGCGCGTGCAATTTATCATCAACCATGTGGTGGAGTTTGATCATGTACATGACACCAACTGATACACGGTTGTCAAACGGCTCACCTGTACGTCCATCGTAAAGGATTGTCTTAGCATCGCTATCCATACCTGCTTCTTTAACAGTGTCCCAAAGGTCTTCAGAACTTGCTCCGTCAAAGACTGGTGTTGCGATGTGAATACCAAGAGTACGGGCTGCCATACCAAGGTGGAGCTCCATAACCTGACCGATATTCATACGCGATGGCACCCCAAGTGGGTTCAACATGATATCGACTGGAGTTCCGTCTGGAAGGTAAGGCATGTCTTCTACAGGAACGATACGAGAGACAACCCCTTTGTTTCCGTGACGTCCGGCCATCTTATCTCCGACCTTGATCTTACGTTTTTGAGCGATGTAGACACGAACCAGCATGTTAACACCTGATTGCAACTCATCGCCATTTGCACGTGTAAAGATCTTAACATCACGAACGACACCATCGGCACCGTGAGGTACACGAAGAGAAGTGTCACGCACTTCACGAGACTTATCTCCGAAGATAGCGTGCAAGAGACGTTCTTCAGCTGAAAGGTCTTTCTCACCCTTAGGTGTGACTTTACCTACAAGGATATCTCCTTCTTTAACCTCAGCACCGATACGGATAATACCCATTTCGTCAAGGTCTTTAAGAGCATCTTCACCAACGTTTGGAATTTCACGAGTAATTTCTTCAGGCCCAAGCTTTGTATCGCGCGTTTCTGATTCATATTCTTCGAGGTGGACAGATGTGTAGACATCGTCTTTGACCAAGCGTTCGCTCATGATAACGGCATCCTCGAAGTTGTAACCTTCCCATGTCATGTAGGCAACGATTGGGTTTTGTCCAAGCGCCATTTCCCCTTTTTCCATAGAAGGTCCGTCAGCGATAAAGTCGCCTTTTTCAACGACATCACCAACTTTAACGAGAGTGCGTTGGTTGTAAGCAGTACCTGAGTTTGAACGACGGAATTTTTGGATGTGGTAAACGTCCAATGAACCATCTTCGCGGCGTACTTCTACCTTGTCAGCATCTGCGTATGTAACTTTACCATCAAACTGGGCAATAACAGCCGCTCCAGAATCATGAGCTGCTTGGTATTCCATACCAGTACCAACGTAAGGTGCTTTTGGATCAATCAAAGGCACAGCCTGACGTTGCATGTTGGCACCCATGAGGGCACGGTTGGAGTCATCGTTTTCTAAGAAAGGAATACATGCTGTCGCAACGGCAACTACCTGTTTTGGTGACACGTCCATGTAGTCAACAACTTCTGCTGGATACTCTTGGTTGACCCCTTGGTGACGCCCCATGACAACCTTCTCAGCAAAAGTACCGTCTTCGTTGAGGCGAGAGTTAGCCTGCGCTACAGTAAATTCATCTTCTTCATCGGCTGTCAACCAAACGATTTCATTCGTAACAACACCTGTTTCACGGTCAACCTTACGGTATGGTGTTTGAACAAATCCATACTTATTCAAGTGTCCGTAAGATGACAAGTTATTGATCAAACCGATGTTAGGTCCTTCAGGTGTCTCGATTGGGCACATACGACCGTAGTGAGTGTAGTGCACGTCACGAACTTCATATCCAGCACGGTCACGAGTCAAACCACCAGGTCCCAAGGCTGACAAACGGCGTTTGTGAGACAACTCAGAAAGCGGGTTGTGTTGGTCCATGAACTGTGACAACTGTGATGAACCAAAGAATTCTTTAACCGCAGCTGTTACAGGACGGATATTGATGATTTGTTGTGGTGTTAAAACTTCATTGTCCTGAACAGACATACGTTCACGGACATTACGTTCCATACGAGAAAGTCCAAGACGTACTTGGTTGGCAAGCAATTCACCAACTGCACGGATACGACGGTTTCCAAGGTGGTCGATATCATCCACACGTCCGATACCTTCTGCCAAGTTAAGGAAGTAGCTCATCTCTGCAAGGATATCCGCAGGAGTTACAACACGAACCTTGTCGTCTGGATTGGCATTTCCGATGATGGTTACAACACGGTCTGGATCCGTTGGGGCAACAACCTTGAATTTTTGAAGGACAACTGGTTCTGTCAAAACAGCTGCATCGTTCGGAATATAAACGATCTTGTTCAAGTCGCCATCCAAGTGGTGCTCGATACTCTCGATCACGCTGCGAGTCATAACGGTACCAGCTTCTACCAAGATTTCACCAGTTTCAGGGTCTACCAATGGCTCCGCAATGGTTTGGTTGAGCAAGCGTGTTTTAACGTTGAGTTTTTTATTGATCTTGTAACGACCAACAGCTGCCAAATCGTAGCGACGTGGGTCAAAGAAACGCGCTACAAGCAAGCTACGTGAGCTTTCAGCAGTCTTAGGTTCACCTGGACGAAGGCGTTCGTAGATTTCTTTCAAGGCTTCGTCTGTACGAGAGTCCATTGGATTCTTGTGGATATCTTTTTCAACAGTATTGCGAACCAATTCGCTATCACCAAAGATATCAAAGATTTCATCATCACCTGAGAAACCAAGAGCACGAACCAAGGTTGTAAATGGAATCTTACGCGTACGGTCGATACGAGTGTAGGCAATATCTTTTGAGTCGCTTTCAAGTTCCAACCAAGCTCCACGGTTAGGGATAACAGTTGAGCCGTAACCCACTTTACCGTTCTTGTCTACTTTGTCGTTAAAGTAAACACCTGGTGAGCGGACCAACTGAGAAACGATAATACGTTCACCACCATTGATGATGAAAGTACCCATTTCGGTCATGATTGGGAAATCACCAAAGAAGACTTCTTGAGTCTTGATTTCGCCTGTTTCTTTATTAATCAAACGGAAGGTCACAAAAATTGGTGCTGAGTAGCTAGCATCGTGGATACGTGCTTCTTCGAGCGTGTATTTTGGTTCCTTGATTTCATAGCCAACAAATTCCAACTCCATTGTGTCTGTGAAGTTTGAAATTGGCAATACATCTTCAAATACTTCCTTAAGACCGTGATCTAGGAAATCTTTGAATGAATCCGTTTGAATTTCAATCAAATTTGGTAAGTCAAGAACTTCTTTGATTCTTGAAAAACTACGACGGGTACGATGTTTCCCGTATTGAACGTCATGTCCTGCCAAGATGATTCTCCTTTGTAAATAAATTCCAAGCCTTGTCAATCAGGCTTTTCTAATCGTTATATGGTTTTTAAAACCCCTATCACCGTGTCCCTTTGATGAATTTTCAGAATCTTTAAATCTTTGTTACAAACACTCAAAAACCTGAAAAAAAGCACAAAAAGAGCAGCTAAATCTGACTTTTTCAGAAGATTTAACTGCTGTGAGCTTTGTCTGGACAATATTTCAAACAAAACCTACGACAAATGATTACTCTTATTATACCTTATCGGACAAGATTTTTCAAGGTTTTTTTACTATTTTTTAAACAATCTTTTCCTATGTATTATTTTAAAATTTCAAGAGAATGAAGCATTATATTTTCTCTTAAAAGTTAGGAAAACGCTTGCACTAATGTTTACCTCGTGCTATACTGATAGGGAACAACTACACAAGGAGAATTGTGATGAAAAAGATCCCATCTCAAACTGAGAAAAAAATGATTTATGGTATCCGTTCCTTGAAGAACGGAACTGGTTCTGTCCTTATTGGTGCCAGCATTATCCTGCTTTCAGCTGCAATGCCAACTATTTCGGCTAACGAAAACCTGCCTCAAACTCAGGAAAATACCAGAGCTGTGACCAAGGCCCCTACTGAGACTGAAACGAGTCAAACTCAAACGGAAACGCCTATTTCTGAACAAAAGAATGCAAACGCTTCCCTTGATTCTAAAAAAGAAGCTCCAGCTGGGGAAACTACTACAGCGCCAGCAACACCCAAAACAGAAGATGCTACTACAAGCCAGGCTAACAGCAAGGAAGAGAAAGTAGATAACAGCACTGCAACGCCAACTTCAGATCAAAAACCACAAGCTGACGCATCCTCTGAAGAACCCATCGAAGACAACCACTTCCGTATCCATGTAAAAAAACTCCCTGAAGAAAACAAGGATTCTCAAGGTCTTTGGACTTGGGACGATGTTGAGAAGCCGTCTGAAAACTGGCCCAATGGAGCCAAGTCCTTCAAGGATGCCAAGCAAGATGACTACGGCTATTATCTAGATGTCAAACTCAAAAATGAGCAAGCCAAGAAAGTCAGCTTCCTTATCAACAATACCAAGGGGGATAACCTGACGGGAGACCGTTCTGTAGAGCGCCTCTCTCCAAAAATGAATGAGGCCTGGCTAGATGAAAACTACAAGGTATACAACTACCGCCCTCAACCAGCAGGAACTATTCGTGTCAACTACTACCGCACCGATGGAAACTATGACAAAAAATCTCTCTGGTATTGGGGCGATGTCAAAAAACCAAGCAGTGGAGAATGGCCTGACGGTACTGACTTTACCGCAACTGGAAAGTATGGCCGCTACATTGATATCCCACTCAATGAAGCTGCAAGAGAATTTGGATTTTTATTACTAGACGAAAGCAAGAAAGGCGATGATGTGAAAATCAGAAAAGAAGATTATAAATTCACTGATCTAAAAAATCACAGTCAGATTTTCCTCAAAGATGATGACGAAACCATCTACACTAACCCCTACTATGTGCACGATATCCGCATGACTGGTGCCCAACACGTGGCTAAATCTCGTATCGAAAGCAGTTTTTCTACCCTCGTTGGAGCTAAGAAAGATGATATCCTCAAACACTCCAGCATCACTGATTACCAAGGGAATAAAGTAGCTATCACAGACGTGGAAGTGGATGAGGCAGGTAAAAAAGTGACCTACATCGGCAACTTCTCTGACACCCAACACCCTTACACTGTCAGCTACAATTCAGACCGCTTTACCACACGTTCAAGCTGGCGCCTCAAGGATGAGTCCTACAGTTACGATGGGCCACTCGGCGCAACTCTAAAAGAAGATGGCAAGCGTGTTGACCTCACCCTCTGGTCTCCAAGTGCTGATAAGGTTTCCGTTGTTATCTATGACAAGAAAGACCCTGAAAAAGTAGTTGGAACTGTCGCCCTTGAAAAAGGAGAAAAAGGAACCTGGAAACAAACTCTGGATGCAAACTCTGGTCTCGGTATCAGCAACTACACTGGCTATTACTACCACTACCAGATCGAGCGCCAAGGTAAAACTGTCCTCGTTCTTGACCCTTATGCCAAATCATTAGCGGCTTGGAACAGTGACCTAGCAAAAACAGATGCCACTCATAAGGTCGCTAAAGCTGCCTTTGTCGATCCAGCGAAGTTAGGTCCGCAAGACTTGACCTATGGAAAGATTCGTAACTTCAAATCACGTGAAGATGCTGTTATCTATGAGGCTCATGTGCGTGACTTCACTTCGGATCCTGCCATCGCAAAAGACTTGACCAAACCATTCGGTACCTTCGAAGCCTTTATCGAAAAATTAGACTATCTCAAAGACTTGGGTGTGACTCATATTCAACTCCTTCCTGTCTTATCCTACTACTTTGTCAATGAATTGAAGAACCAAGAACGTTTGTCTGCCTACGCTTCAAGCAACAGCAATTACAACTGGGGATATGACCCTCAAAACTACTTCTCCTTGACTGGTATGTACTCAAGCGATCCTAAGGATCCAGAAAAACGTATCGCAGAATTCAAAAATCTCATCAACGAGATCCATAAACGTGGCATGGGAGCTATCTTGGATGTGGTCTTCAACCATACTGCAAAGGTTGACATTTTTGAGGATATTGAGCCAAACTACTATCACTTTATGGATGCAGACGGAACTCCTCGTACTAGCTTCGGAGGCGGCCGTTTGGGAACTACCCACTACATGTCTAAACGTGTCTTGGTAGACTCTATCAAGTATCTGGTTGAAACCTACAAAGTAGATGGTTTCCGCTTTGATATGATGGGTGACCACGATGCGGCTTCTATCGAAGAAGCTTACAAGGCTGCACGCGCCCTCAATCCAAATCTTATCATGTTAGGTGAAGGCTGGAGAACCTATACTGGTGATGAAAATACGCCTGTACAACCTGCTGACCAAGATTGGATGAAGAAAACAGATACTGTCGCTGTCTTTTCAGACGACATCCGCAACAACCTCAAGTCTGGCTATCCAAACGAAGGTCAACCTGCCTTTATCACAGGTGGCAAACGCGATATCAATACCATCTTTAAAAATCTCATTGCCCAACCAACCAACTTTGAGGCTGACAATCCTGGAGATGTTATCCAGTATATCGCAGCCCATGATAACTTGACCCTCTTTGACATCATTGCCCAGTCTATCAAAAAAGACCCAAGCAAGGCTGAGAACTATGCTGAAATCCATCGCCGTTTGCGACTTGGAAACCTCATGGTCTTGACTGCTCAAGGAACTCCGTTTATCCACTCTGGTCAGGAATACGGACGTACCAAACAATTCCTTGATCCAGCCTACAAGACTCCTGTTCCAGACGATAAGGTCCCAAACAAGTCTCACTTGTTGCGCGACAAGGACGGCAAGCCATTTGTCTATCCTTACTTTATCCATGACTCTTACGACTCTAGTGATGCTGTCAACAAGTTTGATTGGACCAAAGCTACAGATGGCAAAGCTTATCCTGAAAATGTCAAGAGCCGTGACTACATGAAAGGATTGATTGCTCTTCGTCAATCTACAGACGCTTTCCGACTCAAGAGTCTGCAAGATATCAAGGAGCGCGTCCACCTCATTACTGTCCCAGGCCAAAATGGCGTTGAAAAAGAAGACGTGGTCATCGGCTACCAAATCACAGCTCCAAATGGAGATATCTACGCTGTCTTTGTCAATGCAGATGATAAGGCTCGCGAATTCAACTTAGGAACTGCCTTTGCTCACTTGAGAAAGGCTGAAGTCCTCGCAGATGAAAACCAAGCAGGACCAGTAGGAATCGCTAAACCTCAGGGTCTTGAATGGACTGAAAAAGGCTTAAAATTGAACGCTCTCACTGCCGTTGTTCTCCGCTTGTCTCAAGGTGGTGCCATTGTCGCCCCAGCTGTGGAAGAAAAACCAGAGTTTAATCTTTCTAGCTTGGAAGTTGAACCAGAACAAGGCCTAGCCCAAAACCTAGTAGCAAATCCTGACTCTCAAGAAACTGCTACAGAGGCTCCCTCTCAGAACCTCCTTCCAAATACAGGAACCGAGAGCAAATCCCTCCTTGCCCTTGCTGGATTCAGTATCCTTGCCCTTCTCGGACTTGGATGGTTGATAAAAAACAAGAAAAAGAAATAACACTCAATGAAAATCAAAGGGTAAACTAGGAAGCTAATCGCAGGCTGCTCAAAGCACAGCTTTGAGCTTGTAGATAAGGCGAAGCTGACTTGGTTTGAAGAGATTTTCGAAGAGTATAAACTAGCCCTCCTATAGAAAAACACCCCATGATTAGAAGAATCTTCTAGTCATGGGGTGTTGTTTTTATGATACACTTGTCTATCAAATCATATATTCTACACTATAGGTGGCATCTGATAAGATACGAGCCAGAAACTGCTTGGTTCGTTCTTCCTGCGGACGGCTAAAGAAATCGTGAGGATTGTTCTCCTCTACGATACGGCCCCCGTCCATGAAAATAACGTGGTTGGCAACATCTCTAGCAAATCCCATTTCATGCGTGACGACCACCATGGTCACACCTTCTCCCGCCAACTGTTTCAGAACATCCAAAACATCTCCAACCAACTCAGGGTCTAGTGCCGATGTTGGTTCATCTAGCAAAATGACCTCGGGCTTGACTGCAATGGCACGCGCAATTCCTATTCGTTGTTGTTGCCCTCCAGATAGCTGAGAAGGGTAGTAGTCTTTGTAGGCCAGTAAACCAACTTTTTCCAAGGCAGATTCTGCACGTTTGAGCGCTTCTTCCTTGGGAACTTTACGAGCGACGATTAGGCCTTCTAGAATATTTTCCAGAGCAGTTTTGTTTGCAAAGAGATTGTAGTGTTGGAAAACAAAAGCTGTTTTTTTGCGAATTTCTAGAATGTCTTTCTTGCTTAATTTGGCTAAGTCATAGGTCTTTCCTGCCAATGTCAAACGGCCGCTATCAGCTTTTTCTAAGTGGTTGAGACAACGGAGAAAGGTCGTTTTCCCCGAACCTGATGGTCCTAAAATGACGACTACATCCCCTTGGTTGACCTGGAGATTGACATCCTCCAGTACCTGCCTCTCTCCAAATGTTTTTGCGATATGTTCTACTTGTAACATCCTGTCCTCCTATACAAAACGCGCGCTAGATGCTTTTGCACTCTTTTCTTTTTTCACATAGCCTTTCTCCAGTAGAGAGAAGCCCCACTGAATCAAACCACAGATCAAAATATACTGCAAAAAGATCACAAAATAAGACTCAAAATACTGGTAACCGTAGGACGCTTCTACACGAGCAATAGCTGTGATGTCCTTGATGGTCATAACAAAGACCAGGGAGGTCCCTTTGACGATATTGATCACCAGATTGGCCAAGTTAGGCAAGGCTGAGCGCAAGGCTTGAGGAAAAACAATCCTTAGATAGGCCTGGGTTGTAGTCAGCCCAATCGCATGCGCTGCCTCTAGTTGTCCCTTGTCCACCGTCAAGATCGCTGAACGCAAAATCTCCGAGAAACTCCCGACTGTCATCAAACTATAAATGATAAAGGCATAATAGAGAGGATCAAGCTTGAAAATATCAAGGTCACTTCCTATGCTTTTGAGAAATTGATTCAGCAGGCTTGGAAACAAACTATAAAAGAAGAGAATCAATAAAATCGGAGGAGTCGCTCGGATAAAGGCCAGATAGACCAGAGAAAAACTCCTCACCCCTCGAACCTTGTAAATCTGCCCCAAGGCTAAAAATAGAGCCGGTAAAAAGCTTAAGACCATAGCCACAATCATGATAATCAAGGTGATTGGCACACCTTTCAAGGTCTCCAGAAAGGTCTTTACAATATAGTCTATATCCATTTCTTACCTCCCTTTTGTTTCCAAAGACTTCTCAAGCAAACGACTCAAGCTAGAAATAACCAAGGCAATCCCCCAGTAAAGAAGCGCAACTGCCGTATAGGTTTCCAGAGAGTAGTTCCCTAAATTGCGACTGATCAAGAGATTGCCTGCCCCCATAACATCAACAAAACCAATCGTATAAGCCAAGGCAGCATCCCGCATGAGATTGAGAATAGCGGTTGTTATATTGGGAAGAGCAACTTGAAAAGCTTGAGGAAAAATGATTCTCCAAAAAGTCTGACTTGGAGTCAAACCAATACTAAGCCCGGCCTCTGTCTGCCCCTTTGGAATAGCTTGATAGGCCGCCTTGAAAACCTCGGCAACTATAGCCGCAAACAAGAGAATCATCGTCAGGAGAACAAAAATAGTTTTAGACCAGTTGTTGATGTCCAAGCCAAGCCACCATTTCAGAAATTCTGGCAAGCCATAAAAGACTAGAAAAAGCAAGACAATCGGCGGTGTACAACGTAGGGTAAAGATATAGCCTTTGGAAATCGCTGCAAAACTCTTGTCTTCTCCTACTTGCGCCCAGGCCAAGAGACCTCCAAAAAGGGAACCAAGAAGAGTGGTAAAAAAGAGAATGGACAAGGTCATAGGAAGTGCCTGCCATAAGGTCGGTAAGAACTGAAAGACCTTGGAAAAATCATAAGAAACCATGCAAAACCCTTTCTAGTCTTGGAATTTCTGGTCTAGTCTTTGTCTACATAACTAAAGACATCTTCTTTAAAGTATTGCTGAGATAGCTTAGCAAGCGTGCCATCTTCTTTCAACTCTTTGATTGCTTTTTCGTATTCTTTAGCGAATTGCTCACCCTTTTCATCACGGTGAATCAAAGGATAAGTTGGAATGCCCTTGTATGGGAACCAGCTGAGTTTATCCGCATATTGGTGGTAAGGACCATCTTCTGCTGTAACTGCTTTTTCAAAGGACAGTTTGATATCAAAGAAGGCGTCATAACGTCCTTCTAAGACCCAGGCATAGGCATCTGCCACTTTAAAGGATTCAGCAGCTGTTAGCTCAATCGGTGCATCCTGATGTTTTTCATTGTAGCTGGTGATAACATTCCATTGAGCATTCTGTGGAGAGATGGGAACCAATTTCCCTTTATTCTTAGCAAAGTCATCAATGGTTTTGTATTTCTGTTCATCTTCTTTTCTGACAGTAAATCCGATGATGCTCGCTCCCACTGGTTCAGATGGAATGACAAACTTTTTAGCTCGTTCATCTGTGTACCAAGCTCCCTTGGTTCCGATGTCATACTTTCCTGATTCCAGACCAATCAAGAGGTCGTCATCACTGGTACCCGTATATTCAAATTGATAGTTTGCCAACTTCTCATCAACAGCCTTCAAAACAGCTACTTCATAACCATCTGATTCCCCTTTTTCATTGACAAAGTCATAAGGTACATAGTTTTGTGTATGGGCAACCTTCAAGGTTATAACTTCAGCAGACGAAGCCGTTTCTCCATCCTTGGCTGGAGCACCAGCTAAACTTCTCCCGATAATCGTTGCCCCAATTACTGCAACAACTGCTACACCACCGATAATCCCTGCTTTTTTACTCATCTTTTTCTCCTTTAGTTTTCAAGCGCTTCTCTCACCCACTGGATACGTTCAACTGTGATATCACTTGGAATGGTACAATCTGCCCCAAGTACCAAGCCCTGTTCCCCAGCTTCTGCAACTAGTTTCTTTGCCTCAGCCTGAATGGCATCCTTGCTACCAGTATACAGTAAGCCTGTCTTGCCATTTTCGAATCCTCCAAGAACCGTATGTCCCTTGAAAATCTCACGACCTTCCTTGAGAGTGATTCCCTCTGGTCCTACAGCCCAGTTAAAGACTTGGGCTGGATAGTCTGCAAAAAGGTGAATATCATTTCGCGCTCCCTCGTAGCCACAGATATGAAGAACTGTGACTCCACCAACAGCACTAGCTGCTTCCAGAACCGTTATCTCGCTAGGTGCAATGACAGCTTGATAATCTGCTGCCGACACTCGTTGATCTTGGATACTCTGCACGCTGAGGTAGATTCCATCAGCACCAGCCTCTTCGATAACAGCTCGGCTGAGACTCGCAATATCCTCTGCAATCACATCCAACACCTTCTTAAGAGCTTTAGGATCTTCCACCAAAAAATCAGCAATGAGATCATCGCCACCAGACACTTCCCCCAGTAGCCACTTGAGATAGGTCACAGGAGCAAAAATATTGTAAATCGCAACGATATCTTCTGTAAACTCTTGCTTGATTTTCTGAACCAAGGCCACCTGCTCTTTTATCCAAGCGTGCTCTGGTCCGAGTGGTTGAATGGTCGCCAATTCTTGAAGTGATTTGCCTTTGGCAATCGCTGGATTTGGATAAGCAAAGTAGCCATCACTCATTAACTTGATAAAGTCCGGCTGAACTTCTCGGATAAAGCGCTTGTGGCCCTCGATATTCTTCTCGATAATGGCTGGATTTGAGAAACCGTGTAGCCATTCGTCTTCGGATGTGAAATGGTGCCAAAAACCAACTGGCACACGATCAACCTTTTCACCTTTAAATGCTTTTAAAACCCATTCTTTTTTTTCTGACATTCTTATTCTCCATTTCTTACTTTTTCAACTAATAAACTGCTTGCGATATCATTCGAGCGTAGAAAGGGGAGACTGGACTTGGAAAAATCCTGAACTCCACGACATCTCTCTCCATTTTTGCAGTGCCCATTTTTTACGACGCTTATGGCAACCAAAGCCAGCAAACCGATAACTGCAATGAAGATGCCCCATCTTTTACTTTTCATAGCTCCTCCTTTTAGAGAACAGCTGCCTGTCGAATCCAGTCCAACCTCTCTAAGTCAAAGTCATCTGGAACAGTACAGTCAGCTCCCAGAAGAACGCCTTTACTACCAGCTTCAGCCAACAACCGCCTTGTTTCATCTTGCAATTCCGCCTTGGAACCTTGATAAAGCAAGCTTTTCTTGCCATTTTCGAATCCACCTAAAACGGCCTTACCTGGAAACAACTCTTGCCCCTGTGTCAAACTAACCTCCTCATGATGAGTCGCCCAGTTGACCACTTGAGCTGGATAGTCCTTAAATATCGTCACATCATTGCTCGCACCTTCAAAACCACAGATATGGAGGATATTGGTCCCACCAACCTGATTGGCTGCCTCCAAAATCGCTATATTGCTCGGTTCGATATAGGTTTGGTAGAGTGCTGGTGTGATGCGCTCATCTTGAATTTCCTGGGTGCTGAGGTAAATCCCGTCAACACCGCCTTGCTGAATGATTTTCTGAGTTAGGGAAGCAATATCTCCTGCAATCACATCTAGAATAGCTCTGAATTGCTCAGAATTTTCAAGCAGTAGATCAGCCACTTCCTTATCACCTCGCGAAGTTTCTGTACGGAACCAGCGCTTGAGGTAGGAGATCGGTGAAAAGATATTGTAGAAAGAAGCAACCTCTTCGGTAAAGGTCTCTCGAACCGCTTGTACCACTTCCACCTGTTGCTGAATCCATGGGTGTTCCTCACCAATCGATTCAATAGAAGTCAGCTCCTGAATGCTTGCAATCTTAGGATTATAGACATTACTTGGATAAAGGAAAAAACCGTCGCTCATAATTTTGACAAAATCAGGACGAATCCTTTCCACATAGCTGCGATGCCCATCAACACTTTTTTGAAAGATACGTGGATTATTTAATCCCTGCCCCTTTTCTTCGAGTGTTACAAAATGAAACCAAAATCCCACAGGAACTCTTTCCACTTCATCGCCTCGAATCGCTCTAAAGACTAGATCTCTTTTACTTGCCATACCTTTCTCCTTCCATTTGGATTGAAACCATCTTACCACTCCTTTTTTCCTTTTCCCAATATATATTGACTATCAACTCGATTAGAAATTTTTATATCTATAAAGAAAAAAATCCCTGAAAAGCTTGATGTTACTAGCCTTTCAAAGATTCACTTTATTTTCATCTATTTTCCAAAAAGAAGCTGATATAGATTTTCTATCAAGCCGATTGAATTTTTTTATATCCATCTTCATTCCCAAATTAAGTACATAATTTTATCCTAATACCAAATTACTACTGAAAAATTTCTTTTCTCTCGGTATTTCCTTGCACAAATCCCATGAAAACGCTACAATATTAATAGACTATTATTAGGAGGATGGGATTATGAAAATATCCAAAGTTACCATTACAATTGCTTCTACACTTACTTCCGTCATTTTACTGACTGGCTGTGGTACAAATTCGGCAAATTCACAGACAACACAAAGTAGTACATCTGATAATCAGGTTACAATGACCTATGATCAGTTGCGTTCAAGAGAAAATACTATGTCAACTCTTTGGTATCAAAAAGCAGCTGAAACCAAGGCACTCTATCTACAAGGTTACAATGTCGCTACTGATCGTTTGAAAGAACTACTAAAAACACAGACAGATAAACCCTACTCTATCGTTTTGGACTTAGACGAAACCGTATTAGACAATAGCCCTTATCAAGCGCAAAATGTCAAAGATGGAACAGCATTTACCCCAGAAAACTGGGATGTCTGGGTAAAAAAAGCCGCAGCCAAGGCTGTACCAGGTGCTAAAGACTTTCTCCAATTTGCAGACCAAAACGGTGTCCAAATTTACTATGTATCTGACCGCACGATAGATCAGGTAGATGATACGATCAAAAACCTAGAAAATGAAGGAATTCCTGTACAAAGCCGCGATCATCTCATGTTCTTAGAAAAAGGCGTCAAATCTAAAGAAGGTCGTAGACAAGCAGTCCAAGAAAAAACCAACTTAGTCATGCTACTAGGAGATAATCTTGTGGACTTTGCAGAGTTTTCAAAGACCTCTGAAACTGAGCGCAACCAAAAATTAGAGGAATTACAAAAAGAGTTTGGTGAGAAATTCATCATTTTCCCTAACCCAATGTACGGATCATGGGAAAGCACTGTTTACAATGGTAATAAATTAGATGCCAAGGGTCAAACTGAAGAGCGCCAAAAAAACTTACAAGGTTTTGATAAATAAAATAAGAGAGCTATCTACCAGTTTACACCAACCACAAGATATCGTATTTGCGAGAATAGCGAAAAAAGACGATTTCCAAGCAGAAATCGTCTTTTTTACTTTTTTATCTTGTGCTTGGTATAAACCAGTATATATTCTACTAGATAGTATGCTCTACCCCTTGTACCACTTCCACCTGTTGCTGAATCCATGGGTGTTCCTCACCAATCGACTCAACTGATTGGATTTTTTTATAACCCTTCTTTCATGGCAAAGTAAGCACGCACTTTTGGTGCGACTTGCGTTCCAAAAAGTTCAATAGCTTTGAGAACTTGATCATGTGGCATAGAACCAAGTGGTAGGTGCAACATAAAGCGATCCAAGTCTAAATCCTCAATCATGCAAATCAATTTTTCTGCCACCTGGTCTGGATTTCCCACAAACATGGCTCCATTTGGACCAACTTGCTCCAAATATTGCTCATAGGTCAACTCCTGCCAGTGTGGACGGTCCTTAGAAATCGCATCCACCACTTGCTTGGTCGGATGGAAATAATCTTTCACCGCCTGCTCGCCATCCTCAGCAATCCAGCCCCAAGAATGAGCACCCACTTTCAGGTCTTTATCCGCATGACCGGCATCCCTACCAATCTCACGATAAGCTTGAATCAATTTCTTGAAGTAACGCGGATTACCACCGATAATGGCATAGACAATCGGCAGCCCCGCCTGAGCAATCTTCACTGTTGATTCGACATGGCCACCTGTCGCCACCCATAATGGCAATTTGTCCTGAACTGGACGGGGATAGACTTCTTTTCCAGCAATGCTTTGGGTCAATTGCCCCTGCCAGTCTATCTTGGTCTTTTCATTGACTAACTGGAGCAAGTCTAATTTCTCATCAAAGAGAGCTTCATAGTCTTTCAAGTCATAGCCAAACAGAGGGAAGGATTCGGTAAATGAACCACGCCCAGCCATAATCTCCGCACGGCCATTTGACAAGGCATCGATGGTGGCATATTGTTGGAACAAGCGAATCGGATCCATACTTGAGAGAATGCTGACTGCACTGGTCAAACGAATCTTCTTGGTATTGACTGCCCCAGCTGCAAGAACAATCTCTGGCGCCGATACCGCAAAGTCCTCCCGATGATGCTCCCCAATCCCGTACACATCCAAACCAACCTTATCAGCCAACTCAATTTCTGCCACCAACTGACGAATACGTTCATCATGACTGTAAATCTGTCCAGTCGCCTCCAGAGCTGTTGTTTCACCAAATGTTGAAATTCCTAATTCTACCATCCCGTTTCCTCGCTATCTCTTTTAGTTTTAGGGTATTTTATCACTAATTAGTTTTATTTTCAATGAATTTGCTCATTAGAAAAAGCCTAGATGAACTAGACTTTCTTAGTTTATTCTACTGTTACGGACTTAGCAAGGTTACGTGGTTTGTCCACATCAAGTCCACGGTGTAATGTTGCGAAGTAAGCGACCAATTGCGTTGGTACGACCATTGAGATTGGTGAGAGGTAAGGGTGGACGGTCGTAAGGACGATATCGTCTGTGTCTTTAGCAACATTTTCCTCTGCGATAGTGAGAACCTTGGCACCACGAGCTGCGACCTCTTGGATATTTCCACGAGTGTGGTTAGCAAGGACTGGATCTGACAAGAGGGCCAAGACAGGTGTTCCTTCTTCAATCAAGGCAATGGTTCCGTGCTTGAGTTCTCCTGCCGCAAAGCCTTCACACTGGATGTAAGAAATCTCTTTTAGCTTAAGACTGGCTTCCATGGCTACATAGTAGTCTTGACCACGTCCAATGTAAAAGGCGTTGCGAGTTGTTTCAAGAAGTTCACGAACTTTAGCATCAATGGTTTCTTTTTCAGAAAGAGTTGATTCGATAGACTGAGCTACGATTGACAACTCATGAACCAGGTCAAAGGCTTGCGCTTTGGCATTGCCGTTTGCTTCTCCGACTGCTTTTGCAAGAAAGGCAAGAGCTGCGATTTGTGCTGTGTAGGCCTTGGTTGATGCCACGGCAATTTCAGGACCTGCGTGAAGGAGCATAGTATGATTGGCTTCACGTGAAAGGGTTGAACCTGGCACGTTTGTCACTGTCAAGCTCGGAATCCCCATTTCATTAGCCTTAACCAAAACCTGACGGCTATCAGCTGTTTCACCAGACTGACTGATAAAGATGAAGAGTGGTTTCTTGCTGAGAAGTGGCATGCCATAGCCCCACTCAGAAGAGATTCCAAGTTCAACTGGCGTATCCGTCAACTCTTCCAGCATCTTCTTAGAAGCAAATCCTGCATGGTAAGATGTTCCAGCTGCAAGAATGTAGATACGGTCTGCATCTTGAACAGCCTTGATGATAGCTGGGTCAACGACTACTTGACCAGCCTCATCTGTGTAGGCTTGGATGAGTTTACGCATCACCGTTGGTTGCTCATCGATTTCCTTGAGCATGTAGTAAGGGTAAGTTCCCTTACCGATATCTGACAAGTCAAGCTCCGCAGTGTAGCTAACACGTTCACGGCGATTGCCATCATAGTCTTGCACTTCGACACTATCAGCCTTGACGATTACCAACTCTTGATCATGGATTTCCATGTATTGGTTGGTTTCACGAATCATGGCCATAGCATCTGAGCAGACCATGTTATAGCCTTCCCCAAGACCAATCAAAAGTGGAGATTTGTTCTTAGCGACATAGATGACTTCAGGATCTTGTGAATCAATCAAGGCAAAGGCATAAGAACCACGGATGATGTGAAGAGCTTTTTTGAAGGCTTCAAGAACTGAAAGACCATCTTCTTCTGCAAATTTCCCAATCAAGTGAACAGCGATTTCCGTATCGGTTTGCCCCTTGAAGTGGTGACCTGCAAGGTATTCTTCCTTGATTTCAAGGTAGTTTTCAATCACTCCATTGTGCACCAAGACAAAACGTCCTGTCTCAGAGCGGTGTGGGTGAGCATTGTCTTCCGTTGGTTTCCCGTGAGTCGCCCAACGCGTATGTCCGATACCAGTCGTTCCCTCAACACCAGCTGTCTTTGCAGACAATTCTGCAATACGACCGACAGCCTTAACCAGGTGATTTTCAGCACCACCTAGGACAAAAATCCCCGCAGAATCATAACCACGGTATTCGAGCTTTTCAAGCCCTTGAATCAAAATATCAGTTGCATTTGTGTTTCCAACAACACCAACAATTCCACACATAGTATATACGACACAGACCAGCTGTGCTTTCTCCTTAAATTGGTATAGTCTGATTCTCGCTTTACGGAATCAGCAAAAACAGTATATACTTGTTTTTCTCACTTGTCAAGAAGAAAAATTGGTATAGTTTTTTCTATCTGATATTTTATCAAGATTTCACTTGATACCTGACAAGTCGGCATCAATTACTTATAATAAGGGGAGGAGGTATTTGCCATGTGGTTTTTCTTCGCACTTTTATCAGCTATCTTTGCAGCCTTAACGTCAATTTTAGCCAAGATCGGGATTGAGGGAGTTCCATCCAGTCTAGCAACCGCTATTCGTACGGTCGTTGTCATTCTTATGGCCTGGGCCATGGTTTTCTTGACCAATAGTCAGACCGAAATTGTCAACATCAGTAAAAAAAGTTGGCTCTTTCTCATCTTATCTGGCTTGGCCACTGGCGCCTCCTGGCTCTGCTACTACAAGGCCCTACAGATGGGCAATGCGACTGAGGTATCTGCTGTCGATAAATTCAGTCTCGTCATTACCCTCGTTCTAGCCTTTTTCTTCCTACAGGATGTCCTGACGTTTAAAACAATTATTGGCTGTATCCTGATTACGATTGGGACCTTGGTGATGATATTGTAATAAAAAGTGAGATGAACACCATCTCACTCTTTTTATTCTTAAAATCCATTATGGTCGCTGAGTTCCTTGAACCAATGGCCTGATTTTTTTAGACGACGTTCCTGTGTTTCCAAGTCAAGCTCAACCAAACCGTAACGATTTTTATAGCTGTTGAGCCATGACCAGCAGTCAATAAAGGTCCATATTAAGTATCCTTTACAGTTGGCTCCATCTTCAATCGCACGGTGAAGTTCACGAAGATGTCCTTTGACAAAGTCAATACGGTAATCATCTTGAATCATCCCATCTTGACGGAATTTTTCTTCCCCTTCAACACCCATGCCGTTTTCGGTCAGCATCCACTCAATATTAGCATAATTTTCCTTGATATTTTGAGCGATATGGTAAATTCCCTGCTCGTAGATTTCCCAACCGCGGTGAGGATTGATTTTACGGCCAGGCATGACGTAAGGTTCGTAGAAATGCTCTGGCAAAAGCGGGCTATCAGGATGCTTAGCAAAACGAGGTGCCATAACACGCAAAGGTTGGTAATAGTTAACTCCAAGGAAGTCCACTGTATGCTCCCGAATAAGGTCCAACTCTTCAACAGTATACTCTGGCAGCAAATCATGCTCAGCTAAAATCTCTACTAACTCTTCTGGATAAGCTCCCAAGACAGACGGATCTAGGAAAGATTGGGCTTGGAAGAGATCCGCAATGCGAGCAGCCTTGACATCTGCGGGATGCTGGCTACGTGGATAGGCTGGTGTCAAGTTGAGGACAATCCCAATCTTGGAATCAGGCAAAACTTCATGACAGGCCTTAACCGCAAGACTACTAGCCAGTTGTGTGTGATAGGCAACCTTAACCGCCGCTTTGGCATCTACCTTATGAGGATAGTGGGCATCGTAAAAATAGCCAAACTCTACGGGAACGATGGGCTCATTAAAGGTAATCCATTGGTCCACCAAGTCACCGTAGGTCTCAAAACAGAAACGCGCATAGTCTTCATAAGCCTTGACAGTTTCCTTATTTTCCCAACCATCGCCGTCTTCTTGGAGAGCAAATGGCAGGTCGAAGTGATAGAGATTGACTAAGAGACGAATCCCCTTGGCCTTAATAGCCTCAAAAACCTGACGGTAGAAAGCCACACCTTGAGGATTGACCTCTCCACGGCCTTGCGGGAAAAGTCGAGACCACTGGATAGAAGTGCGAAAGGCCGTATGACCTGTTTCTACTAGAAGCTCAATATCCTTTTCCCAGTTTTCGTAAAAAGTCGATGTTTTGTCAGGTCCAATTCCATTGTAGTAGCGATTAGGCTCTACTTGGTACCAATAATCCCAGAGATTGTCTCCCTTTCCGTCACCTGCTACTCGTCCTTCTGTCTGCGGTCCAGAAGTCGAGGAACCCCAGACAAAATCCTTTGGAAATTTTAGCATACTTATACCTCTTAACTTGATTATGTATTCTTCACTCCCATTATATAGAAAAAACAAGGTAAAAACTAGTTACATTTTTGCCTTGTTTTTCTTCTGATTATAGTTTTTATTTTTTGCTTAGGATTTCAAGTGTTTCGAGCAAGTTGTCTGCGTGAACTTCAATGGTGTCACCAGTCGCCTTGATCTTAACTTCTACGATACCATCAGCTGCTTTCTTCCCAACAGTGATACGGATTGGAAGACCAATCAAGTCGCTATCGCTGAATTTAACCCCGACACGTTCGTTACGGTCATCCGTCAAGACTTCGTAACCAGCTCCCATCAAGCTTGCTTCAAGCTTTTCTGTCAAGGCTTGCGCTTCTTCATCTTTAACATTGACAGTAATCAAATGCACATCAAATGGTGCCAATTCTTTAGGGAAGTTAACTCCCCAAGCATAACGGTATTCCCCTTTAGGCGTTTTGTTGACAAAGAGGCGAGCGTGTTGCTCCATAACGGCTGAAAGGAGACGGCTAACACCAATACCGTAACATCCCATGATGATTGGCACAGCACGACCATTTTCATCCAAAACATCTGCACCCATACTTGCTGAGTAGCGAGTTCCGAGTTTGAAAATATGACCGATCTCGATACCACGCGCAAAGTTTAGGACACCTTGTCCGTCTGGAGAGATTTCACCCTCACGCACTTCGCGGATATCCACATATTCTGCAGTAAAGTCACGACCTGGGTTCACACCCGTCAAGTGGTAACCATCTTCGTTGGCCCCCACAACAGCATTGCGAACATCTTGTACCTTACGGTCTGCAATGATTTTCACATTCTCTGGCAAACCAACTGGACCAAGAGAACCAAAGCCTGCTGGGATAACATTTGCTACTTCTTCCTCGCTCGCAACATCAAAGAAATCTGCTCCCAAGTGGTTTTTCAACTTAACTTCATTGAGTTGGTCATTTCCAACTAGAAGGGCTACAACAAGTTCTCCATCTGCCATGTAGAAGAGAGTTTTAATCGTTTGCTCTTCTGGCACATTAAGGAAGGCTGCAACTTCATCGATGGATTTAACACCTGGAGTTTCCACTCGAATCACTTCTTCTTCCGCAACGACACGGTTGCTTGGTTTGTACTCGTTTGTTGCCATTTCTAAGTTAGCTGCATAGCTAGACTCAGTTGAGTAGGCGATGGTGTCTTCACCAGAAACCATCCATTTGAGCAATTCTGCCTTGATTTCTTCTTGCACTTCCGCAGGAATTTCATCAAATGAGGCAACTGACTTGTCTAAGACAACCCAGCGGTCGAGGTCTGTACGGGCTGGTGTGATGGCCATAAATTCTTGGCTATCCTTACCACCCATGGCGCCACCATCACCGATGATGGCCTTGAAGTCCAAACCACTACGAGTGAAGATACGTTCATAGGCTGCCTTGTACTCGTCATAAGTCACATCCAAACTATCGTAATTAGCATGGAAACTATAGCCGTCTTTCATGATAAATTCACGCGTACGGAGAAGTCCGTTACGTGGACGTTTTTCATCACGGTATTTCGGTTGGATTTGGTAAAGGTTGAGTGGCAATTGCTTGTAAGATTTCACAGAGTCACGAACAATAGCTGTAAAAGTTTCTTCGTGTGTCGGACCTAAGATAAAGTCTGACTTTTCACGGTTTTTCAGTTTATAAAGGTCTTCACCATAGGTTTCATAACGACCTGATTCACGCCAAAGATCAGCACTGAGAAGTGCAGGAGCCAACATCTCCACCGCACCAATCTTATCAAACTCTTGGCGCATGATATTCTTAGCCTTTTCAATCACACGGTTAGCGAGTGGTAGGTAAGAATATACACCGGCAGAAACTTGACGAACATAACCAGCACGCAACATAAGGGCGTGGCTGATAACTTGAGCATCGCTTGGCATTTCGCGAAGCGTTGGGATTAGCATTTTACTTTGTTTCATAATATTCCTCGATTATCTAAAAGAAGAGTCGCATAATGTCATTCCAGGTCACAGCTAGCATCAAGACAACCATGATAACTACACCAGCCATGGTGACATAGGTTTCAATTTCTTGTTTAAGGGGTTTCCGGCGGATAGCCTCTAGGATATTGAGCACAATCTTTCCACCATCCAAAGCCGGGATCGGAATCAAGTTAAAAATCCCGATATTGATGGAAATCATAGCTAGGAAATAGAGGACATTCTCAAGACCATTTTTAGCAGCATCGCTACTTGCCTTAAAAATGGCAACGGGACCACCGAGTTTGTTCAAATCTGGATGGAAAATCAAGTTTTTCAGAGCCGAAAGAATGCGAAGTCCTGAGTCAGCAGCAGTTGTAAATCCACCAACAAACATGGATAGAAGGTCTGATTTGACTCCCGGTTGAACCCCAAGAATATAACGTCCTTGATTTTCTTCTGGCGTCACAGTAACTTGCTTTTCACTACCATTTTCAGAAATGGTCACATCCAAGGTCGGGGCTGTCTTGTCCTTGGTATCTGCTTCCACAGCCTGAGTCAAGTCTTGCCAATTTTTAACCTCATGCGAGCCGACCTTGGTAATTTGGGCGGTTTCAGCCACACCCACCTTAGCCAAAGCTCCCTCTGGCATGACATGAAAGAGATTGGTCTGAGTATCTCTAACACCACCCTGCAAAAAGATCAAGATCCAAAAAACAACAACACCTAAGATAAAGTTATTCATAGGACCTGCAAAGTTGGTGATGAGCTTCCCCCAGATAGAAGCATTTTGATACTGTACATCCAAAGGAGCGATGCGCACTTCGGTTCCGTCTTCTTCAACAACCGTTGCATCATGATCCACTGTAAAAGTCTTTTCTTCTTCCAGGACCAAACCCTTGATAAAGAGCTTGTCTTCAAAGTCAAACTGGGTTACCTGCATAGGAAGAGCTGTTTGATCCAGTTTCTTCCCTGAGAGGTTGATCCGTTTGACCTTACCATCATCAGCAAGTGTTAAACTGACTGGAGTTCCTGTCTTGATTTCTGTCGCATCATCACCCCAGCCTGCCATACGAACATAGCCTCCTAGAGGAAGGATTCGAATGGTATAAGCCGTGCCATCCTTACCGATATGGGAAAAAATCTTGGGCCCCATACCAATGGCAAATTCACGAACTAAAATGCCTGATTTCTTGGCAAAATAAAAATGTCCAAACTCATGCACCACCACAATAATCCCAAAAACGAGGATAAAGGTTAGCAATCCAATCATTCAATATTCCTTTCTTTAAAACAGGCCAAATAAGTGCATCATTGGAAACACAATCAGCATACTGTCAAAGCGATCCAACACACCGCCATGTCCAGGGATAAATTTGCCAGAATCCTTGACACCGAAATGGCGTTTCATGGCACTTTCAATCAAGTCACCAAACTGACCGGCCACACTGAAGAAGGCTGCAAAGAGACTCATTCTATAAATCCCATAAGGAAGAGCAACTGTGCTGTCCACTAGCATGAAGATTACCGTTATCAGTACCGCACCTAGAATACCACCGACAAAGCCCTCAATACTCTTATTAGGAGAAACTCTTGGTGCCAACTTATGTTTACCAAAATTCATCCCTGTCAGGTAGGCTGCGCTATCTGTCGCCCAAACGATAAAAAGGGCCAAAAGTACCTTGTCAAAACCTGCCACCCGAGCATCTAGTAAGGCATTGAAGCCAAAACCAACATAAAAACTCACAGCAATTGGAAAAGCGGCATCTTCAATCGTATAGTTTTTACTGAAAACGGTTGTCCCTAGCATTATGGTAATCAAAACACTATAGGCAACTACATTCCCATCAACAGGCAAAAATGTTAGGTAATTTTCTAAAGGAACTGTGAGAGCGAAGGTCGCAAAAAGAGTCAAAGCGCCCTCAATGGTCATAGTCTTTAGCCCCTTCATGTGCAAGAGTTCATGGACGCCTAGCATTGCTAACAAACCAATCCCTATCTGCAACAAGAGCCCTCCCGCAAACAAGACTGGAAGGAAAATTGCCAGGGCCAATACCGCAAACAATGTTCTCTTTTGTAAATCCTTGGTCATATCTTCTCCTAAACTCCTCCAAAACGGCGATTGCGATGGTTAAAAGCAGCAATAGCTTCCTGCAAGGCGGCTTCATCAAAATCAGGCCACAAGGTATCCGTAAAATAAAGCTCGCTATAGGCTGCTTGCCATGGCAAGAAATTACTCAAACGCAACTCGCCACTCGTACGGATAATCAAGTCCGGATCTCGCAAATCCTTTGGCAGGTGTTGTGTGAAAAGATAGTCCCCAATCATATCTTCTGTGATGTCACCAGGGTTGATTTTAGCATCTAAAACATCTTGAGCCAAGCTCTTAAGAGCCTGCGTAATTTCAGCACGACCACCGTAGTTAAGCGCAAAATTGAGAATCAAGCCCGTATTGTTCTTGGTCAACTCCTCTGCTTTTTTCAAAGCTTCAAAAGTCGGCTTAGGCAAACGGTTTGTCTCCCCAATCATCTGAATCTTAACATTATTTGCGTGCAATTCAGGGACATAGTTGTCATAAAACTCAACGGGCAAGTTCATGATAAACTTGACTTCTTGATCTGGGCGTGTCCAATTTTCCGTTGAAAAGGCATAAACCGTGATGACCTTGACTCCCATCTTGTTAGCTGCCTTGGTCACCTTTTGGAGGGCTTCCATCCCCGCCTTATGACCAAAAACCCGTGGTTGCATCCGTTTTTTAGCCCAACGACCATTCCCATCCATGATGATGCCAATATGAGCAGGAACCTGTGTTGGAACCTCGACTTCTACAGCTTTATCTTTCTTAAAAAATCCAAACATGTTCTTATTCCTATTCAAAAATCTATCGTTTCATTATACCATATTTCCCTATTTTCTTCTATTGCTAAGTTATTAGCTCTCCTTACAGACAAAAAATAAGCCGCCTGATTGGGCGACTTAGTTTTATAGGGAGATTATTATGAAAAAGTTTTAGGAGTTTAAGTTAAGTTCCTCTTAACTTATGAACCTAGTATACCGTCACTAACTTAAATTTTTCTTAAGTTTTTTGAAAAAGTAAGATTTTTCCATTTTTCTTGCCAATTTTTCTTGGACAAGCGTTCTTGATAGAGCTTCATTCGATCTTCATTCTCTAAAAAATGAGGAGTTGGGGAAATCTGAAAGTTCAAAATATCCTCTAAACCATAGGGGACAAAGAGCTCCAAAGTTGCGTCGGCATGCAAGCGGAGTCCTATCGCCGTACAGCGTTCCGGATATTTACTCATGGCATCACGGGAACTCGTGTAAGGCGCTGTGTGGGAACTGTGCAGATGCATATAGACCTGATTTTTCAACTCCCACTGATACTGAGGAAAATCCTCTCTCAGTTTTTTCTCTAGGGACACTGTTTCCTCATAAGAAACATCTGGATCAAAGAAAATCACATCCACGTCCGTTTCATGATCAAAAGGCGATTTGTCTGACAAGAGATTCCAGATGAAATTCCTGACAGAACCTGCTGCCAACCACGAGTCTTTCAGATCAAAATCACGAATGATGGTCAGAATGGTCATCATATCTGGATTTTCTCTGAAAGCATCTAGAATTTCTTGTTCATTTTTCATTGTATTCATACCCTAAATGCTCATATGCCTTAGCTGTCGCCACCCGTCCAGAACGAGTTCGCATGATGAAACCTTTCTGAATCAGGTAAGGTTCGTACATATCTTCGACCGTCTCGCGTTCTTCTGCTATATTAACAGAAAGGGTTCCCAGTCCTACAGGACCACCACCATACATCTCAATCATGGTGCGAAGGATTTTTTGGTCCACATAGTCCAAACCTTCATGGTCTACATCTAACATGGTCAAAGCCTTATCGGTAATGACATCATCGATAACCCCATTTCCCATAATCTGGGCAAAGTCGCGCACGCGCTTGAGGAGACGATTGGCGATACGAGGAGTTCCTCGACTACGTAAGGCCAACTCCGAAGCTGCCTCATGAGTGATTTCCATCTCAAAAATATCTGCTGTCCGCTCAACAATCTCTGTCAAGTCAGCACGGGCATAGTATTCCATATGACCTGTAATTCCAAAACGTGCCCGCAGAGGATTTGAGAGCATCCCCGCACGTGTCGTCGCACCAATCAAGGTAAAAGGTGGCAAGTCCAAATGAACACTGCGACTGCCCTCTCCAGCCCCAATCATGATGTCAATGTAGAAGTCCTCCATGGCACTATAAAGCACCTCTTCCACCGACATAGGCAAGCGATGAATCTCATCAATAAAGAGAACGTCTCCAGGCTCCAAATCATTCAAAATCGCTACCAGATCCCCCGCTTTTTCAATGACAGGACCTGATGTTTGCTTGAGATTGACACCCAATTCATTGGCAATAACAAAAGCCATGGTCGTTTTCCCCAAACCTGGAGGACCAAATAAAAGAACATGGTCCAGCGCCTCATCACGCATTTTTGCTGCCTCAATAAAGATTTGCAGCTGGTCCTTGACCTTATCCTGCCCAATATATTCACGTAAATACTGAGGACGGAGGGTACGTTCTACCAACTCCTCATCCCCCATGATTTCATTATCTAAAATTCTACTCATGGCTCTATTATATCAAAAATCCAAGCCACAAACAAAAAAGCCACCTGATTGGGTGGCCTCTTTAGGGAGATTATTATGAAAAAGGTAAAATAAAATCTTATTAAATCAACACTCTTGGAGGGTGTCCCCTCCAACTCCCCGACCTCTGGACAAGGTCTATTTTTTTGAAAAAAGTTAAAAAACTTCATCAAAACTATTGACATTATACAACTTTAGTTGTATAATGTATACATAAGGTTAAGGAGGAAACCTTAGACAAGGAAACTAGTAGAAAGGAAAACAAAATGTTTAAGTTCAAAAAGAAGCCACTCAAAGTAAAAACAAATAAGCTAGTAGTCAAAATAAACTTATTTATAATCAGCTTTGAATGGCACATCGAATTTGGATAGTGAGAAATCACTATCCACCCCTTCGGGGGTGTACTTAAATTATAACAGGAAAAACAATGAAAGTAAATCTAAAAATTAGAAAAACCACCAAGCGTGAAAAACTTGAATTTATTATTGGACTTTTTCTACTCCTATTTGCAGTTTGGTATTTTATGAGGTAATATATGTCAGTAGATATTAAAGCTATCCGCTGGCTTTTAGACAACGCCACAGCCTATGCTATCAGCAAAAACTGTGGCGTATCTATTCAGGCAGTAGATAAGTATAAAAACGGTGTATCAGATATTATGAACATGCGTTTAAAACACGCTATCAGCATGACTTCTTACGCCCATACACTACAAGAAAAACAGTGAGTACCATCACTGTTTTTTTCTATTTTGAGCAAACAAAAAGCCGCAGGCGATAGCTTGCGGTTGGTGTAATCTAATTTGATCCATTCTCATCTATCCACCGTTGAATTTTTTCAGCAGTATCGATTGTGAAATTTTTAAACTCACGCTCTCCTTTTCGCAATCGAGTAACTGCTGAGCGCGAAATGCCTAACTCTTTTTCAAAGAGATTGGCAGGGATGGTCTCGTCCATCAAGGCCATCTCTACCTTCTTCGTGTCAATTTTCATCTAGCTACCTCTTAATAGCTTACTTCATGCACATAGTTCCTTTTTTGTAACCTGCTCTATAAGATGGTAGAGTTACTTCCCCAGAAATATTAATCCAGCATCCGTGGTCTTCGCTGTACTCATAAGGATAGCAAGTTACTTCTGAATTATTCGAGTCTTTGGTTACTCCGCGGATAACTTTACCATTTTCTACGTAAACATCTTCCTCATGAACCTTGTGCCATCCATCTTTAATTTGTGCCATTTTATTTTACCTTGAGGGCTTTTGCTCTCCCTTTCTTTATCTTGATTATATTATAGCATGAGTGTTGACTTATGTCAACAAGAAACACAAAGAAATTTAAAGATTTTTTATTTTAGAAAGTACTTTCAGAGCAAACAAAAAACCGCAAGCCTGAGCCTGCGGTTTTAGTGTAATCTATTTGAAAGCCTTTCTGTTTTATTTTTCTTATTTTGGTTTGTCAACGACGGTCACAAGACCATCTGGTTCAGTTTTGAATGCTGGATCTGTGTGAAGTTCACCATTTGCTTTTAGATAGTACCAGCCATCGCCAGACTTGATAAATTGCTTAGATAGCATATAGCCATCTTTTTCTTCCATGAAATACCAGGTTTCACGGTATTTCACCCAACCAGTGGCCATGCGCCCGTCTGACTTGAAGTAATACCAGCGGTTATTAAGGAACATCCACCCTGTGACCATTGCGCCACGCTTGTCGAGGTAGAACCAGTCTTTTCCATCATTGAACCATCGATTGATTAAGCAGTAGCCACGTTCGTCAAATCGGAACCATTCGTTGTTGATTTGTTTCCAGCGGTTTGTAGGATAAGAGCCATCTGACTCCTCCCACCACCAGCCGGTGCCATTTTGTTTCCAACTAGCTTCAGATAGACCGCCTTCGATGTCTTTCTTGAATTGCTCACGACTGATGCCCCATTTGGCCAAATAAGGATAAGGGTCAACGTGGTCAGAGTAGTTTCGAGGTTGATTATATGTACAGTATTGATGTGTCTTGATACCTGCTAGACTGTCAGAGTCCAGCGTTTTAGGAATACCTGCTTCATCAGCAAGGTTCCGCAAAAGCTCAACGTAGAGCTTGTAATCGCGCATGAATTCTTCCTTTGTTTCATGACTTTCAATAAGCTCAACTTGGCCGTATCCTTCAACGTTCCAGCCACCTCCTACGTCGTAAGCCCCCATGTCTGTATACCAGGTCTGCATCACACGGCTGTTACCTACAACGTGTGAGAAAAATCCTGAATCAACAGGACGGCGCATGTGGTAGTCTGCTTCATTTTGTGCCGTCGAGTTCGGGTTCCCTGTTGAGTGCGCATGAATTTGTCTGTATGGTTGTTCCCCAACTTGTGGAAGGTCAGTTCTCAGTCTACTTGTATCGATATCCATACTTATTCCCCTTTCCAGGCTTCGTTCATTTGCTTGACCGCTGATTCGACAAATGTGTCTAAGTCTTTATCAGTCATGCTGATATTGTATTTTGTAAGTTCAGCACGGATTTTAGTGCGTGCTTGTTCCAGCTTTTCTTCGCCTTTGTATCCAGTTTCAGAAGCGACCTGTTCAACGGCATTGACCGCATTTTTGGCCAAGATTTCTACAATTTTGATGGTCTTTTCTCCGCCTTTTTTGATGAGAAAATCTTTAATCGCTTTTACTGCGATGCCTGCGAGGATAGTCAAGACTCCAGTAGCTGATGCTACGATAATTTCAGTAATTTGTTGCATGTGTTATTCTCCTTTTTCGATTTCTTCCATGCGGTCGTTCATGCGGACCATTTCTTTTTGAATGTCTCCGACCGTATGAGTGATTGTGGTCAATTCTGTAGTGGTTTTTTCAAGATGAGTCATCAAACGCTCTTCTCGTTTGTTAGAGTCGGCTTTTGATTGCTCATGCAGATCCATAATCTTCTTCTCTCGCTTATCCGAAGTCTTGATAAGATATCGAATGATGATAAAGAAGAGTAGGATAAACAAAATCGCCCAAGCAACCTGGCTTTGAGCGATTTTTTCAGCTTCTTCAATCGGCATACAACCTCCTTCTAATCAATACGTGGCATGACAACCGTCAAAATGCCCTTCTGCAACATTTCAGCAAGAGGTTGTTCTTTCCAAGTGTACCCTTCAGATGGTTGCATTTGGAATTTCAGGATTGTTTGTGTTTCCTTCGGCCATTTTGGATTCGTATCATACGGATAAGGCATCGATACGATATCACCATTCACATAACGACGGTCTTTAACAAGGGGCTTGATGAACTGCGCAACCTTACTATATGTGTTCGTTGGCATACCACCATTCTGGCCAATCGCAAGCGCAATGAGAACTTCAGTAATAGCTGAGACGCTATCGATGTTCTCTTTATTTACAGAAAGGTCCGTTTTAGCTTTTGCCAAAGATTGAACGGCTTGTTCAATCTCTGCTTGTGCCTTCACGATTGCAGAGCCTGGATCTAGTTCAGCCTTGATGATATCCAGCACCGCTTGAATCAAGACGTCCTCTTGCTCAGTCGTGCGGTCTCCTGCAAGCTCACGCAGGTTCGTACTGTAACGAGTCCCATCTGACAGACGGATTTCAACCACGGTCTTGAGGTTATCCCCAAGGCCACGAGTGTAAGGCTTTCCTGCCAATTCATAATTGTTAATTGCCATTTGTCATTTGTCCTTTCACTTCTTCAAATTTTGCTTTGAGTTCTTCGTCAGACTCGATGATTTTCTTCATCTGCTCAAGTTCGATTGTAGCGGTCGTATAAAGAGACTCGTAGGTTGCTGCCTGAATAGCTTCTTTTGAGATTTTATCGGCTAGCGAGTTGATCGTTAGTTTAGGAATTTGTTCATTCATGTTATTTTTTTCAACCTTTCTACTTTTTGATTGAGTTCTTGAATTGCCTTAATTAAATAAGGCACCAATTCAAATGTTCTATATGAGTATGCACCATCTGGATTCTCGTAGAAAGCTTCTGGGACGTACTTCTGGACATCCTGCGCCATGATACCGCAGGCGATGTCTTCTATTTTGCCATCGTATTCTTTACGATAACTATACGTTTTCAAGTTATTGATAACAGCTAGCCCAGAAACTGTACTAGCTTCGATATTGTGCTTATATCGACGGTCTGAGATTTCCTTATTCATCGGTATCCAGTCGTATCTTTCGTAGTTATCGTATAAATATAAATATCCGTTGTTTGATGCAATTTTTTTGTAGTTGTAAGAATATATCCAGTGCCCCAACGAACCATTATTGATAAATTTTATGTTACCGCTAACCTGAAGATCTCCATGCACAATCGGTTCATTCCAAAAATGAGCTGTATTATAGCAGTGCATTTCACCAGTGTTTTTTACGAACCATGCTTTATTTCCTGGCTTATTCCAATTGTCTCCCCAATTAACCCAAAGAGAGGTTTGATTGTATCTTCCTTTTCCAGAAGAAAGACCAACATCAAAATTATTCTGTCCTGTTAGCCAGTAAGTTGACGGATCCTTATCATGTGTACCGATTTGGAATCCACCAATCTTACCTTTGAAACCTTCAAATAAAGTCGCAGATACTACGACTGACCTCAATTTGTTGATGAAGGCTTCTTTAGCCGCAAGCGTATCCGTGAAGATATCGCTTGAAACGAACATCCGAGCCATCGCTTGGTCCATAATCAGCTTATCGGCTGTGATGGTCTTTGAACCAATAATCTCAGCATTCAGTTTAGCGAAATTACCCTCACCAACGAATAAACGCTTGAAGTAACCATCAATAGCCGTTAATTCGTCAAGCAAAGTCTTACCCTTGAGCCTAATTTTCTCGGCTTCAATCAGGATTTGATTGTTAGTTGCATTGATTTGCGAAACAATTGAACCTGCGCTGGTCAGGTTTTGAATTGCCCATGAGCCAGCAAGTTGATTTTGAACTGTACGAACAGCTTCGTCTGTATCTTCGAGCGCTAGCGTGAATGGTGTCGCATTGTTTCCAGTTTCAAGTTTTACCTCTGAAATGTAAAGGTTGATTGACTTGCCTTGTTGTCCGTACAACATCAAATTAATTTCGTCAACATCAACTGGTAACTCATAATTAAAATTAAGTTTTTTATAAATGGATGAAGTTATGTCGCCATTTGGGATCTCCTTCCATTCCTGTGATTTTATTGCACCGTCTTTCCTATAATGTAAACCAACATTTAGGCCGGAAAAAGTATTGTATCCATCTTTTGAAACCAAAAAAGAAAGAGTGATTTTGTCGGATTTTTTTAGATCAATTTTGAATGTCTGTTGCAATCCAAAATAACGAGCATTGATAGTTGTACCATAAATGTGCACGCCTGATTTATTTCGATTTTGTGATGAATGTTCATAATTGAAATTCAAGCCTGAAACGTTCGTTTCTCTCCAATTTTTCGACTTATCTCTGAAATCAGCATTCCTCACATAATTTCGTCCATCTCCGACATTTTTAGCCACCTCAACCTGGAACAGTTGGCTAGTCATGGCCATGCGTGAAACTTTTTCAGCGATGTCAGACTCGCTACTGCCGATAATGCGTTCATAGAGCTGATTGGTTTCTCTCACTCGTTGAAATTCGACGAGGTCAGCCTTATTATCAAGTTGTCGTCTCACTTGCTCACTTATTTGCTTCGCTTCCTGTGCAAGTTGGGTACTTGCGCCAGCGTTTTTCAAAGCTTCATCAGCTCTACGCTTGACTTCTTGTAATGGGCCATTGTCAAAGTTGCTGAAGCGCTGGTCGATTGTCTCTGTCAGACTTTTCTTGACCTCTTCGGCTTTTGCTTTGGCCAGTTCAATACCGTCAGAAATTTCCTGTCTAAGTAATCCAGCTTTATGTTCAAAGTCTAAGTCAGCATTTTGAAGAGCCTTTTCAAGGGCGATTTCTTGTGCAGATTCTGTTACTCCAAGGATGGCATCCGCTGCGCTAGATAAGCCACCAGATGTTCTAGAACCACCAGTTCCTGCCTTATCATCAAAAGTAAGAGAGATATATTCTTCCTTCAAAGCGTCGAACTCATAAGCAATAGCTTTCTTGAATGCATCGACATTGTGCTTCCAGCTCTTGAGATTGACCGTATCCCCCATGTGAACAACTTGCCCATCAAGTTCATAGGCTTCAATCTTGATAGCATCAGAGACCTTGTCAATGCCTTGATTTGTAAATTTAGCCTGTGCCCACTTCTGCAACTCTTCAACGCTCTTTGCGTTGTTGTTCTCATACTCTTTTTCATTGACATAAGGGTATGAGTTGATAAGAGGACTATCAACAGTCACTCTGATAGTCGTTTCCTTTTCAGCGCCTTCAGGCTTAAACGTCGATTTAGCATGGATTCTTGTGACAACATTCTGACTGTTTTTTGTGCGTTGGTAGTCCTTCAGATTTTTGTGCGTTGTAATAACAACACCACGATTCTCGCCACGACTCTTCTTGACAGTCAGAGCGAAATTGTCACGAACCAGCTCGCCTTCCCATGTACCAACAATGCTGTGCTTACCGTCCAGCAATACAGAGTACAGAGTTTCTGTTTCAGTCGTATTGAAGGTCCTACGGTCCTGGATATCGCTATTGAAAGAAAAATCTCCCAAAGCGGTTTTGGTGTTTTGAACCATGCGAGAAAGAGCCATGCCACAGCTCTGACTAGTCACACTTACTGGTGTGATAGAACGTTGCATCACATCGTCTGAAATGTGATAGGCTGTGATTTCCAGATGATCATTGTGTTCAACAGGTTTCTTGATGCGAAATAGCTGCGCACCAAGAACAGGAGTCGGCGCTTTTATCAACATATCTTCTTGGATGAGCTGATAAATACCAGAGTCAGAAATAGGATATTTCATAGTTAGGGTGAAATCGCCATTCATGGTCTCTTTCACAATCGCTGAAGTCGCTTCATGAAGTGGCTCTCCGTTCCAACGAACGGTTCTCACATCTTTATTAAGTAGATAAAGCAATTATGCCCACCCCCAAACCGTTTCGATTTCAAGTGATTGAATACCTTGTCCCAAAACAACCCCAACATTCTTCACTTTCGCTGGATCAACTGTTATAAAATCTCCTGACCATTTCACTGGCTTCCCTGTTGTCGTTTTAAAACTAGGATTGTCAGGATTATTGACCATCACAAGCGACTCAGTGAGTCGTTCAAGACGGATGACCTGACCAGCGATTGTAAACGAAGTCTCAGCAGCACTCTGGCCACTGATTGTGATTTTAGGAAAAGCAAGAGCAGAACCTTGCACGGTTAAAGTTCCACTTCTTGTCAATCTCTGTGTATCAGTGGCTTTGAAGTATTTGGTAGGGTGACAAGTAAAGGTTGCTTTGGTCATATAAAGACCAGGTTGTACTTCTTCAAGGTCGCTCACATTGACCTTATAGCACCAGAGACGAGTTGTTTTGACTCGCTCGCTCTCTAACCAGAACTTCTCGCGGATAAACAGACTCATAAATTGGTTCATCTGCTCTTCGGTCGGTTTGACTAAGTAAATCGTATAAGATTTCTTGATCAGTTCCCTGTGCTTGTTCGTCTGAACAATTGCCCCACTGATACCACCATGCTCCAAGAGAGCTGTCTTGCTCTCTCCTAGAGCGATTGAAGGAGGGTCATGAATAATGACCTTAAAAGGAAAAGACGATGTTCTCACACCGTCAATCACAAGCTCATTATGTTTTACCATGCAACCCCTCCTCTCAATTGTGTCCTACGTTGCAATTCGTCAGCAATGCGCTGAGCCACCTCATCAGCAATCCGACTGATGTCAGCTTCTTCTCTGACAGTGTTACCAGTAATAGTAATGTTGATGGTCGGTGAAGTTCCACCCATAGTCTGAGCGATGCCCCGACCGATGGCTCCAAGCGTTTTGTCGTTAAGTGGTAATACTGCCTCATTTCCAGCTTCACCACCAACCATAATGTTATTGCCGTTCATTCCAAAGATAGTTGGTTTCGTCATGATACCGCCTTTGGCATACCATTCGATTCCAATACTTGGAACACCTTGACTCAACCAATCTAATGGATTGGCCGAACCACTCACATAAAAGTGAGGTAGTGGAATGTGTGGCCAGCTGATGTTGAAGTTAAACAATCCTTTGATGGCTTCAATAGCTGAAGATACAGCGTCTTTTGCCCCATTGATAGCGCCTGAAATGGTACTCTTGATACCTTCCCAAACACTTGATACTGTGCCAGATATAGCATTTAACACATTTGATACAGTATCCTTGATGCCGTTCCAGACATTTGAGACAGTTCCTGAAATGCCGTTGAGGATATTTGAAATGTAGCTCTGGATAGCTGAGAAAATGGTCTGAACAATGCTTTGAATAGCTTGCCATACAGTTGAAAATACTCCCTTGATGGTTTCCCAAGCACCTGACCAATCACCAGTGATGATCTGCATAACTGCTTGGATAACACCAAGAACAACATTGATTGCAGTCTCAACAACGGTCTTGATGATTTCCCAAGCTGTTGTAACGATCAGTTGAATGTTGTCCCAGCCAGCTTGGAGCAAGGGGCCAAGTATATCCAGTATTGTACTGATGACCGTATAAATGGCATTCCAGACGGTCTCAGCACTTGTCCTGATAAGTTCCTGGTTCTCCGTCCACCAAGCCACAACCGTCCCGAATATACTCATGATGAAATCAGAGATTTCTGAAACAACTGTATTGATAACGGCTAGTATAGCATTCCAGATAGTCGTGACCGCTTCTCTGAAGCCTTCGTTAGTTTCCCAAAGGTATTTCACAATTGCAACAATCGCTGCTATGGCCACTACAACTCCTGAAATAATTCCAATGATTGGTAATGCTGCTGCAATCATTGCGCCAAATGAGGACATAAACACAGCTTGCAGGGTTAAGAATATGGGGGCTAAGGCTCCTACAATTGTCAAAACCACACCTAAGATGACAATGAAATCTTTTACTGGATCAGGTAAGGAATTAAACAGCTCAGCTACACCTTTCACAATCGTTGCCAAGGTTTGGAAAACAGGGATCATCATTTCCAGAAGAGGTTGACCAATAGCAGATAATGCATTGGTCCCAGCTTGTTTCAGATTCCCCATCACGTTTTCTAGGCCGTCTGATTCTCTTGCAGCCTGTCCAAGAGCTCCTGAGAGTTTATTTCCGTCTTCGACCATCTGAAGCAATGTCAATTGCTTCTGCGCTTCGCTCAAGTCCTTGAATGACTTTCCGTACAATTTATTTGCAGCTGCATTCCTAGTTGTCTCTGTCGCAGAGATTCCAAGAGCGGCATCGTTAGCAAAGTTTCCCTTCAAAAAAGATTGTAAGCTCTCTGTCACGCTCTCAATAGATTTGTCATAGAAGGCTGCACCGTCTGCTGCTGCCCTAGTTGCACGAGAAGTAAGATCCAAAGCTTCTGCTGTATCCAATCCTGAAGTTTTGGCAAATGAAGCCATCTGAGTGAATGATCCTTGCAATCGCTCTGGGACAATATCCATTTCCTGACCAATAGCATTCAACGCTTCTCTTGCTTGGGTTTCCATATCTCCGAAAACGGTAGTAAATTGAGCATTACTAGCTTGCATTTGAGCAGCTGCTTCTAACGCTTCTTTTCCTACTTCCACAAGTTTTTCTGAAATAGCACTCAACTTCTCACTAAACTGTTGAAGTAGTTCTGCTCTTAAATTTCTTGAGATTTCACTTAAACTTTCTTGAGTGCTATCAGCAGCAGACTTTGTTCCCTTCATCTCATCATTGAGATGATTAAAAGCAGTCTTAGCCTGATTTAGCTCAGCTTCCATCTTGTTAGCTTGTGTGGAGTTCTCACCAAATTCTTTTTTAGTGATTTCCAATTGCTGTTCTAGATTTGAAATCTGTTTACTTACAATCTCAGACTGGGCACCAATCTTTTTCTGAGCAAGAGCATTTCTCTCAGCTTCGCTAGCATTTGAACCTAAAGCACTTTCTTGCAGTTTGAATGAGCTTGTCACCTTAGTCATCTCTGAAGCAAGTTGACTCTGTTCATTCTGCAATTCTTTCAGTTGCGTTTGGTTGCTTTTAGTTGCATTCCCATTCTCAGCAAGCGCCTGGTTCACATTTGCAAGCTTACCCTCATATCCTTTTAGGACGTTTTGAGTAACTTCGACTTCGCGTTGAAAGGCACGGTACTGATCAGCACCGATATCACCATTTTTGAACTGCTGTTCCACCTGAGACTGAGCTTGTCTCAAGGTTTCCAGTTTCTCCTTGGTCGTCGAAACTTGCTTTTGTAAGACCTCTTGTTTCTGAGTCAGGAGCGTTACGTTCCCTGTATCAAATTTCAAGGCCTTGTCAATCTGTCTCAACTCCTGACTTGCATCAGTAGCGGCCTTATTGACATTTTTCAGCGCCTTCTGCAAGGGTTGCGTGTCGCCATCGATTTCAATTTTGATACCTTTGATATTTCCTGCCATATTTCCTCCTTTCTCAAAAAAATAGAAAAGCGCTGAGAGAACTTCTACGACTGATAATGCAGTCAGGGCAAGGAACTTGACCTCAGAATCACTCTCTCAGCACTCATTTTTTCTTTAAAAACTGTCAAAATCAGCTTGCGTGGCTTTCCGTTCGCCACCCTTATCCTCACTCCGTAAATTCACATAATCCGTCTGATAATCCAGAGCCATTCCGATTGAGATGTGCTTTAGATCATCGATAGACAGACCAGTTTCTTTACAGCAAGATAGATAGGATTCTACTGTGAAGATTTCTTCGCTAGCTGATTCTGACTCATCTGGTGCTTTTTTGTCGTCATGCTCGCATTTAGCATTTCCATCAGCACAGGTCCAACTTCCTGAATCGGGAAGATTTCCATTTCCATGAAGAATTGTTCATAAGGCTTGATTTGAGGATTTGCAGATTTAGCAAAGGTCCAAAAAAGACGGTTGAAAAAGGTCATATCAAAATCTGACAACATCGAAATATCAATATTAGTCGCTGTCAATTCCTTGTCGGTTTCCAGCTTGTTCAATTCATTCATGAATGATTGATTTTTCAACATCGAGAACAAATCTTGAAAATAATCTTTTCCAAATTGTTGTTTGTAGGCGATAGGAGTATAGCCGTTGGTCCCCAACTCATACTCCTGATCACCGACCAAAACGATTTTACGCATATGTCTTCTCCTTAACCTGTCACCGCAGTAGGTTCATACACTTTCTTGAACCAGTTGTCATACGCATCCTTGTCATCAGCTGATGTGATAGAACGCTTGACAACTGTATCCAATGGACGCGGGCTAGCTTTGAAACTAAGTTCACGTTCGTTGGTTGATGTCCCGTTCTTAGTTTTTGAGCCAAGAGATGGGCGACTGGCAAAACAGTAGTACATCACATAGCGAGTCTTGTTTTTGTCACCTTCAAACTGGAACATCATTGCGAACTCTGTCAAGCTCGCATCTGCTTTTTCAGTCATAACGCCAGTTTGAGGATCCTTGATTTCACCAAGAATTTTTGTTGCAAATTCATCGATGATATGTGGAATTTTAAGTTTACCTTCATAGCCTTCATTTGAATTCATGAAATGGTAATCCTTGTTGTCTGCTTTGATAGGGGTTGTTTCCCCTTTGGTATCAAGTGTCAGCTCCATCGCTCCGGGAAAACGAAAAACATCGCCGTAAGTGATAACTCCATCTTCTGCAAGTGTTTTGACAGGTGCGATATGTACGTTTTCTAGGCCAAAGGTTACTTTATTTTCTTGAGTCATTTCATTCCTCCTTAGTATAGATAGACCGTATAAGACTTGACATAGAGTCTTTCAGCCTCGATAAATGTTTCTTCTTGAACATCGAAAAAGAGCTCGTGGGTTGTCCACAGCTCTTCCAGACGTTCTTCCAAATCTTCATCCTTCTGCTCAAAAGCTAGCTCTACTGTAACGCTCTTAATTTGATGATTAACCGTGTTGTCAGCTGCATTGATGGCTGGACTAGATTCATAATAGACCAGGTAAGGTAGGTCAGGAGCATTCCCAATTTTAAACGCTCGATAAGTGACAGGCAAGTTTGCCTGTTCCAAAATAACAGCAAAGTCTGATAGCTTCATTTCCCAATCTCCTTGATACGCTTCTCAAAGTTCTGAATTGCTTTTTCTTCAGCTGGCTTGATGTGGACGATACCAGCGACACGACCACCATTTCTTGAAAGGTGTCCGTTCTCAAGTATGTGAGTAAGACTTGCAACTGCGTTGAAGACAACAAAAGAGCCATTGGCCAACTTCTTCTTTTTCCAACTTCTACGATACTTTCCGTACCGTTTAGGACTTGTCTCTTTCAACTCATCCACAGTCTCATCAGCCACCTGCTCTGCAATCTTATCCACTTCTTCAGTAACCTCGTCAGAGTAAGCTGCAAGCTCTTTCGCTATCAAATCAGCAAGGTCATTGCTCATTTCAATACCTCTGATAAAGTCAACTCTAAAATTTCAGAATCGATAGGATAGGTTTTTAAGATGCGATATTGCTTGCCTTCAAACTTCGCAAACTCCTGATTCTCATACTCAAAATTTCGAATCTCAACGACCAAGCTCGGTTTTAGACCTGCCTGATTTGCTTGATAAAATTCAGAGCGAGTAACCTTCTTTTTACGACACAACAGAGTAACTTCAACATCTTTAGAGATTGGTTGTAGTAACTTGTCCTTACCTGTTACTTTTTTAGAGATCAGTTTGATTTCATGATTCCACATTCTTGACCTCTTTCTTTGATGCTATCTGTAAATTATGCAGTCGCCATTGAAGGTGACGTGGCATATCCACCCCACCCTCATAGCGATAAGCAGCATAGTCAACGATAAACATTTCATGGTCAGCACGCTCACCAACAAGCTCGATACCGAGGTTATCGGTCAATTCAGTGATGACACTTGAAATGATTTTTTTTAACGGCTTGTCTCTCAAGTCGGTTGAAATCCCCAACTTAAGCTTCAGCAATTCTAAAAGCTGACCTTGGTCCATGTTTACTCCTCAACTTCCTTAGCAGGCTCTTCAGCAGTTTCCTCAACTGTTTCTTCCTGTTCAACTGCGGGCTCTTCTTTCACTTCTTTGGTTTCAGGAGCTGGCTTTTTAGGTTCATCATCTCCCAAAACCTCAAGGAAGATAGAGCCAGCAGTGTTAGCACCAGTCAAAAGGCCATTGGTAAAGCTATCTGTGGGCTCATATCCTTCGCGAGGAAAGATATCGCCAACAGCATAGTCATGTTTTTCAGGATCAGACAAGTCCTTGAAAGGACGAATTACTTTATAGCTCATACGCTACCTCCTTAAGATACTGCGTCAGTGTAGGTTCCGAATACCCCCGCATCTTCATCTGTCTTCTGGATATCAAAACGAAGGTATGATGCAAGGTTCTTACCAAATTTATGATTATCTTCCCAATTCACGGTCAATTCCATACGGTCAAACAATGTAAGGAAGTATTCGACATCACCGATGAAGAATTTCATTTCACCTTCTTGACCTAGTAGTGTATCCTCAACTGGATAAATTGTTTTACCTGAGAATGAATATCCAGTTGGTGAAGTGATGTCGGACTGCATCATGTAACGGCCATCTTTGTCCTTAATCTTATCCAGTGCATTGAACATGGTATCTGTAACAACAAGTGATTTTTTGTAGACAGATGAAATTTTAGTGTTTAAAATGTCCTTGATTCCATCAAGTCCACTAGCGTTTACAACTTTTGCGGATTTCATAACATCCGCAACAATTGCCAATTTTGTTTGTTCGTCTTGGTCTTGGATATCTTCTTGAAGGATTCCAATGAGATCGTATTGCGCATCTTCAATAGCTTCACGAGAGATAGGAAGTTCCCCACGATAAGTCTTGATTTTGTAATCAACTTCCGTGATTTTTGTTTTTCCTAATTCTGGATTTTCTTCAAGTTCTCCAACTTCAGTCATTTTGCGATTTGATTTCTTCATGACTGGATAAGAACCAGATCCACTTGTTACTTTTACAACATGGATTAGGTTAAGTAAAGGGTTCTGACGTTCAGGTGTTTTTTGTGGTTCCAAAACCTCTTTCGGAATGATCGCTCCTACATCTGTTGTTTTAACACCTGCGCGTTTTTGTCCACGAGAGCGGATGAATTCTAGTACTGCTTCACGTTGTTCCAATTTTTGTCCTCCACGATGTTCTTTGCTTGGGTAAGTCGGGGCTTTGCGATTCAATTCTTCAACTTGATTTTTCAAATCTTCGATTTCTTTTTCAAGTTGTTCTTTTTCTGCTTCCTTTTCATCCAATTCTTTCTGGATTTCTTCAAGGTTCTTTTCAACTGCTGAAACTTCTTCATCAGTTCCAGCTTGTTCCAATTTAGCAGCTTCAAGTTCTGAGCGCTTGTTCAATTCTTTGATTGATTCTTCAAGCTCTACCACTTTGTCTGCTTTGTTGCGCATACGAGCGCCTAAAATCAATGATTTGTGCATAGGTTAAATTTCTCCTTAATTTCTTTCTTGCGCTTGTCCAGCGCTTCACGATTGGCACGTTGTTGAGTTTCAAAGTCTTTCTGTCGTGCAGCAATTTCCGTTTGTGGATAAGCTGGGAAAGTACATGGACTCACTTCAAAGATTTCTAATTCCAAGATAGTGTCCAGGTACGAACCATCTGCTTGCTCTTCCGTATTGATTTTGATTGGGATGAAGCCAAAACTACATCCAATCACATCACCACGCTGAACACGAGCATAGGCCCCAACAGCTTGCGGATCATCTTTGTTGATGATGATATCACCGTAAAGTCCGATTTCATCAACTCCCAAAATGACTGTTCCGTTACCAGTACGACCAAGCACCAAACTATCATCATGGTTAAATAATGCCCTGATGTCAGCTCCTTTGATGGCTTTTTCAACACCCTCACGTTTGATTACCTCAAAGTAGCCTGGCCATAGTTCAGTAACTTCATCAAACTTGATGAAGTACCCACTCAAAATCAAATCACCGCTGTCGGCTTCTTCTCGTGTTTTGAATTGAGCGGTACGATAACTATTCCGTTTCTTCATTCTCTTCCTCACCCCCTTTCAGTTTTTTCTGGTCCCCAAGTCTATCTTGTGGGATATAGTTTTCAAGAGCAAGGAGCTCATCCATATCAGGATCAGGTGGCATTCCAAGCCAATCCCTCCACTCGTTTCGACGCATTGCCATACTTTTAGTCATCTGTTCAGCAACTGAAGATAACTCTGTAATGTCATACGAATAAAGCGAGCGAGCATTAAGTTTGAAATACCGATTATTTGAAACGAGTAAGTCTCTCGTTAAGGTCTGAGTGATCGTCGTAGCAATGCTCATGACCGTAGTATTGACAAAGTTGTTGTATTCTTCTTTATCAAAGCTACCAACTCCCAAAATAAAAGCTGGCACTCCCAAAAGCCCAGCAACTGTTTTCTTGTCAATTTCAACAGATTCATTGATAGCAATATCTTTCAAACTTAATGGCTTGACCTGTTCAACCTCTAGCAAGGCATCAGGAATAATCCACGGCTCACCAGCTTGACTAGTGCTAAGATATTTCTTAGCGACCTGGTCACGTCCCTCTTGTGTTCCTAATTCCCCACTAGAAGCATCAACCTTAACAATCAAGCTAGGAACATTTTTACCACTCATAAAGCCCTTTTTGATTTGGGTAGCAAGGTTTAAATTCCTAACAATATCCCTCAGAGCAAGCCTGTACCCAGTCCCTACAAATGGATTGTCTGGATCAGGATTGATTACAAAGTGCACGATTTCGCTTGGGTTGTAGTCGATACCACGATAATTCACGATATAACCAATATCGTCACTCTTGAATGATACTTCACTCATAGAGAATGGTCTCAGGTTCAAAATGTAATCATTCACAGGATCATATTCGACATGAAGAACCGAATTCCCATCACCAAATAGCAACAGGTCGCGCACAATCTTGAAAATCCAAGTTTTGCGAGTCATATTGTCGCATGGATTCACATCAATCTTGCGAGCCAGTCCGTCTTTTATTCGGATATCGCCTTTGTCGGTATTCTCCATCAAATGAATGGTCATATTTGATACCATGTCAGCAATCTTATTGACCGCAGCAATCACATCAGGATTTCGAGCCAAAGGCACATAGCTATCACCGTCAATATAAAGCCCAAAATCTGAATGAGTGATAACATTCGTTCCGCTTCGACTCTTACCACGTTTCAAAAACCTATCTAAAAGCCCCATCTTTACTCACCTCCTTTCTAGCGAAAAGTATTTTGAAAAAGTGAATCAAAGTGTTTATTTCTTACTATATTCTGACTGACATCAACTATTTGTTTATCCCAGTTAACTGTTTCAGCCCTCAAATCTTTCGTATAGCTTTGACGAACGATTACTTCTTCACCGTTTAAAATTACTTTAACTCGCCCTTTATTAATTAGCACATTAATTTCATGTTCTGATAAAACTATTTCATTCATAAGTCACCTAATCAAAGAAGCTCATGACATTCTGATTCTTACCAAGATTAGCAAGAGCCTGAATACAAGCAAAAACGCTGGCATCGAACAAGTCAATTCTTGCAGTACCACCGTCACCGTCTAATTTCTCATATTGCACAGCATCATCCACCTTTTCAATAGCTCTAACATTGCTCACACAGTATTCGTAAGCGTCAGAATGAAGATAGTAAAACTCTTTATTCTTAACTTTGAACTCAATCCGTCTGAACCCCTCTGATTTCAGATAGAAAAGTTGAGGTTGGTCAATCATCTTGAACCGAGCTTGTTTCATCTTCGTCAGAAACTCACGACCAAACTTCCTATCCATTCCGACGGCAGCAATCTTGAACCCTTTCTCCCTCATCTTGATGAACCATTTAACGATATCATCATAGAGAACGGTCGGAGTATTGCTCATAGTTAGCCAGCCATCAGACTGCCACCCAAAGAGTGGAATCCCGTCATCGTTGGCCTTTTTCTGAGCGTTGACACGAGGGAAGAAAGCGTGTGTGATACAGATATCAATATCTTTTTCACCATCATGATAGACACCATAGAGAGCAGCAGCGGTCAAATCGTGCAACCTTGACAAGTCAGCTCCACCATACCACTGAATAGGCAAGCGTGCCAACTCTTCTAAGGTCCAATCGTATTGACTGTCTGAAGCAATGAATTCATCAGGATTGAAATAAGCGTTCATTGAGTTTGTAAAGACATTCAAAGTTTTATTGAAAAACTCATTTCTTGTCTGTGGATCATTCATAGCCTGCTCAGCTTCTTCTCTCAGAGCCTTGAGCGATACCGTCACACCCCACGAAGGATTGGCTTTTTTAAGAACATTCTCGTTCAGGTAATCGCCCACGTCTCCATCAGTCGTCTGGTCAGCTTTGCAGATAAACATGAACAAGGAATCATCCTTGACCAATTGCTTAAGGACCTTTTGACAATATTTCAGACGGTTAGCAAGGAATCCAGTAGGAATATCACCAGCCGTAGAGATAACAAAAAGCATACTGTTTCGGTATGCTGACATTGTTTTCTTCATAAGACCATATTTCTTACTGTTCCTCATTGTATGAGCTTCATCCAAAATAATAACGTTTCCGTTCAAAGAGTCCAAACGGCTTTCATCGTTCGCTAAAGCCTGGATAAAGAAAGAACCCTCATTACCAAAATTAGCAGTGATAGAGTGTTCTTGGTTGTTATCCTTGATACGAATGTTCTTGTCATTCCATCGTTCAACATTGAACTTCAAGAATCCAAAGGCTTCCATCGCTTGCTTAACTGAATTAGCCACGATGTAGCATTTTGAACCGCTATCCGTGTCTAATATCTGATAAGCAAGTGCGATTGCAGCAGTAAACGAAGTCTTTCCATTCTTCCGAGCAAGCATGATAAGCGCTTCTTTGAACCTGCGCTCATTTGTGCCCTTGTAGTAAAATCCAAACAGGTTCACAACTACAAAATGTTGCCACGGTTGCAAGAGTAATGGCTTGTTACGGATAGACACCGCAAACATATCATCACCCTGTTGATGGACTATTGTGTTCTCGATAAAGTGAACAACGAAATCAACGATTTCCTCATCCATTTCAAACTCAGGATTTTCAAGATCACGCAAGAAACGTTCAGCTGCAAGAATGTTCTCCTCACAATGTTCCTCTCTGTGAGATATGACGTGCTGAGCATACTCTTTCGCTTTGCCAAGATTACCCATTGCCAGTCACTCGCTTCTTCTTGATTTCGTTTTTGAACTTCAGGACCTCAGTAAGAACTGACTCACCCTCTTGTTCTACTACCTCACCAAGAGACTTAGGATTCATCATCAGCTGATTAGAGTAACTGAGAATGTCTTTCCTCAAAATTTCCATCGCTGTCAAGATTGGAACTTTACGTTCGTTCTCAGCACCAGCCTTATTGACGTAGGTGTCTGTTACTGGATAACCCATGTCAGCATAATCTTGAGCAAGTTTCTGATACTGATATAGCATACCTGCAAAGATGTCAATGATCATTTCAAACTCTTTACGATAAGTGCCCAAGTCTTTCATCTGCTTGACCACTTTTGACTTAATAGACTTCGCTGTAATTGGTTTAGCCAAAAACTACCTCCTTTCGTCAAATTCGCTTAGTTTTTACCCCCTTTTTGTTTGAAGGCCCCCGACTTGGAAAAAGTTCCCTTCACCGGTACCCTACTGGCCAAAATGATTTTTCAAAAAGAGGGGGGGACTAAAAATTTTCATTTTTCATTTTTGAAAAAATTTAAAAATTCTTTTTTTCTTTTTTTTTGCCAATACAATCCTTGATTGATTACTCTATCGTTCACTCTATCGTGAAACGTATTGTGTTTCTTATTCGTCAACGGCAAACAATTCCATTCAACGAATTCAAGTTCAGGATATTCAGATACAGGAAAGATATGGTGAACCATTTCTGCTTGAACAGAAATTCCGTAACGCAAACTTTCTTGGCAAAGATAATCATGCTTACGCATTATCCTATCACGGAACTTCTCCCACTTCTTAGATTTCAAGGATGGTCTGATAGGTTTGTTATACATCTCAAACCTCCTTTCTCAATGCTAAAAGGGACAGGCCTTTGACCTATCCCCTCCTCATACAAGAAATCTATGCTACCATAATAAACCTTTTTTTGTGAGACTTCAAGATGTCTTTTGTCTCATTCTGATTCTTTAAAAAAATTACCCCATTTTACTAGTATGGCTGTTAGCGGTATATGCATTCCATTTACAAATGCTGTTTGAGTATATCCAACAATTTCAAAGCCAACACCAGGATTCGCATCAATATCTTTATTTAATTTCTCGAAGGCCTTTTCTCCAAGAAAATCATCACGGTATTCTTTTAACATTTTCTACCTCCTGTAACTATACCAATTTCACCCCTCACTTTCACATATCTTATATTTTGTTAAACTCACTCTAAATCTCAAACCCTTACTAAGCATGGGTTTTAAAGAGTTTCATTTTTTCAGTTTATGCTTAACTCATTATGTGAAAGTAATATCTAAAAAAAATTAAATGACAAAGTTCCGTAGTGCGTCATCAAGCTCTGCTTGCTCTATCCCTATGTATCTCAGGGTGATTGCGGGTGATGAGTGATTGAACATTTTCTGCAATGTCCCTACGTCCTTTGTCTTGTTATAATATTTATAGCCAAATGTTTTTCGCATTGTGTGAGTACCGACATTATCAATGCCTAGTTCTTCAGCTGCTTCATGTATGATTTGATAGGCTCGTTCACGAGTGATCGCTTTATTCTGACCTTGCCTACTCTTGAATAAGAAATGATGAAATGGTTTACCCTCGACATATCTCCTCATTTCTTTCTTGAGTTCTTTTGTCATCCGTCTTGTAATCTGCTTGCCAGTCTTCCGTTCTCTCAGTTTGATGTGCCATCCCTGGACATCTTTAACTTTCAAGGTAAGTATATCTCCGACTCGCAAGCCCGTATTCAGGCCTGTAATGAATAGCATATAATACATCTCGTTCCACTCTTTGAGATAATCTTTCATTGCCTGAATGTCGTCATTTTCTTTTATCGGTGATACAAATTCCATGTTCTACCTCCTTTCTATAAAACAAAAAGCCAGCGTTTGCTGACTCTTGACGATACTTCTGTTGGACAACTTGTTTGACTAAAATTAAGGATGACTCCTAACATGTAATGTGTGTTTTTGTTTCAGAAGTTCATGCTATCATAATAAACCTTTTTTTGTGAGACTTCAAGATGTCTTTTGTCTCAATCTTATTTACAACTCACCTTTCAGTATAGCGTACTGTTCTAAGATAATCCTTCTACGTCGATAGATTGTGGCTTTGCTCATGAATTTCTGTTCTGCTATTTCTTCCCATCTCAGTTGAGGATATCTCCAGCGCAGATTAAAGATTTCCTTATCTTCATCAACTAGATTGATCAGGAGTTTGTTAATAATAGCTTTGAACCCTTCGAGAAATTTCAAGGTTGGATCATCTGCGATTCTGATTGCGATAGTTTCGGTAGGTTTGCTTATTCCTACGATAGGACCACTCTGAGCATCTGGGTTTCGAGTTTCTAATTCTAGCCTTCTCAAATCTATTGTACGTTGAATGTTTTGGAATTTGAAAAGTTCTCTGTCTAATGTTTTGAGGTCTTCGTCGCTCAATTTCTTCAAATTTTACCTCCGAATTTTCTAAATAATTAAATAAGCTATCGAACATTTTAGAAAAAGCCTTACTGATGTCAGAAACTATCTGCTTAATCATTCTAGATAAAACTTCAATTTCTTCCTGACTTAACTTTATAAGCTTATTTTCTAATTCTAGTTGTTTCTTCTGAGCAAGTTGCTTAGCTTTCTTCTTAATCCTTCTATTCATCTTGCTCTCCATTTCCTGGTATTAGCTTTCATGAATGTAGCCTGCCATTGCTTCCTGAATGATGATGTAAGTTAGTTTCTTGTACTTTGTCATTACAATCTTACCTCATCTCCTATTTTGAGAGATTCATAGTTTGTTTGAGTAACTACGAATACTCCGTAATTCTGTATTGTGATCGTGTGTAGGTCGCCAATCTTCTCCTTGTGGACGACTCTGCCTTTGATTTCTGCGCCTTTATTGTCAGCTTTATAGACGACAATCGGGCGCTTTTCTTCTGATTTCTTAATCTGGATACTCTGCCAAATATTTAATCCAGCAGACAATAAAATCCAGATTACGATAAAACGTTTCATTCGGTTGCCTCCTTCTTTATTTTTAAGGCAATTTCTAAGTAGAAGTCTTGATCGGGTATCTCTAGCATCGCTGTATTGGTTTTACCGTCAGACTCAACGATAATTTTTCCGATTGCCAAAACTAAGTCTCCAATTGTGCTATTTAGCGTAAGGCTCATTCTTTGACCTCCTTAAAGCGCCCATCTATTTCGGGGCTTATTTCTTTTGAAAATAGGATTCTTCTTTTCTTTTTTCTTCTGTTTGTGATATTCACTGTCTTTGTTAAAGATAATATCTTCATCTTCAATCAGTTCAGGAATGAAGTATCCAGATAAGTATCGTTTAGGTCGTTCCATCACTCCACCTCCTTAAAATGGCAATCCATCATCTGGAATATCCATCGGATCACTTGCTCCAAAACTTGGTGGCATCTGATTTTCCATGCTCGAATGGTCCGCAGTCTTATCTCGTTTTTCCAAAAGCTGAAAACTTTCAGCTACAACTTCAGTCACATAGACACGTTGTCCTTGCTGGTTATCGTAGCTACGAGTCTGAATGCGACCTGTAATCCCTACAAGAGTACCCTTTTTAAGCCAATTTGCAAAGTTTTCAGCTTGCTGACGCCACATGATGCAACCGATAAAATCGGCTTCACGATCACCTGCCTGATTCTTAAAATTGCGATTCACTGCCAAACTGAAAGTTGCAACAGCCACATTTGATGGCGTGTGTCGTAACTCAGGATCACGAGTCAAGCGACCTACTAAAACAACATTATTGATCATCTTTCTTTTCCTTTCCTGTCACAAATTCCACGACTGAGTAACCGATAAATAAGCACAGAAAAGTTATTACAAATTCTTTAATAAATTCAATCATTTTCTTCTCCTCCTTCATTTTCTAAAACGGCATCCTGTATAAAAGTATTGCCAATTTCATAGTGCTTGTATTCTTCGGCCGTCACTTCAAATGTTTCTTCAACGTGCTCATTTCCTACATATCCAGAAATGACCAGAATATATCTTCTTTTTGTTCTTGTTGGCACAAGTACCGAACTTTTTCCTGTCATAACAGGTATGAACGTTGTGTGAGGTTCATCGATGTACTTATCTACTACCGTCCCACTCGAAATCTGGTGACATGCTACGAGGAAGGATGTGAGTAAAACAACACATAGGATTTTAAAATATCTCATGCTAAATCCTCACAAGAACAAACTAGCTATCCAAATAAAAAATGCACATGTAATGATTTTTGAAATACTGCTTTTTACAGCATATGAATAATCCTCGTAAGATTCTTTTTTACTGGATAATACAGGAAAAATGAAAGATAGTAGCACATCCATCCCAAAAGCTTGCCAAACTGTAATTCTGCCAACTGGAACGATCGTTGTGATAATTTCATTCCATCCATACTGAACCACGAATGGCGATGCAACAATTACAAATACCAATCCTAAAATAATTCCTAAATTTTTCATTTCAAATCCTCCTCTTTGACAAACACCCCGTCAATCATCTTACCTTTGCGGTCCTTAATGACTTCATAAGCTTCTTCTAAACAATTTTCAGCTGTAGTGCCATTGCAAAATGAAACCGTACTAACCACACTGTCAAGAAACATCAAGTCTGCTTTGATTAACGGAATTTGTGTTTCATTGTGGCAGATATGAGCGTATAGTTTTTGAGCGATGTTCCCTAAACTAGAAACCATCAGCAGCAATTCAAGTTCCTGTTGATTGGCTGAAATCTGAGCGCCGTTCTTGATTTGTTGCTCAAGTCCAATCAATACTACCTGAATATCACCAAGCGCATCATAGATCAGTTCAGATTTATCCTTTGCGATACCTTCAAATAATTCTCCTGACTCTTCCATCAACTTCAAGAACTGTTTGACAGGGTTCGCTTCATGTAAATTTCTGTCAACAAACCACTGTTGAACCTTTTCTTCCAAATTCATTTTTGTATTCATCTTATTTTTCCTCTCTTTTCTTCGTAATCAAGTAGTAGCAGTCAACTGATCCGTAGTCAATCCTGATGTTCTCACCACTCATGCTTTTCCGAAATCGTGGATGACTGATTGCTGAGTAACTAGCTTGATGTTTCTTTAATTCATTGATTGCGCTATGTATATGGCTAAAACTCCCAATGAGTATCTTGCGGTGACCGTTATAAATGAAGTAGAGCTCAAGCATCTTTGCAAAACTCCTTGTAGATTTTTTCGAAAATTTCTGACACCAATTTTTCAGGTATATTAGATCTCTCGTTGTATGATTTTGAGAAGTTCTTCCACTCTATGTCCTGCTTGATAATTTTATTCTTAAGATTAAGTTCAATATTGCTTCCAAAAATCGTCCGTTTTTGTAAAGGATAATCATAATTATTGTATCTAGCTAGGTTTTTGTATGGAATTCTGAATCCAATAATATCCTCAATGTAGGGCCACAGTCTGTCAGCTGCTGGATTCTCAATAACCCAAAATTGTGGTCTATATCTTTTTATGATTTCTATTGTGTTGAAAGCTGTTAGCTCGCCATTGACCCTTTTTAAAAATTGCCTGTCGTACTGATAATTTATATAGGCTGACTCATAATCTTGATTTGACCTAATCGTGAACGGTGAAGGTCTTACTTGTGGAGCGAACAAGCTATCAGAAACATCATTGCGTTTCCAACACGCATTTCCATTTTCCATTGCAGAAGCATTTGACCATGATTCGCATGGTGGACTAGCTATTACAAGGTCAGGTTTTGGTAATTTGTCTAACACGTCAAAGAGCGTGTTATCTCCAAATAAACGTTTGTAATCAGCAAGGTTCAGATTTATAAAATGATTGTTCTTGTTTTCTATATCCATTCCGATTGAATAGATTTCAATATTCGCACCCCCCCGAACTATTCAGAGAGTTAGCGCCATTGAAGTAAGAACCATTTCCACTATCAAAAAGCGCCCAAACTGTCATTTTTTTAATGATCAATACCTCCTAAAATAACTTCAACTGCTTCTCATAAGCATCAAGTCTCTGTTTAGCAATGTTGAAGATATCTCCGTCTAACTCACAACCTACATACTCAAAACCTAATTCTTGACAAGCGATCAAACTACTTGCTGAACCGACGTGAGTATCGAGTATTTTATCACCTTCTTTTGCGTAGTTTCGCAATAACCAAAGGTAAAGGTTAGCTGGTTTTTGAGTCGGATGAATTCTAACCTCATTCAATGCCTTATTTCCTTGCTGAATATGACCTTCAGATATTGACTTGCCTTGCATCATACCATTCCACATATAGCGAAACAGACGTGTACTATCATGTAAGCTGCAGTATGCTATCTCACAATCTGAAAAACTTGATTGACCATTAACCTTATCCCAAACGATGCGACCAGGACCAAAAGAGTAGTCGAAGTAGTTCACACCCCAAATGATTTGATTTTTTGAAACTCTGAAAAGTTCATCAAAATAATCTTTGTTTGGAATTTGCCACTCTGAGGTTTCGCCATAGAGTCTGCTGACACCTATTGGACTGATTTTCCGTCCGTAAAATTTCCTTTTTTCCGGTCCAGAAAAATATGGCGGATCGACAATAGCTAGGTCAAAGTAATCGTCAGGATATTGTTTCATGATATCCATACAGTCACCGTTTAAGAATTTCTTCATCCCTTCACCTGAATCACATAGAAATTCCCAAATGATCTTAGCGCCTTGGCTACCTGCAATGCGACTGCACGAGAAACGAACCGAATCGCTCCCCTCTCTTCTGAAAAAGAGATATCAATCCCAGTCACGCCGATTTTAGCAGACATTAAGTACGGTTTTTCTTCTTTTGTTCCATGTTTTAAAATAAACATCAGTTTCTTCCTTTCTCTAGTTTTTCTAGCATTTCTTGTTTCTTCCTCTCAAGGTCCTTTTTGGTCTCATCACTGGTATTGTTAACGTAATTAGGTTGTGACCATTCAGGAACGTTGGATTTCTGATTGCCTGGACGTTTGCTGATTTTACTTTCTTTGTACGCTCGCTCACGTTCCTCGACTGCTGCAATCGTCAAAACTCCATCATTCTTCCAATTGGTCAAAATCGCTCTGATATAACTAAAATTTCTTTTACCATTGTCAGCCGCAAGACCAATTGCTTTCAGAACAATTTTTGCTTCCATACCATCCAAAGTGATGAACTCTTTCAAGATTTCAAATTGAGTTCCATCCAACGGAGCAATACGAGATTGATATTCTTCCACGATGACTTCGATTGAATTTTTATCTACATCTTTCTCTATCTCTGTATCTATATCTTTCTCTATATCTATATCTCCGTTGCAAGTTGTTGCAATGGTGTTGCAATGCAACTCTTTCAATTCTCTGTGCTTACGACTTCTCCGAGTGCTCGCCGTTTCGCTCCCAACCATCTCAGGAACCTGTTCTAAGAAATAATCTCTGTCATTTATTCTAGTCAGCAAGCCCTTACTCTCCAAGAAAATCAAAGTGATTTTAATATCTTCAACATTCTCATCAATGACAAGAGCGATTTCTTCAGCTAGATTGTCAGCAAGTCCATCATAGTAGATGTGCCCACCATCTTCTAGGCTAATCAACATCATTTTGAGATAGATGATAGTATGCGTATCGCCACCTGCAATCTTACGGAGCAATTTCATTTCTTTAGACTTGAAAAAATCCTGAGCTAGTTGAATCCAGTAGTATCGCTTGTTTTTAACTACCATTGATACCCTCCGTTTCTCTACTAATCCACAAATGTTTCTTTTCGTGTCACAGGATCAATATCCACACGTCGACCTGTTTTAAAGTCGATAAACCCTTTTTCAACTTGTGGCGCTTGAAATTGAATCTTCTTTTTCTGTCTCATAGCCATTTTAAATTTGATATTCATCATCAGCGATTCAATCAATACTACTGATACTACTGTGCCTACTGCGATAATTTGTAAATTGTTCATGTTTTTTATCCTCTTTTTGTGCTATAATATAGTCAAATAATTTTGCTAAGACCTTGTCCAGAAGCCTTTTAGTAAAGTTATTATATTTGATTAGAGAGCCATTCTTTGATGGCTCTTTTTGACCATTTCTTACCAGGTAATTCCGTTGGAAATCCCTTCATGTAACGATAATTATTTGAAAATGTGTCATAGTTGATTCCTAGAAATTCGCAGGTAGTGCTCACATCCATCAACTCTGGATAGTGGTCACTATCTTTTTCTATTTCAACCAGCCTTGTGATTGTGTCCTTGATAATGGATTTAATCCATTCAGATAGTGAAAGTAGAACATTGTCCATCTTCTTCCCCTTTCTAGATGTCATCAAATGAGTTTAATTTCATGATTTTCATCTTAGTGTTTGTGCTTGGCTCCCACGTCATCCAGTAAGCAAAGGCAGCTTCTGCAAACTTTTTCGGTAGCAAATCATAGCGACTAATGTTGAAGTGGTCTTTGAAATCAATCTCAGCTTGTCTAAAGACTGACTGAGCGAAAGTCTTATCCGCATAAGCTGGACTATCGATACCTCCCAAGCAAGCTACAACCCGAGCCTTACGCTTCTTAAGGAGCGACTGAGCATAGCTTGGGTGAATCGGTTGCTCGCTCTTCAGGTAGTCAATATCTTCCAGCATGGTCGCCTGTTGCTCACGCAATTTCTTTTGTCCAGTAAATAGAGCGATGAAGGCATCCTCGTCCAAATCCTCACGGATGAATCCACCCTGCTTGCGAATAGCTGGCAAGACCTCTGATGTCACCCAACGCTTAAACTCTTTAGCTTGAGGCAACTTGCTGGATAAGATAAGAGAGTAGAGACCAGATTCATTGATGATCAACATATCCTGTGTTCCACCACTAGTAGGGATGCCCTGTTTTAGGGCGTCCTCTTCATCAACATGAAGAGCAATCGCATTTCTAGCCTTGCTGTATCCTAAGATGTCTGCGACATCTTTCCCGACGAACCAAGGCTCGCCATCAATTGTCAAAGTACGGACTTCCTGCCCATGAAAATTAAAAATTTCGTTCATAATATTCCTTTCTAAATTTGGTATAATAAAATAAAAACGATTGGAGAAATCTTATGGAATATCAAGCTCTTATTCAACCTGTAATTAGTATCATTCTTGCAATAATCTCAGGGTTATGGTCATATGTCGCATCAAAAGCTAACAATAAAGCTGAGATTGAAAAACAAGCTAAAGAACATTCACATATCGTAGAAAAACTTGAAAAAGAATTTCATCATCAGATAGATACTCTAAAACAGCAACATGCCTTTGACCTTGAAAAAGTCAAACAAGCTCATGAATTACGGTTGCAAGAACTTGAGAAGGTATCTCAGCTTGATACTGAAACCGACAAGTCTATGAAGGTGAATGATCTTGCCTACAAAGTTTTAGCAGGCGAGGTTGATTTGGACCAAGCTTTAAAAATAGCCGATAAAGCAAATAGTCACAATCAAAACCTAAAGAAGAAATTTATCCAAAAGACCTCTAAGAAATCATAAATTAAATTTCTTTCTAACTCTTTCTATCTCCTCCTCTTGTCTCTTCTTGTATTCATCGATGCGCTTTTTTCTATCTATTTTGCTAGCGTAGTATGTAGCAAAGCCAATGATAAAATTGATTATGATAGCAAAGTAAAACCATACTAGTTCGTTCATAGTCCTCTCCTCTAGCACCTAATTTTTATGATTAGGTGTTTTTTGTCGCATAGCACGTTTCCTGATAGCTTTCCTCAAACAATCAGCTAGGTGAATCATGTCAGGAATATTGCATCCCTTGATGGAACCAATAGCCCCTAAAGCTTCATAATAGGTTTCTGTATGTGCCAAAACATCGTCAACCATATTTTCAAAATGTTTCTCAATGATTTCTTTGATGAGATCGTTATTTTGCTTCTTTTCGTTCATCTCAAACCTCCTACTCCAGCACCTTACTGCCGATTACCAATCGTTTAACGACAACGTCCATCTCCTTAAATTCGGCATTCTCTGCACAGTAGCGGACGCTCTCGCTGATGATGTGACAAATAGATACGCCGTACTCGTTCGCCAGCTCCGTAGCAATATCCCAAGCATCTTTGTCAATCCGTGTTACTTTTTGCGCTGCGTTGTTCATAATATTCCTCTTCTTACTTTTCCTAATGTTAAAATAGTTTCCCAAACATCTAGTCCCTCAAGACTATCGATCATCATCTGACTAAGTTGATGATTTTTCTTCTGCCAATTCAGTATTATTTTCGCTTGCATTATGGACCTCTCAGTGATTTCTCCAAGGATTCTCAATTCCTAAAACATTTACGACTTTTTCTTTCACATAATCACTTCCTTTGCCATACTTCAGCAGTTCTGAAATGACCGATGGTGTTACAAATACTTGTTTTGCCAACTCAGCTTGAGTCATATCCAGCTCAATCAAGCGAGTTTTGATTTTAGCCTTGATTATCTTTAGCTCTTTACTCATATTCTTCCTTTCTATTGTTCTACCCTTTCTGCTATAATAAAATCAGAAGGGAGGTGATCTAATGACACTGTCTGACAAAGAAATCGCTTTAGAACTTACAAAGATTACCGTCGAACACTTTAATATTAGAGTTGCACAAAGTATCCGACAATCTGGATTAACAGACGAAATCATTGAACAATTCTACAAGCGATTCTATGAAACTGTTACGAATTTAAAAGATAATCATCCAGAATCGTAACATCTATTTTAAGCACATCTTCTGGATGTGCTTCTTTAATGTGAGCTATTTTTTCAATAGCTTCATTTACAGACGTACTTCTTAGAGAGATACTCAGCTTTGCCATTCCCTCTCTCCTTTCTTTTTAAAAAATTATCTAAAAAGTTAGCGAATTTCTTGACAAAAAACAATCTATAGTTTAGAATTTAATCATAGAGAAAAGACCTACTAAAAGTAAGGTTCTACCTAGAAAACGGACGCCAATCAGTTTTATTAGGCTTTATTTTTTAGTTGTCTTATCCGCTAACTCTTTAGCTTACAAATAATATTCTAAACTATAGATTGTGTTTTGTCAACAGATTTGCAATCAAAAGTTTAAATATTTTTTGTCATGCCTTAGAAAGGTTGATAAATCAATGTTTTCTTTGTTCGAAAAAATAAAAGAACTTTGCCAAAATCGTGGAATTTCTATAAATTCTCTTGAAGAAACATTAGGATATAGTAGAAATACAATCTATAGTATGAAAAACAAAAAACCAAATGCTGAACGTCTTCAAGAAATTGCTGACTACTTCAACGTGTCCACAGATTATTTACTTGGTCGCACGGATAATCCTAACATCGCTGGTGATTTAAAAGAGTATAGCTGGCAAGGGAAGACCCTAAATGTTGAAGAAATGGCATCGAATGTCATGATGTTCGGCGGTCGGGAATTAACAGATGAAAAGAAGAAAATCATCCAGTCTATCATTGAAGGTTATCTCAAAGAAGCTGGTGATTAGAGGTACTGCTTAGTGACCGAAAAAGAAATTATAAGTCATTTTCAGATTCGTATTATCGATTTTGATGGAGATTTGATGCCTGACGAACTTGGATTTTACGAAAAAGAAACCAATACAGCTTTCCTGTCGAGCAAGCTCAACAAAAAAGAGAGAGTTAAGGTGCTTCTACACGAACTCGGCCACAAGGACCATACACGCTCAGAGTACCAGAACGCTCGCTTACGCTGTGAAAACGAAGCTGATAGGAATATGATCCATCATCTTGTAAAAGACGCGATAGAAAGCTTAGATGACCCGACAGAGTTTGATTACCTCAAATTCATGTCCTTCTATGATCTAAAAACTATGACTAATGAAGTCATGGTCAAGGAAGAGTACTTGGCATTAGTAAATTAAAAATTGCATTGAAGATATTTATATAGAGGGGAAATATATGCAAAAGACTGTTGAAAAAATATTATTCAGAGTCGCTGGAGTAACAAATTATAAAAAAGCTGTAAAACAAGCGTGCAATGATATTGCTGAAGATAATGACATTCCAGAATATTCCAGATATTATGGAGACCTTACGACACAAGAAATTAGAGAAGAACTTGAAGAAATTGGTGGACAAATTTTCAAGTATCAAGACTTATCTACTACTGAAGTTGAACTTGTCCCAGAACCTACTAATAAATATGATTCCAATGCCATCAAAGTTCTAATATTTGATAATTTCGTGGGATACATTCCTGGTAAGATAGCAAAAAATATTAGGCATTATTTTGATGATGATAAATATATTTTTATTTCTGAAGCAGAAATAAAGGGCGGTCCATATAAAGAATGGGACGAGTATGAAGAAAAAGTTGTCACAAATAATGATTTGGATGTTGGTTTTGAAATTTACCTTACCATTGTTGATTCTTCACAAAAAGAAGTAATTCAGAGCGAATCATCTGAGATAATTGATGATAACATTTTCAATAAAGAAGTTACGAAAACTGAATCTATTGAAACTAAAACAACTGAAGCTGAACATATTGAACAAAATATTGTTAGTGACAGTTTCGCTGATATAGTAAACGAGATTAATCTTTCAGAAACATCTCCTAAGACAAAACTTCCTGCCAATAAAATCATATTTTCAGCACTGTATATTTTCTTAGTCTTTTTCGGAGTTGTTGGTATTCCAATCGCTCCATTCCTTGCAGTCCCTTTGACAGCTTGGAGTTTGTATAAACTATACAAACTATTCAGAAAATAAAAAAAAGCCCCACAATCGCCCTCGCCAAAGTTTGATCGTGAAGCTTATCCTGTATAAAAATCAGCCATTAAAAAGGCCTATTTTCTATACCCTATTTTACACCATGAAAGGGGTGATGTCAATATTCTCAATGTTTAGACCTTGTCCAGAAGCCGATAAACAAGGAGAATACAATGAAATATAATAAAACAAAATATCCAAATATCTATTACTATGAGACTGCTAAAGGCAAGCGTTACTATGTCAGACGTTCTTTTTTCTTCCGAGGTAAAAAAAGAGAAAAAAGTAAAAGTGGTCTCACAACCCTTCCACAAGCTCGTGCAGCCTTGACAGAGATTGAGCAACAAATCCAAGACCTGGAATTAGGTATCAATACGAATCTAACACTCGATCAGTATTGGGATATTTATTCTGAAAAGAGATTGTCAACAGGGCGCTGGAATGACACTTCCTACTACCTCAATGACAATCTCTATAAGAACCATATCAAGCCAAAGTTTGGTTCTGCCCTGCTGAAAAATTTGGATAGAAATGAGTATGAACTCTTTATCGCTGAAAAGTTGCAGAACCATACCAGATACACTGTTCAAACCCTCAATTCCAGCTTCATGGCATTGCTAAATGATGCGGTGAAAAATGGAAATCTGCTCTCAAATCGCTTGAAAGGTGTCTTTATTGGCCAGAGTGATATTCCTGCAGCTAACAAGAAAGTGACTCTCAAAGAGTTTAAGACTTGGATAGCAAAGGCAGAAGAGATTATGCCAAAACAGTTTTACGCTCTGACCTATCTTACTATCTTTGGACTGAGACGAGGAGAAGTATTTGGTTTGCGTCCAATGGATGTGACTCAGAACGATAGTGGACGAGCTATACTTCACCTTAGAGATAGTCGAAGCAACCAGACCTTAAAAGGGAAAGGAGGGCTTAAAACGAAGGATTCAGAGCGATATGTCTGTCTTGATGATATCGGAACAGACCTGATCTATTATCTGATAGCTGAAGCTTCTAAAATCAAGCGAAAGTTAGGGATTATCAAGGAACAGCACAAGGATTATATCACTATCAACGAGAAAGGTGGTCTCATCAATCCAAACCAGTTAAATAGAAACTTCAATCTAGTGAATGAAGCAACAGGATTGCATGTAACACCCCACATGATGCGCCACTTCTTCACAACTCAAAGCATTATTGCAGGAGTTCCACTTGAACAATTAAGCCAGGCGCTAGGCCATACAAAAGTCTACATGACGGATCGTTATAACCAAGTTGAGGACGAACTTGCTGAAGCGACAACAGACCTATTTCTTAGTCATATTCGCTAAAAAATCCTCGCCAAAATCTCAAAAAGTCCCCGCCAATTCCCCGACCAAAATCCGAAAAATACCGAAAAATATCGAAAAATGATTTTTAGAATAGTCCCAAAAAGCCTGAAATAGAGCCAAAAAACTCCACCTGATTGGGTGGAGTTAAGGGAGATTATTATGAAAAAGAAAAGTTTAGGATTTCATTAAATAAAGGGTACTCAATGAAAATCGAAATCAGACTAGGCAGATAGACGCAAGCATAACTGTAGTTAGCTAAGTCGACTCTAACGAAGTATGGTGAGATTTTCGAAGAGTATTAGGAGGTCTTTATTTAATGATTATATAATACAAGATGAATCTTAAAGCTAACTTAACTTTTTCTCTGATTTATTATTTTTTAAAAAATTTTTTTCAAATGGATTTTTCCTCCCCAAGTCATAAAAAAGCCACCTGATTGGGTGACTTCTTTAGGAGATTATGATGAAAAAGAAAAGTTTGGGATTTCATTAAATAAAGGGTACTCAATGAAAATCGAAATCAGACTAGGCAGATAGACACAAGCATAACGATAGTTAGCTAAGTCGACTCTAACGAAGGTTGATGAGATTTTCGAAAAGTATTAGGAGGTCTTTATTTAATAACTATATGATACAAGAGGAGACTTAAACTTTACTTAAGAAAAAATAATTTTTTTATCTTTTTCGATCCACCCAAATCATTCCTGTACAATCATAAGTAGATAAGGTTTCAAATCCCAGAGAACGATAGAATCCCAAGTTTTTTTCTGTCTGATCGGTCACTAGTTGGACTTGATAGGCATCTTTGAAGTCACCTAAAGCCTCTTTCATCAAGTCGCTACCAATCCCTTGGCGCTGATAGCTAGGCAAAACGATCAAATCCTGGACAAAAATCGATGAAAAACCATCTCCGACCAAACGGACCAAGCCCACCACGGCATCGCCATCAAGTGCTAGATAAATTGCTAATGAGTGAGACAAGGCCTTCTCCAACATCTGAGGTTGATGTGTATAATTTGTCCAACCGACAGCCTGATAGAGATGCAAAACATCCTCTAACTTGACAATTTCTTGCTTTTTAATAGTGATCATGTCAACACCTCTTAAAGTTCTCTCAAGCTCTTGTACTGTCGTCCATTTTTATCAAAATTTTCAGGAGCCAACCATGTTTCTAAACGATCTTTGACTTGAGGCCAGTCCTTATCAATCATAGACAACCAATCCGTATCTCTCGTACGCCCCTTATAAACGACTGCCTGACGGAAGGTTCCTTCATAAACAAAGCCCAAACGCTCCGCAGCTCGTCTGGATGGCAGATTTAGAGCATCGCATTTCCACTCATAGCGACGATAGTTAAGCTCCTCAAAAACATACCGAGCTAGGAGATATTGAGCCTCTGTCCCTATACGTGTTCCCCTGAGTTCTGGAGAAAAAGTGACAGCTCCCACTTCTATTACTCGGTTATTCTGGTCAATACGCATGAGAGAAAAAGTCCCCAAAGCCTTACCAGTCGCCTTGTCTATAATCGCATAGTAAAAACGGTCCTTACGAGCCAACATCTGATTTAAGATAGTAACCAGTTCCTCCATATCTGCCACTGGTTCCTGAAAAAGGTAGGTCCACATCTCACGAGGCGTATCCGGACCATAAACAGCTAGCAGATCCTCCGCATGCTTTTCCACCGAAAGAGTCTCTATCCGAGCGTAGCGCCCTTCTAAGAAATCAATGGAAGGCAATTCTCCTGGAGTATAACCTTCCATTGACTCACCAATTATCTGACCATATTCGTTTATTGGCATCGTTTTTCTCCTTGTTTTACGCTGAAAATACTATATCATAATTTGCTCTATATGGAAACTAGCACTCTCCTCAAACCTCATCCTCAACACTACATTAGTGATTCGTTTTCTTTCTTTTATCTTCTAAGGCTTGATTAATTCGTTGGGTGAGCTTGTGAGTTTGCCAGATCTGGTACAACCATATCAGTCCATAAATTAATAAGAAAAAGAACCAAAGCAAGGGACTCAACAATGCTGAACCCCAGCCAAAAAATAAGTAGGTCAATACTAAAATAGTAGCTGTCGCTAACAAATGAACTCCTACACGCATACTATAAGCAATAAACTCTAGTCTTTCAAGGATTAAAGTCAATACCCCCATAATTCCACTCATCAAAAACAAAGCTAGAATATTTTTTGTCGTTGGTGCAGGATAGGTAATACCTGAATAAAACTGAGCCAATAACACCAAACTCAAATAAACAAAGGAGGCCGTACGCATTCCCGATACAAAATAAGCAATCAATCGCTTCATGATTTTCTCCTATAAACCTAGATAATCCATTAAGGACTTAACGTATTTCCGACTCACACTCGATTTGATACCCCGAGTCATCTTAGCCATCATGTTCCCTGAAAAGCTATCCGATAATGACTCTAGATGGTCAATGTTTATAACTGAATGACGTGATATCTGTATGAAATTACGCCGGTTAACCCGATTCTGAAAGTTTGTCAATGTTTCCTTAGTTTTATAAATCCCATCTACCGTATAAATGGTCAACAAATTCTTATCGATATCTGCTAGAATAAGATCCTCAATTTTCACCATAAGCAGATGATCATCCGTTCGAATAGGAATGACCACCTGATTGGTCGTTGAAAATTGTTCTAAATACTCCATGACCTCTCTTGCTTGGTCGGTTAACTGAGCCGCCTGAATTAAAATGTGTGGGTCTTTTTCTGAAAACTCTGTCTTCATTTCAAAACGAATCTTCATTTTCTCTCCAATACATCTTTATTTTCTCTTGCTAAACACTTTAACAAATAACATCCAAAGAAGAATAGCGACGAGACTGATAATAACCACTATAAAGTATGTTTCTTCCTTTGTCAATAGTTCTTGCCAGTTGATTTGGATTCCCATTTTTTCTTGAAATTCCTGTAACAGACTGTTATTTCCTGAAAATGCGATCTCTAATCGCTCTTTCATCAAGACTTGTCGATAGAGAGAAGCAATATAAGTTGCAGGGGTACATTTCATGAAAAGCTGTGCAGAATCAGGTAGTACTCCAATGGGGATATAAGTTCCTACTAAAAATCCAGAGGCAGTTCCCACTATCGTTGCCAGTTTACCAAGGCTATCTACAGATTGAAAACGGTAAATCAAGAGAACATTTACCAGACTTGAAAGCAGACTGCTTAACAACATAATCAAAGCGATTTCCGGTAAATAGCTGATAACTGGGCTCTCTTTAAAATAAAAACTCATAACAGCATACATAAACACCTGCATGACAAAAGAAATGACAATACTACTGATTAGATAGGACGCCTGTAAGGCCCAGTTACCTAAATCTGTCAAGAAAAGATCTTGATCCACTTGATTTTCGCGGTCCTGAACCATTTGTTTAAGAGCTGTAAAACTGGTTGTCATCCCAGTCACAGCCAAGGTCCCACCCATCAGCCAGTTATTTAAAAGGTTCGTACTATTAGGGAGTTGGGACCAAGAATCCGTCAAATTCTTCTGCAAAAAAATAATATAAAGGAGGAAGGAAATCAATGCCCCCAATAATGAGAAAAATACCCCCGAACGATTACGAAAATATAAGATAAAATTCCGTTTCAATAAAGCTAGCATTAGCGAACCTCTCTTCCTGTAAGTGCAATAAAGGCATCATCCATAGTACCTGGGCGAAACTCAAAAGAATCAATTTCTTCTCGAACTTTTGCCAAATATTCAATGGCTTCCTGTGACGTCCTTGGATAAAAAAGATATTCCATCACATTTTCTTCCTCGACTGTCATTCCAGTCTGTCGCAATTTTTCTAGATCCTTCATTTCCTTAAAACGAATTTTTAGGATATTAGATGCATACTGGCTTTTAATAGCAGTCGCAGAACCTTGCGCAATCACTTTCCCATGATCAACGATATAGATCTGATCCGCTTCATCCGCTTCATCCAGATAATGAGTCGTTAAGATAATAGTCATCCCTTCATCCTTTTGTAGTCGATACAGTAGATCCCAGATGGATTTGCGAGTTTGAATATCAAGACCTGTCGTTGGTTCATCCAAGAAAAGAATATCTGGTCGCGAAAGAAGAGCACGCGCAATATCAACCCGACGTTTTTGCCCACCTGACAAAGTCCCATATAGTTGTTTCTGGAAAGCAGTCAAACCCAGTTGATGAATCAAATCATCCACACGACTTGCCGCAATCTCCTTATACTGTTGAGCACGAATCGTGAGATTTTCCCTAACCGTCAACATCTCATCCAGTACACTAGCTTGAAAAACCACTCCGATTTTCGTATTTGGCGCATATCGAATCTGACCTTGTGTCGGATTTTTCAAACCGATTAACATGGAAATGGTGGTTGATTTCCCTGCACCATTGGGTCCCAAAATAGCATTGAAACTTCCTTTTTCAAACTCTAACTGAATATCATCAACAGCCATATGATTGCCGTACCGTTTAGTCAAATGTTTAGCTTGTAAAATCATATTTTTTCCTCCTCTTAACCACACTAGTTTAACAAAAAGAATGAAAGAAAAATCGACTTTTGAGATAAGCAGTTAAAATGAAAGGCTAAGTGGTAAAATAATGGGGGTTAAATTAAAGTAGAGCAGGCTCGTTTTTCTCCTATCGAATCACTAGAGGAAGTTTAAAATCACTTACAACCACACATTATATTTTTAAACATGTGCTATAAAAGAGGCATTTTATAGCATCCGGCAGAAAAATCCAAGAGTCAATAGTATTGTTCTCGCTAAACCAAACAATAAAAAATGAATCAGAAATCATGTCACACACTCCCTTCTAGTAAAATGAAAATGCTGAATGGGGCAGGATTGAATTTGAAGCAAGCAAGTATGGTCCTGAATTTGAAACTGCCATTAACGATAAGTCTATCTATTAGGAAAGAAATCTTCAATACAAGCAAAAACAGCTCTTGTTATCCAAGAAGAGCTGTTCTATTTTATGAAAGAGAGAGTCACTAGTGCCCCTTGTGCTTCTCTCTACGTTTTTGCTGTTTGCGTTCAAATTTCTCTTGCTTGAGCAATTGCTTTTGGAGACTAGATTGTTGTTTTGAATGCTTTTTTCGTTCCTCGTACTGCAACTGTAAGAGCTCTTGTGACTTAGAAGAAACTTTCTGCTTCACCTGTTTCTTTACAGCTCGCTGCAGACGCTTCGGATTCTTAATCTTCACATGCTGTTTGACTGTCGCCTCTGGACTAAAAGATAACCGAGCAAACTGAGTCTGTAAAAGTTTCAAAATTTCATCCTCTTTTGGTTCCTGACCAAATGTCACACGACAAACTTGATAAGTTCCCTCATACTCTTGTTCAAACAATCCATGCCAAAATCCATCTTCAAAATAAACTGTCAAGCCAATTGAAACGATTTCCATGACAGCACCTCCTTAAATCTATCCCTAAGAATGGACAACCAAGGAGGAAGGTTACTGATAGGCTTGCCTACGTCTGGACTACCAACCAGAACTGTGTTTTTATCTTAGTTGAGACTATTATAGCATAATCCAATTTAAAAATCCTCCAGATTCTACTCTGAAGGATTCCTATCTTATTTCACAACGATATTAACCAATTTATTAGGTACTGCAATCACCTTCACGATTTCCTTGCCATCAATCTCCACTTTGACTTTTTCGTCAGCAAAAGCAATTTCTTGCAATTCTTCGCGTGACAGGTCTTTAGCGACCATGAGTTTGGCACGGACTTTTCCTTTGATTTGAACGACAATTTCGATTTCGTCTTCAACTAATTTACTTTCATCCCATGTTGGCCAAGTCACGTAAGAGATAGACTCACCTGTTGCAGCAACAGTTTGCCAGAGTTCTTCTGCCAAGTGAGGCGCAAATGGGGCGATCAACTGAATAAAGCCTTTGGCGTAGTCCACATAGAGTTTGTCTTCCTTGTTGGCAGCGTTGACAAAGACCATGAGTTGGGCAATGGCTGTGTTGAATTTCATGGACTCGATTTGCTCAGTGACAGCTTTGACTGTTTCATTGTAGACCTTGTCAAGAGCACCATTGTTTTCCGCAGCGATTTCTTTACTTGTAATCAAACGGTAAACACGGTCGAGGAATTTACGGCTTCCTTCCAAACCTTCTTCTGACCAAGCGATTGAGGCGTCAAGTGGTCCCATGAACATTTCATAAACACGAAGAGTATCGGCACCGTATTGTTCCACTACGTCGTCTGGGTTGACAACGTTCTTGAGGGATTTAGACATCTTGGCTGGTGCTTGCTCCAACTCTTCTCCTGTTTCCACATGGAAGAAGGATCCGTCACGTTTTTCAACTTTGTCAGTCGCTACAAGAGCTCCACGGTGGTCACGGTAGCTTGTTCCCAAAATCATTCCTTGGTTAAAGAGTTTTTGGAATGGTTCCTTAGTCGGAACAACACCGAGGTCATAGAGGAATTTGTGCCAGAAACGAGCGTAGAGCAAGTGAAGAACAGCATGCTCCGCACCACCCACGTAGATATCTACTGGCAACCATTGTTTGAGAAGGTCCTCATCAGCCAATTTCTCAGTATTGTGTGGGTCGATATAGCGAAGATAGTACCAACTTGAACCTGCCCATTGTGGCATGGTATTGGTCTCACGACGACCTTTGACGCCATCTTCACGAGCCACTTCAAGCCAGTCTGTCAAATTAGCTAGTGGACTTTCCCCTGTACCTGAGGGGCGGATGTCCTTGGTTACTGGCAAGACAAGTGGCAAGTCACTTTCTGGAACTGCTGTTGAAGTTCCATCTTCCCAATGAATGATTGGGATTGGTTCCCCCCAGTAACGTTGACGACTAAAGAGCCAGTCGCGGAGACGATAGGTAACCTTCTCTTGACCACAACCTTTTTCTTCCAACCAAGCCACAATCTTGGCAATAGCGTCTTCTTTGTTCAATCCATCTAGGAAGTCTGAATTAACGTGAAGACCATCCTCTGTGTAGGCAGCTTCTTCAACCTTTCCACCTTCCAACACTTCTACGATTGGAAGGTCAAATTGTTTGGCAAATTCCCAGTCACGTTGATCATGAGCAGGTACAGCCATTACCGCACCTGTTCCATAGCTAGCAAGAACGTAGTCAGCAATCCAGATTGGGATTTCTTTACCATTGACAGGGTTGATGGCATAAGCACCCGTCCAAACCCCTGTTTTTTCCTTGGCAAGGTCGGTACGAGCTAAGTCAGACTTGAGACTAGCTTGATGTTTGTAGTCTGCTACGGCTTCAGCTTGTTCTGGACTGACGATAGCATCTACCAAATCATGCTCAGGAGCCAAGACTGTGAAGGTCGCACCGAAAAGGGTATCCGGACGAGTAGTAAAGACGGTGAATTCCTTGTCTGTTCCTTTTACTTTGAAGGTTACATTGGCACCAGTTGATTTCCCGATCCAGTTACGTTGCATATCCTTGATAGACTCTGGCCAATCCAACTCATCCAAGTCGTTAAGCAAGCGCTCTGCATAGGCCGTAATTTTGAGCATCCATTGGCGCATTGGTTTGCGGACAACAGGATAGCCACCACGCTCAGAAGTTCCGTCAGGAAGGACTTCTTCGTTGGCAATGGCCGTTCCCAATTCTTCGACCCAATTTACTGGCACTTCCGCTTCATAGGCCAAGCCTTTTTCGTAAAGCTTGGTGAAGATCCACTGCGTCCACTTGTAGTAGTTTGGATCTGTTGTGTTGACTTCACGATCCCAGTCGTAAGAGAAGCCAAGCGCATTGATTTGGCGTTTGAAGTTAGCAATATTTTCCGCTGTAAATTCTGCCGGGTCATTTCCCGTATCCATGGCGTATTGCTCTGCAGGCAATCCAAAGGCATCCCAACCCATTGGGTGAAGGACATTATAGCCTTGCGCACGTTTGTAACGGCCGAGAATATCCGTTGCTGTGTAACCTTCTGGGTGTCCTACGTGCAATCCGGCTCCTGAAGGATAAGGGAACATGTCGAGAGCATAAAACTTCGGTTTTGACGCATCTGTTCCTGTCTTAAATGTATGATGTTGGGCCCAATAGCCCTGCCACTTGGGCTCAATTTCTTTATGATTGTAAAAACTCATGCTATTTCTCCAATTTTATGATGTTACTATTATACCATTTTTGGGGGAATTTGAAAGTCGAGAAAGAATCTTTTCCCTCCATTGTCAAGAAAGATTGGCACCGAAAACAATCTTGCTAAGCAGAATAAAAGATAGCTCCTAATCGGAGCTAACTTCTATCAATTTTTTATTTCTCCCATCTTCTCACACCCTAGTTCTCGGTAGCTACGGTCACCAACAACTTCTACACTAAACTGCCCGTTCTCATATTCAAGGATCGTTACGCTACCATTATCGAGACCATGCGGATGCATGCTATTGATTAGATACACAATGGTACCAATGGTCATTCCATGGCTTACGACGAGAGCATTGCCCCCACCTTGTTCTTCCATTTCTTTGGCAATCGCTTCAAAGCCTTCCTTGATTCGACCACTGAGTTTTTCCCAACCTTCAGCCCAGCCTGCTGTATCAACCTCTACCAAACCTTCTGCTAGTTCTGCATAGGACAACTGATGAACATGGTCTACATTGAAAATTCTCGGAATCAATCCCATAAAGAGGTCCCCATCATAGGCTCCATCAAAACTACCAAAGCACCACTCACGGATTCGCTTGTCCATGCGGTAAGGGATTTTCCCCTGTAGGCCAAGTTCTTCTAGGATAATTCCCATGGTTTGAATAGTCCGCCCTGAATCACTGGAATAAGCGCGGTCAAACTGCAAACCAGACTCTCTCAAGCCAATTCCCAGTTCATGGATTCCCAACTCACCTTCTGCAGTCAGAGGTGTATCACTCCATCCTTGAGCACGTCCAATGGTGTTAAACATCGTTTTCCCATGACGGACCAAATACAATCTTACTTTAGACATTTTCTATCCTCCATTTTCTTCTATTATATCATGGATCAAAGAAATATTCGGCTTTCAAAAGCAAAGCCAACATTTGTAAATTATCCAAAAGAAAAGCTACCCTCATGGTAGCTTCCCTAGGAGATTATTATGAAAAAGTTTAGGATTTCTATTAAATAAAGTTAGGAGGTCTTTATTTAATGATTATAGTATACACAGTCATCCTTAAACTCAACTTAAATCCTCTCGCTTTTTTATTAATTTTTAAAACTATGGATTGGAGCTGGGATTTGCCCACCGCGAGAGATGAAATCAACAGACGAAGCCCCGTTAACCTTCATAACTGGAGCTGTCCCTAGCAAGCCACCAAACTCAATCATATCGCCTTCTTTGCCCTTTGGAATAATACGGACAGCTGTCGTTTTCATGTTAATAACACCGATTGCCGCCTCATCCGCAATCATAGCCGCAATGGTTTCAGCAGGCGTATCTTCCGGAATGGCAATCATATCCAACCCAACAGAACAGATAGCCGTCATAGCCTCTAGTTTCTCTAAATTTAGAGAGCCATCTTGCACCGCAGCAATCATCCCCTCATCTTCAGAAACGGGGATAAAAGCACCTGACAAGCCACCGACTTGGTTACAAGCCATCACTCCACCCTTCTTAACTTGGTCATTCAAAAGAGCGAGGGCAGCCGTCGTCCCATGCGTACCAACTGTTTCTAAGCCCATTTCCTCAAGGACACGAGCCACAGAATCACCAACCGCAGGAGTAGGAGCCAGACTTAGGTCGACAATTCCAAAGTCAACACCAAGGCGTTCACTCGCCATTTGCCCAACCAGCTGACCGATACGAGTAATCTTGAAGGCCGTTTTCTTGACTGTTTCCGCTACCACATCAAAGCTCTGTCCACGAACTTTTTCCAAGGCACGCTTGACCACACCAGGACCCGAAACCCCGACATTGATGATAACATCTGCTTCGCCAACACCATGAAAGGCCCCTGCCATAAAAGGATTGTCCTCAACAGCATTAGCAAATACGACTAATTTGGCCGCACCCATATCTGATAGCGCAGCTGTTTCCTTGATGATACGTCCCATATCAGCGACCGCAGTCATGTTGATACCTGACTTGGTCGAGCCGATATTGACGGACGAACAAACCTTGTCTGTCTCAGCTAGAGCACGAGGGATAGAATTGATGAGAATTTCATCTCCTTTTTGGTAGCCTTTTTGTACCAAAGCTGAGAATCCACCAATAAAGTCAACACCGATCTCCTTAGCAGCCCTATCAAGAACCTTTGCCAAAACAAGATAGTCTGTCGCATCAGTCGCTGCTCCAATCAAGGAAATCGGAGTCACCGATACTCGTTTATTGACAATAGGAATGCCTAGTTCTGCAGCAATTTCATCTCCAACAGCCACCAGATTTGCAGCTTTAGTTGTGATTTTTTGGTAAATTTTTTCAGCAGCACGTTCGATGTCTGGATCAATACAGTCCAAAAGGGAAATCCCCATGGTGATAGTTCTGATATCGAAGTTCTGCTCTTCGATCATGGCAATGGTTTCCGTAACTTGTCTAATATCCATGATAACCTCCTAGATATTATACATGGCGTCAAAAATCGCTGCACTTTGGATATTGATTTTCACATTCAAAGTTTGCCCAAAGCTTTTAAACTCATTTCGCAGAGTTGTAAAATCCTGCTTTTTATCACTAGATACGACTGCCATCATGGTAAAATACTCATCCAGTACTGTTTGAGAAATATCGTCAATATTCAAACCCAATTCTGCAATTTTAGTAGACACGCCTGCAACAATACCAGTCTTGTCCTTGCCAACCACTGTAATAATAGCCTTCATCTTTAGACTCCCATTCTACGATTATTAGAAAACCTGAACGTTTTTGATTTTCTTTTTCCTTAGTATAGCATATTTCCGAAAAAAATACTAAAAAACGCCTGCTTACGAAGTTGTTCTTAAACAAAAAACAATTTCGTAAACAAGCGTCTACCCTATCAAATGATGATGAGTGTTCCCGCTAGGACCGAAGTCCCAGCGGTAGACCAGAGCTAGACTAAGAGCACAAGACTCCATCATCATAACACTCAACAAAATTGATGATTTTATACTAATTCGATGATCGCCATTGGCGCAGCATCACCACGACGTGGTTCAGTTTTAAGGATACGAGTGTATCCACCGTTACGTTCAGCATAACGAGGTGCGATTTCTGAGAACAATTTTTGAAGTGCTGTAGTAGAAGTGTACTTGTCAGTTGCTTCATCATAGTTTTCAGATGCGATTTCATTACGTACGAAAGCAGCTGCTTGACGACGTGCATGCAAATCACCACGTTTACCTAGAGTAATCATTTTTTCAACAGTTTTACGGATTTCTTTAGCACGAGCTTCAGTTGTCACGATCGATTCGTTGATCAAAAGGTCAGTTGTCAAATCGCGAAGCATTGCTTTACGTTGTGAGCTAGTGCGTCCTAGTTTACGGTAAGCCATGTATTCCTCCTTTATTTATCTTTTAATCCAAGACCCAAATCAATGAGTTTGAGTTTCACTTCTTCCAAACTCTTGCGTCCAAGATTTCGTACTTTCATCATCTCTGCTTCAGATTTTTCTGTCAAATCATGCACAGTGTTGATACCGGCACGTTTCAAACAGTTGTATGAACGCACAGACAAGTCCAGTTCCTCAATCGTACGATCCAAAATACGATCGTCAGATTCAGTATCAGCTTCTTTCATCACTTCAGTTGACTTAGCAATCTCTGTAAGATTTGTAAACAAATCAAGATGTTCTGTCAAAATACGTGCTGAAAGCCCTAAAGCATCTTCTGGAATAATTGTTCCATTAGTCAAGATTTCAAGGGTTAATTTGTCAAATCCATCATTGCTACCTACACGAGCAGGTTCAACTTGATAGTTGACTTTTGTAACTGGTGTATAAATAGAATCTACAGCAAGTGTTCCAACTGGTGCATTATCTTTTTTGTTTTCATCAGCAGGTACATATCCACGACCACTGTTAACAGTCATTGTCGCTTTTAGAGAAGAACCTTCACCGATTGTAAAGAGATAATGATCTGGATTTACAATCTCAATATCACTGTCAGTCAAAATGTCTCCAGCTGTAATTTCAGCAGGACCTTCAACGTCAAGCTCAATGATTTTTTCGTCTTCAACGTATGATTTTACTGCAATCCCTTTAATGTTCAGAATGATTTGCATCACGTCTTCACGAACACCTGGAACTGTGTCGAACTCATGCAAGACACCTTCAATGTTGATAGATGTCACTGCTGCTCCTGGTAGAGAAGCTAGTAGTACACGACGAAGAGAGTTACCAAGAGTTGTACCGTAACCACGTTCAAGTGGTTCGATTACAAACTTGCCATAATCTTTATTTTCATCAATTTTTGTTATATTTGGTTTTTCAAACTCAATCATTTAGTTACTCCCTCTTAAACGAAAAGCAGTGTAATGCGATGATTATACACGGCGACGTTTTGGAGGACGAGCACCATTGTGTGGCACTGGAGTCACATCACGAATTGCTGTTACTTCAAGACCAGCGGCAGCAAGCGCACGAATAGCTGACTCACGACCAGAACCTGGACCTTTTACAGTAACTTCAACTGATTTAAGACCGTGTTCTTGTGCAGATTTAGCAGCAGCTTCAGAAGCCATTTGAGCAGCGAATGGTGTAGATTTACGAGAACCTTTGAAACCAAGAGCACCAGCTGATGACCAAGCAATTGCATTACCATGCACATCAGTAATCATAACAATAGTGTTATTAAATGTAGCGTGAATATGAGCAATACCAGATTCGATATTCTTTTTCACACGACGTTTACGTGTTGGTTTAGCCAAGACTTTTACCTCCTATATTATTTTTTCTTACCAGCAATCGCAACAGCTTTACCTTTACGAGTGCGAGCGTTGTTTTTAGTGTTTTGTCCACGGACAGGAAGTCCACGACGGTGACGAATACCACGGTAAGAACCGATTTCCATCAAACGTTTGATGTTCAAGTTTACTTCACGACGAAGGTCACCTTCAACTTTGATTGCATCCACTTCACGACGGATAGCATCTTCTTGATCTGATGTAAGGTCACGTACACGAACATCTTCTGAGATTCCAGCAGCAGCCAAAATTTTCTTAGATGTTGCAAGTCCGATACCATAAACGTAAGTCAATGAGATTACTACGCGTTTGTCATTTGGAATGTCAACTCCAGCAATACGAGCCATGTTTTCTCCTTTCTATCTTATCCTTGACGTTGTTTGTGTTTTGGATTTGCTGGGCAAATTACCATAACACGACCATTACGACGAATTACTTTACAGTATTCGCAAATTGGTTTGACCGATGGTCTTACTTTCATTTCTTATCCCTCCAAGTTTTTCGATTATTTAAAGCGGTAAGTGATACGTCCACGTGTCAAGTCATATGGACTCATCTCGACAGTAACACGATCTCCCGCTAAAATACGAATATAGTTTTTACGAATTTTACCAGAAACTGTTGCTAAAATCTGATGTCCATTTTCAAGTTCAACCGTAAACATTGCGTTAGGCATTGTATCGACTACTTTGCCTTCAACTTCAATCACATCGTCTTTTGCCACGCAAAAGCACCTCCATAAATTTCGATTCGATGCCCCTGAAAACAGAGACAACAATTATAAGTCAGACTATCTCAGTATAACATTTGTAGCGATTTTTTGCAAGTGTGAAAAACGCTTTATTTCAAATTTGTCAATACTTTTTCGATGTCTTTGAACACATCATTGATATCTTGATTTCCTTCGATATCGTGGACTAAACCTTTGGCACGGTAGTGAGCAATGATTGGTTCACCTTGTGCAATATTCACATCCAATCGACGCTTCACTGTCTCAGGTTTATCATCTTCACGTTGGTAGTAATCTTCTTCTTTGTAGTCAACTGGTGGGTTGAAAACTTTGTGGAAGGTTTCACCTGTTTCGCGGTGGATGATACGGCCACTCAAACGTTCCAAGAGACAATCTGGATTCACTTCGATATTGATCACACCTTCTAGTTCGATACCAAGTTCCGCCAATGTTTTGTCCAAGGCATGAGCTTGTTCAATCGTACGTGGGTAACCATCCAACAAGAAACCTGTTTCTTTGATGTCGTCCTGAGAAAGGCGTTCTTTAACAATTCCATTTGTAACTTCATCCGGAACCAACTCACCTTTGTCAATATATGACTTGGCAAGTACACCCATTTCAGTTTGATTAGCCATAGCAGCACGGAACATATCTCCAGTTGAAATGTGTGCCACGTGGAATTGCTCCACAATTTTAGCTGCTTGCGTTCCCTTACCTGCTCCAGGTAAGCCCATAATCAAAAGATTCATGATAGGATCTCCTTATTTTGTATTTAAATAGAAGCAGAAATTCGTTTCAACCCCTATTTAAAAACAAAATAGAAGAGGGGAGACGAAAATCTCTCTGATAGATAGACCTTCATACTCCACTCTCTAAGCAAAAGTAATCTTGCTTTTATTCTGTTTTGTCCATGAAACCAACATACTTACGTTTCAATAGGTAACCTTCTAGCTGTTTGATTCCTTCGATACCAGTTGAGATAATGATCAAAAGACTAGTTCCCCCAAAAGCAACAGCTTCTGAAAGACCAAAGACATCTTTTGCCACAATCGGCAAGATTGAAATCACACCAAGGAAGATCGATCCGACAGTCGCAAGGCGACGAAGAAGTTTCGACATGAATTCTTCAGTACCCTTACCAGGACGGACACCATGAATGTAGGCTCCACTCTTTTGCAAGTTTTCTGCTGCTTTCTCTGGATTGATCTGTACAAATGTATAGAAGAATGTAAAGAGAATGATCAACAAGGCATACATGGCAACACCTGTTGGAGATGTTGTAGATAACATTTCCTGTGCTGTACGTACCCAAGCCCAATCATGACCTGTAGCACTCAAAAACTGAAGAATGGCTGCAGGTGCTGCTGTGATGGAACTTGCAAAGATAACTGGGATAACCCCCGCTGGGTTTACCTTCAATGGAAGATATGAGCTTGATGGGGCTCCTTGAGCAACTTTTGTATATTGGATTGGAATTTTATATTCTGCCTGTTGAACAAAGGTTGTAAAGTATACAATCAACAAGACAGCGATAATCAAAATAACAACAAAGATAATAGATGAAGTCAAACGGCTACTTGGAATATTGACGAAGTAGTCAACATAGATTCCTTTAATCATCTCAGGGATTGAAGCGACAATACCTGCAAAGATGATCATAGAAACACCGTTTCCGTATCCCTTATCTGTAATTTGTTCCCCGAGCCAAGTTACAATCATACTACCTGCTGTGAGGATAATACCAATAGTAACAAAAACTTGTGGAGTTAAAGCTGTCGTTAATAATTTTGCTCCAGATAGAGTATTAAATCCTGCTGTAATCCCGATAGATTGAACAAATGCAAGTACAAGTGCAATATAACGAGTAGCTTGGTTTAGTTTTCTCCGTCCTACTTCCCCTTGTTTGCCCCATTCTACAAACTTCGGTAAAATATCCATTTGTAGCAATTGAACAACGATGGAAGCAGTGATATACGGACTTACACCGAGTGCGAAAACGGAGAAGTTCTTCATGGCATTCCCTGAAACAAGACTAAGCATGTTCAAGAAAGATAAACCGCTGAGAGCTTCTAAACTTTTTGCATTTACACCTGGAACAGTGATACTTGTCCCAATGCGGAAAACAAGAATGATAAAAATCGTAAAGAGAATTTTTGATCGAACTTGTTTAACCTTGAGCGCTTCTTTTAGTAATTTAAAAAACATGGGTCACCTCTCTTAGATGACTTCTACAGAACCACCTTTAGCAGTGATAGCTTCCTCAGCTGATTTAGAGAATTTAGCTGCTTTCACAGTCAATTTCTTAGTCAACTCACCGTTACCAAGAATTTTAACTCCTGATTTTTCAGCTTTCACAATTCCTGCTTCGATAAGTACAACTGGAGTTACTTCTGCACCGTCTTCAAAGACGTTCAATTGGTCAAGGTTTACAATTGCGTATTCTTTAGCGTTGATGTTAGTGAATCCACGTTTTGGAAGACGACGGAACAATGGAGTTTGTCCACCTTCAAAACCAAGGCGAACTCCGCCACCGCTACGAGCTTTTTGACCTTTTTGACCGCGACCAGATGTTTTACCGTTACCTGATGAAGTACCACGACCAACACGGTTACGTACTTTACGAGAACCTTCTGCAGGTTTCAATTCATGAAGTTTCATTATTATTTTCTCCTCTTTTGTAAAATGCTAGCGCCGATAAGAGAGAAAAGGTTGTCTCCCTTACCAACTCGCCTATACATTGTCATCTTAGATGACTATACCTAGTTTTAGGGGATGAGTATTGCCACATCCCCTAAACATTCATTAGTTTACTTCTTCAACTGTTACCAAGTGAGATACTGCAGTGATCATACCACGGATAGCAGCGTTGTCTTCTTTGATAACAGAGCTGTTCAATTTGCCAAGTCCAAGTGCTACAACAGTTTTACGTTGTGATGGAATGCGTCCGATTGGAGACTTAGTCAAAGTAATTTTAATTTGAGCCATTTTATCCCCTTTCTTATGCCAAATCAGAAACTGAGATACCACGAAGGGCAGCAACTTCTTCAGCGCGTTTCAATTGTTTCAAACCTTCAACAGTTGCGCGAACAATGTTGATTGGAGTGTTAGAACCAAGTGATTTAGATGTAATATCTGCCACACCTGCCAATTCCACAACGGCACGAACTGCACCACCAGCGGCAACTCCAGAACCTTCTACAGCAGGTTTCAACAATACTTTAGCTCCACCGAATTCTGAAAGAACTTCGTGTGGGATTGTTGTCCCAACCATAGGAACTTCAATCAAGTTTTTCTTAGCATCTTCTACTGCTTTGCGGATTGCTTCTGGAACTTCTTGAGCCTTACCAGTACCAAATCCTACGCGACCGTTGTGGTCACCAACAACAACAAGAGCTGCGAAACGAAGACGACGTCCACCTTTAACAACTTTTGTAACACGGTTGACAGCAACTACGCGTTCTTCTAATTCAACTGCATTGTCTTTAAATGCCATTTTCTAGTGTCCTCCTATTAGAATTTCAATCCGTTTTCACGAGCTGCATCAGCCAAAGCTTTCACACGTCCGTGATATAGATATCCACCGCGGTCGAACACCACTTCTGAAATACCTTTAGCGTTTGCACGTTCTGCAACGAGTTTACCGACAGCAACGGCTTGTTCAGTTTTAGTTCCTTTTGAAACTTCTTTGTCAAGAGTTGAAGCACTTGCGAGCGTTACACCCGCTACGTCATCAATCACTTGAGCGTAGATGCCTGTATTAGAACGGAATACGTTCAAACGTGGGCGATCAGCAGTTCCAGAGAGTTTTCCGCGAACGCGACGGTGGCGTTTTTGGCGGAGTTTGTTTTTATCTGGTTTAGAAATCACAGTTTTCACCTCTTTAGTTTTAAATCGTGTGCTATGCACTAAGTTGGAAAATAGGTTGGTGGTTGAAAATCAACCACTCAACATTATTTACCTGTTTTACCTTCTTTACGGCGAACGAATTCACCAACGTAACGGATACCTTTACCTTTATATGGTTCTGGTGAACGAAGGCTACGTACGTAAGCAGCTGTTTGACCAACTACTTCTTTTGAAATTCCACTAACAACGATTGTTGTTGGGTTTGGAAGTTCAAAAGTAATTCCTTCTGGAGCTTCAACTTCGTCTGGATGAGATTTACCAACAGCCAAAACAAGTTTTTTACCTTGAAGTTGTGCACGGTAACCAACCCCACGCATTTCAAGTTCTTTCTTGAATCCTTCTGATACACCAATTACCATGTTGTTCAAAAGAGCACGAGTAGTTCCGTGGATTGTTTTCATTTCTTTTGAATCGTTTGGACGGTGAAGAGTTACTTCAGTACCTTCCACACGAATTTCAATATCTTTTGAGAACTCACGAGTAAGTTCTCCTTTAGGTCCTTTTACAGTTACAACGTTGTCATTGTTAGTGATTTCAACACCAGCAGGCAACACGATAACTTTATTACCAATACGTGACATGTTTATTTTCTCCTGTTAGATTGTCAGGCCATTACAGCCAGTTTTCACGGGGTTAAATCGATTTCTCGATTTATAGGAACATTTAGGTTTCAATTTCAAAGTGAATCTAGGCATCGTCTCGTAGGCATAACTTTGGGTTAGGCAAGAGACGATAACGAGGAGTCACAAAGAAATTGGGAGCTAAATATTACCAAACGTAAGCGATAACTTCTCCACCAACGTTCTTTTGGCGAGCTTCTTTATCAGTAAGCAAACCTTCAGAAGTTGAAAGGATAGCAATTCCAAGTCCGTTAAGAACTTTTGGAAGATCTTCACGTTTTTTGTAGACACGAAGTCCTGGTTTAGAAACACGTTTCAAGTTAGTGATAACTTTTTCACCGTTTGGTCCGTATTTAAGGAATACACGGATGATGCCTTGTTTGTCATCTTCGATGATTTCTACGTTCTTAACAAAACCTTCGCGTTTAAGGATTTCAGCAATCCCTTTTTTGATATTTGATGCAGGTACTTCAAGTACTTCGTGTTTCGCTTGGTTAGCGTTACGAATACGAGTTAGGAAGTCTGCGATTGGGTCAGTCATAACCATTTTGTTTTTCTCCTCTTACTAGTAGTTTGCAAGTTGCACTTGCTAGTTAATGATTGAGCTGGGCTCAGATAGTATTGACACATTCAAATGAGAGAACTCTTATTTGAACACGAGCTACAACCTGTGCAAAAAAGATAAATTTGTTTCGGAGCATCGCTCCTTCACCAAATTTCCTATTTTTGCTGTGGTTGTTACGCTCTTAGTATCATGATATTACCAAGATGCTTTTGTTACACCAGGAATTTGTCCTTTGTAAGCTAATTCACGGAAGCAAACACGGCAAAGTTTAAATTTGCGGTAAACTGAATGTGGACGACCACATTTTTCACAACGAGTATAAGCTTGAGTAGAGAACTTCGCTGGACGTTTGTTCTTAGCAATCATTGATTTTTTAGCCATTAGATTTACCTCCTATATTATTTTGCAAAAGGCATTCCAAGGCCTGTAAGCAATGCACGTGACTCTTCGTCAGTGTTAGCAGTTGTTACGATAACGATGTCAAGACCACGAGTTTTGTCAACGTCATCAAAGTTAATTTCTGGGAAGATCAATTGTTCTTTCACACCAAGAGTGTAGTTTCCGCGTCCATCAAATGATTTTGTAGGAACACCGTGGAAGTCACGCACACGTGGAAGTGAAACTGAAACCAATTTGTCCAAGAATTCGTACATACGTTCACCACGAAGGGTAACTTTTGCACCGATCGCTACACCTTCACGAAGACGGAAGCCGGCGATTGATTTTTTAGCTTTAGTGATAAGGGGTTTTTGACCTGAGATAAGCGCCAATTCTTCAGCAGCTTTTTCAAGGCTTTTAGCGTTTGATACAGCTTCACCAACACCCATGTTCAAAACGATCTTATCTACTTTAGGCACAGCCATCACTGATGAGTAGTTGAATTGTTCTGTCAAAGCAGGAACTACTTCATTAAGATATTTTTCTTTTAAACGATTTGCCATTATACTTCTCCTTTCCTTCGTGATTAATCAAGCACTTCGCCTGATTTTTTGTTGTAGCGAACTTTTTTACCGTCTACAAATTTGTAACCAACACGACCAGCTACACCGTTTTTATCCAAAACTTGAACGTTTGATACGTGGATAGCTGCTTCTTTCTCGATGATACCACCTTGAGGAAGTTCGTTAGTTGGACGTTGGTGTTTCTTAACGATGTTTACACCTTCAACGATAACTTTGTTTACTTTTGGAAGGGCAGTAAGGACAACAGCTTCTGTTCCCTTATCTTTACCAGCGATTACGCGAACTTTGTCGCCTTTTTTTACAAACATTAGGTTTCTCCTTGATTTTTCTTACGCCCATAAGGGCACCCTAGCATTAAGCTAGGGGACTAGTTTGTTTTTAAAAATTAAAGTACTTCTGGAGCAAGTGACACGATCTTCATGAAGCCACCTTCACGCAATTCGCGTGCAACTGGACCAAAGATACGTGTTCCGCGAGGAGTTTTGTCTTCACGGATGATAACTGCTGCGTTTTCATCAAATTTGATGTATGAACCATCAGCACGACGAGCACCTGATTTAGTACGAACGATAACAGCTTTTACAACGTCACCTTTTTTAACCGCACCACCAGGAGTAGCTTGTTTTACAGATGCCACGATAACATCACCGATGTTTGCAAATTTACGTCCTGAACCACCAAGAACTTTGATAGTCAAGATTTCGCGCGCACCGCTGTTGTCTGCGACTTTCAAACGAGTTTCTGTTTGAATCATTTCAGTTTTCTCCTTTCAGGTTTGATTAGATGATGACCGCTTCTTCAACAACTTCTACAAGACGGAAACGTTTTGTAGCTGAAAGCGGACGAGTTTCCATGATACGTACGATATCGCCTTCTTTGGCAACATTGTTTTCATCATGTGCTTTGTATTTCTTAGAGTAGTTAATACGTTTACCATAGACTGGGTGGTTACGTTTTGTTTCAACTACAACTGTGATTGTCTTGTCCATTTTGTCAGATACAACACGTCCAACAAGAACTTTACGATTATTGCGTTCCATTGAAATTTCTCCTTCCCTAGTCTATTATTTCGCTTCAGATTGAACTGTTTTGATACGAGCAATTTGTTTTTTAACTTCTTTCAAGCGAGCTGTTTGTTCCAATTGACCAGTAGCAGCTTGGAAACGAAGTTCAAACAATTCTTTTTTCAATTCGTTTTCGCGCTTCGCGAGTTCTTCTTGAGAAAGACCACGAAGTTCTTTAACAAATTCTTTTACTTCATTAAGTTTCATGCCTTCTCCTTATTCTGCTTCACGTTTTACGAATTTACATTTAACTGGCAATTTGTGGCTTGCAAGACGAAGCGCTTCGCGAGCGATCTCTTCAGATACACCAGCGATTTCGAACATCACTTTACCACGTTTAACTGGTGCTACCCAACCTTCAGGTGCCCCTTTACCAGATCCCATACGCACACCGATAGCTTTAGCAGTGTATGATTTGTGTGGGAAGATTTTAATCCAAACTTTACCACCACGTTTCATGTAACGAGTCATGGCGATACGAGCAGCTTCGATTTGGCGGTTAGTGATCCAGTGGCTAGTTGTAGCTTGAAGACCGTATTCACCGAATGCTACTTCTTTTCCACCTTTTGCTTCACCGCGCATTTTTCCACGGAATTCACGACGGTGTTTAACACGTTTAGGTACTAACATTGGTTATTTACCTCCTTTAGTGTTTTTACGAGCTGGAAGAACTTCACCACGGTAGATCCATACTTTAACACCAAGTTTACCGTATGTAGTATCTGCTTCTTCCCAAGCGTAATCGATATCTGCACGAAGTGTGTGAAGTGGAACAGTTCCTTCAGAGTATCCTTCAGCACGGGCGATATCTGCACCGTTCAAACGACCTGATACTTGAGTTTTGATTCCTTTAGCTCCAGCACGCATTGCACGTTGGATTGCTTGTTTTTGTGCACGACGGAAAGCGACACGTTGCTCCAATTGACGAGCAATTCCTTCACCTACAAGGTGAGCATCCAAATCAGGTTGTTTGATTTCGATGATGTTGATGTGTACTTGTTTTCCAGTCAATTTGTTAAGTTTTGCACGGAGTGCATCAACGTTAGCACCACCTTTACCGATAACCATACCTGGTTTAGCAGTGTGAAGTGAAACGTTAACTTTGTTTACTGCGCGTTCAATTTCGATAGTTGAAACTGCTGCGTCAGCAAGTTCTTTTTGAACGAATTTACGGATTGCAAGATCTTCATGAAGGTAATCCGCGTATTCTTTTTCAGCATACCATTTGGCATCCCAATCACGGATGATGCCGACACGCATACCAATTGGATGTACTTTTTGACCCACGATGTTACCTCCTTATTTTTCTGCAACAGCTACAGTGATGTGAGCTGTACGTTTGTTGATTGGTGAAGCTGAACCTTTCGCACGTGGACGGAAACGTTTCATAGTTGGTCCTTCGTTTGCGAATGCTTCAGATACTACCAAGTTAGCTTTGTCCAAACCAAAGTTGTTTTCAGCGTTAGCTACAGCTGAGTTCAAAACTTTCAAGATGATTTCAGCAGCTTTGTTTGGTGTGAATGTCAAGATTGCAATAGCATCGGCTACGCTTTTACCACGGATGTTGTCAAGAACAAGACGTGATTTACGAGGTGAAACACGTACTGTACGAGCCATTGCTTTAGCTGAAGTAATTTCTGCCATTTATGTTCTCCTTATTTTCTACGTGTTTTCTTGTCGTCTGCAGCGTGACCTTTGTAAGTACGAGTTGGTGCAAATTCACCAAGTTTGTGACCTACCATGTCTTCTTGGATGTAAACAGGTACGTGTTTACGTCCGTCATAAACTGCAATAGTGTAACCAATGAAACTTGGGAAGATCGTTGAACGACGTGACCAAGTTTTGATAACTTTTTTCTTTTCGTCGTTAGCTTGAGCTTCAACTTTTTTCATCAAATGCTCATCGACGAAAGGTCCTTTTTTAAGACTGCGTCCCATTTTTATTTTTTCTCCTTTAAATGTTGTACCACAGCGGCTTGCGCTCACATGGAGCGCTACCGAGCTGGCGGATTTCCTAGTTGCTTAGGCGACTAGTTTACTATTATTTCTCGTTGCGACGACGAACGATAAGTTTGTCAGATTTCGCTTTCTTGTTACGAGTTTTAAGACCAAGAGCAGGTTTGCCCCATGGAGTAGATGGCGCTTTACGACCAACTGGTGCTTTACCTTCACCACCACCGTGTGGGTGATCGTTAGGGTTCATTACAGAACCACGAACTGTTGGGCGGATACCTTTCCAACGGCTACGTCCTGCTTTACCAAGGTTTACAAGTCCATGTTGTTCGTTTCCGACAACACCAACTGTGGCACGACAAGTTCCAAGAATCATACGAACTTCGCCTGATTGAAGGCGAACAAGAACGTATTTACCTTCTTGACCCAATACTTGAGCAGAAGCTCCAGCTGCACGAACTAATTCTCCACCACGACCTGGTTTCAACTCGATGTTGTGGATCAAAGTACCAACTGGGATGTTAGCAAGTGGAAGAGCGTTTCCGACTTTGATATCTGCTTCTGGACCTGAAACGATACGTTGACCTACTTCAAGACCTTTTGGAGCGATAATGTATGCTTTCACACCGTCAGTGTAGTGTACAAGAGCGATGTTTGCAGAACGGTTTGGATCGTACTCGATAGTTTTAACAACTGCTTCAACGTTGTCTTTGTTACGTTTGAAGTCAACCAAACGGTAGAAACGTTTGTGTCCACCACCTTGGTGACGAACAGTGATACGACCGTTGTTGTTACGACCAGCCTTGCTCTTCAAAGCAACAAGCAATGATTTTTCAGGAGTGCTTGTTGTGATTTCAGCGAAATCCAAAGAAGTCATATTACGGCGACCGTTTGTTGTTGGTTTATAAACACGAATTCCCACGATATTTCCTCCTTAGATTATTCAGCTTCAGCAGCGAACAACTCGATTGCTTTTGAATCAGCTGTAAGTGTGATGATAGCTTTTTTAGTTTTGTTAGTAAAACCAGTGTAACGTCCAACACGTTTCGCTTTTGGTTTTACGTTGATTGTGTTAACATTGGCAACTTTAACACCTTCGAAAGCAGCTTCAACAGCTTGCTTGATCAAAAGTTTGTGTGCACGAGTGTCAACTTCAAATACATATTTTCCTGCTTCAAGTTGAGCCATTGAGCTTTCAGTGATAACAGGTTTTTTGATAACATCATACAAATTCATTATGCAAGAACCTCCTCGATTTTAGAGATAGCTGCTTGTGTGACAAGAAGTTTGTCGCTATTTGCGATGTCAAGAACACTTGCAGTTGTAGCAGTTGCAACTTTCACGTTTGGAAGGTTACGAGCTGAAAGAGCTGCGAATTCATTTCCTTCTTCAAGGATAACAAGAACTTTAGAATCGATGCTCAATGCTGCAAGAACTTTTGCAAATTCAGCAGTTTTTGGAGCTGTAAATGAAAGAGCGTCTACAGCTACGAATTTGTTTTCAGCAACTTTTTCAGAGTAAACTGATTTAAGAGCTAGGCGACGAACTTTTTGTGGAAGTTTGTAGCCGTATGAACGTGGAGTTGGTCCGAAGACAACACCACCACCACGCCATTGTGGTGAGCGGATAGAACCTTGACGAGCACGTCCAGTTCCTTTTTGACGCCATGGTTTGCGTCCACCACCTGATACTGCAGAGCGGTTTTTAACAGCGTGTGTTCCTTGACGAAGGCTTGCGCGTTGGCTGATGATCACATCAAACACAACTGATTCATTTGGTTCGATACCAAATACTGCATCGTTAAGAACAACTTGGCCAGCTTCTTTACCAGTTTGGTCAAATAATGTTACGTTTGCCATTGTGACTGATTTCCCCTTTCTTTATTATTTACCAGCTTTAACTGCTGATTTGATAGTGATAAGAGATTTCTTAGCACCTGGTACGTTACCTTTGATAAGGATAACGTTCTTTTCTGGAACAACTTGTACAACTTCAAGGTTTTGAATTGTTACGCGGTCGCCACCCATACGTCCTGCAAGGTTTTTACCTTTGAATACGCGGTTAGGTGCAACAGGTCCCATAGAACCTGGACGACGGTGGTAACGAGAACCGTGAGCCATTGGTCCACGTGATTGTCCATGGCGTTTGATAACACCTTGGAAACCTTTACCTTTAGAAGTACCAGTTACGTCAACAACGTCTCCAGCTGCGAATGTTTCAACTGTGATTTCAGCACCAACTTCCAAGCCTTCAACGTTTTTGAATTCACGAATGAAGCGCTTAGGAGCCGTGTTAGCTTTCGCTACATGTCCTTTAGCAGGTTTGTTGCTCAATACTTCACGTTTGTCATCGAAACCAACTTGGATAGCGTTATATCCGTCTGTTTCTACAGTTTTAACTTGAAGAACAACGTTTGGAGTTGCTTCAATAACTGTTACAGGGATCAATTCGCCAGCTTCAGTGAAGATTTGAGTCATTCCCACTTTTTTCCCTAAGATTCCTTTTGTCATGAGAAAATAGTTCCTTTTCTATATTTTTTTATTCAAAAAGTTTTTAACGAGCGTTTTTTATGCTCAAGGTATCAAGCTTTAGATTAAAGTTTGATTTCTACGTTTACACCACTTGGAAGATCCAATTTCATCAACGCATCAACTGTTTTTTGAGTTGGGTTAACGATATCGATCAAACGTTTGTGTGTACGCATTTCAAATTGTTCGCGAGAGTCTTTGTATTTGTGAGTCGCACGAATAATTGTGTAGAGGCTACGCTCAGTTGGAAGTGGGATTGGACCCGCAACTTGTGCACCTGTACGAGTAGCTGATTCTACGATTTTTGCAGCCGCTGTGTCAAGCGTACGGTGTTCGTAAGCTTTCAAACGGATACGGATTTTTTTGTTTGCCATCTTTTTCTCCTTTTCGTCTATTTAAGATAATAGGCTAGCTCCACAAGAAAACCGACGCGCGTTGCGTGGCAATGCAACCGAGCGTGTCGCAACCTCTTGCATCAAAGCTAAGGCTGTAATTTACAGCACCATAATAGAATAACACAAAGCCCCTGCGATTGCAAGGGATTTGTGAGCTTTTTTTCGTTTTTTTAGGATGAAACTGTTTTCCTATTTCATCTTCCTATGATTACTGATTTACATCTATAAAAATCAATCTTTTCTTCTATATAATGTGTGTCATTTTAACCTTGAATGTATCGTCTGATTGATCCACTAGAATGTCCGCCCTTGACTCGGTTTCTCTATAGTATCGCAGATACTGCTCCCGTCTCATCTGATGGCTAGCCAATACAAAAGATGCATCCCGATTTCTCATAGTCGTATCTCGAGCTAAGCGCCTCTTTAATTCGGTCTCCTCATCCGTGTAGAAACAGATAGTTTTGTCAAAGAGTTCCTTGGGTAGAAATCCCACAGACATCCCTTCAACAATCAGAATCGGCTTGGCTCCAGACAAGACCTCGCTAGCCTTCCACGGTTCATCGATTGTTAAGACATCCATACCTGCCTGCAAGGCGAGAATATCTCTCTGTAAACTTGCCAGTTCATGCGCCACTGGGAGACAAGCTGTCACCTTTTGATCTGGCGCTTGCTTTGGTACTACCAGGTGACGTTCTGAGGTGATATAGGGATCTGTTTCTAGTAAATTTACTGTAGTAGAATCTAGGGCTTGATGTAATTCCTGAGCGAAGCTTGACTTGCCTGAAGCCCCATGGCCGTAGATCCCTAGCGTCCTAACTCTTCCCGTTTCGATCTCTGAAACCAGTTGTTCTATCAGGTCTTTTTTCTTCATTCTCTCTTCACCTGCTCATAGCTTTCTTTTCCGTCATTAAGCTTGTCCCAAATCACCACTTGCCCACTTTTGAGGGATTTTTGCACATCAATGATACGTTGATTAGAGGAACCTCGGAACTGGAGCATAAGATTGCGCTTGCTTTTATCATACCGTCCATCGACAAGGATGTCAATCAGCGACAAGAGTTCCAATTTGTCTGGAGTCTCCAGCATCATTTCTTCCCACGTGTAGCCCGTCCAGGACCAGATGTCTTTGTCTGGCAATTCCTTTCGAATTCGCTTAACGAGAGGTAAGAGGATACCTGTATTAAGAAAAGGTTCTCCCCCCAGTAAGGTCAAGCCTTGAACATAGGGCTGGGCAAGGTCTACCATGATTTGTTCTTCTAATTCTGCCGTATAGGGAATGCCTGCGTTGAAAGACCAAGTCGCAACATTATAGCACCCCTCGCAGTGAAACATGCAACCTGATACATAGAGAGAGTTTCGCACACCTTCTCCATCGACAAAGTTAAAAGCCTTGTAATCAATGATTCGCCCTTTACTAAGCTCCTCACTTTTCCATTCACCTGGTTTTGGTGTATTCCATGTCATCCTTTTACTCCAAATCTATCCAATAGCGCTGACTTCTATCGATTGTATTTTCGTAAACACCGCCAGCGGAGAGAATCGTGCGGCGGCTGGCTTCGTTGTCTTCATCGCAGGTAATCAGCACTCGTTCCAATCCTTGCTTTCGAGCCTCTGCTAGTCCTAATCTCAACTGCTCCTTCCCATATCCTTTGCCTCGTTGACTGGGACGGATAGAATAGCCAATATGACCGCCTTCCACAAATAATTTGTCATTCAAGGACAAGCGCAGGGCTAAAAATCCCAAAGGCAAGCCAGTCTCATCAAATGATAAAAATTTGATTGCAGGAACCCAGCCTACTGGCAGGTTGGCAGCATCCTCTTGCTGCTCTACAATCTTTAAACAATCCTCGTAATCCTTTGCTCGCTTCCAAGCGGAGCCCATGCCACCGTGCATATAGGATTTTGCTGCATCGAACTCCGCAATCATCTCTAATATAGCTTCTTTATCTTCCAAAGTTGGTCGTCTTAGCTCCATGCTTCCTCCTTAATCGACATCAATCCAGTAGCGCTCCGTTCCGTTTCGAACATCCTCATAGACACCACCATTAGCTAAGATAACAGCTCGGCTGGCAGGATTTTCCGTACTACAGGTCACAAGTGCTTTTTTGATGTTCTTTTCCTTGGCGACTTGTAAGCCTTGTCGGAGAGCTTCTTTGGCATAACCTTTGCCTCTTTCAGAGGGGCGAACGGAATAGCCGATATGGCCACCATTTTCTAGTAAGTAGTCATTTAATCGGAGACGAAGGTTGAGAAAGCCAAGAGCCTGGCCTGCTACGTCAAAACTAACCAGCTGGATAGCAGGAACCCAGTTTTCAGGAATATTGAGTCCCGCTTCCGCTTGAAGATTTTCTTCTAGCCACTCTTCATAAACAAAATTGTTGGCGTTCCAAAACCCACCATCGTGGGCTGATTGAGTCTGTTCAAACTCTGCCATCATCTCTAAAACTGTTTCTTTATCTGCCAATGTTGGTCTGCGTAGTATCATTTTCACCTCCAATTAAGAGAAAAGTGAGAGCAGACTCTCACTTTTATTTTTTCTTGTTCTTGTTTAAAAACTGTTCTCTGAGGTTGAGCAAGCGTTCTTTTTTACCTGTTCCGCCTTTCGAGTGTTTCTCGTGATAACGGGTCACTTGTGCGCGTCCCTTATCGTCTAATTGGTATTTCCCCATTCCATTTCCTTCTAATTTGTTACTTCATGTCCGGCTGTTTTAATAGTTGAACCGTTCATGTGTTTGACACGCGCAGCGATTTCCTTGTGGCGTCCATTAACCATCGGACGCGCTTGAGGATTTCCCAGATAACCACACGTACGTTTGACCACGTCTACTGTTTTAGGGTCGCTATTGCCACAGTTTGGACAAGCAAATCCTCGCTCAGTTGGTTCAAAATCCCCTTCAAAGTCACACTTGTAGCAACGATCAATAGGAGTATTGGTCCCTAGATAGCCGACACGGTCATAGGCATAGTCCCAAACAGCTTCCAAGGCTTTAGGATTTTGTTGAAGAACTGGATACTCACAATAATGGATAAAACCACCTGACGCACCTACTTCTGGATAAACTTTCTCAAAGTCTAATTTTTCAAACGGCGTTGGATTTTTCCGGACATCGTAGTGGAACGAGTTGGTGTAGTATTCCTTATCCGTGATGTCAGGAATAGAACCAAACTTCTCTGTGTCTAAGCGACAGAAGCGATCTGTCAGACTTTCAGACGGTGTGGAGTAGATCGAGAAATGGTAACCATATTGGTCAGACCACTCTTCCACACGACGTTTCATATCGCGAATAATATCCAATGTGAATTCCTTGGCTTCAGGATTGCTTTCCCAGCTATTTCCAAAGAAGACTGTAGCCACTTCGTACAAACCGATGTAGCCCAGCGAAACTGTCGCACGGCGATTCTTAAAGAGTTGGTCAACACTTTCTTCTTTTCCGAGACGGCGACCGAAGGCTCCATACTGATAAAGGATAGGGGCATTTGCTGGTGTTGCTTCCTTGGTTCGTTCGACACGATAAACCAGAGCATCCTCCGCAATGTTCATTCTCTCGTTGAAGATTTCCCAAAACTTATTCAGATCTCCTTCAGACTCGAGGGCGATACGAGGCAGATTAACCGTCACAACACCTAGATTCATACGACCTGAATTGACCTCAACACCATTTTCATCTTTCCAGCCTTGGAGGAAGGAGCGACAACCCATAGGAACCTTGAAAGAACCAGTCAGTTCGATAATCTTATCATAGGACAAGACATCTGGGTACATCCGCTTGGTTGCACACTCAAGAGCCAACTGTTTGATGTCGTAGTTAGGTGAACCTTCCTCTAAGTTGAGTCCTCTTTTCAGCGTAAAGATGAGTTTAGGAAAGATGGCTGTGCGGTGTTCTGAACCAAGCCCCTTGATTCGGATGGTCAAGATAGCTTTTTGAATTTCCCGCTCAAAACGACTAGTTCCTAGACCAAAACCTAGTGAAGTAAAAGGTGTTTGTCCATTTGAAGTGAAGAGAGTGTTGATTTCATACTCAAGAGATTGCATGGCATCGTAGATGTCCTTTTGGGTTTTCTTCCAAGCATAATCTTCCCGTTTCTCGGGCAAGACCCACTCTTCCGCATCCTTGAGGTGCTTTTGGTAATTCTTCTCCGCATACGGAGCCAAGACTTCATCGATACGGTCAGCTGAGCAACCCCCGTACTGGCTAGAAGCAACGTTAGCGATGATTTGAGAAATTTGAGCTGTCGCAGTCTGGATAGACTTGGGACTCTCTACCTCTGCATTCCCAATCTTAAAACCATTTTCTAGCATGCCTTTAAAATCAATCAAACAGCAGTTGGTCATAGGAGTGTAGGGACTGTAGTCCAAGTCATGATAGTGGATATCCCCTTTTTGGTGAGCATTAGCTACGTGCTTAGGAAGCATTTGCAGCCCAATCGACTTCCCAACAATCCCTGCTGTCAAATCACGCTGGGTGTTGAAGACATCGCTGTCTTTATTGGCATTTTCATTGACAACTGCTTGATCTTTATTGAGAAGTTTATGGATACTAAAGTTGATATCTGTCGCTTTTGAGCGCTCAAAATCCCTTTGTGTCCGATAAGTGATATACTCCTCAGCTAGTGCATACTCTTTGGCTTCAAGGAGTTCGTGCTCTACGACATTTTGAATTTCATAAATCTTGACACCTTGAGGGAAGCGGCTGTGAATTTCAGTCACGATTCTTTCAACTAGACCATTTAGGCGTTTTTCTACTAGAGGCGTAACGTCCATAACCTTTTCCGCCGCCTTGTGGAGAGCCTTGTCAATCTTGTCTACATCAAACACCACTCGTCTACCATCTCGTTTTTCAACGAACAAGGTGGGAACGGTTGCAAGCTTTTCTTCTAATACAATCATATCCATGCTCTTTTCTAAAATGTTGTTCTATGAAGTATTATACCACTCTTAAAATAAAAATCAATATCTTGTGTTAAAAATCCTAAAAATTTTAAAATTCCACAAGATATCGATTTTTTGTTATTTGGATTTATAAAGTTTGAACTCGCTAGTATTTGTCTGAACAAGCTCATAGTTTTCACTGAGCCAGCTCTCTACATCTGACCACAAGGCAACTTTTTGATTGACCACAATCATCTTCGGTTGATTCTCTTTCAGGTCATTCATCAGTTTGGTTTTATTTTCATCGCTTGCAGTATAGAGTGTTGGAGTTGATAGAGAAGTCGGCGCCAAGCGTTCACTTGCACGGTAGAAATCAGGACGATCATCCCAAGCATAGACACGATCCTCAGAACTCGTTTGTTGTTTGACCACGCTAGCAAGACGGTCTCTCTCCTGATAAGTCGTTGGGTGAGAAAGGTAACGACTCACAATAGGAAGAACAATGAGATAAGCAAGGGCAATCAGTGGTAGATAGAAATTTCCTTTAAAGAAAGAAGTTTGTTTCTCGCGTCTTCTTCTACGACGACTCCCTCCCTCCGAAACATCTTCCTTGATTCCTGTCAGAAGGAGCAAGACCAAGAAAGGAATTAGCACCACAAGACGAGTACCGTTGATAGGTTCTTGGGAGAGAATCAAGATTCCTAAAGAAATCAACAATCCCAAGCTAGTAGCAATTGAGAGGGCATATTGCTTGGCTGGTTTTGACTGGAACAAGCCTGCAAAGAGCAAACCAAGGGAACCTAATCCAATAGCAAGCAAACCATAGAAGGCTGCATTTTCAAGCAAATGCGAATTTGAAAAGAGGCTAAGAGTATTTACCGGATACAAGGTCTGGCTAATAGCATCTCCAAAACTACCTGTCCACACTGTATAGTAGCCTAAAGGATAGAATAAGAGTGAAAATCCTAGGGCTGACGCAAAGAACTGATATAGACCATGAACAAAGTGACCTTTAGCTAGATTAAAGCCGATAATCCCCAAGGCCAGTACAGCCGCAAACAAGACGGTTGGGATTGGCGCAAGGAAGAAAGCGAGAGCAAGGCTCATCCCCACTCGTACAAATCCTTTATCATCCTTTGGAAAAGCGAGATAATTTGTAACGATACTCAATGAATAAAATAGGAAAGGCAGGGCTAGCAAGAGAGCATAGCCACCACCAAAAGCGAGGCCTGCTACAAGCAAGTATAAAATAAAGACAAGTCGCTTCGCTTCCTTTTCTTGGCCGGCAAGAGTATCCGCAGCCTTAAAAAGAAAAACACCTGCTCCAAACAAGGCCAACCACTCAACCAAAGCAATCAGAATACTGCCTTGAAAAAGGTAGGTTAGCACATAATAGAGCAATCCCTCCGTCCCAAAATAATCTGTATACATTTGACCATTTTGATGCAAGGCCCAACCGGTATAAAGATCCTGACTTTGTTGCGGACTGACTAAACCAAAAATAAAAGGCAGGGCAACCGAAATGGCTGTGGCCACTAAACTCCAAAGCAAAATACTAAAAAAGGGAATGGGAGCTCCTTCTCGTTTTTCTGGCACTGACCAGTCTTGGTAATGAGATTCTTCTTGTTTCTCATCTATTTTCCCGTATACGTTCATTCAATTTCTCCTATAAGTTTATCTGTTTTAGTATATCAAAATCTTACAGGAATGTCAGCTTGGGATTGATATTTGCTAAATTTCTTATCCAATAGCGCAAAGCGTTCGATTTCACGAAAACGGTGGAAGCGACTATTACTATACTCTCTGATAAAATCATCTTCTTCTAAATTAAGCATGGTTTTCTCCTTTACTTATCTATTCGTAAGAAGACAAAAAAGACCCAGCCTTGGGCTAGATCTTGATGGATAGTTAGAGCATAGGTGCAAACAACTGGACAATTTCCTTGATGAGGCTTTGATACCAGCTGGTTTTGATGGTGTGAGGATAAATTTCTTGAGAAACTTTAAAAATCTCTTCGAAGTCCCTTTCAATATCGATGATAGACTGCGTTCTATAAAGCAAGACGGCATTTTCATAGTGGTGAAGCAAGCTCCGATAGTCAAAATTGATGGTTCCCACGGTGGCCACTTCTCCATCGACAAGCATTTGCTTGCTATGAAGGAATCCCGGACTGTACTCATAAATACGAACCCCCGCAGATAACAAGTCTGGATAGGCTCCTCGAGTAACCAACTGAATAACCTTCTTATCTGGGATACACGGCGTCACAATTCGCACATCTATCCCTCTCAGAGCTGCATTTTTGATACTTTCGGTGAGATCGTAGTCAGCAATCAGATAGGGAGTCGTGATATAGACGTAATCTGTAGCTTGATTGATAAGATTTTGGTAGACCGTTTTTCCAACTTGAGCTCTGTAGATGGGTTTTGGCCCACTACTATAGGGAATACAGAGCCCCATCCCATCTTTGGGCTGATTTTCGAGATGGTATTGGTCAAAGTCACTAATCTCCCCACGGTTGATATACCAGGCAGATAAAAAGAGTCTGGTAAAAGCTTTAACTGCCGGTCCATCCAGACGAATACCGCTATCCTTCCAATAACCAAAGCGTTCGACATGGTTGATATACTCATCGGCCAGATTGATACCACCTGTATAGGCAATTTGACCATCGATAACCATGATTTTACGGTGATCACGGTTGTTATAAGCAACGGTCAAACGTGGAATCACCTTATTAAATTTGTGGGCTTCAATCCCTCGGCCACGAAGCTGGATGGTGTAATCTCCAGGCAAGGTTGCCATACAACCAATATCATCATAGAGAAGCTTCACTTCTACTCCTTGAGCTGCCTTTTCTTCCAAAATCTCCAAAATACTATTCCACATCAAACCTTCTTCGATGATATAGTATTCGAGAAAGATAAACTTCTCAGCTTTCTTGAGATCCTCTAGCATCTGCTGCCACATGCTTTCACCAGATGCAAAAAATTGTGTATCCGTTCGATCATAGACATCGGCATTCGTGTCCATACTGAGGAGTGATTTGATAACGCCGTAAGCTGATTTGTCTTGTTCCTTTAACTCCAAACGGAGAGCTCTGCTATTGTCCTCTCGATCAACCATTGATTGGAGCTGCTTTAGCTGCTTCAATTCCTTTTTAGATAAACGGCGTTCTCCAAACATGATATAGAGTAAGGGACCAAACACTGGCACAAAGGCTACTAACAGCCATGTTACCTTACTCTCAGGATTCATAGATCGATTGACAATCGATACAATGGTCGCTAGGCTCACTAAAATGACTAGAATAATCCAGACAATTGGAGCCATTTGCCCTAGATAGAGAAATAAACCAAAGACGATAAACAACTCTGCCAACATGATGGTAATACTAAAACCATATTTGGACATGAGTAGCTGCATTTTTCTAGCTGTCATACATCCCCTTCCTTTTCTAACATTCTCCTTAACTGCTTGATAAATTAATGTTTCTACTAGTATACCTCAGTTCAGGGGTAGATGGCAACCGTTTACCTTTGCTCAAGTTCCAGTCGTTCCGTGTTTAGATGATTATTACAATTTCAAAGCCAACATATTGACCGTCATACCAGCTGCAGTCCCCATAAGGTAGACGACATCTCCCTCCTTGATAAGTCCATGCTCCAAAGAATAAGCCAGGCCAAACGGTACAGAGACTGACACCATATTTCCATAGTCAGTGACGAGATTGAGGTACTGATCCTCAGCCACACCTAGTTTTTCCATGACCAAAGGAAGAGCACGACTTGCTTGGTGAGGAATGATATAGTCCACGTCTGCCAAGGCTAGCTGTGTTTTTTCTTGAAACTCTTCAAACATGACTGGGATTTTACGAGCAGACAAGAGGAGGATTTTCTTCCCCTTCATGTCAAACATATAGTTGGTCTTCGTCGCTTCAGAGTACTCTTTTGGTTGAAAAGAAGTCAGACCTCCACGAATTTCCGTATCGTGAGCTCCTTCTGACCAAGTACGTTGGAGACTAGCAATGACCCCTCTTCCCTGATGACTTTTTTGGAAAATAAAGGCTGCTGCCCCATCACTAAAGAGTTCAAAACTTTCTTTTTGCTTGGGATTGAGCCCTAAACTTCCAACCTCACTAGACACAATCAAGACACGATTGTATTCGCCCGCCTCAATCAAGTGGGACATAGTCGATAGAGCAGAAATAAAGCTGGTACAGGTCGTATTGATGTCCATTGCTGGAATTGAGAGTCCTTTTGCCACGCGCTCATGAATCAAGGCAGCCATACAAGGAATAGGCTGAACACCAACTGCACTAGCTGATACAAGGCAATCGATATCTTTAATATCCAAATTTGCATGTTCAAGTGCACGGTGGATAGCTCCTTCCGCCAAGTCGAGTTGTGTTTCTTCATTTTCAACTACACGATAACGGGTCTGGTCTTTAAACTGCACAGTATTTTTTGGAAGGCAAATGCCATAACCTGCGATTTCTACATGTCTTTTTACTTCTGTCATTGTCTTTTTTCCTTTCATAAACGTTGAATACGTTTGAGTTTACGGCTAGTATCCCAATGATAATCTGAAAATTGGATTTGAGGAACTATGAACTCTTTTTGCTGGGCCAAGAGTTGGAACTGTGCTAAAATTGCTGTCTCTACGTCCTCATCTCGTCGGCCTAAACAAACTTCCACTAATTTCTCGGAATGTTGCTTAACTTGGTAATCTCCTACATTCTCCACAAAGAGGATACAACGCCTGATAAAGTCTGGATAGATCGTTACCTGCTCCCCATTCTGCCCTTCAAAGTAGAAGATATCATCAGAACGTCCTTCGACCTTGTCAATCCGTGTATAGTAGGAGCCACAGGGACAAGGCTCCTGATTTTCAACCAAGATATCATTGAGCTGGTAGCGATAAACAGGCTGACTACTTCGCTTAAAATCCGTAATCACTGGATAAAAACGGCGGTCATCTAGATACTGCTTTTCCACAAAGATAATGTCTTCGTTGAGATGTAGATTGCCAGCTGAGCAAGTGCAGGCTAGGAAACCTTCTGTCGCCTGATAAACTTGGTCAATGATGGATAGTGAAAAGGCTTCTGCGATCCGTCCCCTATCACTATCTTCCAAGATTTCCGCCACCGAAACGATTTTTTGTGGGTAAATAGCTAACTCTCCATCCTTGAGACGCTTGCTCAATTCAATCAACATCGAGGCTGGCGCCACAATAATCGTTGGTTGATAGTTGTTGAGTCGCTCGATATGCTCATCTGTATGTTTGAAAATATCAAAATACTCTAGACGAATGAGCGCCGTATTGATGGTCTGATAGAGTTCATTATCAGCTCTCAGGAAAAAGGCGATGCGGTGTCCAAAAAGCTGCCCCTTGGGCAACATCTTTGCCAAGATAGCCGCAGCCCACATACTTCGCTCTTTCTCTGTTGTGATAAAGAGCCCCCGATGTCCAGACGTCCCTGAAGACAGACCGACGGCTACTTCCCCTTTAAGTTCAGTGAAGTCACGGGTCTTCTCACTTTCAATAGCTAAGCTCAAGGCTTCATCACGATCCACTCCTTGGGTGTTGAGCTCATTGAAATGTTCCATCATAAAAGCCTTGTCCATATGGTCAAAGTTGCTAGGAACTCCATTTTTAAAGTAGGGCGACTCTCGCTTTAAAAAGTCCATATAGTTAGTTAATTGCTTTTTCTGATAGTTTTCTACAGCTTCTCGAGATTTGAAATGATGAAGCCAACGAGTTTGGATAAAGGTTTTAAGAAAGGTTATTTTTTTCATGTAGGATTGACTCTATCCTTTCTACAGGATCATGGCTAACAACTACCTCAATACCGGCCTTTAAGACTTCCTCCAGAAACTCTGTCCCCCTGATATAGTCGGCCTTATTATCCTGGACCAAGGAAGGAATCAGGTGCATCTGCTTGGTGTAAGGTAAGAGGTCAATTCCCCAACAGAGGTCCGCTGCAATGAGGAGATTAAGGTCTGGAAAATATAAACAGGCTTGCCCCCTAGCATGCCCGTCAACAGAGGCTACTAGGATACTGCCATCTCCGAAAAGATCACAAATCGGACGATAGGGAAAAGTTGAAACTTGCTGGTCAGCTCTGATAATGGTTAGATTTTTCTCAAAAGAAGCTGGTAAAAACTCCTTGAAAATCAGGTCTTTCAACTTGGGTTTTTGGTAGACTTCATATACTTCTTTTGTCAAGATAAAGGTTGCACGAGGAAAGAAACTAGCTCCTCCCAGATGATCTGGATGTAGGTGCGACAGAAGAACATAGTTAATTTCTTCTGGTTTGATTCCCTTCGCTTCCAGCAAACGTGAAATCTGGTCCTTCTCCGTCATTTGAACAGGCGTTCCTAGCCGATAGAAACCATAGCGAAGCCGGGTCTTAATATCGTAATGATAGCCTGTGTCATAGAGGAGATAGCCCTTGTCCCTGTGTTTGATAAGAAAAACACCTGCTGGAAAGGTCATCTTTTGATTCTTGACTCCCTTAAATAGCAAACCTGTGTAGCTGGTACAGTAGCCTGCTGGGAAATAATCAATGCTTTCGATAATCTTGGACATATTGTTCAATCCCTTCCGAAATACTGATTTGAGGGCGATACCCCAAGTCTCGCTCCGCCTTGCTGATGTCCAGCGTCTGACTATAACGGAGCAGATAATAGGTATAGCGTGTCAGAGGCGGTTCACCTTTGAGTTTCAAGACCTTATACAGAAACTCTAAACTAGTAGCAATAACTGAAAGAAGAGGAGCTGGCACTTTTCTGTATGTTATTGGATAGCCCAACCCTCTCAAGGTTTCTTCTATCAAATCCTTAAAGGCTCTTGGTTCCCCATTGGTAATATTATAAACTTCGCCACTAGCTTGAGGGGACTCTAGTGCCAAGCGAATTGCCAGAGCGACATTTTCCACACAGGTCATATCCATGAGCTGACGACCATCTCCTATCAAGGGAATGCCAATCTTCTGACTGAGTTTGAGAACTCGGGGCAAAATACTGGTATCCCCAATCCCAAAAAGCCCACGAGGTCGTAAGATAATACTCGGAACATCGGGATAATCCTTAAACAGCTTCTCCGAAGCCAGCTTACTACGAATGTAGTTGTTCAGATTATTTTCCTGAGGCGCAGCACTTTCTTTGATAGCTAACTGATCTCGAGGCGCAGCATAGATGCTAGGCGAGGACACATAAACCAAACGCTGAATACCAGCCTCTCGGCAAGCATCCAGAACATACTTGGTCCCTAAAACATTTGTCTGGTAGAAATCCTCCCAAGCACCCCAAACGGTAGAAAGAGCACCCGCATGCACAACCATGTCCATACCCTGACAAGCCTGAGTCAGATCCTCTTGCTTGGTCAAATCTCCCTGAAAAAATGCCACAGAGGAGTTCTCTAAAGACTGACCCATCTTGCGATTGCGTCCAAAAGCGCGTACCTGATAGCCCTGCTGACTGAGCTCTTCAACAACATACTTACCTAGAAAGCCCGTAGCACCTGTTACCAATACTTTCTTCATTTTTTACTTCTCCTTGTCCCCTAAGAGCCGATGTATTTCGCTCTTCAGAATCTCTGTTGGCTGATAGATTTGAGCTGCACGACTGAGTTTGTTCAAGACTGGCCAGTCATCTCTAGCCAACAACTCATCAAAGGCACGTCCAATCGCTTCCGTATCCTCTCGTTTAGCAGTCAAGGCAATCCCTGCCTCTAATCCACGAACCGCATAGTCATACTGATCATAGTCATGGGGGAGAATCAAGGCAGGCTTACCATAGATGATACACTGGTAAAAAATACCCGCACCACCATGATGAATCACATAATCCATCTGAGGAATGTACTCCTTATAGGGAAGATAGGATACCACAGAAACATTGTCCATGAGCTCTTCACATTGGAAGTCTTGTCCGCCAAACCCCAGAGTCACAAAGAAGTGACAGTCCGGATGTGCTTCTGCCAATTGTTGTGTCTGATAGAGGAGATTGTCTTTGGCCCATGCTAGCTGAGTGCCACAGGAGACAAGGACCTTCTTATAACCTGCATAAGGAGACAAATCGAAGGGATAATTTTCTGCCCTCTCAATCGAAGAGCCAAAAGGTCCCACCCAAAGGTAGTGCTCTGGAAAACCACTTTTCAGCTCCAACTCTTTCATCCCAATTCCCAAGATGGAATAGGGTGAATAGATGGTTTCCTGACCTTTCTGATTGTAAAGCTTAAAATCGTAACGTTTCAATCGTTCTCTCAATAAAAAGCTTACGATTCGTTTCCCTAAACGGGTCCCTTTTCTTCCTAGCCATTGCTGGGCAGATTGGAAAGATGCTTTTGGACTGCCCATTCCTCCAAAGAAACAAGGCGGTCCATCTGTCGTTTCAATGGCAAACTGTGTCGCCATCGTGGTAATCCAGGGAATATTCAACTGTTCCGCTACAAGTCCTCCAGAGAGGGTTATAAAGTCCGCAATCACAATATCCGGTCGATTTCCCTGCCACTCTTGCACTAATTGATCTGAAACCACATTGATCAAATCAAGGCTAGCTGACAACTGTCGATAAGCAGAAAAAAGGTTTAATTGACCTTCATTGTTGGCTACACGCTCAAACTCATCTACACAATTTTCTAAAATGGGAATCACCTGAAATCCCATCTCCTCTGCGACAGCTTTTCGTTGCGGACCTGTAAATAATCGAATCTCATACAAGGGATCCTTCAACAAGGGTGCGAGTAGATTCAGGGTTGGGAAGAGATGCCCACTTAAAGGTACTACAACCACATCAATTTTGATTTTTCTCATATGTCTAGGATAGCAAATTTTTAAAAAAAGAACTACCAAAATGATAGTTCTTTCCAATATTATTTATATGTTGGGGAATACGTCGCTTCCACTCTACTTAATCCTTAGAAGAGTTCTTTGTAGAGAGCAATGGTTTCTTCTAAAGTTGGCATAAATGGATTTCCAGGTGCACATGCATCAATCAAAGCATTCTTAGAAAGGTAGTCAAAGTCAAAGTCTTTTTCTTGTATACCGAGTTCAGTGAGTTTCTTCGGAATACCTACTGTTTCAGACAGTTTTTCAATTTCAGCAATAGCATAGTCAGCACATTCTTGGTCTGTTTTCCCCTCCACATGGAGTCCCAAAGCCTTGGCTACATTGCGGAAAGCTTCTGGTACACGCTTGGCATTTTCACGCTCTACAACTGGAAGAAGCATGGCACAGCAGACACCATGCGGCAAGTTATATACCGCACCGAGTTGGTGAGCCATAGAATGAACATAGCCCAAACCAGCATTGTTAAAGCTCATACCACCGAGGAAGATGGCATTGACCATCGCCTCACGCGCTTCAATATCTTGGCCATTTGCCACAGCACGAGGAAGATACTCCTTGATGAGTTCAATCGCTCCGATAGAGAGTTTCTTGGTCACATTATAAGCACCTGGTGTTACCAAGGCTTCGACAGCGTGAGTAAGAGCATCCATACCTGTCGCTGCTGTCAATCCTTTCGGTTTTGAAAGCATGAGTTCTGGATCATTGACAGAGATAAGGGCAAGGCTGTTCTTATCAACCATTACCATCTTGACCTTGCGCTCTTCGTCAGTAATGACATAGTTGATGGTGATTTCTGCAGAAGTTCCAGCTGTTGTATTGATTGCAACCACTGGCAATCCTTTTTTAGCAGACTTGTGGAGACCTTCGTAGTCCTGTGGTTTTCCACCATTTGTAGCGATGATGGAAATACAGCTCGCTGCATCCTGAGGTGAGCCTCCTCCAAGACTGATGATGAAGTCACATCCATGCTCTTCCAAAGCAGCCACTCCGTCTGTGACGTTCTTGCAAGTCGGATTTGGCTCCACATCGCTAAAAATCACATATTCGATCCCTTTAGCATCTAACGGTTTTAGGACTTTGGGTAAAATATCACTACCTTCGATGAACTTATCTGTCACCAAAAGGGCCTTCTTATACCCCAGTTCCTTGATATACGGACCTACTTCATTTACAACACCTTTACCAATAAGGTTAACTGCCGGAACGTAAAATGTAGCCATATGCTTTTCCTCCTGCGCCTTTGCGCTATTTGATTATTTACTATAAGTATACGACCTTATAAGAAGTTTTACAAATATTTGTAAGCGTTTTAAGTAAAAAGTTAGTAAAGAACAGCCAGCCACTTTTTCAAGAAAAAAGCTCCAAAAAGATAGCTTTCATCTCATTGGAACTTTTACTTAATCATTATTGCTTAGTTAATACCACTCGGTCAGATGCCTCTCGGTCCATATCATCGATAATCAATTGATTACCATTAACTGCATAAATTTTGACATCATCCCCGATAATGACACGTTGATTTTCTGGCTCAAAGCTGACTTGCTTGATTTCCTTATCTCCATCTGGCTCGACTTCAGTCCATGTACCAGTTTTACCTGTTACAACAAGAGTGATTTGGTCATTCTCATCTTTTCCAGTATAGGTACCATCGATATTCGTAGGTTGAGCTACAGTAGTGTCCTGACTTGAGGACGCCTGTGGTTGACTAGCACTTGTCGCAGCGCTAGAAGATGATTCTTGTTGAGAAGATGATTGCTGAGCAGATTGCTGGGTAGGGGCTTGTGCCTTAGGTCCACAAGCTGCTAAAAGACTAAGAATTGCTAGGGAAGCAATAGAAAGTGTGAATGTTTTCGTTTTCATAGCGATTTCCTTTCTTTTGTGCCAATGTTTTGCTGGAATCGTTTCCAGATATACCTCCTACCTCAAGTATAACAACTTAAGCCTAGAAGGTCAACTAATCCCATCGCTTCCTTGCAAACTCGCTCGGACTTCCGAGATAAAGTAGAGCGAGCCCGTCACGAAAAGCAAGTCCTGATCTTTGGCCTTTTCTTCAAATTCTCTGATAAAACCGCCATAGGAAGAAATCAAATCGTAACCCGCCACATCCTTTTCATCCAGAGAGCCTTGGTAGTCAAAGCCTGTTACCTTAAGTTCCACCTCAGGCAACTGCTTAGATAGATAGCCTAGCATCCCCTGATAATCCTTGCGTTTAAGTGCTCCAAAAAGGATGCGAACCTGGTAACCTTGCTGGATTTTCCCTTGGATAAACTCGACTAGACGAGTCAAGGCTGGCAGATTGTGAGCCCCATCTAGGTAGATTTGTGGACGAATCCGTTCCAATCGACCTGCCCAATGTGTCTCCTTCAAAGCCCGTCTGACAAACTCTTCTTCGACCCTTTCACCTCTTGACGCCATAAACAGAAGAAAAGTTTCTAAAGCCAAGGCGGCATTTTCTTGCTGATAAGCACCTTCTAAACCGATTTCAAGCTGTGAAAAGTTTGCTAGCTTACTTGAAAAATCCCCAGCATTCAAGGTGAAGTCTCGCCCAGCTTGATAAAGTTCGACAGCTAACTCTCTCGCTTTACTTTGACAGACAAGCTCCGCTTCTGGAGTAAGCTTGGCAATGACTGCCTTCTTGCCAGCCTTGAAAATACCAGCTTTCTGCTCGGCTATTTCCTCCAGACTATCGCCCAAGGTCTCCTGATGATCTAGCCCAATCGAAGCAATAACTGCAATCTCTCCTGTTACGACATTAGTGGTATCAAGCAAACCACCAATCCCCACTTCTAGCAGAACCAGATCCACTCCCTGCTCTTTAAAGTAAAGCAAAGCAATCAGAGTCAGTAATTCAAAAAAGGACAACTGGTCATAGGTTTGCAAAAGCGTCTTTTCCATCTCATTGACCTGCTCCGCCAAACGGATAAAATCTGCATCAGCAATCGGTTGCCCATTAATACAGATTCGATCATGGATACTGACGATATGAGGAGAGGTGAAAGTACCAACTTTTTTACCATGAGCAACAAACAACTCCCTCATGAAGGCAATAGTTGACCCTTTACCGTTAGTACCTGTTACGTGGATAATAGGATAAGTCTTCTCAGGATTCCCCAGCAAATCCACAGCTCGCTGCATTCGTCCAAGTCCAGATCTAAAGTTTAAACCAATCCGACTATGCAGCCATTTTTCTACTTCAAACATACATGTCTCCTTAACAAAAGTCCAATCAACTACCGCATCAAAGTATGATTAC